>JBEKEC010000047.1:0-41714 GCA_050014015.1 Tepidisphaeraceae bacterium
GAGGCGGTCAAAGGAATATGGCCCCGCCGCGGTACAAGACCAGCCCCCGGATCGCCGAAGGAAGACAGCGGCGCCAGGGGCGCGGTGGAATTGTCTTGACAATTCGCTTCTTATAGGTGCTCTCCTGTTCACCTGTCTCCTGCTCTAATTTTGCCTTCGGCAAAATTGGAGGCGTGGGGATTTGAAGCCCCGTACCCTTCCGGATAATGCATTTGGTGCGTTGCCATCGCGGTTCGGAAAAAGATTGTTGGCGCAATTCCTGGCGATTGCATTGTGCCATACGGTAACGGTATCTGAATAGAAACAAAGGGCCGGGGTAAGTGTCCCGGCCCCAAGCCAACCCTGCCATTTCATACGGCTACGTCGATTTGTTCGCGGACCAGTTCGACAATGCAGGAATCGCATAGCTGGACGTGCGAACCCGCCATCGACATGCCAGCAGTCACATGCCCGCAATGGCGGCAGTGAACGGAATCCCATTCATTGATTTCGTCGCGCTGCGCATCGAGTGCGGCCCGGTCGGCCATTTCAAGCTCAATCGCGGCCATATCCTGTTGAAAGCCGCTTACGGCTACATCGGAAGGGACGGAAACGGGGTTGCTATCCCCGACATTGGAAAGTACGGTATTCATCGCGAAACCTCTCTGTTAGGTTTTGCCACGGTCCGGGGTGTTTCTAGCGCCGCCGGACCATTTATTTGCCAGCCACGTCGGCCAGCACTAAATAGATACTACCTCAATGGGAAGTAATTGTCAATCAAAATCCTTCCTATTGAGGAAATATTTTGCTGTGGTAAGATTCACGAATGGCCAAGCAGTCTGACTTTTGCAGCGTGGCCGACGCCGCCAAGATACTTGACGTGACGCCGCGCCAAGTGAGAAATATGATTGTGGGCAACATACTCCCCGCCCAGCAAATCGGGGGCAGCTACGTCATACGACGCGCAGACTTGGCGAAAGTGCCCACCGACCGCAAGCCGGGACCGAAGCCAAAGTCCACTGGGGGGCGTTAACAACGCCCCGGCATTCTCACTCCGCCAATCGGGGTGGGCACGTTAAAGCGAAAAAGGCTCGCAAGGGGGGCGGGGGGGGCAAGAGATATGAGCACCAACAATCTGATTGGCCTCTTGAGTCTGCGAAACAAATCCGGGATCACGCCAAATATCCGCGATGATCGTAACGGTTGCCAAATTCCGTTCGAGTGACGAGACTTATGAGCGTGTTAGTGCAAAGGCGTCAGATTAAAATCGAACGTGAATTCCCCCGCATAGTGCGTGAGCTAGGGGGGGAACTCATTGACGATTTACTTTCCTCTACACCGGATCGGCCGGAAAATGCCGACTATTTATTTCGGTCGCAAAGTGTGATTGCAGAGTTGAAGTGCCTGCAAAAGAATTCGATTCTTGATCTTGGTTTTGTTAGCAGACTCGGGCGCGCGTATGCCAAGTTGATGCGGGAGGGACGTGCGCCGGTTATTCGCGACCAACGCACTGTCAGTTTGCAACAAATCGAGCAATACGGGGGTGAGGGAGCCGTAGAAAGGTTCATGGAGCCTTACCTAACGCGACTAGACAGAATTGTGCGCAAAGGAAATAGCCAAATTGCGGCAAGTGCGAAGCATTTTGGAATTTTGGACCCGCGCGGTCTTTTGATCTTGGCAAATGAAGGCGAGTTGGCGTTTGAACTGGGTCTAATTGCACCATTCCTGACGATATTGCTCCCGCGATACCACGCAATCAACACCGTTTTGTACTTCACAGAGAGCGTTACAGTGAATGTACCTGGCTACCACCCCGCGGCTGATGTGTGGATGCCGATGACGATGTACGATCGGGCTGCAGCGGATAATGCGCTGCTCATCCGGCTCCGTGATTGTTGGATCAACCGAGTCGCCACGCTTCGTGGTATGCCGGTAATGGCTAAGATCGTTGGAGAAAAGGATCAAATCGACGTGTCGCAGATTCTATTTACAAATGGTAAGCGGCTAAAACTGAAAATCGAATAACGCTGCGCGCCTCGCTCCCCGTCAAATCACCTCTGCGCCCTATATGCTCGGCATTGTCAATTCAGTGCGCAGTGCTGCCATGTCAAACAAGCCCTCTTTCCAATAATTCCTGATAATTGGCCTCTTCCATGTCCTCACGCGAGTTGAAAATGATAGTTGAACCAGTCTCGCTAGCGGGTCCAGGGGAGGAACCCCCCTTATACTGTAATGAAGAGAAAGTATATAAAGGTGCCCCGCCACCATCATACGTGATTGAAGCAGCAGGCTTCCGTTGAGTATTTAACGTCGTCTGTGGCGGGGCCAAGGTCTTGGCTGGGGCCGGCCCCAAAAATGTGAACCAATCCCACTTCAGGATTCTATATTTAGCTGCTTGTCCCTCGATCCGTTTACATACGCCATTACCGAACTGAAAGCGCGGTTTGATCGCTTCGGCAACCCGTTGAATCGCCTTTGTAACTGTCAAAATGATCCTAACCCCGGCACCGACTACTTTGGAATGGGTGGGCAGATCGAAATTTGGATTCGCCAACATTGCCACAATTGCATCAATTGGAACATCACCTTTGCTGACTTCTCCATCCTTACCCACGATAGTATCCTTGGCCACTGTACATGCGATGATAGCCAATATCCGGGTGGTTATCTTCCCATTCTTTTTTGCCATGCGACCTTGATTGAACGTGGCGATTGCGGTCATTACTTCGGCGGATGATTCTAACCGCGTCTGTACTCGTCTGATTGCCGCCTCATCGAACCAATACGGATCATTGCCGTTACCCGCCTTTGCCCCATCAAATACGCGGACCCAGAATTTGAAGGTGTGTTTGAACCGGGCATCCCGCGGCCTATCCCGCGGGTTAGGGCTGAGATGGTTTTCCTGGTAAAGTGCGTGAGCGAGTTCCAGTACCTCGTTTTTGCGGAGTTCGAGTTGGGCCTTAGTGGTGATACCAAGAAGTTGCCACGCCCGCATGATGACGAGCCTAGCGAGTGACGGTTTGTCATTGAGGTTGAAAGGGGTGACGGTTCTATCGAGCTTGCATCTCTTTTTTCTGCCCGGCGTTTCTCGTGGGCGCCAGTCAACCACTTGTTGCACCATCGCATCGTCTTTTTCGTTGAAATTTGACTCTAGGATTCCGAGCGCCTTTAGCGCCAAATCGAATCGTCCATCGTCGTACATGTCCCACAGTTTGTAAAGGTTATCTTGCCGGCGTCTCCACACCTGTTGTTTGGTCAATATTTCAGTGGGTTTGGGACAGGCCGCCGCGGCAGCTTTACCTTCGGCGATCAACTTAGCTAAACCCGCATCGTGTCGCCCGTCCCGAGGATCGCACCTAACTACCGCGGCCGCAAATTCCCTGACTTGTTCAACTGTCTCGAATACTGGCAGTCGGACATTCGTTTGGGGGCCAAGAGCCTTTTCGGCAACTTGCGATGGATCTGTCAGGCATCCATTTACATCCTTGAAATGAATACGCTTTAGGAAGCTCCCATGCACTTCCGCGGTGGCTTTGAATCCGTGCTTTGCAATGAGCGGCTGGACTATTTCATGGAGATGTTCCCTGATCGCATTTGCCTCGGCCATGGTGCAGTGGGGAACGGATTCGCCAAAACTGTTGGTCCCCCACGGCAGCTTAAGCCAGATATATCCGCTTACCCCGTCTTCGGTCAGGGAAATCACCATCGACGGCAGGTAGTTGTTCTTCACCCACCCCATTGCCGCGAGCGCATCTGTCTGGCCCCCATGCTGGTCAAAATCGAACCTGATTAAAAGCCGGCCCTTTTTGAAGTATGACCGCACGAGCAACAATCGGCCCGTGCGCTGGTGCTCGATAACCTCATCGCCACTCAGTTTCTTTATAAGGTCATTTGAATCGAGCCTTCCGTCAAAGCTCCACTTGTTTGTCCATATCGCCTTGAAATGACGTTCGAGTTGATCGCGTGACACCTGCCATTTGGAATCACCACGCTTCCAGCCATAAGCGATTGGATCGCAGAATGGCAGAACCAATTTGATGATAGCTTTGTCAACCGGCGTGCGCGGGATACTGACCTTGGCCGGGGCCGAAGGACATCTCTGGGCGCAGCCAAACCCGCCTAAAGTTATGACGATGGGTGATGATATCTCGCGCAACAAATAAGCCCTCCGCGTTCACCACCGCGAAAGGCTTTATGTGTGCTGACTACGCGCCAGCCCGGATTGCCTTAATTGTTATTGTGTCGCAGTGGTGACTGCATGTAATATCTATCGACCAACGCAGGCTCATGTCCTCAATCTTCATTCATACAATAGATTTGAGAGGTAACGTTATTCGAGCGATCCTATGAATGTTGGTTTTGATGATATATATATTTAGGATCACATTAGGGCGATACCGACCTTATCATAGTTTGCTTCCAATGTTGCGGCTCAAGAAGGCCTCCAACCGGGTGAAGGGTTACGCATGACAGTCGCGTAAAAGGATAGGAGCCTGCCGATTCCCCCCGGTGCGTAATAGTGCATGGAAAACGCGCAGAATGACCCGCGTTTTATAATTCGTCAACGAGACAAAATCTGCTATAACTCATGGTGAAATAAGTAGTAACGGCGGATTTTGCCATGGCGATGGCTCTAACATGTTATGCCAGCAGTAGTTATATGCTGTTTTGGACGTCGCCATGGCGATTATAGCACTTCCAAAACGACGGGCCAGTCGCGTGACCAGGTGACGCAAAGCTTGTTTTTGTTGAAATATTCCGGGTAGCGGAAGTATTTACGTGGGGCGGAACACAAGACTGACGCGCTTTTCGGGGTGTGCACCTTGTGATCGCCATTTGATCCTCAGTTGATATAAACCAGGGTTTCCCAGTCGCTAACTATTGGATGATAGCCAGGTTACAAGTACCATGTTCCGAGAATTCAGTGCAGTATCGCCCGATTGTATTGGTCCATTGCTGCTTTTTCCGCTTTGCCCGCGGCGATAACGGCGGGATCGGACATAACAGTGGCTTCATCGGCGTCACCAACCATTGAGATTTGGGTCGCTATGCTATCGTCTAGCTGGCGGATTAGGGCCTTTGCCTTGAGCTTATCGGGGGCGAGTTTCACGCGATCATCAGGACTTATGTCACCGGCGGCCAATTCTCTTTCAATATTAGCAAGGTTGTCAACTGCCTGGCGATATTCCGAACTTTCTTTCATTCGATTCATCGCGGCAGTCTTAGGAGCTTCTCGTGCGGCAGCCTTCGCGGTTTCGTAGGTTGCCTGTGCAAGTTGACTGGCTACGTGAAGTCGTTCGATTTCGACGTACGTTGAATCTGATGCCAACACCGCCACGCGGATGCCGACGCGGTCGATCCGCACGTCAGGAAGGGCCGCCAAGCGGTAAGCCGAGCGGCAGCGCCTCGGACGGCAACTCCAAGACCCGCCACGTACCACGCGGCGATCACCAAGGTCCGCTCCTGTAGGGTCCGCAGCCGGGCCTTCTTTGTAATCCCCGTACCGGTCGGCGCACCACTGCATCACGTTGCCATTCATATCATAAAGCCCGAAGGCATTGGCCTTGAAACTCCCCACCGGCGAGGTGAACACAAAGCCATCGTCCCAACTAAAGAATCCCACGCCCACGGATGTCTGGCGGAAAACCATCTTCTTGAGGCTCTGATCGGCGCAGTTGGCCCAGCCTTTGCCATCGTCGGGGCTGTCGCCCCACGGATACGCCGTCGTCGTGCCCGCACGGCAGGCGTATTCCCACTGGGCCTCGGTCGGTAGCCGTACGTTCTTGCCGCTCTTTTTGGAGAGCCAATCGCAAAACGCCTGGGCGTCGTTCCAGCTTACCTGCACCACAGGATGATCCCCCTTCTGTTCAAAAGTCGGGTGGCGCCATGATAAGCCAATAATGTTCTCAACAACGAGGTTGCCGTCGCGGACAACAACGCCATAAGACCACCCATCCTTCTCCGCGTCGGTCCTGTAGCTGCTGTCCTTTACGAAGGCCGCGAATTGATCCACCGTCACATGGGTCACGCCCAAGCAGAAGGGCTTGCTGATCGTCACTTCATGCTGAAGTTCATCTAAGTTGCGATGTTCTTCCGTCTCGGGGCTGCCCATCAGGAACTTCCCCCCCGGAATCAGCACCAACTTCATCGTCACGTTATTACCGAGGTCTAGGATCATTTCCTTGGCGGGCGGCTGCGGGGTCGGAGACTCGGCCCAAACAGCCGTCGCCGCCCCAATGAAGATTACCGCCGCCGCGAGAATCAGATATTTCATGGGTTGCTACATCCCAATTCACAACAACGTACCGCCGCGTTCGAAGGACAAAAAAGGCGTCAGCCTCCATCGCTATTGCCCACTGGCGGTGCTTTCGACCGCGCAGAAAAAACCATTCTGGACTTCCGGCCAGTCAGATTGGGATTTAGTTGTAGTAGATCGTGACGTACCAGACGTTATTCGCATCTTGTCTAGTCCGAACGGTTACGACATCTGCACCTTGGGGCAGCTTTGCCCGTGCATCGTCATAAGCGGCCTCTTCAGTGGCCCCAGAGCCGGTTACGGAAGCCTTGGCCCCATTCATGAGCATAATAGGTGTCCGGCTGACATCCCGATTGGGTGTTGCCCACGTTGTAGAACCGAATAACATCGCTGCCACGAGTGCAACGGAGAATGAGAAACGCATGTTCAATCCTTCCGGTTAAACCGGGGTAATGGACTCAAAACCTACCGGCGCTGTTTCCGCACGATATCGCCCCAACAACGAGAAACCCGATCGGCAGACCATTGAACCTATTTGCCGTTGCGCCGCTCCGCTTCGTCAACCAATTCCTGAATTGCGGGATCATTCTTTGCCAATTGGGCCAGGTACGGATCAGAAAGTATATCTGACGCCGTGGCCCCATTATCAATCGCCTGCCGGATACGGTTTAGATTCATTCGTTGGCTTGGCGATTCGTTTGCTTCCGTCTGGGAGAACGCGTCGGGATTGTTTTGATACGTTGACTGTGTATTCGCGGATGGAAACCCTGTTGCAGCGTGATTCAAAGAAGGCTCTGGATGCGGAAGCGAAGTTGCCGCCAGTGCTGCAACTCTAAGCTGTCTCTTGAGTTCATCCACTTCGGAGTCAGTATGGGAATGCATAAGTCGATTCTGGAGCACGGAACTTTGCTCTTGCAACACGGAATTTTGCTCTTGCAACGCCGATGCATTTTGCGTTAAATTCGCAAGCTGCGCCTTTGTCGCCAATAACTCGTTGTTTTCCCCTTTAAGCCTTTGATTTTCCTGAACGAGACCATCCAAGGCAATTTGATCTCGCTGTAGCTTGCTCTCCATTTCTCCACGTATGCTATTAACATCACTTTCATGAGCAATCCATTGATGAGAAATAATGATGGCGGTTACAAGCAGGGCAAACATCATAAATTTCATAAAGCACCTCAAGGCGATTGCCGCCAGGCGAACCTCAATGTTGACGTGACCTGACCAACAAATACGGGGTCCGCAGATCGGTGGACTACGCCGAGTCAACAGGCGTGCGACCGCCCGGAACCACAGTTTCGTCCACCGAGCAACGCACCCCGAAAGGGCGCGTGCTCGGCGGTTCGTCTGAGGTTCCCAAAACCCGGCACATGGCCGGGGTCGCACTTTGTTGACCACGACGATTCGCAGACACGCGAATCTTAAATTGTCATTGCAGATTGTACCGCGGAGACCCATACCGTCCAAAGAAAACCCCGGCAGCCTCGCGACGATGAGCGCCCCCGGTCAGCTTAGGGGTGGACGGGGAATGAAAGCAGGCGATATCGCCGCGGCCCCCACCAGTTCATCCAACCCCCAAACGTGATCCGTGACGCCAACGGCCATCACTGGAGTAATCCGCGTGGTGCCATGAACGTGGCAGAAGCTGTAGCGGGCGGCGTGAACGGCCTCCGCACGGCCGTGCGCCGCCGAGAGTTCTTGATTCAATAGCTCCAAGTTTCATGCGCACGCGGCGCGGAATTCAGTTCCTGCCGATGGAATCGCCATTGCGGCAGGTGTTTGTCCATTATCCTGCTTCTTGAGGAAGGCCCGCAGCAGTTCCGTCTCGATGCCGCCATTGTTTTCCCGCTTCTCCCAGTCGCCCAGGTAGTCATATTTCAGCGTGTCGCGAAATAGTTTCACAACGCGCTGCCGGGTTTTCGTCTCGATTTGGCCGACTGTGCTCATGGGTCGCGGTTTTCCTCAATCTATTTTTTGGATTGGAATTCCGGTATTGCCCGCCGCATGAATTCATCGAACAGAGGGACAGTGAATGCCATATCACCGTGGGCGGGACTGTAAATCATTCCCTTTTGGATCAGACTGGCGCGCAACGGACCGAGTGTAGTGATCTTCACGCCAAGGATGTCTGCAATGTCACTGGTTCGATAAGGGCCGGAACCAAGCTGCGCCATGGCACGGAGGTACTGCTTTTCTCGCGGCGTGAGGCGGTCAAATCGCACCCGAAAGAAATTCTCATCAAGGCGATCCCTAACGACAGCAGTCGCCTCCCGCGTGATCTGAAGCGTGATCGGTGAGGCAGCGGCATGATTCCACGATTGATAACCCCATTCTTGAATGAAGTAGGGGTAGCCCTTCGTGAGCCGAAAAATCTCATGCAGGGCGCTCACTTCAAATTCCACCCCAGCCACTTTGACCGGATCTTGTAGCGCCTTTGCGGAATCCGCTTCCGACAAGGGTCCGATGTCCGGAAAACTGAAGAGACGTTCGGCATAGGATTTTGATTCGCCGGCCAATCCGGGAAGTATCGGCAACCCGGCTCCAATCAGCACCAGCGGGAGTTGACGCTGCTGCATCTTGTGCATTGCCATGATTAACGCACTTAGCTCTGGTGATTTGAAGTATTGAATTTCGTCAATCAAAATGGCTACCGCAGTTTTCCGTTCTTCCGCGGCCTCGGCGACAGCGGCAAAGAGATTGGGAAGGTCAACCTCCAAATCTCCGCTGTCAGCCGATCCTTTCTCGGGCTGGGTGTCGATTCCCAATTCAAAATCGCCATAGGACACTTTGACCACTTCGATAAAGCTCTTCAGCACCCGGATGCCGCGCCGGACCTTGTCGCCAACACCGGCTATTCTGTCCAGTTCGTAAAGCAGACGGCGCAGGTGGGGAGCGAGGAGCGTGGCAAGATGTTTGTCCTCGTGAGCTTCAATCTGGATGGCGTGGTATCCCGCATGTTGAGCAATGCGATCAATCTCATTGAGCAGGACGGTCTTACCAACCCCTCGCAAGCCCGTCAGAAGTATGCTCTTCTCCGGACGTTTCTCTTGCACGCGGCCGAGAAGAACGCGAGCTTGCTCCAGAATTCCATCGCGGCCAGCAAGTTCTGGCGGAGGCGAGCCCGCGCCGGGCGAGAACGGATTCTTTATTTTATCCATCGTTATCCGCCCATATATAGGCATTTATTCTAATCTATACGTCAGTATACTGCATTTTGCGAATAAATACCAATAAATACCTATACCTCAAGCCTTTACGCCAGTCTCGTCTTTCCAGTCAGGGGTTCCTGCATCATCCCCTCCTTGAGGACGCGGGTCTTGGCCAGCCGCTGCTCCATCCGAAATTCGTTTGAATGGGCAATCCCTTCTGGAACGCCCGCCAGAAGCATTCAAATTCCCGGCTCCGGCGCTGATTGGACGGCGACAGATTCACACCGAAAGTCATCGAATCGAGTTCCCATCCATCTACCGGATGTTGACGAACGTGGTGGTCAATGAGAATCAACCCGCGCGCGAGTGAACCCCTGAACCATTCAAGCAATCGCTCATGTTGATCGTCAACAAACTTGCGCATCATCGCGTCTGCCGCTGCCCGGTACACGCCGTCAGATACGGGTTGAATGAGCCGCTCATTGGTTGGATTGAGCATCACGGAAATATCTGCCACGACGATGCCCGGCAGATTCACACGCCTAATCTGCTTCACTGCCTTGCGGAGGCGATCCTCGAATGTGCCAAGACTCTTAACACGCTTAATCGCAACGCCAAATGTTAAACCATCCACAATACACCGTATGTCCGGCTCGGCAAATGACGGCGACGTTCCGGCCTTCATGCAGATTGCGGCAACGTACAACTCACATTGAATATCGCGGCCAATGGTATTTTCCGAGTCGTCTTGCGGTAATGCGGCATCTTTCAACAGCCGTCTCAAATGTGTCTGGAAGTCTGAGGCCAGGGTCAAATTCGCAAGCTGCTCAAAGGTGAAGCCGAGCATTTGTAGATCGCGCTCCGCTTCAAGAGCAAGCTCGAAGCCTTTGTCAGAGGGAGATATGAACGGTGCGGGCGCTCCATCAGGCGGTACAAGCATTGCCCGCATCCGATCTATCCGTGAACCTGGTGCTACGACAATGCCCTGATTTTCGATCCATTCGACCACGTGGGCCGCAAGCTGCGACAGATTGCGACGTGCGATCATGGCTTTTCTCCACCGCGCGTTAAATTGGATGCCCGCGCGGCTTGGCGCTCGTGTGAATCGTAAGCCGATCAAGCATCACCAAAATAAGATTTCTCGATGGCCTTACAGGCATCAGCGACAAGGGAAGGATTCCGTTTGACATAGTGATCGCTCATCCCGACACGATGTCCCGCCAAAACTTGCACGGTTTGAAACTGAACACCGGCACCTTGGACGGCATTTGTGTACGCACCATCCCTGATGTTGCCGAACGTCACATCTTGCGGAACCTCGGCCTGAGCCCGCAGCCGGCGAAAGGCTTTGGTCAAGATGTTGGCGTTCTGTGGAGACCCCTGGATGCTAACAAATGGAGATTCTAGGCGTGTTGGCAAGGCTTGCAGGGCTTTTATTGTTCTTCCCCACAAGACAGCTACGCGACAAACGCCGGTCTTGCCGCGGTCAGCCAAGAGGACTCCATTTTTCAGGTCTAAATCAGTCCATCGGAGATCGCAGACCTCCTTCGCATAAAGACACGCATTTAGCGCCAGCAACAACATCGCTTTCATCTGTGGGTCAGCCGCGTTCAATAATTTGTGGTAATGATCCCGGCTGATCGGATGAGGGTCTAAAACGGTTGCTTTCGGGGCGACGAGCACCGCGCACGCATCAAGAGCATTGCGAATTTCTTGGGACGCGACTCCACGTCTCAGTGCAAAATGCAAAATGGTTTTGATCTTGCCGAATCGGTGTTTGACATAGGTGGCGCTTTGCTCTGCTCCGAAGATATAATCCGAATAGGCGCTAGCTCTTTCGGCGGTCAATTCTTTAACGGTCTGGATTCCCACCACGTCGCTGAATTCGTTCCAAAATTTCCGGCTCTTTTGTCGCTCGTGCTGCGTAATTGAAGCCCGGTCAAAATAGAGACGGCCAATCTCCTGAAGAGTCGGGGACGGCTTTGGACGCGGCAGGTCCGCAAGGTATCCGATTTCTACAATCCCCGTTCGCTCCGCGACGTGTTGGGGCCGTTCCAGAATCATTTTCCGCAACCACGGCCAGACTTCATCGCCAAACACCACGCGGCTAACCGTAACCGGGGCCGTGTGGTCGCGAGGAACAGCGATTTCGATTTCCTGTCGCCTCGCCTTGCTCACTGCCGGGCCGAGTTTTTGAAGATCGTGCATCTCGGCAATGGGCAAAGCTACTTTCTCCCCGGTTTGCTTTGCTTGCCACATTTTGAAGCGGTGGACAGCCAGGCGTTCATCGACTTCGGTGTAGGTAATTTCGGTGCCAATGATCCGCCACCTTCCATCGCTTGGGCGCCGGGCCAATCCGTTGATCGCCTCGCCCCAACTGGCGCGATAATGTTCAGGCTTTCGACCGCGCTTTCGCGTGATTCCCGACGTAACAGGTGTCGCTGTGTTCATGGGTTTTCATCCTGCATAACGCCAACAAAAAAGGCCCACACAGTCCTAACTCTGTGTGGGCCAATTTGCAATGGATTGATGGCAGAATTGTTGGCAAAAACCGCTAATTCGCATCTAATCCGCTTGGAGGCGTGGGGATTTGAACCCCAGTCCCGTGACAACGTTAATGACGGCCTCTACATGCTTATCCGATGTTTTGATCTCAATGCCGGCGACGAACATCGACATTCTTCGCCGGCATCCAGCCGTCTTAATCTCGCCTTGTGACCAACGGCCGAATCAGAAGGCCAGCCCGCGTTTTTGCGGCCGACGTGATGCGGGCATCACGTCGTGCCGAGGCTGGCTTAATTAGACAGCCATACGAACCGGGGCGGCACTGAAGCCGATCCGGCCTGCAACATCACTGTTGGCAGTTAAAATTTGCTCGAATGATTAGCCAGGCCAATCGAGCGTCCTGGGCATGCCACCGCCACCACAGCTATCCGGTCGAAACCAGTCGCCCCCGTGAAAGAAATATGCAAACGGGGCCAAAAAGGCCGGGTGGTCGAGTTTTCAAAGAGCCAATCCAGTATACGTCGGCGTTCGTCGGCAGGCAATTTAAGCCCAATCGGTTTGGATTGGCTATTCCGTTTTCCGGGCAAGGGCTGATTGTCGATTCTCATAGGTCGGCAGGCCGGGTACGCTATGGCTGGATGTCGCGCTCGCAGCCCTCGCCCTTCGCTTTCGGGCAGGGGGCGCCGGTCTGTTTTTTCAACGCGAATGCTGCGAATAGAAAAGCCCGCACCTGTGCGAAATGGAGTATACCCGAATTGTTGTTCGATCTTCCGAAAGTTACGCGAAGACTGAAACCGTTCAGACGTTGGCGTCGATCGCTCGACGGGGACGGAGCCTTGCCTTCCCCACCGGACGAGCAGCCGCTCCGCGATGAGTTATACAGCGTCAATCAGTTGGATGGCCATGCCCAGACTCTGGCCAGTTGGCATGAGGTGATGGCCGGCGGCGGCCGCGGTTACGATCGCCTCCTCCCCCGTCTTTCGGCCAATGAGGCGGTGCTGCGGGACGCTTACGGCCTTGTGACCGAAGCGGTGAAACGAGGCCGGCGCATCACCCCGGCGGCCGAATGGTTTCTGGACAACTACCACCTCATCGAGGATCAAATCCGCACCGCCCGCCGGCATTTGCCGCGGGGCTATAGCCGGGAATTGCCGCAGTTGAGGAACGGTCCGTCCGCCGGTTACCCGCGTGCTTATGCAATCGCGTTGGAGTTGATCTCGCACGTCGATGGCCGCGTCGATGCCGAAAGCCTCCGCGCGTTCGTCGCGTCGTACCAGTCGGTGACCCCGCTTCGGCTGGGTGAGCTTTGGGCAATCCCGATCATGCTGAGACTGGCGCTATTGGAGAATTTGCGGCGCGTGGTGGCGCGCGTGGCGGCGGGGCGGCGGGATCGCGAGCGGGCCGCGCACTGGATCGATCGCATGCTCGAGGTCGCCGCCACCGCTCCGGCCCAGGTCGTGCTCGTGTTGGCGGAAATGGTCAAGGAGAACCCACAACTCACGACGGCGTTCATCTCCGAGTTCGCCAGCCGCATGCAGGGACAAGGACCGGCCGTCATCTTCCCGATCACCTGGTTGGAACACCGCGTCGCGGAGCAGGGGCAGACCATCGAGACCGTCTTCCAGCAGGCGAGCCAAGTCCAGGCGGCCGATCAGGTCTCGATCAGCAACAGCATCGGCAGCCTTCGGTTCCTGGGCGCCACGGACTGGCGCGATTTCGTGGAGACCATGAGTGCGGTGGAGCGCGTCCTCCTGGCCGATCCAGCCGGGTTATACGCGGCCATGGATTTCACCACCCGCGACCAATATCGCCACGCCATCGAGGAGATCGCCAAGCACAGCCCGCACACGGAAGTCGAAGTGGCTCTGTTGGCGGTGGAATTGGCGCGAAGAAATGTCGCCCTGGACGCAAGCGGCGACGGGGAGGAGAGCGGGATCCGCACTCACGTCGGCTATTTTCTCGTGGGGCCAGGCCGGCGGATTCTGGAGCGTTCCGCGCGGTCACGAGTGACGTTTGGTCGATTGCTGCGTCGGCTTTGCCGGGGATTCCCGCTGACATCCTACCTCGGTTCTGCTTTGGTTATCACGGCGGCGATGACGGTTCTGGTCATGTGGTGGGCCGCGCGCCATGGCCTTGGGCATTGGGGCCTTGCCGCGTGGGGCGTCCTATTGTGCGTTTGCATGAGCCAACTTGGATTGGCGATGATCAATTGGGGCGCGATGTTGCTGGTGCGTCCGCGAATCCTGCCGCGGATGGATTTTTCAAAGGGTATCCCGCCCGAGCGCCGCACGATCGTCGCGGTTCCGGCGATTCTTACGGATAGGCAGGAGATCGACGAGTTACTCGAAGGGCTGGAAGTCCGCTTCCTGGCCAATCGCGACACGAATCTCTTCTTTGCCCTTCTAAGCGACTTCCGCGACGCCGCGATGGAGCAATTGCCCGAGGACGACGCGCTGCTTCAACAGATGCGCGATGGAATCGAAGCCCTCAACGCAAAATACTGTAGCGGCGTCGAGAAGAAGGCCGATGGCGACGGCCACACCGCCGCCAGCGACGGTCACGCCGCCGCCGGGGAACCGGGGCACGTCAGGGAATGCGGCCACTTCTTCCTTTTCCACCGCGCGCGGCGTTGGAACGACAAAGAGAACGTCTGGATGGGCTGGGAACGAAAGCGAGGAAAACTCGAAGATTTCAATGAGGCGCTGCGCGGGAAGACCGGCCGGTTTGACGCCATCGTCGGCCCGACCGCACGCCTGGAAGGCATACGGTACGTGATCGCCCTGGACAGCGACACGCAACTCCCGCGCGATTCGGCGCGGCAACTGGTGGGCACCATGGCCCACCCCCTGAATCGTCCGCATTATGACGAGAAGCTCGGTCGCGTGACCCGGGGATACGGAATCCTGCAGCCTCGCGTCGCCATCAGCATACCCAGCGCCAGCCGATCCCGATTCGCGCGGCTCTTCGCCGGGGAGCCGGGCATCGACCCGTACACGCACGCCGTGTCCGACGTTTACCAGGACGTCTTCGAGGAAGGGTCGTTTATCGGCAAGGGGATTTATGACGTGGACGTATTCCAGCGGGCGATCGGCGGGCGTTTGCCGGAGAACCGCGTTCTCAGCCATGACTTGCTGGAAGGCGCGCACGTGCGATCGGGACTGGTGAGCGACGTTTTGCTGTTCGAGGAATTCCCTTCGTCCTACCCGGCGGCCGTGAGCCGACGCTACCGTTGGATGCGCGGTGACTGGCAGATCACGCCATGGCTGCTGCCGCGCGTGCCGGGGGCCAATGCCCCGCGAGTACGGAATCCGATCTCAGGGCTGTCACGATGGAAAATCCTGGACAACGTTCGTCGGAGCCTGATGCCGGGGGTGCTGCTGGCGCTGCTGGTCCTCGGTTGGTTTCTGCCCGGCGCGGCGCTGTTTTACACGCTGACGGTGATCGGGATTCTGCTGCTCCCGGCGGTTCTCAACGGCGCCGCGGAGCTGACCCGCCGGCCGGGGGACCTCCAACTCATCTACCACGCGCCAATGGTGGCATACTCCGTTGCCCGGCAAGTGTTGCAGCAGGGATTTGAGCTGGCCTGTTTGCCGTACGAAGCGTTGGTAAGTCTCGAAGCGGTCGGCCGCACGGCGGTGCGAATGCTTTTCACCGGCCGCGGGCTGTTGGAGTGGCGCACCGCCCGCGAGGCACAGCGCACCGCGGCGACCAACGTTTGGGGATTCTACTCTTCCATGGTGGTGCTGCCGCTCACGGCGGCTATTGCCTTCCTGGCTCTCCGCCTCCTCCACCCCGGCGCGCTGGCGGTTGCCGCGCCCGTGATCGGGCTTTGGTTCGTATCGCCGGCCATCGCGTTTTGGTTAAGCCGGCTGGCTAAGCTCCGCCGGCCCCGGCTGTCCGCGGAGGATTTGGTTTTCCTGACAACCATCGCCCGGCGCACCTGGCGCTTCTTCGAGACCTTTGTCGGTTCTGTCGATAATTACCTTCCGCCGGACAACTTTCAGGAGGATTTGGCGCAAGGCGTGGCGCACCGAACCTCGCCCACGAACATCGGCATGTCGCTCCTGGCGAATCTGACCGCGTACGACTTCGGATTCATCCCCATCGCCGACGTGATCGAGCGAACCACGCGGACGCTGGCGACCATGGACAAGCTCCAGCGCCACCGCGGACATTTCTTCAACTGGTACGACACTCGCACGCTGGAACCCCTTCGGCCGCGCTATATTTCCACCGTCGACAGCGGAAACCTCGCCGGGCATCTGCTCATCCTGGCGGCGGGCCTGGATGAACTGGCGGGCGGGGAAATTTTCCGGCCCGCCGTCTTCGCGGGATTCCGCGTCACGCTCGACCTCTTATTCGAATCCGCGCAAGGGTCTGCTGCCGCGGGCCAGGCCCAACTCATCGCCAACCTGGAGCGGTTGCGGGAGGATCTGCCGACGGCGCCGCGCTCTTTGTCCGATTCCCTTGCGCTGATGCAGCAACTGGCGTCGGCAGCCGGGGAGCTCGCCTCGGCGATTGGGCCCGATGGAGGCGGTGAACTGAAGTGGTGGGCGCAGGCGCTGGAACGGCAGTGCCGGCTGTTCTGGCAGGACCTGAACCAAATCGCACCATGGGTCGAGGTTGCCCAGAACGCCCGGCCGGCGGAAATCGGTGAGTTGCGCGAGGTGCTGCGGCAACTCGACGAGGCGCCGACCGTCACCGCGGTGGCGCGGATGGAATTCACGTTGCTGCCCGCGATCGACGCCGCGCTTGGGGTTACCGGAGCGAACGACGGGTTGGCAAAACTGCGCTCCGCCGTCGTTGCCGCCTCGGAATTCGCCGCCAAACGGGTCTCGGAACTGCGGCAACTCGCCGTTCGTTGCCGCGAGTTGGCCGACATCGATTATGGATTTCTCTACGATAAGGACCGCCACCTGCTGAGCATCGGGTACAACGTCGCCGACCGCCGGCTCGACGTCGGCTTCTACGACTTGCTCGCCTCCGAAGCGCGCCTGGCAAGCTTTGTCGCCATCGCGCAGGGGAAACTCCCTCAGGAGCATTGGTTCAGCCTCGGACGTTCGCTGACGAGCGCCGGCGGAGGAATGGCGCTGCTCTCCTGGAGCGGCTCGATGTTCGAGTATCTCATGCCGCTGCTGGTTATGCCCACCTACGCGCACACGCTGTTGGATGAGACGTATCACGCGGTGGTCCGGCGGCAAATCGAGTACGGCCGCGAGCGGGGCGTTCCCTGGGGGATTTCGGAGTCCGGATACAGCAAGACAGATGCGCAGCTCAACTATCAGTATCGGGCCTTCGGCGTTCCGGGGCTGGGGTTCAAGAGAGGGTTGGCCGACGAACTGGTGGTCGCGCCGTACGCCAGCGCAATGGCACTGATGGTGGATCCCGAGCCGGCTTGCGCCAACCTTCGGCGCCTGGTCCGCGAGGGACGTCTCGACGGTTATGGGTTTTACGAGGCCGTCGATTACGCCCCGGCGCGACTGCAACGGGGGCAGGAGAGCGCCACGGTGCGGTCTTATATGACCCACCACCAGGGAATGGTGCTTCTCTCGTTGGCGTATTTGTTGTTCGACCGCCCCATGCAGCGCCGTTTCGAGTCGGACCCCTCGTTTCGGGCGACGGACTTGCTGCTTCAGGAGCGGGTCCCCAAGGCGCCCTCGGTTTACCCGCACCCGGCCGAGCTTTCTCAGGCTCCGGGCGCCACAGTTGAAGCGGGGTCGAACCAACGCGTCTTTACTACGCCCCGGACCGCGGTGCCCGAGGTGCATCTTCTGTCCAACGGCACCTATCACGTTGCGGTCACGGCGGCGGGCGGCGGCTACAGCCGCTGGCGCGACCTGGCCATCACCCGATGGCGGGAGGATTCCACCCGCGATTGCTGGGGCACCTTCTGCTACCTCCGCGACGTCGCGACCGGAGAGTTCTGGTCGGCGGCTCGGCAGCCGACCGCCAGGCAGCCCATGAATTTCGAGGCGATCTATTCGCAGGGCCGCGCGGAATTTCGCCGCCGCGACGGCGACATCCACACCCATCTGGAGATCGGCGTTTCTCCGGAGAACGACATTGAGTTGCGTCGCATCGCCATCACCAATCGCGGACGGAATCCGCGCACGATTGAATTGACGAGCTACGCCGAGGTGGTGCTGGCGCCGGCGGCGGCGGATGCGACGCACCCCGCGTTCAGCAACCTGTTCGTTCAAACGCAACTGGTTCGGCAGTGTCAGGCGATTCTCTGCACCCGCCGGCCTCGCTCCGCCGCGGAGCGGCCGCCCTGGATGGTGCACCTGATGGCCGTTCACGGCGCCACCGCCGCCCCGACTTCCTACGAGACTGCCCGCGCCGAATTCATCGGCCGCGGCCGCACGCTCGCCGACCCCGCCGCGATGCACCGCGACTCGCTCACCGACAGCGAAGGGTCCGTCCTTGACCCGATCGTGGCCATACGCAACACCGTCGTCATCGCCCCGGATGAGACCGTGCGGGCACATCTCGTGACCGGCGCCGCCGAGACCTACGACGGCGCGCTCGGGCTCGCCGAGAAATACCGTGACCGCTACCTGGCCGACCGGGTTTTCGATCTCGCCTGGACTCACAGCCAGGTCGTGTTACGGCAACTCGACGCCTCTGAAGCCGACACACAGCTCTACGGCCGGCTGGCCAGCAACATCCTCTACGCCAACCCATCCTTGCGGGCGTCCGGCAGCGTGATTGCCCGCAACCGGCGCGGGCAGTCGGGACTGTGGGCTTACGGCATTTCCGGGGATTTGCCCATTGTGCTGTTGCGCATCGGGGACCAGACGCAGATCAACCTGGTCCGTCAGCTTGTGCAGGCTCATGCCTACTGGCGCGTGCACGGGCTGGCGGTTGACCTGGTGATCTGGAACGAGGATCAGTCGGGATACCGGCAACTGCTGCACGACCAGATCGTCGGAGTGATTACTTCCCGCTCGGAGGCAAACCTGCTCGATAGGCCCGGCGGGATATTCATTCGCCGCCTCGAACAGATTCCCGACGAGGACAAAGTCCTGATGCAGACCGTCGCTCGCGTTATTGTGAGCGACACCGCCGGCACTCTCGCCGAGCAGATGAACCGGCACGCCGGCCTGGAAGTGCCGGTGCCCAAGTTCAGGCCCATTCGCAGCCGCCGCGCGGAGGTCCCATTGGCCGTCGAGATGCCGACTCACGACCTGGCGGCGTTCAACGGATCCGGCGGTTTTACCCGCGACGGCCGCGAGTACGTCGTTACCACCACCCCCGAATCTCCCACGCCGGCGCCTTGGGTGAACGTCTTGGCCAATCCGTGGTTCGGCACCGTCGTCAGTGAGAGCGGCGGCGCGTATACCTGGTGCGAAAACGCGCAGTCGTTCCGCCTGACTCCCTGGAACAACGACGCCGTCGGCGACGCAGGCGGCGAGGCCTTCTACGTTCGCGATGAAGAGAGCGGGCGATTCTGGTCCCCTTCGCCCCTGCCGGCGCGAGGACCGATGCCCTACACCACCCGGCATGGGTTTGGCTACACCGTCTTCGAGTACACGGAGGGCGGCATTTCCGCGGAAATGCGCGTCTACGTTGCCACCGACGCGCCGGTGAAGTTCGTTGCCGTCAAGTTGCGCAATGATTCAGGGAGAACCCGGCGTCTGTCGGTCACCGGATTCTTTGAATTGGTCCTAGGCGATCGCCGCGAAACGCATGCGCCCCACGTCGTGACGGAGGTCGATCCCAAGACCGGGGCGCTGCTGGCGCGCAACGCCTACAACAGCGAGTTTGCCGAACGCGTCGTGTTTCTGGACTGTAGCGAATCGAGGCGAACCGTGACCGGCGACCGCGGCGAGTTCCTGGGCCGCAACGGAAATCCCGCCGATCCCGCCTGTCTGATCCGCGCACGCCTGTCCGGCCGCGTGGGGGCGGGGTTCGACCCTTGCGCCGCGATGCAGGTGCCGATCGATCTCGCCGACGGGCAGGAACGCGAGATCGCCTTCACATTCGGGTCCGGCCGCGATTTGGCCGATACCCGCAGCCTGGTCACGCGCTTCCACGGCATCGGTGGGGCCCGCGCGGCATTGGAAGCCGTCTGGACGTTCTGGAACCGGACGCTGGGCGTCGTCCACGTCGAGACTCCGGATGCATCCGTCAATTTCCTGGCCAACGGCTGGTTGCTGTACCAGGTGATCGCCTCGCGCATCTGGGGGCGCAGCGGGTTCTACCAATCCGGCGGGGCCTTCGGCTTCCGCGATCAACTCCAGGACGTGATGGCGCTCGTGCATGCCCAACCCGCGGTCTTCCGCGAGCAGATTCTGCGCTGCGCTTCCCGCCAGTTCCGCGAGGGCGACGTGCAGCATTGGTGGCACCCCATCCTGGGCCGCGGCGTTCGCACGCGGATTTCGGACGACTTCCTCTGGCTTCCCTACGCGACGTGCCGGTACGTCGCGGCGCTGGGCGACACCGGCGTCCTTGACGAGAAAGTCCAGTTCCTCGAGGGCCGCCCCGTGCAACCCGAAGAGGACAGCTACTACGACCTGCCTCACCGGTCCGACGAGTCCGCCACGTTGTACGAGCATTGCGTTCGGGCGATCCGCCATGGACTGCGCTTCGGCGAACACGGGCTGCCGCTGATGGGATGCGGCGACTGGAACGACGGAATGAACCTCGTCGGCGAGCATGGCAAGGGCGAAAGCGTGTGGCTCGCCTTTTTCCTCTACGACGTGCTGGTGCAGTTTGCGGCCCTTGCCAAACGCCGTAACGATGAAGCGGTCGCCGTCCTGTGCGCTTCGGAGGCTGAGAAACTGCGAGCCAACGTCGAGAAGCATGGGTGGGACGGCGAATGGTATCGGCGCGCCTACTTCGACAACGGCGAGCCGCTCGGCTCGGCATCCAACGCCGAATGCCGGATCGATTCGCTGCCGCAAAGCTGGTCGGTCCTCTCGGGCGCCGCCGACGCCGTTCGCTCTCGCCGCGCCATGGCGGCGGTCGACCAATACCTTGTTAAAGGGGACATTCAACTTATCCAATTGTTCGATCCGCCGTTCGACAAATCCGCCCTGAATCCCGGCTACGTCAAGGGCTATGCGCCGGGGGTTCGCGAGAACGGCGGCCAATACACGCACGCCGCGATCTGGGTGGTTATGGCATTCGCCGCCGCCGGTGACGCCGCGCGGGCATGGGAGCTGTTCAAGCTCATCGACCCCGTTCGTCACGGCGACAGCGAAGCCGCCATCGCCAAGTACAAGGTCGAGCCTTACGTCGTCGCCGCGGACGTTTATGCCAACCCGCCCCACGCCGGCCGCGGCGGTTGGACCTGGTACACAGGCTCGGCCGGCTGGATGTACCGCCTGATTACCGAATCGTTCCTCGGCCTCCATTTGGAAGTCGACCAGCTTCGCATCACCCCGTGTCTCCCGGCCGATTGGCAAACGTTCAAGATCCACTACCGCTACCGCGAAACTTTCTATCACCTGAACTTCCGCAACTTCGGCGGCGGCAAAGTCGTCAAACGCCTGGCGGCCGACGGAGTCGATCAGCCGCAGGGGGCATTACGATTGAACGACGACCGCCAGGAACACAACGTGGAAGTGGAGATCGAATGAAGCGTTACGCGCCGCTCGCGGGCAAATAACCCACCAAATTGATTGTTGCCGTAGACGAGCAGCGGTTTTGAGGTTAAGATCAAATTTGGTTGGTATCCGGAAATAATTGAATTACGAGAGAGTTTTCAATTCTGCCCGCAGTCTTGTTCCCGCCTGCCTCCCACCTCCTGGGCTAGAGTGTTGGCCTCTTTCCGCTCGACCTGGAAAGTAAAACGAGGGTCTCAAAACGCCCCACTCCCAAGGAGAATTTTATGGGCAAAAAGTTATATGTTGGAAATCTGAGCTACGAAGTGGATAGCTCGGCTCTTGAACAGTTGCTCGCCGCTTATGGAACCGTGAGCAGCGCACAGATCATTAGCGACCGGGACACCGGCAGGAGCAAGGGGTTCGGATTCGTCGAGATGAGCAGCGAAGAGGAGGCGAAGGCCGCGATCGCCGGGCTCAACGGCAAGGACAACGGCGGCCGCGCGCTGACCGTGAACGAAGCCAAGCCACGCGAAAACCGTCCTCCGGCCGGTGGCTACAGCGGCGGGCGCAGCGGTCAGGGCGCCGCCAGCGGCGGTGGACGCAGCCGCGAATAATGCCCTGCCGCCGTGCGGGAAAGAGTGCAATTTGTGGAAACACGCCCTAGCCCAATGGCAACAGAAGCTTGTCATTCGACTTGAGTTCGCACTGGGCAGGGAATTGGTCGATGCCGACCTGGAATGCATCGCATGGAACGCGACCGGCGAGAGTCTCACCGTGGAAACTCAGCCGCTGCTCCGGGAGTTGCGATCCCGGAATTTAATTTCCAATGTCTTCCGCAGCCAGAGAGCAGCGCGGCGGTGAAATGGAAACGGAAGGACATCTATGGTTAACGTCAACGGCGAAGCCGGGCGGCGCAGCGCGCTGCCGGACAAGGGAAATGCCGACAAGGTGCGGAAAGTCATCGGCGAAATCTGCGGACTTGCCGGCGCATCCGTCGCCATCGAGGAGCAACTTGACGGCGGCGGCGATCAGCCGGCGCGGCGACAGTGCCTTCAGGTGACCTACACCGGTGAACGCCCCATGCCATTCGGGCAATGGTTCAAGCTGGTCGACAGCATTGACGCGGCGCTTGACCCCACAGGGCTGATCGACTGGGAACTCAGCGAGCTGAGTGAAGAGAACGAGCAAGAGCGCACGGCGGCATGGGCGATTGTCCCGGCCGCCGCCGATTGACGTGAAACCTGCGGCCAACAAATGCAGGAGTCATTGCAATGACCATTTACAGCATATATGCCAGCAACGGCAACCGTGCTGGTTTCTGGGTGCAGCACCGCAGTTGGAGCAATACTTGTGCGCAGGTGCAAAGCATTGCGGGGCAACGGTTCGGAAAACTGCCCGGCGACGCGCCGCTCCACGACAATGCCGAGGTGCTCGTCGAGGGGTTCGACGTTCGCAGCGGTCGGCCGGTGAAACTGGGGCCTCGCCTCGAGACGCCTCAGGACCGCAACTATTCCGTTATTGCTCAGCCGGAATGGTATCGCCATCGCCAGGAAACTCTGTGCCCCCTCAGGTAGTTCGATCAATGAGCCGATCTAACTGATGGGTTGTCCTTTGTCTGGTGGAAATCGGCTACGCCATGGATAGGTGCCGAGATTTTGGGGACGTCTTCGGAGGTGACCGTTATGCCGGATGAGAACACTGCAAAAACCAAAGCGCCGGCAGCAACACCGGCGGCGCCGGCCGAGATCGATCTCTCCGCGGAGATCGTCGCGACGCTGGAGGCGCCGATTGGCGAGACCGTGCGTTGCGTTCGGGTATATGGGGACAACTATCGCTGCAACTGGTGGGGACAAGAGGCCCCCCGCGCCATCGGTAAGCCCATCGTGTCCGGTTTCGAAGCCACCGAGTTGCGGGTGCGGAGAAGCAGGTTCCTGAAGGTGAAGAAGACCTCCGACGGACTACAGATTCAGGACGCGACCTCTCGACTGCCGGTGATCCCCCGACCGAAATAGGTTTCAGCATCACACAGAGTCGGATCGCGCGACGTCAGATCGCGCAGCGTCAGACCAACCATGCGGACTGGATTTCGGGTAAGATGCAGATCATGCGAACCGCCAAAGTCTCAATCGGCCAACTGATTGTCGATCAACTCGCTCATGGCGAGATGCGAATACTTGTTCTGGTGGTTGCGCTGAGGAGGACCCTGGGACGATCCGCGTATATCAAAGTCGACCTGTCTTCGGTGGTCGCTGTCGCTCTGCGGAAACTGATCGCGTCGAAAGTGGTCCTGGACAGCGAGGGGACGTATTCGCTCAATCGGCAACAAATCAAACCGTCCCCCGATGCCGCGCGCAGAATTACCGTCCAAAATAAGTGCATTTGAACGTCTTTGAGCGAGCCGCCGTTAAGGCAGCGTCCGTCTAATCGCCTTTTTCCGTCGCGCACCAATTCCGCCACATCTGCCGGTAGGCCGCTTCAACGTTGCGGGCGAATCGCGGGGCGTCCATCAGGGGCGATGTTTGCATCCGCGCTCGCAGCGTCCGGCGCATCTCGGCCAGCCGAGGCAAATCCCCCGCCAGGTCGGCGGCGATTTGCACGTATTGTTCCGGCGTTTGGGCAATCAATTCCGGCAGGCCCAAGTTGGTCAGTTGCGACAAGCCGGCTCGTCCAACAACCGTCTGGCCCACGAATGTTATGACGGGAACGCCCATCCAAAATGAATCCAGGCTCGTGGTGTGACCGTTGTAGGGAAACGTATCCAGTCCCACGTCGATGCGATGGTAAAGCTCCAGATATTGCTGACGCGGACGTTGGGCGATCAACTCGATGCGATCGGGACTGATTCCCTCCCGTTGCAGCAGGTCCAGCAGCGGTTGACGATGGCTCCCTTCGGGACACAGCATCATGAATCGCGACCGAGCGATGGTTTTGAGAACCTGCGCCCAGAGCCGCAGGACCTGCTCGTTGACTTTGCAGAAGTTATTCAGGCAACCGAAGGTGACGTGGCCATGTGATTGCGCGGGCAGCGCGTTGACCGCCGGTTCCGTAACCAGGGGATCGTAGCACCAGAAGGTGTCGGGCAGGAGGATGGACGTTTCGGAATAGAACTGATCGTTCAATCCCGGCGGGTCCAGATAGGGATCGGTCAGGCGATAATCGATGGTGTCCAGGCCCGTCGAGCCGGGATAGCCGGCAAACGTCGCCTGCACCGGGGCCGGCTTGTGAGCGAACACCGCGAGACGATTGTTCGCCATGTGAAGCGTTAAATCGACAAGTATATCGATGCGGTCCTGCCGAATCAGATCGGCGGCCTGGGAATCCGACAGCCCCACGATGCTGCGCCAGACATCCGCGTAGCGACGGAATTGCTCGGTGAACGAGTCGGCGCGGACCACATTGGCATAACAGACGATCTCCATTTGCCGATGATCGTGCTGGCGCAACAGCGGCAATAGATTCCGGCCGACGACATGCTCGCAAAAATCCGGCGACACGTAGCCAATCCGCAGTCGGCGGTTGGGATTGCGATGATTGGTGTGCGGCTGAATGAATTTCTTGAGCGGTTCGGCGTGCTGTTGGTTCCAGCGGTCAAATTCCTCATGGATCATCCTGCGGTCGTAGCCGGGATGAAAATGGAGAGTGAAGACGAGGTTGCTGTGAGCTGTGGCATCATCGGGCTGGAGCCGAATCGCCTGCCGATAGACAGCGACGGCCTCGTCAAGTTGGCCGATGTCCTTTAAGGCGTTGCCCAAATTGTTGTGCGCCGCGGCGTAATCAGGCGTGAGTTGAATCGCCTGATGATAGAGGCCGATGGCCTCGTCAACTCGCCCCATGTCCTTCATGGCATTGCCGAGGTTGTTGTACGCCTGGGCAAGATCAGGCTTGAGCCGGATGGCCTGCCGACAGCAAGCGATGGCCTCGTCGGTTTGCCCCAAACCCAGCAAGGCGATGCCCAGATTGTTATGCGCTTCGGCAAGCCCTGGCTTGAGTTGAACGGCCACACGATGCATCGCGATGGCTTCTTCAAGTTGGCCCCTCTCCCTCAATGCATTGCCGAGGTTGTTATGTGCTTCGGCAAGATCGGGCTTGAAACGAATGGAGTGACGATAGGAAGCGATGGCCTCGTCAAACTGGCCGTTGCGCTGCAAGACGCTGCCGAGATTGTTGTGCGCTTCGGCGTAATCCGGCTTGAGGCGAATGGCGTTACGAAATGAGGCGATGGCCTCGTCAAGTTGCCCCTTGCCTTCCAAAGCGACGCCCAGATTGTTGTGCGCTTCGGCGTAATCCGGTTTGAGCCGAATGGCTTGGCGATACGAGTCAATGGCTTGGTCAAGTTGCCCCAAGTCTCTCAAGGCGTTGCCGAGATTGGCGTGCGCTTCGGCGTAATCAGGCTTGAGCCGAATCGCCTGCCGATACGAAGCGATCGCCTCGTCAAGCTGTGCCATGTTCTTCAAGGCGAAGCCGAGATTGTAGTGCGCTTTGGCGAAATCCGGCTTGAGCTGAACGGCCCGCCGGATCAATTCCACCGCCGCATTCGACTTGCCTACCTGGGCGGCCAGCACTCCCAGCAGGTGCAAGGCTTCAGGGTGATCCGGCTGCCGCGCCAGCACTTGTCGATAGATTCTCTCCGCTTCCGCCAAGCGGCCCGCCTGATGGTGCTGGTTTGCAATTTGGATCGTTTGGTCGATCGTGGTTTGGGTCATGGCCGCGGTCTGCCGTGCAGGGTATTTGGCACGACCGAAGTATACCGGATTCGGCGTATCGCCAACGAGCGGCGGCGGCCGGCACTTTTTACTCGAGCTATGTCGCGGGCTCACATCCACTGATCGCGGATCAGTTTTAGCTGGAGCCAATCATCTTCGCTCATCCAATCGGGCCGCCTGTCGCCGGTGCCCAGGAGTTGGGAGAAGAAGACTTCCGCGTCGGATTCGACGGCGGTTTGATCGGCGCCCAGGGCCAGGCGCGTGGCGTAAAGGTCGTCTTCCGCGCTGGCCAGTCGAAGGGCCTCATAGCCGGCGTATCTCCGCACGAGGTCGGCCAGGTCGCGGTAGAACACCCAGACCGGTTCATCGGGTACCGGTGGAGGAACGCAATGACGCTTCAACGCGTGCTGGAAATAACGGAGCTTGGCGGGCCAATCCAGATGCGGATCGAGCGCCAACGTGATGTATTGACCCACCTTGGCGGCTTCGTGGGCGTAGATGTTTCCGTCGGAATCGGCTTGGCGCGCTAAGTTGGCGTACTGCGACTCCGACATGCCGATCTGGGGCATCGGTGGAAAGATGTGCGGTTGCTGCAGCATCGGGGCGCCCTCAGTCCGATTCGACCAGGTTCCCATGCCAGAGGACGCAGGTGTGCCGCCCTGCAATGCGATAAGTCTACCGTTCTTAACATCTTCTTGACAAGACATATCCTTCATCTTCAGGCAATTTGTCGCCCCATCCCGGGCAAGTTGGTCACGCCGCATTGCGGCGGTTAGCATGGTGCTTATGAGCGACACGCTGGGCACGCTGTGCATCGTGCTACATGGTCATTTGCCCTACGTTCTGCATCACGGTTCGTATCCCCATGGGGAGGCGTGGCTGTACGAGGCGGCCGCGGAAACTTATCTGCCGATCCTGGACATGATCGGCGAATGTGCCCTCCTCAATGCACGACCCGCGGTCACTATCGGTCTGACCCCCGTGCTGCTTGAGCAGCTTGCCCACGACCGCTTCAAGGCCGGATTTCCCGAATATCTCAACGAGCGTGCCGCCCGCGCCGCGGCCGATCGCAAAGAATTTGAAAGGGCCGGCCAACTCCATTTCGCTTATCTCGCCGGCCAATGGGAAAAGTGGTATCAGGATCGCCTCGCCCATTTCGAGCGCATCCAGCGCGACGTTCCCGCTGAATTCGCCCAGCGGTTCAAGGAAGGGCATATCCAGATTCTCACCAGCAACGCCACGCATGCGTACACGCCCCTGGTGCTGAACGATCAGGCGATTTCGGCGCAGATGTCCGCTGGAGTCTATGTCAGCGAGCAGCGCCTGGGGATCAAGCCGCGCGGAATGTGGCTCCCGGAATGCGCCTACCGGCCGGAATGGGAACACTGGCTTCCATCCGTTTTATACGACAACCCGCGCCATCGCTCGGGGCTGGAAGACTTTATCGCCAATGCGGGGATCACCCATTTTTTCGTCGATACCCATTTGATCACCGGCGGACATCCGCTGGGGACTTTCGACCAGGGAAATTTCCATCCGGTGAACGATGCGCAGTTGCATTGGGACACCCGGCGGGGTTGGCGGGACGTGCTGGAGCCGGCTGGCGTTGTCAGCCGGCCGCAACCGCCCCGATGCTTCGCCTTCGGCCGCCATCCGCGCGTCAGCGAACAGGTCTGGAGCGGCAGCACCGGATACCCCGGCAACGGGGTCTACCTGGAATTCCACAAAAAGCACAACGAACGCGGCCTGCGATATTGGAAGATCACCCACAACAAGGCCGGGCTGGGCGACAAAGATCCGTATTATCCCGACGACGTCCCGGCGAAGATATTCGAGCACGCCCAGCATTTCTGCAACGTCGTGCGCGACGTGCTGCGCGAACATCGCGACCGCACCGGCCGCCAGGGCGTTTGCGTCGCCCCCTTCGATGCCGAGTTGTTCGGACACTGGTGGTTCGAGGGCCCAAAATTCCTCCGCGACGTCATTCTCACGCTGGCCAACAGCCGCGAGGTGAATCTGAGGACGGCGGAAGAGGCCCTGTACCATCATCCACCGGACAAGGTGATGCGGCTTCCCGAAGGCTCCTGGGGCGAAAAGGGAAATCACAGCGTCTGGATCAACGACCGCAACCGTTGGATGTGGGAAATGGAATACCGCGCGGAAAACCGAATGCTCAAGCTGCTGCACGAATTGCCCTGGAAAACCAACGACGGCGTGCGCGACTTGATGCAGCGTGCCGGCCGGCAATTGCTTCTGTTGCAGGCCAGCGATTGGCCGTTTGTCGTTCACTCCCACGGCGCGGTGGACTACGGGATCCAGCGTTTCTCCGGCCACGCGACGAATTTCGATCGCGCCACGCTCATGGCCGAGGAATTGACCGCCGGACGCCAGCTATCGGAATTGCACAAGGTCGAACTGGCCGACATGGACCAGCACGACAGTGTGTTTCGGCACATTGATTTGGATTGGTGGATGTAGTTGATCTCGCCAATGCCAGAGAACTGGAAAGGGAGAACCGCTCTATATCCCCAGCCGAATCATCAGGTATTTTTGACCGACGTCGGTCCAGACCTTGGCGAGATGCTCCTTGTGCCACTGTGCCTGCCAATCGAAAATCGGCTTGCGCTGGGCCGGATCATCAGGGAGTTCGATCACGGCGACCAGCGATATGCGTGATCCAAACGCCAGCACTTGCTTGGCGCCTTGCTGGTGCCATCGGTCGGCCTGGGAAATGGCCTGACTTTGACTCCACGGCCCCATGATTCGGCTGGGGTCTTCCTGAAACCAGGCGTGAACGTCCTTGTGGTATTCGTCTGAGATTTTGGCCTCGATGTCCGCATCCTCGCCGAGCTGAGGGGCGCTTGAGGCGGGCCCTTTCAACATTCTAATGCCGACGATCGACCCGCCGATGACGACCGTGATGACCGCGATGAGGATCACCATGCGGATCAGATGCGATTGTTCGGCGGCCGAATTGCTGGCATAGGTCTTGGGCCTGGGATAGGTGGGATAGGCTGACGGGGCGGGCTCGGGCGCTGGCGCGGCGCCGGTTCCGTAGGCCAGCACATTCGGGGGCCGCTGAACCGGACGGTTGTCGGATTCAGCCTCCGTGCGAATGTCGTAACCGGCGTCGGGATCGTGGGCCGGTTCGGAGGGCGCGGGCGCGATGGGCTGGGGACGAAGCGGCTCATCTGATGGATGATCCGGCGGGCTGTGCGCGGGGACTTGAATGATTCCACCGCATTTGCATTTCAATCGCTTGCCGGCCAATTCCGGACGGTACGGCCCGGAGCGCCCGCAACTCGCACACACGATGCGACCCGGATCGGTGGTTGACATAAATCTCTCCTCACGCGCCGTTATTTTCCGCTGGAGAAGATCACCATCGTGGCGGCGTTCTGAAGCAGCGCGCAGATCGCCACCGTCAAGATCGCCTCCTGTAGATCCAGGGAAAAGAGCGTCCAGAACGTCACGGAATAAATGATGAAGATAACGTGGATGGCCATCACAAATGCGCGAATGTTGTATTGCAGCAAAATGACAACGGCGGCTCCGGCGGCCCAGGCGAAGATCGACATGCCGGTGAGTTTGAGCACGGCGGTGCCCACGGGCCCGAAATTTATCGCCAGGATTTTCGATGCCGTCAGCACCCCCGCGAGCATAAGCGCCACGGACAGCACGATCTGAAACGCCATCGCGGCCAGCCCCTCCGCCAGATTGGTGTGGTCGAGGGTTCGATCAAACGGCATTTCAGCCATCCTCAGCGCCAGGCCGGCCAGAAGAAGGACGATGGGAATCACGCGATCGCGTGCAAGTGAGAACTCAGTCTCCCGGTCGTCAGTGGTGAGGGAGGTGATCCGGCGATACGGATAGAGATCGCCGAGCGTCGAACGCGGTCGCTCCGCGGCGCCGGAGGAACCGGATGGCGACACGGATTCAATTCGCCCGGTTTCGACAGCGTAAGGCTCGGGGTCGGGCGGCAACTGAGGCATTGGCGGCGCCGTGAAAATCCGGCCGCAGGGGCATTGAATTTTGCGAGCGGCGACCTGCGGGGTCAGCGCGAACAGTGCCCCGCAATCCGGACAGGGGAAATTGATCGAAGCAAAGGCGGTCATCTACAAAACCAACTCGAAATTGCCCTCCCCGTTGCCCCCCAACTCAAAGGACTTGCTCTTTCCTTCCCAGGTCAGCGAATATTCCCCCGCAAACCCCTCCACCCGCAGCCGCCCCGTGTTATCCGTCATCATCTTCGTCGGCGGCAGCCACCACTCGCCCTTTACCAAATTCGCCAGCGCATCGTACGCGGGCTTCCTCGACCGATCGATCCGCAGCAATCCCGACGGCGCCTTCAGCCAGCCGCCATCCTCCAGGCCCCACCACGTAATCGCCTTCACCTGCGGATGCGACATCAGCGTTTTGTAATGTGTAATGACCTCCTCGGCCTGCCGGGCCTCGGCCTCGGGAGTGGTTGGCCATTCATCCACCTGGTAGTCGTTCAAATCCACAATTTCCGGCGGCATGATCTTCCCGGAAACCAGCGTGTTCTCCGTGAAGTGGATCGGCAATTTATATCGCGCGTACCGTTCCAATACCCGCTGTGTTTTCTCCACGCCCCAATATCCCTGGTGCATGTGCGATTGAATTCCGATGGCATCAATCCTGATCCCCGCTTCCAGGCAGCCTTCCAGAAGACACTCGTAAGCGGCGGAAACGTCGAAATCGTTCAGGAGCAACGTCGCCCGCGGATTCGCCGCCCGCGCCGCGTCGAACGTCGCCCGGATAATCCCGATCCGCCCAAGCCGCCTGGCCATCCGCGTGATTCCGTTATCATATTTGTCGAAGATCGGCATGATCACGACTTCGTTGATGACGTCCCACGTGTCGATCAGGCCGGCAAAATCCGTGACTTCCCGCCGAATCCGCGCCAGTTGCGTCTGGACGATCTGCTCATCGCTCATCTCCAGCAGCCACGGCGCCGTCGCCGTGTGCCAGCACAGCGGATGCCCCTTCACCGCGCATCCCTGCTCGGTGAACCATTTGGCGGCTCTGGTCAATCTCGCCGTATCCGGCTGCCCGCGCTTCGGCTCAAATCGACCCCAATAAAACGGCAGCGTGATGAAATTGAAGAGATGCGTCAGGCTTCGGGCATCCAATTCCGCCCGCGATTTCGCCTCTCCTTCCAGCTCGCCATTCGCCAGTGCGATGATGCTCGAACCCGTGCAGCCGAAAAGAAAATGATGACGGGTCTGCGCAACCGTCACCTCCTGCCTTGCCGCGGGCTTGCGATCCCGCTCAAGCACGGTGATCGTCGCGCTGGCGGCGTGGTTTTTTCTGATCTGGGCATCGACGCCGGAAGATGACATTTCCATTGGCATATTCTAGTCTTTCCGGGAGATGCCGACATCAATCGTGGTGAATGATCTTGGCCGCATGCCGTACCGCGCCGCGTGGGACGTGCAGGAGCGCCTACACCAAGGCGTCGTCGCCGGGGGACCGGAAACGATACTCATCGTCGAACATTCCCCGGTGATCACTCTGGGCCGCCGGGCGGAATCCATAATAAACCTGATCGCCAGTCCCGAAGAACTGGCCAGGCGAGACATCGACCTGGTCCACAGCGACCGCGGCGGCGACATTACCTTCCACGGCCCCGGCCAGATCGTTGCCTACCCCATCATTCGCCTGGCCGATCATCGTCTCTCCGTCGGCGGATACGTGCATCGCCTGGAAGCGATCGTGATCGCGGCGCTGGCGGAACTCGGCATCGTAGGCAAGACCGATCCGAAGGCGGTCGGCGTATGGATTGGCGACGCGGGTGAGCCCGCGAAAATCTGCGCCATCGGCGTTCGCATCCGCCGCGGCGTCACCCTGCATGGGCTGGCCCTGAACGTTGATACCGATCTCAGCGGCTTTGCGCACATCGTCCCCTGCGGCCTGGAAAACCGCGGCGTCACCAGCGTCGCCAAAATCCTCGGCGAGAATTCGCCGTCATTTCAGGCCGTAAAGGAAAACCTCATCCGGCATCTGGTCGAGGGGTTTGCGTGAAAATTCTTCTCCAGTGGATTTCAGCTTGACGTTCAGGTTAGTGGATGGTAACATGCGATCAACCCGCATGTCCGACCGGGAAGACGGGAGGCGAAACCTTGAAATGGCGGATGCCACGAATGCGCCTTTTTAGCTCTTTGCTCTCATGTGAGGGCTCGCATCACGTCTCGTTGCCCCTAGTTGAAAGGAAACAAACATGAATACCCATGTCATTAGGCGAATCGCCGCTGCGTGCGTGCTGTGGGCGGCTTTGGCACCTGGCTTGTGCGTCCAGGCCGCGCATGGACAGTCGGAATCCAAAAATATTGCAGGAGATGCCTACAAGTTAAGGATGTTGGGTAAGGTGGATGAAGCCAGAATGCTGCTGGAAAAAACCATCCGGGAAGATCCACGCGATGCGGCGGCAAATTATGAGCTGGCAAGAACCATGGTGCATATCGCGTTGGGGAATCCAAGAAGAATGACGGAAAGATTGGCGGAGGCGCAGAAGTGTATGGCCACGGCCGAAGAAGATGATCCCAACAATGTGATATACCCGTTCTTTGACGGACACATTGCGTTGCTTCAAGCGTATCCCTCGTTGATGCAAGGTCGGCCTGACACGCGGGAAAAGGTTGCCCGGTTGTGCGGCGCTTTTGAATCGGCGCTGAAACTCAAGCCGGATTATCGCCAGGCCATGCTCTACCTGGTCGAAATTTATGGAACGCTTCCCGAGAACCAGGGTGGCGACAAATCAAAGGCGGAGAAGTATGCCACGCAGTTGGAAGGAATGGACGCGGTTTTTGGCGCAAAAGCCAGGTCAATCCTGATGCCGGGACCAGCGAACAACGTTGATTACTGGCAAACCGTCCTGAAGCAACATGAAGGAGACGCCGATGTGCTTGAAGAATTGGGAAAGGCATATTTGAGAGCGGACAAGGTTGATGACGCGGTTGCCTGTTTTGAGGAAGCTATTAAGGTCAATCCGGGGAAGGCGTTCCTCTTCCTGGATCTCAGCATTTATCATACTTGGTCGGCGATGCAGGCGGGTGACGGGTCTGAATTGTTTCGCAAGGCAGTTGCCTCCGGTGACGCGGCGGTGACCAGATATCTGGAATCGACGCCGGTGCTGCCGATGCGGGCGTACGCGCTGGGAGTACAATACAAATACAAGCTCCATTCGGGTCACAGGGAACAGGCGGATCAACTCTTGAAACAAGCCGAGGCACTGGACCCTTATTTCTCAAAGGCCACTGGGGCGCCGAATCCCGACCTCTTCATTCCACCTGATGAGGTTTCACACAACCACCGGTATCTTTTCAGGCCCATACAGTGAAGGCACGATTTCTCTTGGCGGGTATCTATAAGTGACGCGGGCCTTTCCATGAGAATGAGGGTCGGCGTAAGTCTGCCCTTGCCACTGTGCCGGTCTGGACGCCACAATGCCCAAGTAAATGACCGTCGAAGAATCCTCATCGCCTCAATCCGGCAAAACGGGCCTGGATCGCTGGATCAGCGACGACGTGGCCTACGTGTTGCCGATGCTTGTGTTTCTGCTCTTCACGTTTGCCGCGGGACATTGGCCGGCGTTTTTCCCCTGGTCGTACATTCTTAAGACCGTGGCGGCCGGATGGCTCTTGATTCTCTTTAGGAAACATTACACGAAGATCAAATGGAACTACGCGTGGCTTGGAGCGGTCGTCGGCGTCCTCGGCCTCGTGCAATGGGTCGGCATGGAAAAACTGCTCCTGCACGTCTGGCCCAATTACCCCCGCGCCAGCCTCGAATCGTTCGATCCGTTCACGAAATTCTCCTCGCCGTTGATGCTCTGGACGTTCGTGACCTTCCGCCTGCTCGGTCCGGCTCTGGTTGTCCCTTTCATGGAAGAGCTTTTCTGGCGCGACGTTCTGTGGCGAACCATCATTGCCCCTAACGATTTCAAGCTTGCCGAAGTGGGCGAATGGGACCCGAAAGCCTTTATCGTTGTCACGATCGTGTTTGCCAGCGTCCACATGCAAATGTGGCTCACCGCGCTCGTGTGGGGCCTGATGATTGCCGTGCTGCTGGTGCGGACGCGAAGCCTGGGGGCGTGCATCATCGCGCATGCCGTTACCAATTTGCTGCTGGGCGTTTACGTGCTCTACACGCATGATTGGGCATTCTGGTGATGACATTCGCGCGGTTTTTCCGCTATCATTTGGGGTTCGCGAGCCATTTGTTATGTCCGATGAAGCAAAATCTTCTTCCGCATCGCCGTCGCCGGCATCGCCGCGCCGGCTTTACATGGATAACGCCGCCACCAGCTTTCCCAAGCCGAGACAAGTGCTGGAAGCGATGGTGCGATACTCCGCCGGGATCGGCGCCAGCGCCGGCCGCGGCGCTTATCGTGAAGCCGTCGAAGCCGGCGGGATGCTCTCCGAATGCCGCCGGCGTCTCAACCGGCTCTTCCATGGCGAGAACAGCGACCATTTCATCTTCACGCTGAATTGCTCCGATGCGCTAAACCTGGCCATCAAGGGACTGTTCGGCCCCGGACGCGCGGGGCACGTCATCTGTTCACAGATCGATCACAATTCGATCCTTCGCCCGCTGAACGCGCTGGCGGACCTCGGATGGGTTGAGCAGACCCGCGTGGCGATCGATCCATCGAGCGGACTGCTCGATCCCCAGACGATCGCAAAGGCGATTCGGCCCGATACGCGCCTGATCGCCGTGACCCACGCCAGCAACGTGACCGGCACCATTCAGCCCATCCGGGAAATCGGAAAGATCGCCCGCCGGCACGGCATTCCGTTGTTGGTCGATGCGGCCCAGTCGGCGGGGCATTGGCCGATCGACGTTCAGGCCGATTTCATCGATCTCCTGGCCGCTCCGGGACACAAGGGTTTGCTCGGGCCGCTTGGCACCGGTTTTCTCTACGTCCGCCCCGGCATGGAAAAGGTCCTCCGGCCGATCAAGGAAGGCGGCACGGGCTCCGTCAGCGAAAGCGACCGGCAGCCGGATTTCCTTCCCGACAAGTACGAACCGGGCAGCCACAACGCCATTGGGATCATCGGACTGTCCGAAGGCGTAAATTGGATATTGGACCAAGGCGTCGAAAAACTCGCTCGCCATGGGACGGAACTGTGCGGAACGTTTATCGACGGGATCAGCGACGTCGAGGGTTTGTCGTATTTCGGCCCGCACGGAATAAAGAATCGGCTCGGCGTGTTTTCCGTCGCGGTTGAAGGACTGGAACCGCACGAATTGGCCGCGGTGCTGGAATCCAATTATGGAATCCTCACCAGATCGGGGATTCATTGCGCCCCATTGGCGCATCTGGCGATCGGAACGGCGGCGGCCGGCGGCGCGACGCGGTTGAGTTTCGGGCCATTTCTCAGCGGGCAGGACGTCCAATTTGCCGCCGATGCACTGGCGGACGTTGCAATGACGATCCGGCAGCAAAGCCGGCCGGCGCATGGCAAAGACGTTCAGCAGATCGTTTCGTAGGCGATTGGGTATGGGATCAGGTCGGGCCGCACCAGATGCAACCGGCGGATGCGAACTTCCATCAATCTCGACGCAACCTGCGGTGCGGATATCGCCGGGTTTTTCCGGGCCGGTGTACTCGCATTGTCGCTGGAAAGACCAACCGTTGCCGCCATCGCGCAGGCTAAAAACCCAAGCGAAATGAATCGATGAATTCCGCGAATCATGTTTTGTCCAGAGTCAAACGAGCGATAACGGCTGCCCAAAGCGCGGCGGACGATTTTCCCGGCAAATCCAGCGTAACCCGGGAGTGAAAATACTCCAACAAAAAAATGGCTGCGCAACAACAAGCGTTGCGTTACCCCTGGAAAGAGGGGCAAGGGATAGCGTCATTCAGGACCGGGACGGTGGGGCGGAGGCCCCGGACGTGGGGGTTTGGGAAGGATTCTCGCCGTTGGACCGGCCTTCCGACTTTGCCAAATGGGCCGCCCACAGGCTCTGGGCTATCGGCATGGCGAACGAAGTGACCTGACGGGCGATGGAGAGGAACCTGGCGATGTCCGGGCGGCGGGTTTTTGGGGGTTGGCCGGATTCCGGCCGGCGCGAGGGGCCGGCCAAACCACTGGCGGCGAACCCTGCCGCCGCCGCCACGGCCACTGACGTCCACGGATGAGCCCGCGTCAAGCGTCGCGGATCGACGGCTCGGATCGCTTCGCTCCGTATCTCATCCAGCGTGGCGCGCATCGCCGCCTTGGCAAGCTCCGATTGCTGCTCAAGATATTCAGCCTCATCCATGGGCATCACCATCGCCGCCTTTTCCGGTTACGTCGCGCCCGTAACGCTCTCGTTGGCGGGCGCGAAAGGCCTCGTATTTCCCGATCGTCCGGCGATGCGACAGCCGGATCAGCCGGCTCAGGATCAGATACCCCACCAGCGCCAGCGCGCCCAGAAGCAAAACGCCGGTGGCCAATTCCCCCGCCCACCGATGGCCAAGAATCAGGGAAAGGCCATCGCAAATTCCTTCGCACAGCAGCACGACCGCCGTCACAATCGCGCCGGCCAACGCAAGCGCCGCCACGGCAACCATTACGCCAAAGATGATTCGCCGTTTGACCGCGAGTTTCAGCGCGTCGATCCGGCTGGTCAGGTAATAGGCGAAATAGTCGGCCAACTCTTGCAGCCGACTGCGCAGCGACGTGAACGTCTCTTCCGTAGAGGCGTCCGGCTCGGGAGATTCGGCGGGGGATTGCGAGGGGGATTCCGCCGGATCATTTTCTGGCGGCGCGGGATTTGCGCGATCCGACTCCATATCCACCGACTGACATTCAGAGCATGTTCAGTTCACCTGTAGCGTCTGCGTTGCGTCCAAACGGGCCGGGCGCTAGGAAGAGCGACGAAGCGGGTTCTCAATGGACCCGTTGAGGAGCGATGACGACGCGAACGGCCCGTTTGGATGCAACCCTTCGGGTCGCCGCCATTTGAGCCCCATGCGTCGTTGCTCCTCCTCGCCGTATCGATTGTGAGATACGACTCGTCGTCGCGCCTAGCCTGTGGCTCAAATGGCGGCGACGCAGACGCTACAGGTGAACTGAACATGCTCTAGCCCCGGCGAATCAGCGCCGGCGCCATAGCAAGCCGACCAGCAGCCCAGCGCCGGCGGCCAGCAGAAGGGAACGGATCGGGTTGTCCTGGATATAGCTTTCCAGCCCGTTTTCCCATTCCTCAACCTTTTCGCGGCCCTGTTTGACGTAACCCGAGGCGCGGTCCCGCATGTGATCAAACTGCTCCTCGGCCACGTCCCGAACCGCTCCGCCCATCTCCAGCACGTCCTTGCCGACTTGGACGGCTTTGTCTCTCAACTCTTCCGTTGCCGTTTCGTGCATTCGTGGCATGATGATTCTCCTTTGTTAATCATAGTACCTCGATTCATTCATATCCCGGACCAGATCGGCTGACAACGCACAAACTGGTGTGTGACACTTTGCGAGCCATCTTCTTCCCCTCCCCTTGTACTCAGGGGGAGGGCCAGGGTGGGGGTTTCGTGGGCCAATCGACGTTCGACCCCCACCCCAACCCTCCCCCTGAGTACATGGGGAGGGGGAAATCCCCCGCAGAAATTGTCACGCACTCTGCACAAACTGGGTTTTGAAGTAGGCAATTCGGTCATTCCGGTAGCCGTTACGCCGGCGTCAGCGGTAATTTTCCAGGATTCGCTGGATTACGGCGGTGGTGCTCTTGCCGTCAACCAGCGGCGCCAGTTCGACGCGCCCGCCGTAGGATTCGACGACGTCCCAGCCGACGACTTTTTCTTTTGGATAGTCCGCGCCCTTCACAAGAACGTCGGGACGGATTTGCTCGACGAGGCGCTGCGGCGTGTCCTCGTCGAAACAGACCAGGTAGTCGATGCTTTCCAGCTCCTCGAGGATTCCCAGGCGGTCGGCCTGGTTGAGGATCGGCCGCTTGGGGCCTTTGAGCCGGCGAATGCCCTCGTCGGTGTTGACCCCGACGACCAGCAGATCGCCCTGCTTCCGCGCGAACTGGAAATATTTGACGTGGCCAAGATGGATCAAGTCGAAGCATCCGTTGGTGAAGACGATGCGTTTGCCGCTGGCGCGATGGGCGGCCAGCTCGGGCAGCAACGTTTCGATCGCGCGCACTTTGCCGGGACGATCGTGGGCCTCGGCCTGGATTTCGGCGACGATCTCGCTCGGCTTGATCGGGACGGTGCCGAAGCGCTGGACTTCCAAGCCGGCGGCGACGTTGCCGAGGGCGACGGCTTCCACCCAATCCGCGCCGGCCGCGCGGGCGACGGTGAGCATCGCCAACACCATGTCACCCGCTCCGGTGGCATCGAAGACTTGGCGGGGACTGGCGTGTTTCAGCCAGCGGCGCTCGCCGTCGCGCGTGGCCAAAAATGCGCCGTGCCGATCCAGCGTCAGGATCGCCGCTTCCACGTTCAACTGTTCCAGCAGTTTTTCCGCGGCCGGCTGGAAATCATCGGGGCCCTCGACCGGCCGGCCGGTGGCGCGGCTGGCTTCGGCACGATTCAGCTTGATCGCGGTGGCGCCGGCGTATTTTGAATAATCGCCGAGCGATGCCGGATCGACCAGGACCGCGATCCCCCGTCGCCGGGCGGCCGCGATGACGCCCCGGCAAACGGACGGCGGGGCCGCGCCCTTGTTGTAATCCTCGATGCAAACAATGTCGCAGTCGGCAATCGCCTGCTCGGCCTCGGCCAGCAACTTTGCCGCGATGGCGTCGGTAACGGGGCTGGAGTTCTCGAAATCCAAACGCATGAGCTGCTGTGCATGGCGATGCTGGGCGGCGCCGACGAGGCGGAGCTTGCTGGTGGTGGGGCGGTCGTCGGCGACGATCAGCAGGCTCGGATCGATGCCGGCCTCCCGCATCAGCCGGCGCACGTCCTGGGCCGCGGGATCATTGCCGACGATCCCAATGGGCCGCACCTTCGCGTTGAGCGTCGCCAGCATGGATGCGACGTTCGCCGCTCCACCGAGCCGAAGCTCCTCGTTCTGATAATGCAGCACGAGAACCGGCGCTTCCGGCGAGACTCGCTCGGCATTGCCGTAAAGGTATTTGTCCAGCATCATGTCCCCAACGAGAACAACCTTGGTGGCTGGAAGCGATTGAACGATCTGAATGAGGCGCGGATGCATGGCGATGATGGTACTCAGGGAGTTGGCGGTTGCCAGTTCAGCCCACGTTATTCACCGCAGAGCACGCAGAGCACGCGGAGAAAACGCGGAGAATGCGTTGGGATTGCCGTGCGCGGTCTGCTCGGAATAAATTTCATGAACGATGGAGATAAATCCTGCTGTTGTCTTAAACTCTGCGTTCTCCGCGTGCTCCGCGGTGAACAATTCCGGTTAACCAAGCGTGTCGCGAAATCGGAGCGAATTTTCCGGCTTTGCGACTGAAAATGTCCCGCTTTGTCCCGGAATGTCCCATATACCCGGGGGGGGTAGCCCCAGAGAGTAGAACGGGAGAAAGTGGAAAGTGGACCGGAAATTGGGACGGAATTCGCCCATTTGGCAACCCTGAACAATAACCTAACTTGTGGCGGATTGCAAGGGAAAAATATGGAGGTGTTTGGCTGTTTGGCTGGGCGGTGCCCTAATTTCAATTTTTCCGATTTTTGATCCGACGGATTTGAAGGGCGGACAGAATCACAAAACACAATGGTGGAAGCAAGACCATGACCGGATGTGGATAGGAAGGGTGGACCGTTTGCGAGATGGCGAAATACAGGAGCAACGTCAGCCAGACAACGAAACTCGTTCGCCAGAAGGTCAACCAGTCCATTTTCATTGTGGGCATTGTACCTCCGGCGCGCGAAAAAGCCGTGTGTCAGCGGCTGGGGTTCCCGCGCCGTCGAGGTGGAAGAATTAGGTTCGATGCTTCGACTTTGTGGCAGTACATAGCGGGCCACTCTGGCGCGGAATACGGCGAGCAAGCTCGCCGGCTACACGGGGGTGGCGCGAGAGCTAGCCGGGACGGCGGGGAACCGGAAATAACCGGGACAGAGCTGTCCCGGTTATCCGGAAATGCCGCCGCTACGGTTTTTCCAGGACGAATTTTCTGATGGCATGGAGGTCGGCGAAACTGGCGTAGATTTCGTTGTTGTCGCTGATGGCCAATCCAAAAGCTCCCTGGTTGGTTCCAAAGGTGTCGAGGAACCCACCATCGGGATCGAAGACGAAAATGGCCGGACCTTCATCGCTGACGTAGATGCGTCCTTTGCCATCGGAAGCCAGACAGCGAGGCGAGGAGAGACGTTCCTTGCCCTGCCCGCCGCCGAAGCGATTGACGTAGTGTCCATCGGAAGCGAACTTGAAGACTCCCCGCTCTTTATCCAGGGCGTAGATCTCACCGCCGGGCTGGACGAGCACCCGCTGCAATTCCACCGCTTCCCCAACTTTGTCATCGGCGCGGATGGTGTTCTTGATCTTGCCATCGGCGTCGAACTGAACGATGTGTGAATTGCCGCCGATGGCATAGACATCGCCGTCAACGGTACAGAAGACGTCCCTGTAAAATTCCTCGACGTCGGTGTTCATATCGTCGAGGGGGCCCAGCGGCTTGCCGGTCATTGCCTCGAAGCGAAGGATCTGCGGGGCAACGGCGGCATAAACGGTGCCTTTGCGATCGGCTGCCAGGGCCTGAAGGCTCTTGACGCTGCCGGTATTCCAACCGGCCAGGTACTTGCCCTGCAAGTCGAACACTTGAACGCGTCCACCGGAGAATTCACCGACGTAAATATGGCCCAAACCGTCCAGGGCGATGCTTTCGGCGTCCTGGAATCGGCCAGGGCCGACGCCCTCGGCTCCAAATTCCTGGACCATCCGGGCAAACGAGGGGGGCTGGGGCGGCGGAACCGGAATCGGCGGGGTCGGCACAGTTATCTCGATCCGCGTGGGAATGGCGGGCGTAACGATTTGGGGCGCCGTGTTCCGAATCTCTTTGGCTGTCCGGTGAGCCAACATGATGATGATGAGCGGAATTGCGAACACGATGACCAGGGCCAGCAAGCAGCCGATCTTCAGCCCCAAACTGACCGGGGGAAGCGGGGAAGGGGTGACGGCGGGTCCCTGTGGAGCGTCTGTCGACGTCCCATCGCGGGCGATCACCATGTTGCAATATGGACAGCGCAACAGTGGGCTGCCATCTTTGGGCGCTTCCAGAGCCGCCGAACAAGCCGGACATTTCATGGCTTCGAGCATAGGAATCTTTCTCTGATGTGGCTGCGATTGACTGCCGGACATTCTGCCGTTTTGACGGGCATTTTTCAAATCTTGATTGATTAAGGGGATGACGCCAAGCGAGCTCGCCGGAGGAGCAAGCGACGTGAAAGCTGAAAGATAGCTGAAACCTCTCAGCGGAACCCAGCGGGTACGAAGCCCTAACCCAAGTTACGCCCTTGGCATCCTCAGCGCGGGTGTTTTGGCTGTTTGAACGTGGTTGACGTTGTTGGAAGGCGTGGCGGCTGTTGGGATTGGATGAGTTGCTCTCGGCTCAGATGCCTCTGGGACAGGAGGACGTGCCGTGGGCGACGACGGCGGCG
>JBEKEC010000048.1:0-40972 GCA_050014015.1 Tepidisphaeraceae bacterium
GGCTGGGTCTGAGATTGCCGGAGCGATTAAAGATGCCCGAAATGTAGTGAAGACTTTCGACCAAAATCGGCCCTGGCGCTATTGCCAGGGGCGATTCAGCTCCCTAACTGACGAAGTTGGGCCAGCGCGGCTACGCCGCGCCGGGTGATCCGCGGCAAGTCCGAATTTGCGGGGTTAATGGTCATCACAAAACTACGGTTGCAGAGTGCGCCCAGGTGGGGCGTCAACAAAACCCCCGTTTTCGACAGCGCCACGGGGGGTTTTGTTGACGTTGACGGGGGACCTACTTGGAAAATCGCCGGTCTGCCATTTTGTCGCGGTTGTCGATGGGGGCATTGGGGCCCGGATAACGGCGAGGGGATCGACAACAAAAAATGAAGGTCTCTCTATATCTATAGGCGGGAGGTGAAGGTTTTGGTGCTATTTTTCGGGAATTTTTGTAAATGGCGAAAAAATCTTCGGGCCGACGGGCGGGGCAAACCCCGGCAGAGCCGGGGGCTAACGGAAAGAGGCAAACACCGGCATCGAACGGTATTGTTCTTAGAGCGATTGCGCCCACTGAATGAGGATGTCGGCGACTTCGGGGCGGCTGAATTCCGTCGGTGGGCGCTGGCCGGCTTTGAGCATTTCGCGCACCTTCGTACCGCTGGGAGCGACCTTCTGATCGGGGCCGTGCGGACAGGTTTTGGGCGATACGACGGCGGCGCACGCCTTGCACCAGGCGGTGTGCTCGAATTTCAGGATCGTCACGCCGATGTCGCGCGGGACGTCAAACTGGTCGAAAATCTTCTGGGCGTCGTAGGTGCCGTAGTAGTTTCCCACGCCGGCGTGATCGCGGCCGACGATGAAATGCGTGCAGCCGTAGTTCTTTCGGATCAGGGCGTGCAGGATCGCCTCGCGCGGGCCGGCATAACGCATGGCCAGCGGCATCACCGTCAGCATCGTTCGCTGTTTGTTGTAATAGCCATCGATGAGCGTTTTATAGCATTGCATGCGGACGTTGGCGGGGATGTCGTCGGACTTGGTTTCGCCGACCAACGGATGGATAAGCAGGCCGTCGGTCATCTCCAGGGCGCACTTGGTGAGATATTCATGGGAGCGATGGATAGGATTGCGGGTCTGAAAGGCGGCGACGGTGGTCCAGCCGTGGGCGGCAAAAGCCTGGCGCGTCTTTGCCGGGGGAAGACGATATTCGGGGAATTCGGGCTCATAATTGGCCTGGATGACATCGACCGTTCCGGCGAGGCAGAAATCGCCTTGCTTGCGCACCAATGCCACGCCGGGATGCGCATCGTCCTGCGTGCGATAGACGTTGGGGATTTCGAGTTCCTTGTCGTGCCGATATTTTTCCTCGACGTTCATCAGGGCCAACACCCGGCCCCGCGAATCCTTCAGCGCGATCCTTGTGTTGAGTTGAATTTGTTCCGCCTGATCGTTTGGGGGAGACAAGACGACGGGAATGGGCCAGACGGTTCCGTTGGCCAGGCGCATTTCCTTGCAGACGGATTGGAAATCGGCGTTGCGCATGAAGCCGGCGAGCGGAGAGAACGCGCCGATGGCGATCATTTCCAGGTCGAACTGCTCGCGCGGAGAGAGGGTGAGCGAGGGCAACGACGCCGCTTCCTTCAGCGCCGCCTGGGCGGCCGACGGTTCGACGATCCGATTGACAAGTGTGCCGCCGTGCGGCAGTACGAGGGACATTGGCTTGACTCCTTCAGATACGGGGAGCGGAACGCGGCGTAAGGTAGCGGAATCGACGCCGGTGGCAAGAGGAGGGGGGAATAAGAAATTCGAAACTCGAAATTCGAATGACGAATCAAATTCGAAATTCAAAATTCGAAACCAAGCCGTTTCGAGTTTCAACCTTCGAATTTGATTCGAATTTCGAATTTCGAGTTTCGAATTTAGCTCACTCGGATTTCGGCGAACGCCGCGGCGTATTTCTCGATCAATCCCTCCAGCCGCTGTCTCGGCTGAATCGCGTAGAACAATTCGCGATCGAACATTCCGCGTTCGTCGGCGTTTTGGCGGACGGCGTCGTCCATGCGCTGCTGCCAGGTACGGATGCTGGGATGGACTTGAACAACCTCGGCGCGGCGGCTGTGCATCTGGCTGAAAATCTGCTGGCGCTGGTTCGAGCGGCGGGGCAGGCCCTGGATCTGATCGACCATTTGCATCTTGGCGGGCCCCATGACGGCATGGCGAAGGCGGTGTCCCTCGTGCGCCAGGCAGGGAAGGCAGATGCGTTGGCGGCCGACGGCGGCGGGGAAATAGAGCGTGGCGGTGGTGACGCTGAACGCGGGGGCGTCGATGCCGAAGAAGCGCTGGATGATGCGATCGTTCACCTGCTCGTAGCGCCCCCCGCCGATGCCGTGAACGAATTGATCGACGACCAGAAGCCGGAGGAACAGGGTGAGGGTCAAGGCGCGCGGGGAGAGTCGGACATTGTGGTGCTGGAGGAATTGTTGCAGCCGCCCCGCCGCCGAGGAATCGGCCTGTTGCGAGAGGGAAAACGGGTCGCCGTCAAACGTGAGCCGCCATTCGTTGCCTTGGCGCTGGACGCAGGCGCGGATGCGCGTTTGCCGGGCCAGGTCGTCCAGCCAGAATGGCGCCTCGCATTGGTCGGGCGAGACGTGCAAATCGGGCATGGGGCGGCCGGGGTTGTCGATGCCGTGGGCGTCGCGGAATTCGGCCAGGGCCTGGTTGTAAACGCTGGCAAAGGAATCGGCCCTGGCCAGGAGATGCTGGACGAACGCCAGATACGGCTCGTTCATCCAAAGCCTGGAAGTGACGATGGATTGATGTCGCAGACCCAGGCCCCAATCCAGCCGGTACATGGCGGCGGTAATCGCCGCGGAAAGAGCGGGTTTGCGCGAGGATTGCTGGTGGAGATCATCCAGGAATTCCATGGCCATGGGGGCGAAGGACCATCGCTCGGCGGAGGTTTGGAGGGCGGATTTCAAGCGATCAACGTGCGAGGCGGAGGGGGCATCGAGCAATCCGCACCATTGGGCGGCGGCAAGCCGCGGGTCGTCGGTGATGGGCAGGGAATGATCCGGCCAGCGGAGTTGCAGGTGCTTTGGAGCATCGCTATCGACGGCGGCGAAGAAGCTGTCGGCGTCGAGGCGGCGGGCGGCGGCGTCGATCATGGCCAGCTTGGCCCATACGCCCGGATGGAACAACTCAGTCTGATGCCCGCTGGCGATGACGGGGCGATCCTCGCTCAGCTTGAGCATTTGGCGTTGTCGGCGCCGCAAGTCGGCGAGCGGCGAGTCCCACGCCGACAGCCGCCTGTGGTTCTCAACCGTATCGTGGAGAATCTGATCCGGCTGGGGCCAGATGAGCGGGGCCGAATCCTCCGCCGGGGCTTTCCAGTCGGGATACGCGGAAAAATCCTGGATCATGCGGATCGATGATTATGGGCAAAAGCAACACGACGATTCGGCCACCGGTTCCATGGCGGGCGAAAGCGGGCTTTCGGCAAGTCGCGCCACCTCAGTGGTCAGAACGTCGAGATAATGACGGAGGCGAACGCCGGCATCATCCAACGCCCCACCGAAATGGCGGGTCGGATCGTTATAGATGAGCCGGACGGGGATTTCGGTAAGCCGCAGTTTTGCCGCGGCGATCTGGGGCCATAATTGCAGGGGGAAGGCGTATCCCGGCTGATCGAGTCGCAATCGCCGCATCGCCGAAACCCGGTGGGCCTTGAACCCGCAGAATGCATCGGTCAGCCCGAAATGAAATAGGTCGTTCAGGATGGAGGTGATGGCGACGTTGACGGCGCGGCGATCGGTGGGCGGAAGATCGTCGTTGCTGCGTGGGTGCAGATAACGCGAACCACTGACGATATCCCATCGGTCGGTTTGGATCTCCCGAATGAAATGAGGGATCATCTCCGGCTCATGCTGCTCGTCGCAATCCATGGTAATGACCCAGTCATACCCCGCGCCGTCGGCAAAGGCAAAGGCGTCGATGAGGCTCTGGCCATAGCCGCGGTTTTCGCCCCGGCGGATAAGCCGGATGTCGGAGCGTGCGGCGAGCATTTGGCCCGTTCCGTCGGTGCTGCCGTCGTCAACGACCAGCACGTCCGGCCAGAACTGGTGGACCTTGCCCAGGACCCCGTTGACGTACTTCAACTCGTTAAAGACCGGGATGGCTATGAGTAATCGCAATGCACTGCTCCTTGAAAAGCACCCGCCGCGTCGGTGATAGTAGAACCGCTGAAAATCAACGTCAACCGGAGATTTGCGATCCGCCAGCCTGACCTTGTGATTTTGTTTGAAGACGACCGCCTGATTGCGGTGGCCAAACCGGCGCATTTGGCGACCATCCCGGGCCGGGGGGCAACGGACAGCGTATTGCAGATGCTGTCACGGCAAACCGGGCTTCCGTGCACGGGGCCGGCCGATCCGCGGCTGCGGGTGGTTCATCGGCTGGATAAGGAGGCCAGCGGGACGCTGCTGCTGGCCAAGGACGTATCGGCCCAACGGCATCTCTCCGAGCAGTTTCAGAACAACCGGGTGCAAAAGGAGTATCTGGCCCTGGTGTTGGGCAGGCCGCAAACGGACGAGGGAGAAATCGACGCGCCGATCGCACCGCATTCCGCGAGCCGGGATCGGATGGCGGTGACAAAGCACGGCCGGGCGGCGTTCACGGCGTGGAAGGTGGAGCGGCGGATGCGGCGATTCACCCTGCTGCGCTGTTATCCGAAAACCGGAAGGACGCACCAAATCCGGGTGCATTTGAAATTTTTCGGTTTACCGCTGGCGATTGACCCGCTCTACAACCCGCCGCCGCCGGGCGGAAGGGTCGGAATCTTCCTAAGCGACTACAAGCGTGATTACCGCCCCACCGCCGGCGAGGAGGAACGCCCACTCATCGCCCGATTGACCCTGCACGCAGAAAAGCTGGGATTTGTGCATCCCGATGGGCGCCCGGTGACGATTGAATGTCCGCCTCCGAAGGATTTTCGGGCGGTGGTTGCGCAGCTTTCGAAGCTCTAATACCCTGCCGCAAACCTCGGCAATTCAAAGACCTCGCGACGCGATTGCATCGTTTTTGGGCGATCCAGACACCCGGCGCACAATCGTCTGATTCGAATTCGAACTGCATCAAAACCGGCTGAAATTTCCGGCATTTTTTGCAGATTGAGACCGGCAGTGAAATGCCGTCAGCCGCCGGTTGGCATCATAATTGTATGAACGCGGAGGGATGGTGGTCATGCATCGGGATTCCGTGTAAACTTCCAGGCTCATCGGCACGTCAGGGAAAACGTTCGGCGTGCCGGGTGAGACTCGGGTTTGATACGGAGGAAATTCCGATGCAGATGATTGAAGCGGTCATTAAGCCGCACAAGATTGACCCGGTGAAAACGGCCCTGGCGAAGGTTGGAATCCTGGGAGTGACGGCGATCGAATGCAAGGGATTCGGCCGGCAAATGGGTCATACGGAGCGCTATCGCGGCGCGAAGATGGATGTCGGGTTCGTCCCGAAGGTATTGATCAAGGTTTGCGTGAAATCGGAAGACCTTGAAAAAGCCACGACCGCGATCATCGAGGCGGCGCGGACCGGGGAAGTCGGCGATGGGAAGATTTTCATCCATCCCGTCGCGCAGGTCATTCGCATCCGAACGGGTGAGACCAACGAGCAGGCGCTGTAGTCGCCGGGGGGATGGCCGCGAGGATTTGGAAGGTCCATGCACGGCGAGCATCAATCCGCGGGGCATAACGGTAGGCGCTTGCGTATCGGCAAAGTGGGGATTCGCATCGACTGGCCGCGGTGGCTGCGGTTGATTCAACGGAAACGCCGGCTGGCGGCGCGGCCCCAAGCGCCGCATGCGCCGGCGTCTGGCGCCGAATATTTCGCCGCCGCCACGTTAAGCAGCTTCCAGCTCGAAGGCATTCAAGTCAATCCATCGGAAGTGACCGCGGCGATGACGCAGGGATGGTCGGGCAAGGGTTTGGGCTCGCGCACCAGCCGGCGCATCCGCAATCACGTGGCGATTCTTCGCCGGATCGAATCCTCGCTGCGGGCCGGCGCCACGATCACCTCGCAGACGGTCGTCCGGTGGTACACGTCGATCAGTTGCGGGCTGTCCCTGGCGTCGTTGGATGAGACGAACATGGCTCGCCTGGACAACGTCGTGCGGCGAATGAATTCGCCGCAATTTCGGCTTCAACCGGCGATCACCGAAATCGCCCACGTCCACGCGCAACTCAACGCCGATCCGCTGGTCCCGAGTTTCAATGGAATCCTCAACCGCCTGCTGTTGCAATACCATCTCGGCCGATGCGGCCTGCCGCGCGTGACGTTCAATCCCACGGTTGATTCAACGCTGCTCAAGGACGAGCCGCGATTGCTCAGGAGGATTCTCGAAATGGTGGACTCGGCATACGAGATGATGGTGGGTTGATCCGTAACGGGTACGGGATTCGCGTTTCATTCGCTACGGTAATCGGGGATTATTGACGCACACGCGGAATCAGAAGGCGCGGTGTGGGTTCAAATCCTGTCGCCCCGATTTGACGGGACAGAATTCGCTTATTTGAATTCCCGCCGGTAAGTCTTCGTCGCGTCGCCGCTTGCAGTAAATCTCGCGGCCCAATGATGCGCTGGAAATACTTCGGAAAATCAGAACTTGCAACGGCCAGGCAACGGGATTTGAACCCTCGGTTTGTCGCGTGGCGCATCGCTCGGCATCCGTTTCGTTTTTCATCTCACGATGAAATCATCCGCGTTGAACGATTAAGTTCCTGGTGAATGTGGATCGGGCCAGGGGATGTCGAGCGGCAGGTGCGGTTGGTCGTGCCATTCAGGGAAAGGGTCGAGGGCGGGGAGCTTGCCGCGGTCATTCATCGCCGCGACGAGGGCGGTGAGGAATTCCGAGTTGTGCTGGCCGAGTTTGGGTTTCAAGAACTCGATGAAGTAGGCGATGTCCCACGGGACGGCCACGTCGCTGGCAACGGGGAGTTCCGGGCCGGTGAGAAGGGTTTTGAGTTGGCCGAGGAAGGGAGTGTTTGATTGCGATTCGAGCAGGGCGATAAGGTGGCGGAGGAAGGCGATGCGCGGCGTGGTGTTGGCGTGGGGCGGAGCGTTGAGACGCCAGTTCGCGGCGAGAATCTGGCGGGCTTCCTCCAGCTTGCCGAGCAGGATGAGGGTGAGCACTAGATTGTTGCGGCGATGGATGGTGAGTGGATGGATGTCACCGAGTATCTTTGCGGTTGTTGCTGCCACTCTGAGGTCGATCGGTTCAGCCAGATCGGCACGCCCTTGCCTGCGCAATGCGACGCAATGATTATTCCAGCTTCGCAACAGGTCAGGATGCTCTGGGCCGAGCTTACGCTCATTCGCTTCAAGGACGCGCTTCTGAATGGTTACACTTTCATCAATCCGCCCGACTAAAGCGAGCAGCCATGCATAATTTCCGAATGCGCGTAACGTATCAGGATGATCGAATCCCAACTTCTGCTCGTACCTCTCGATAACTTCCATCAGCAACTTCTCCGCCTCCAATTTTTTGTTTGCTTGTGCGAGATAAACAGCCAAATCCTGTTTCGTGATCAACAAGTCTGGATGATCAGCAGGCAGAGTTCGATCTAGGAAGCTCACTACCCGATTCGCCATGCGAGCGGCCTCTTCGTAATCACCCTTGCCTGCAACGAGCATTGAGTAATTATGCAGGCATTTGATAGTTTCGATATCATCCTCACCCAAAACACGCTTATATCCCTGCAAAGCCCGCTTATAAAGTGCTTCTGAATCCTCATAATCTCCTGTTCGAAAGTAAAGATAGGCGAGCGCCATTGCGGAACTGAGAGTATCAATGTGGTCTGGGCCAAGCACACGTTCACGTCCTTCAAACGCGCGTTGACGAAGGGGTTTTGCTTTAAAATAATCGCCTTTTGCGCCCAAGAAGGTTGCGAAGTTATGGACAGTTTGCAATGTTGTGGGATCGTCTGGCCCAAGTGTGCGCTCTGTAATATCCAACGCCTTCCGATAGAAGCCCTCCGCCTCGGGGTAGTCACCTTTGTTATGATACAAGATAGCGAGTTTGTTGATGAGGTCTACACTGGTAGAATGTTCTGGCCCCAAAACCCGCTCGCTCTCCTCAAGCGCGGCGCGTCCGAGGCGAATTCCCTCGGTGATTTGCGCCAACTCAATAAGACAAAAAACAACCCGCTCTGCGCATTCGATTGAGCGTGGACGATTTTGCTCAATCAATTTCTCGGACACTGTGAGAAGTGGTGTAAGCTCCCACCATGTATTCCTGTCTTGCCAATTCTCCTGTAAGAATACGCTTCGCAAACATGCGATATCAGTAATACTGGAAAGCAGGCGCGCTTTTGTCTCCTTTTCCGTGACATTTTCACGGAGCACCAGTTCCTGCACCAAGCGATGAACGCGCACTACCCGCGGTTGACCGTCGGCGTCCACTTCATCAGTAGCTTGGATAAGACGCAGGCTGAACAATCGGCGCAGAACATTTTTCCACGGGTCGGGATAACCAGGCTCGGCGTCGCGTTCCATTTCGAGAAACGTTTTTGCCACCAATGCGCGCAGCCACGGGAGCGGCACTTGGTCGGGCGGCAGCAGGGCGGCGAATTCCATCGCTAGTTTCTCCGCCGCGCCCAGGCGTTCCAGCGTCGGCTGAAGCGTCGCGCCCAAACGCATTTCTCCGTGCAACACGCCTTCGCTGCTCTGGCCGGCGGCGGTGTCGAGTCCTTCCAGCCCTTCCATTTTCAGCCGCGCAAGAAAGGCGGCGCAGGTCACGTCGTTCGCAAACTGGCCCAGATACACGGCGGCGGATTCCACGGCGAGAGTAAAGCAGCCGAGCAGCCGCACGATCTCGCGCGCCGCGTCGCGCTCCGCCCCGCTACGGAAACACCCGTCAGGCCGTTGGTAGCTCTCGATGAGGGCGAGGGCGTCGTCCGGCGGCAGTTCGTCAATGGCCAGGAACGAGCGGTCGCGGTGCGCGCCGTACAGTTCGTTTTCGCCCAGCCGCGTGGTGGCGAGGACGTGTAGCCAGTCGCCGCCGTTGAACCGCGCGACCTGCGCGGGGTCGAGCAGGCCGGGCCTGTCCACATTGTCGAGGAGGAGCAGGCAGCGGTGCGGTTCGCAGGCGTCGGCGAGTTTCTTCAGCTCGCGACGGGTGCGCTCGAACTGGAGGTCGACGTTTTTCTTTTCGTCGTCGGTGAACTGGAAGCCGATGGGCGTGGCCAGTTCGGCGAGGGCAAGGCGCAGGTCGTCCTTGCCCGCGCAGCGCACCTGCCAGCGTCCGCCGCCATATTCGTCGGCGAAGGCGTGGGCGTATTCGATGGCGAGCGCGGTCTTGCCCAACCCGCCGAGGCCGTTGACGGCGGTAACGACGCCGATGTGGCCGGGCTTGACGAAGTTCTCGCGCAGCCTCCGCAGACTGGCGGTGCGACCAATGAAATGCGGGTTGTGCGCGTCCACGTTGCCGAGGCTTTTCTCAGCGCGTTCGCCGCGCGTGATAGTCTGGGCGATTTGGCGGTTGAGCTTGCCCATGCGTTCCTGGACGGCCGCTTCACGCAGGGCTGCCTCGCCTTGTTCATGCCATGGGCGCAAATCGAAGTTTTGGCGGCGACGAAGTTCGGCAATCCAGGTAGCGCAATGCTTGTCGAAGTCCTTGTCATCCCAGCCGGGAACTTGCACAAAATAAATCGGCGCGACGCCATTGAAGCCATGAAGGTGGCCGATTTCGTATTTAAGGTATTCGACGAACTCCCACTCGCAGTACTCGCTTTTCAAATACGTAGGGGAAAGACAGGCGAGCAACAGCCGCGATTCGCGGAGTCCTTGTAGGATGCGCTGCCGCCAATCCTGCATGCCCTGGATTTCCGTCTGGTCGAAGAACGGCACGAGTTCGCGCTTCGCGAACGCGGCGAAGTCTGTTTTTATGCGATCAACAAGCTGGCTGATGCGGGCCTGCTCGTTGTCGCGGCGCGAGTAGCTGATGAAAAGGTCATAGGGCATATAAGGGTGGCCTCAAGCCGCCATCATCGGCCATGCGTGAACTGGGTTCAACACTTCCCTACGATTTCGCGCAAAAAACGGCAAGCAATTCCCCCCGGAAACAGGAGGAAGCCGCTCATAATCTGTCCGGCAACTTGAAGCTCCAACCGAGCAATCCCATAACAAGAAGTTCAATAGCCGTCTTGCTGTCCCGATTTTTTTGTGTCCGTACCGCTTTGGCGAAAAGCGAATTATAACCGCGCGATGAGCTTGTCGTAATTCGCGTGGGATCCGACGAAGAACCAGAGTATTACGTCGCCGCGAATTCAACCGATGGCGCGATAGTCATTGTCAATCCTGACGGACCATAGATCCTCATGCGGTGGGAGTTTCTTGAATTTCAGGCTGGGGTGATGGGGGTTCTGCCCGAACAGGCGATAGGCGTCGCGGACCTGACGTCTGATGGCGGTGGGAAGTCGTGCCAAGTCGCGGCGGAAATCCTTGATTCCATCGCGGTTTGGGGCGTGGCCAAAGATTTTTGCAAGCTCGGAAGAACCCCCACCCCAACCCTCCCCCTGAGTACATGGGGAGGGGGAAAACTCCGGGTTCCGCAAAAAACTATGGCCGCACGCACGGTTTGTTTTCGCGTTATTTCGCCTTTTTCTTGGCCAGGCATTCATCCTTGGCCTTTTCCAATTGGCTTTGGAAATCGGGGTTTTGCATCATCTTCTGGAAAACGGCCTTGGCAAGGATTCGGCCGGCAGCGACGTCGCTGGGGAAATGCTGGCCCGCCAGGGCACGGTCATCGCCGACCAGCTTGGCGCGGGCGATCAACGCATCTTTTTGATCGGGGAATATCTCGGCAAGGGTCAGGGCCAGGACCATCGAACGTAACGAGTGGCTGCTGGGATAAGAAAAGGTCTTCTCCTTTTCGACGCAGGGCTTGATGCGCGGATCGACTTTGAACGGGCGGTCGCGATGAAAGACGTCCTTGGCCGCACTGCATACGGCGCCGGATTCTTTCATGACGTTTGCCAGGAAAGTGGCGGTGGTCGGTAGATCGTCCGGATTGAACCAGGAGCCGAGGACTTCGGAGAACAGGAAGGGAGTCATCTTCGATTCCGCCGTGATGCGCTTGACGTCCTGGGGAGATCGCTGGTCCTGAAGCTTGAGCAATTGGTCGATTTCCTGGCGGCCCAGATCGGAATCGGGCGGCGGCGGAGGGGTCAGAATGGTCTTGAAGTCGAAGTCGGCCGGCTGCACGAACGCCGCGTCGGCGCGGGCGACCGATGCCAGCATGGTCATCGCCAATATGCCGGGAATCAACCTTAACGCTTGCCTTGCCATAATTTTCTCCTTTAGCTCAGGGCCTGGTGCGCGATGTCCTTGCGGTAGTGCATGCCGTCGAAATGGATTTTACCGATCGCCGCATAAGCCCTGCGCCGGGCATCGGCAACGGTGTTGCCCAATGCCGTCACGCCCAGTACGCGGCCGCCGTCGGTTACCAGCGTCTTGCCCTGTAATTTGGTTCCGCTGTGGAAGACCTTGACGTCGGGCATGGCATCCGCCTGTTCGACGCCGGTGATGGGGATACCGGTGGGGTATTCGCCGGGATAACCCTTGCTGGTCGCCACGACGCAAATCGCCGGCCGGGGATCCCAGCTCAGCTCGACCTGATCGAGCCGGCCCTCGGACATGGCCAGCATCACCTCGACCAGATCGGTGCGCAAGCGCATCATGAGCGGCTGGGTTTCGGGATCGCCGAAGCGGCAATTGAATTCCAGGACTTTTGGCCCGCTGGGGGTAATCATAAGCCCGGCGTAGAGGCATCCCTGATATTCGATTCCCTCGCGGAGCATGCCATCGACAACGGGAACGAAGATGTCGCGCTCGATCTGAGTAAGAAGCTCGGCGGAAACAACGGGAGTTGGGGAATAGGCGCCCATTCCGCCGGTCATCGGGCCGGTGTCGCCGTCGTCCACCGGCTTATGGTCCTGCGCGGTCTCCAACATATAGATCGTACGTTTCTGCACCAATGCCAACACGGAACACTCCGGACCGGAAAGCATTTCCTCGATGACGATGCGTTTGCCGGCATCGCCGAACCGCTTGCGGCGCATGACGGCGTCGATCATTTCCAGAGCATCGGATGTGCGGTAGCAGAGGGAGACGCCCTTGCCCTTGGCCAAGCCGGCGGCCTTGATGACGACCGGCTCACCCCGAACCCTGACGTATTCCTCGGCGGCGAGTGGATCGGTGAAGCTGTGCGCCTCGGCCGTGGGAATGGCCTGATGCCGCATGACTTCCTTGGCGAACCATTTATCGGATTCGATCTGGGCCGCGGCCTTGCCGGGGCCAAATACCAAAACGCCCTTCTCGCGAAGCCGATCGGCCAGTCCCATCGCCAGCGGGTCCTCCGGGCCGATGACGACCAGATCGACCGCATTGGCGCGGACGAATTTCTCAATCGCGGGTAAGTCCGTGGCAGAGATGGGAACCAGGTCCGCCAGTTCCCCGATGCCGGGATTGCCCGGAGCGCAAATGAGATCGGTGACCCGCGTGGAGCCCGCCAGCTTCCAGGCCAACGCATGCTCGCGTCCGCCGCCGCCGATAATCAATACCGTCATTCCCGTGTTCCGGCGCAAAGACAAAAGCCAAGGCGAGGCGTAAGTTATCAGGGTTGATTCTCAAGGCAAGCGGATGAGAATAGCCACGCCCCAAATAATCAGGGGCAGGGCCATCGCATTTGGTGACTGGGTTCAAAGGTTCAAGGGTTAAAAGGTTCAAGGGAAAAACGTTCCCCTTGAACCCTTCAACCCTTGAACCCTTGAACGCCATCGCCAAATGCGATGGCCCTGTAATCAGGGCCCCCAAATCAGGGGCGTGGTTGACGCGGCCTGCGCGGGGAAGTACGTTGATCCCAAGCAGAAAAGACCGGGGCGTGGCGCAGTTTGGTTTAGCGCGCTTGACTGGGGGTCAAGAGGTCGCTGGTTCGAATCCAGTCGCCCCGATTTTCGGCCCGGAAGGGCCGAAAATAGAGCGGGAGAGAGTAGTAAGTAGAAAGTAGAGCGGAGGCAAGAAGACATCAGCCCACGAACGGCACGCGCCAGTCGAACTCTCCCGCGGTCTACTCTCCACTTTCTTGGGTTACGATTCGTCGGATGGCGTTCGCCTTTGAGAAACTTCAGGTCTATCAGAAGGCCGTGTCATTTGCCGACGCTGTTTGCACGATCACCCGCGATTTGCCGCGTGGTTATTTCTTCCTCGGCGACCAACTCAGCCGCGCTGCATTCTCTATCGCCGCCAATATTGCCGCCATTTGTCAGCCGTTGCCAGTTAGAGACGCGCTAACTGCTGGCTGCTTGGTTGTCAAGGCTGCAGACAGACGCTTACGCTGCTACTCCACGCTGCCGTACACCCTCGCCCCAGGGCCAAACTTTGTTAGGTGATAAGGGCGGCTGTGGGCAGCCCGCTTACCCCAACATACTAAGAACCTTTCGAAATGACGGGACGGGTGACTCTGGATCACAAGGGACTACTTCGCGAAAGACGAGTGGCCTCGGAAGTGCGTTCCGGTCGGGCTTCACAGCGAGCGTGACGAGCGGTGTTTCCCACGGCTTGCGCCGGGCAAGGATGTCATTGTGAAAGGATTGCCACTCATAACGCACCCAAGGCTTGAAGAAATGCTCCGTCTCAGTGCCAACGACAACCAATGATTTGGCGGCCTTGAGCCCGTTGTCCACGGCATCGCCGAAGTTGGCTTGGTGAAGCGTTTCATCGCTGAAGAAGACTTGGCGACCGGAATCCTGGAGGAATGAGAAGAGTTGTTGCGCGAGAGGCAAGGCTTCAGAAGCGAAGCTCAGAAAGACCTCTTGCCTTCCCGGCAACGTTGGCGTGCCTGCCAACGACGGTGCGGCATCCGTTGAGCGGGCCTCGTTTGAACCTTCTTGTTCCAAAAGCAGGAAGCGACGAATCAGATTTCGGGTTACAGGGCAAAGACCATACTTGCACGTAGTTGCTTCCCACTCGGGTCGCACATCTGTCTCCCAGACTTCACGAGTAGTCACGTCGGCTAGGTATTCGCTTACCACTGTTTGAACACCGTCCTTGGATCGATCTTGGCCGCTGTGGAAAATGCAATCAGGACGAAACTCCGTCCTTCCGGCGGCCATAGCCGCGTTGAAACGATGGACTTCAAAAAGGCCAATAACACGATTGAGGAGCTTTCCACGAACGACTTCACCGTCGCACAGGATGGCTTCGGGGCCAATGGCAATCTTCGCAACGCGGTCTATCTCTATTCCAAAGTCCTCCGCATTGACGTTCAGCAAGCAATGCGCAACTTCAACCTCAGTCGGAGGCTGAGAGGGAAGATTATTGAATCGGATGACGACTGAATCGTGTCCAGGCAACCACTTGAGCGGAAGCGCCAGATCGCTCAGTTGGCGAAAGTTTCGCTTCTGAAATACTTCGTGCCAGACACGACGAGCGATTGCGAAGTCAGGGTGGTCTGCTCGCCGGCCTTCGTTCCAATCGAAGACATATCTGTGTCCAGCGGTAGGTTCGATGATAATCAGTTCTTCGCGCAGTTCGCGTTCGATGGTGGCCAGAGGGTCAAGCAATTCAGCCACGGACTCCGCGCCACCGTTGGCGATATTCCATCCAACGGGTGCGATTTCCCGGTAGAAAAGGCAGTAGTAGTCTTTGTCGTTACAACGAACTACCGGCAGAGTCCCGCCATTGCCGAAGCGGAATGGGAAGGCCGGGTCGACGTACGGCCAATCCTTCGTTTCTCGGCCCAGCAGGATGCGTTCGAGTTTTTGCTGTTAATCGTGAGTTGACGTTAGGCTGAGTTGGCGACCAATGTAAGCCTTCGCACGTCGCAACCAAATAGCGGGGGTCTCGAAATCGAACTCCACATCGAGAACCAGGCCGCGATCTCCGTGACGAATGGAAAAAGCGGAGAGAAGAACTTGTAGGAATTCGTTCTGAGCTTGGCCGAGCGGTCGGATGAACGCGGGGTCAGTGTCAATGGAAAGCGAGGTTTTCATATGGGCGATTCTCCAAATCTATTCTTGCGGCCCAGTTGGTTTCTCCAACGGAAACGATTGAACTAAACGTGCGACCTTTGCGTCAAGAGCTTCCTCGGCATCTGGGACAGCATTGCCGATGGCTCACCTCCATGCCACCGCGCGAAGACACGGGCGAATTGCCGTCGGAGCCGCGGGTCCAACGCCGCCAACCCGGACAGCGTCCCATCCTCACGGCCGGCCGATCCGATACCCCGCCGCGAGGATCGCCTTGATCGTCTCCATGGCCGTGCGCCGGTCGTACTGCTTCTCCGCCTCGGAAAGCTGGGAATACGGCACCAAGTCAGGATGCTTCTTGCGGGCATCATCCCGCTGCGGACCGTAGGTCCAGCCATCGGAAATGCGCAGCAGCGCCCAGTGGTCATGGGCATTCTGGGCCAACCGCTCGGTCAACTCCACCAGTTCCGGCGGAAGCTGAACGGCAGAGGTGTCAATCGGCTGGGGCTTGTAAGCGTTGGCTTGGCTCATGGGGGAAATCAAACCCTTTGCCGGCCGCAGATGCAAGCGCCAGCGGGTCAGCTTCGCCACCCGCCTCTACGGCCCACCCTGCTTCTCCGGCTCGATCCGGCCGACGACGTGGCCCAATGCGAACTCCCGCAGCCCGGGGGTGAGGTCCCACTTCGGCAGTTCTGCGATCGGCACCCAGGCCGACTCATCGTGCTCTTCGCTGAGAAGAAGCGTTCCCCCAGTGCATCGTGCCTCCATGCAGAGTACGGCGATACGCAACCGTGCCATCTCGATCCCATAGGACCCGGCGACGCCTTTCAACTCGATCTCCAGCGCCGTCTCCTCGCGGACTTCCCGGCGAACCGCTTCGTCCACTTCTTCGCCCCGCTCGGCCTTCCCCCCGGGCCATTCCCACGTGCCGACGAAATGCTTGCAGGCGCTGGAACGACGAAGCAACAGACAGCGATCGCGCTCATCACGGATAATCGCGCGAACGGCCAAATGGAACGGTTTCTCGGGCATGCGCACTTTCCGCCAGGACACCTATGGTAACGGGATATCGGGTATCCGCCAGATGACTTCCGCGGGAAACGGAGCATCGGGTGCGCGTCACTTGCCGCGAAGAATTTCCCCCTCCCCCTGTACTCAGGGGGAGGGTTGGGGTGGGGGTGGGGGTGGAGGGCTTGCCCTCGACCGTCGAACATCGATTGGCCCACGAAACCCCCACCCTGACCCTCCCCCTGAGTACAAGGGGAGGGGAAGAAGAGCGCTTGCAGAATGTGTCACGCACCCCGGAGCATCCGTTGTGCGTTGGTGTGGCGAAAACGTGTAGGCTTTTTGCTGCAAAAGGCGCGTCTGGTAAGATATGCATCGGGCATTCCCATCATTCCAGATCGCAACCGTCAAGGGAAGGAGTCGCCAAGTCAGCCAAGAGGGTTCATTGACGGGAAAGGCAGGAAACCATGTCAGAGGCGAAGCATCCGAGCACAATTCAGCTTGCGGCGCAGATTGAGGTCTATCGCAAGGAACTGCCCCATTACGAGACTTACGCCAAGGCGCTGAAGCGCGTGCTGAAAAAGGCGTGTAAGCTCTCGGTACCCTACGCCATCGTCCAAGCCCGGGCCAAGGACGTGTCGAGCTTCGCGGAGAAGTGCGTACGGAAATTTGAGAAATACCCACACGGTGCGCGGGAGATGACGGACCTGTGCGGCGGACGGGTCATCGTGCAAACGCTGCAGCAGGTGAAAGCCGTACGGCTCTTCATCGAGCAGAACTTCACTGTTCTGGAGTGCGACGACAAGGGGCTGCTCCTGGGCGAGGGCGCCTTCGGTTATCGCGACATGCACTACCTCGTGCGGTTACGGGCGGACCGGGCGGCGTTGCTCGGCTTTTCACCTGAGGAGATCAAGGCCATTGGGCAGCGCATCGCCGAGGTCCAGGTGCGCACCTGGGTTCAGCACGCCTGGGCCGATACGCTGCACGACCGGATCTACAAGGCCCCGCTGAAACTGTCGGGCGAGGCCAAGCGCACCGGGGCGTTGCTGGCGGCGATTATGGAGGACGGCGACCGCGCCTTCGATCGCCTCGCCACGGAGATCGATGGCACGGTTGCCAACTATGCGGCCTACCATCGCCGCCCACTGGTCGAGGAGGAGATTGCGACACAGAAGCTGCTGCTGGCCAGTGAGAAGGACGCGGCCAAGAAGCCCCGGGTCGCCTTGCAACTGGCGCGGTTGCTCGGGCCATGCGGCGATTACGCGCAATCCGCCAGGGTGCTCAAGCCCTTCGCCACGACCGGCGAAGCGGTGCGCTGCGAAATCCTTCTGGAACTCGGGTACGCGCTTTGTCAAACCCACCGGCAGCACCCCATATCCAAAGACTACCAACTGGGACAGGAGTGCCTGGAGCAGGTTGTCGAGCAATGTGCTTGCGGCGATTTCCCGGTGGTGCCCAATCTACGGAAACGGAAGAGCATTCATGCCCGGGCCTTGGCCCGGCTCGCCTGGACGTGGGAAGTGGTGCCGGAAGGCGAGGGCCAGGCACGTCAGCGTTATCGTGAGGCCTTGGAGATGGAGCCTGCTAATCCCTACCTGCTGGCCAGCCAACTCGGCTTCGAGATTTTCTGCCTGCACAGCGACGCAATGATCGACAGCATGCGGAGCACGATCCAACAGGCGATCGAGACCTGTTGCCAGCATGCCAGCGCGGGCACTGAGCTTCCTTATGCCTGGTTCATGGGCGGGCGTCTGAGCCTTCTGCTGGGTAACTCCGACGAGGCGATCGGCTGGTATGCGCGGGGGTTGCGTTACTTGTTCGATCCGGATTCATGCGTGCCCCTCCAGGTGCTGGAGGATGAGATCAAGTGGATTCAGCGCATCCATCACGGCGCCAAGCAGCTTCCGAAGGAGGATGAATGGATCGAGCGCCTGATCAGCTTGGCGCGCAAGACTTACAATGCGGGGGAGAAGGCCGAGGATGGGCAGCCCGCGATTCACGTGGGACGTCGGGCACTGATCCTGGCTGGCGGGGCTGCGCACATGAGTGCCAGGACCTTGCGGAGCGTCCGGCCGCTTGTGCAGGCGGCGATGGAGGCGTTCGAAGGCACCGTGATCTCCGGTGGAACCGCCGTCGGTGTGCCGGGCTTGGCCGGCGAAGTGGCCAAACGGCTCAAGCGGCAGGGCCGCAAGCGGTTTGAACTGGTAGGCTATCGCCCCGAGTCGCCGCCGAAAGATGCGCCCATCGACCACCGGTATGATCGCCACGTGGAGTTCAAGCGCGAGTCAGACTTCTCGGCGGAGCAGATCCTGAAGACCTGGGAGGATCTGATTGCCGGGGGCGTCACGCCCAGCCAGGTGTCGCTGCTGGGTCTGGGTGGTGGCCGGTTGACGGCGGTGGAGTATTACGTTGCGCTGGCACTGGGCGCCACGGTGGGCGTGGTGCAGTTGCCCAAACCCGCGGCGGTGCCGGGCACGATCACGGCGACCACCACGGATGCAGAATCCATCCTCGATGATTCGCTGTGGAAGGAGACGCCATCGCTCCTTCCATTGCCGTACGACGTGCCGTCGGTGCGGGCGTTTGTGGGATCGGCGGCACAGCAATTCAAGCCGGCGACGCTCGATAAGATGGCCATGGCGTTCCATACGCGATATGTCGCACAAACTGCGGGCAAACTGCCGCCTAATATGAGGCCATGGCCAGACCTTGACGCAACGTACCGGAAAGCCAACCTGGAGCAGGCTCGCTATGCCGCGGGGATCCTGCGGGCGGCGCGCTTTGCGGTCCGTATGGTGCGCGGGAAACCCAACACGTCTATCAAGTTTACCGCTGCACAGGTGGAGACCATGGCGGCGCTCGAACACGGCCGCTGGAACGTCGAGCGATTGCGTGACGGCTGGCGGCCGGGCAAGCCCCGCGACGACGGCAAGAAGATTCACGATTGCCTGATCCCGTGGCAAGCACTGCCGGAACACATCAAGGATTACGACCGCGCGGCGGTCCGCGCCTTCCCGGAGATTCTGGCGAAGGCCGCCTTGGAGGTGTACCGGCCGAAGAAGGACGCACGCGGAGTGCGCCAACACATTGGGCTCTGAACGATCAGGCGCTATGGCCGGATCATGACCGACGCGTCGGCTTGAATTTCCATCATGAAGGAACTGACTGCTGATATGCACGAAACGACTGAGTCGCGGCCTGGATGGAAACGCCTGGGCCGCGAGGATTATCTGCTGGCCGGGTTGGTGGCGCTATTTTGCGTTCTGATGGAACAACTATTGCAGGTTCGCGTCGATCTGAACGTGGCGGACGAAGGATTCCTTTGGTACGGCGTGCAGCGGGTCCTGGCGGGCGAAGTTCCGGTTCGCGATTTCCAGGCGTATGAGCCGGGGCGGTATTACCTGCTGGCCTGGTGGGCGCGCATGGTTCATTCGGACGGCATCGTCGCGATGCGGTACGGCCTGGCCGTCCTGCAATGGGCGGCGCTCTTCCCGGCATTGTTGCTAAGTCTGCGTGTGCTTCCGTCCAGATGGCTGCTGCCGGTGTTCGGGATGCTCTTGTCGCTGTGGATGGCGCCGCGCCACAACATGCCGGATGCGGTTGCGCCGATGTGGACGTTGTGCGTGCTGGCCTTATTGATCGCCAGAGGGGATCGAAAGACACACTTCCTGGCGGGATTTGCCGCGGCGGCATCGTGGGTGGTGGGGATCAATCATGCGCTTTACGGCGTCGTCAGTGTCGGGATAGTCGTCGTGGCAATCGCCTGGTCAGAGAAAGTTGGGCGGCGGCTCTTGATGGGGCGGATTGGGTGGACCATTGCCGGAGCCGCGCTGGTAGCGCTGCTGGTGCTGATTTGGCTGCTGGCCGTGCCGCATTTTTTTAGCGGTTACTGGAAGAACGCGATCGTGCGCCTGCTGGAGAACGGGGCGACGAATCTGACGCTGCCGATTCCCTGGCCGTGGGACGTGACCGCGCCGCCGGGAATCTGGGCCGCTCTATCGGCTTACGCATCGTCGATTGGATTTGTGTTGTTTCCGGCGGCGGTGGCGATGGCATTCATGGTTTTTGTTTCACCGTGGCGATTCGGGACCCTGCGGCAGTACCCGGTGGCGTTAGCGGCTGCGGCGGCGACTTTGGCATGGGCCCATCACGCCTTCTCACGCGCGGATTTGCAGCATTTGGTTCCATCGGGCGCGCCGCTGGTGATCTTATTGGTGGCGATCCCGGAGACGCTTACGGGTGTTTGGCGCGGTTTGGCGCGGGCGACGTGCTGGTCTTCGGTTGTATTTGTGTCGGTCTTCGCCGCGGCGAATCTTTCGCCGGCAATCGCCGCTTGGCTTCCCAACGCGGCCAAGTATCAATGGTGCGTTGTCGAAGGGGAGCAGCTTTGGATTCCGGACTACGCACGTCAGGACTATGCAGCGGCGTCGGACGTGGTACGGCGGTTGGGGCCGGGACAGACTGCGCTGTTCGTGCCGTACGATCCGGTGTTGTACGCGGTGTTTCGGCTGCGATGCCCGATTTACGAATCGTACGCGATTTTTCCGGCCAGCCAGAGCGAACAACGCGAAGTCGTGGAGAATCTCCAGCGCCCCGGTATGGATTGGGTTTTATATTGGCCGGATCGGGTGGATAGACGGGCGGACCTTGGATTCGACCAGACGGATCGAGCGGCTTGGGATTATATTTTGAAGAACTTTGAGCTCGTCAAGGTTGTCGCGGAGGCGCGTGGCGTGAGAGTTTATCACCGCAAAGCCGGCAACGGCGCCAAATGATTTTGCGGGAGGCAATTGAAAGAGCAAACGGAGTTGGTGACGTGCGATTGTTCGTGCGGCGAAAGGGAGTTGAAGAAGGGAAGGCGGACCAACCGCTCGCTGACGTCTTCGGCGACGGGGCAGTCGCCGGCGCGGCCTCCACGTAGATGGCCCATCCGCGAAAGATGGAGCGGCTGGTAGTGGAACGTCGCGTGGATGCCGCGCGTCTTGAGGAATTCAATCAGGCCATCGCGCGCCTGGCGGGTGGGCATGACCAGATAATACATGTGGTATGCCTGCTGGCAGTGTTCGGGGACGGAGGGTTGCGCCACGCCGTTTTCGGCGGCCCAGTCTTGCAGGGCCTTGTCGTATCTGCGCCAGACGGCCTCGCGAAGAGATTGTATGCGCTGCCAGCACTCAAGTTGGGCGAGCAGGAAGGCGGCGAGCAAATCCGAGGGAAGATAGCTGGAGCCGAGATCGACCCAGGTGTACTTATCGACTTGGCCGCGATGGAAGGCGGCGCGATTGGTTCCTTTTTCACGGATGATTTCGGCCCGCTCGATGAGGGCCGGATCGTTGAGAAGGATCGCGCCGCCTTCACCGGCAATCAGATTCTTCGTCTCGTGAAAGCTCAGCGCGGACATCACGCCGAAGGTTCCGAGCAATCGGCCGCGATATTTGCCGAACAAGCCATGGGCATTGTCTTCGACCAGGGCGACGCCGCGATCTTTGCAGATTGACACAATGGGGTCCATTTCGCAGGCGACACCGGCGTAATGGACCACCGCCACGGCCCTGGTGCGCCCAGTGATCAGGTCGGGCAGCTTGGATTCGTCGATGTTCATGGTGTCGGGGCGAACGTCGGCGAAGACGATTTTCGCGCCGCGCAGGGCGAAGGCGTTGGCGGTTGAGGCGAAGGTGAAGGAGGGAACGATCACTTCGCATCCCGGCTGAACGTTGAGCAGCAGCGCGGTCATTTCCAGGGCGTGGGTGCACGACGTGGTGAGCAGCGCGCGCGGCACGGACAGGATTTGCTCGAGGCGAGCGTGACAGCGCCTGGAAAACTCGCCGTCGCCCGAAATGTGCATTCGCTCAAGGGCCTTGGCCATATAGGCAAACTCGTTGCCGGTCAGCGAAGGCCGATTGAATGGGACCAGGGAATTGGAACCCTCGGGTTGATTCATGGGGGGAAAGCCTCAGATCTGTTTACGGACGAGAATGGTGAACTCCCACAACGGGTAATCATGGAGCAAGGCAACGTGCCTGGCATATTTGCGCTTGCAGCGGTCGAACCAGTAATTCGGATCGGCATAGTACAGGTCGGGCCGGCGGCGGTCGAGGTCGGAATAAAGGGTCAAAACGTCGAACGCGAAGCCTTTGAGCGAGAGGCGGTCAAGGCGATCGACGATCTCCTCCATGTATTGCCGCCACCGCTCGTCGGGGACGTCCTGCTTTTTGTTGAAAATGCCGTTGGCGACGACGTAGTCGGCGGGCGCCAGGTCGGATTCCCTGGCGGTGAACGTGGGGCCGCGTTTGGCAAAGAGTTTGTTGGCCTGGTCAATCATGGCGGCGCTGACGTCGAATCCGGTGTAACGGGCGCGAAACCCCTTGCGATCGAGATATTCGGCCAAAGCGCCGTAGCCGCACCCGTAATCGATGATTGAAAACTCCTCCGCGGGATCACGGACAATCTTCAGGACCTGGTCGAACCGCAGTTCCTGCGACTGTTGGCTGTTCCAATCGACCCCGCTGTGGCTCGGACCAAATTCCCGAACCTTGGCAGTGAAGAACTCATCGACGCGGCCGAGAACGTGTTCAAGGCTCATTTCGCCTCCTCGGGATCGCGCCTATGGATCTGACGAACGATGGTGTACGGCCGCCGCTTGGTTTCCGTAAATATCCTGGACAGATAGATGGCGATCACGCCGAGGCAGAGGATCGTCAATCCGCCCAGGAGCCAAATGGATACGATCAGCGACGGCCAGCCTTCAAGATAGTCGCCGAAGAAAATTCGGCGGAAGACCAGATAGGCGGCGCAGACAATGGCAACAACCGAGATCGAAATGCCGAGATAGGCGATGTAGATCAGCGGCTTGTTGCTGAACGAAGTGATGGCGTTGGCCGTCAGGGCGAGCTTTCGAGCCAGGGTATAAGTCGATCGGCCCTTGGACGATTTTTCGGCCTTGATCGCTCGCTGCTCGAAACCGGTGATGGACCAAAGGCCGAGGATGAACACTTCCTGATCGCGGTGCTGAACCAGGCTCCGGACGTACCGCCGGGTCATCAGGCGGGCCGTCAGAACGTTTGAGGGAAGCGGATAGTTGGAAAGCACCTTGAGTATCCAATAGAAACAGGCGCCTGAGAATCGTTCGAAGAATCCGCCCCGGCGAGTCTCCTGCTGGCCGAAGATCACGTCGGCCGGAGCGCGCTTCATTTCGGCATAGAAGGCTTCCAGGAGTTCGGGAGGTTCCTCAAGATCACAGTCGATAAGGAAAACGAGTTCCCCGCGCGCGTGCTTAAGGCCGGTCATCATCGCCTTGTGATGGCCGAAGTTTCGGGAGAGATCGACGACGACGACCCGAGGGTCCTGGCGGTGCAGTTCCAGCGCCCGATTCAGCGAATCATCCGGCGAACCGTCGTTGACCAGGACGATTTCCAAGTCCTTCACGCCCAGCTTGTCGGCCGAGGCGGCGCAGCGCCGATGGAATTCGGCCAGAAAGCCCGCGGAGTGATACATGGTTGCGACGATCGACAGGTCCATTCAAAAAGCCTTCATGTAGCCCAGAGCATCCGAACCGGCGTTGAAAAGAAGGTCAAGAACGCTGACGTGATGCTCAAATGGCGGAAACAATTGAGGGTATTCGGGGTATCCGCTGTAGTCGACGAACTGCAGCTTGATTCCCGCCCGTTCGAATAGTTGTGACTGAATATAGTCCTTCCCGGCGGGGCCGGAATAATATTCCGAGGCGCCGGCCTGGTGGCACAAGCTCACCAATCGCTCGGTCTTTCCCTCGATTTGCCGGTAATCAGTCGATCTGGAAATTTTAGTTGAAATCCCCAACAGATTGCAAATAACGGTCAAAAACCGCTCGTTGATCCGGCTGAGGCTTTGCTCGGTGCAGCTGAGGTAGGCGTTTTTGATATGGTCACAGAACTGCTCGAAGCATGGCGATCGAGCGTAGCTGAATTCGATGATCTGCCAATGTTTGGCGGCCCAATCGGGATCGCTGACGAGCGTTTGCTCAATGGTTTGGCCTAAGTTGCCCTTGATCCGGACGGGAATAGTGAGCCAGCGAATTCCGTGCGGCGTCTTGATCTTGTTGCGATTTCGCCAGTCGGAACGCGTGTATTGCACGTCATCGAAAAGGATGAATTCATCCACGTTTCTGATCAGATCAAAATAGCCTTTCCAGGGGATGTAGTTGGATTGGAGAATGGCAATTCGTTTAGGCACGTTCAGAATCCGGCATCGCCCCCGCCGGGCGCAATTCTAGCGGATTGCGCAAGGAAAGGATGCGCCGCGTCCTCTTCAGTTCAGCCCTTCAGTTCAGCCGGCTTATGGCCCTAAAAGGGAGATTCCCTCGACTTCTTGCGTGACAAGGTTCCGCACGTTTTGAATCTCAACTTTGCCGTTTGACGGGGTTCGAATCTCCACGCCTTTCAAGGTGATGTCTTTCACGTTGATGATCTGGCCCGGCATTTCGGCGGTGACGTGAACGTTTTCAAACGAGATGCCGGCGATCGGCATTTCCGGCAGACCTCGCAGATTCAGCGCCGTTTGGGCGCCGTCGCAGATGACGTTGCTGATCTGGAAATCATGAAATTGTGGAGTGCCGTCGCTGACCGCCTCTGGACGCATGGCGGGCCTTCTAATTCCATAGTACATGTCAAACTCGATCGCGCCCTGGCGGATGTCGGCCATGTGAATGTCGCTGATCCTGACGTTTTCAACGACACCGCCGCGGCCGCGGACGGTTTTGAAGCGCAATCCGCCATCGGTGCCGTTCAAATCGCAATGAGACACGGTGACATTGCGAACGTCACCGGACATTTCGCTGCCGATGGTGATGCCGCCGTGGCCGGTGCCGATCGTGCAATGGCTGATGACCACGTTTTCAGTCGGGCGATGCAGTTTTCGACCGGCTTCATCGCGTCCGGATTTCAGGCAGATCGCATCGTCGCCGGCGTTGATCGTCGAGTCGGTCATCGTGACGTTCGAGCAGGAGTCGAAGTCGATACCGTCGCCGTTTTGCGCGTAGGCCGGATTGAAGATCGTGACGTTACGAACGGTGACGTTCGTGCAGAGGTATGGGTGAACGTTCCAGTTGGGCGAATTGCGGAAGGTGGGGCCATCCAGCAAGACATTGCGGCAATTGTTCAAGGACATCAGCGCCGGCCGGAGGAGTTCGTGAAACCGCTCAAATCCCTCCGAGGTCTGGGGGCTACCGCTTTCCTGGGCCTGTTTGAGTTGTTCCGCATCCTTGATTGCGTTGGGAGATGGGAACCAGGTTGCGGTGGCCGGATCGACCACGCCGCCCGATCGAACGAGTTTGGTCCACTGGTCCTTCGACAGCTTTTCCTTTTTGACGGGTCGCCAGGCGTCGCCCTGGCCGTCGAAAGTGCCCGGCCCGGTGATTGAAACATCGTGGAGATTGTCACCGGTGATTGGGGAGGTGCACGCGACCGTGTTCGGGCCGTTGAAATTAGAATAGATCAGCGGGTAATCCGCGCAATTCCGGCTGAACAGCACAATCGCGCCGCCGTCCAGGTGCAGATCCAGGTTGCTGGTTAGATGGATCGGGCCGGTCAGGTAAGTTCCGGCGGGGATTACCACGCGCCCGCCGCCGGCCTTGGCACAGGCGTCAATCGCTTTTTGCAGCGCGGCAGTCATGGTTTTGCCATCGGCACCGGCCCCATAGTCGTTCACGTCGAATATGGCGACAGGCGGCGTATCGGACCGGGCGACGGCGCATACAAACCATCCGATCGACAGCGTAAGGAAGAACTTTCGCAACATATATTTGGCCCTTTACAGTTCAGCCATTTTCCAACGGGGCGCCAACAAATGAATGGAAGCCAAGGCCGCCGGGTATGCCATGCCGGCCAGAACGAAAAGCACGTGATAGCTCCCGCTTTGCTCCAGCACCTTGCCGGCCAATTCGGCGAAGGCAACCGATGCGACCGCGCCGGAGGCCGTTCCGATGCCGACGATGGACGCCACCGCCTTTTTCGGAAACAGGTCCGAGACCATGGTATACGAATTGGCCGACCACCCCTGCATGGAGGCGGCGGCCAAACCGATGATGAACGTCGCTTGCCAGACGCCATGAATCTGTGTGACAAACGCGACGGGAACGGTCAAAGCGGCGCAGATCAGGAAGGACATTTTTCGGCTGAAATTGACGGAGTGCCTGCGCGCCAGAAATAATGCCGGCAGCAATCCACCCGTCACGCTGCCGACCAGAGACATTGAATACACGATCACCAGCGGGGGTCCCAGATGGGAAAGGCTCAAATGATAAGTCGCGCTGAAGAATTTGGGCAGCCAATACAGATAGAACCACCAGATCGGGGAGATCATGGCGGATTGAAAGACATTGGCCCAGGTCTGGGGATAATTAAAAAGCGACCGCCAGGGGTATGAGGCCGCGGAGGACTCAACGTCGGAATGACCATCCGGAGTGAAGCTGGCGGTGGTTTCAGGCGGCCGGTAGATGGCGATCCAGGCAATCACCCAGAGAAACCCGGCGGCGCCGACGATGATGAAGGCGGCCTTCCAACCCAAACCGAGCGCCAGCGCCGGGACCAGCGCCGGCGCCAGGATGGCTCCGACGTTCGATCCGCTGTTGAAGATTCCGGTGGCCAGGGCGCGTTCGCGCTGCGGGAACCATTCGGCGACGGCCTTGACCGCCGACGGAAAGTTGCCGGATTCGCCGAGCCCGAGCAGAAACCGCGCCGATCCGAAAGCCGTGACCGAGCGCGCCAGTGAATGCAGACAGGCGGCGATGCTCCAGACGAGAATCGCCAGCGTGTATCCCGCCTTGGTTCCATAGCGGTCGATCAGGGTCCCGAAGCCCAGGACGCCGATGCCATAGGCCGCCTGGAACGCCATGACGATGTGGCCGTACTGCACCTCGCTCCAACCAATGTCCTTCTGCAACAGAGGCGCGAGAATGCCGAGAATCTGACGATCCACGTAATTATTCGTGGTCGCGAAGAAGAGGAGGGCGCAGACGGTCCAACGATAGGAGGAGGCATCGGAGCGTATGCTGGAATACGAAACAACGTTTGCGGCGTTCGGCGTCACGGGGTGGTTATAAGCCCGGCGCGAATTTGTTCCAAGGATACGCCCAAGCCTATTCGCCGGCGCGCCAAACAGTCCCGCGGGATCAACGTGCCGCGAGCAGACGTTCCAGGGGGCCCATTACCGGATCGTCCCATCGGTGCGACTGCAAAGGCGTACACGATTTGCTCTCGGTTTCGAGCAGGACAATCTGCGGCACGTTCCCCACGCGACCAAGTTCGATTCGCAGCGGACCTTTGAAGGAGCATGCCGTGACGGCTTCGAAATGAGGGACACGAACGGTGACGCCCGGATGGACCATCTCCGCAACTATAATTCGGGGAGACTCCGTTGCCGAGAAGCTCTTGGCTGCCGCTCGGATCAAATCCATCTGCCTATTCAGTGCGGCCTGCATCTCATCGGCCTCAAAGAGCTGTTCCATGGCGAGCTCCCTCGCCTTCGGCGTCAGCACCTTGGCGAAATGCTCGGCAGATGCGATCGCCTCGTGAAGCTGGGCGAGTTTCTTCCGCAATATTTGAATCTGAGGCATTGATCGTGCGGCTACGCGACGGAGGAACTCATTGATGCCGACTTCGAGGAGCGTCGGCGCTTGGCTGTGCAGACCCAACGATCGGCAAGCGACGCAGCCTGCGACGGTCACCGTGCTGGCGGCGACAGGCCCGTTCTCCACGGTCAGATTTCCTCCGCAGCGCACCGTGCTTTCCCAGACCATGGAGTCGGCGACAATGTTCCCTGATACCTCGACGTTTGCATTGGAAACGTGTTTTGCCTTGACGTTCCCGCCGACAATGCACAATGCCTTGCTCTTTCCGGCAATTCCGCCGGCGGTGACCAAATCCTTTCCGCAGCGGACCTGTGCCGCTCCGATCACGCCCACCACCGTGACGTTGCCCGTGGCGGAGACCTGATACAAATCATCGACGTCGCCCGCGACGTGCACGTCTCCATCGTGCTCGACGTTCCCGCTAGCCGGGCCCACGCTGCCCTTGATTTGCAGAACTTCAGTCCCGGTTGCAAATGCCACATTCGTATCCATGGCAGCTCTCCTTCATTTGACCTTAAGCAGCCTTCTGAAGCCTTGCGAGGGTTTGGCGGACCTTCTCCAAAAGGGTCTCCGGGGTGAACGGCTTGATGATATAATTATTCACCCCCGCCTTGATCGCATCAATCACGCGCGTTTTCTCCGCTTCGGTGGTGGCCATGATCAGCGGCGTCGCCTTGTCCCTTTCGCGGATCTTTCGCACCAGGGTAATCCCATCCATGTTCGGCATGTTCCAGTCGACAACGATCAGGTTGAACCCCGCCGGCGTGGAAGCGATGATGCCCAGCGCCTCCATCCCGTCGGCGGCTTCCGCAACTTCGTTGCTTCCCAACGCCTCCAGCACTTTTTTCTGAATGCTGCGCATCGTGCGCGAGTCATCGACAAGCAGAATCTTCATGCCACACCTCCTGATGCGTTGCTCCGTTGAACCTTTTTGATGCTGACTTCCGCGGCAAAGCTTCCGACCGGAGTCTGGCAGGGGATAACCAGGCATGGGACGTCCGAAAGCCTCGCGATTACGTGTCCACCGCCAATGACGACGTTGGGAACGGTGATGCTCGCCATGCCGCCTAAGGCCTTCTTGGTGCCCCCGGCGATCATGTTGGCCAATTCCCCGACCGCATCGGGAAAGTCCGGCGAATCCGGAGCCAAGGTGGTCCCGGCGAACAAAGAGACAATCCTGGCGGCCGCTTCCATCTGAAAGCTGACGACGATCGAACCGATGAAATCGCCGCTGAGACCGATGATGCCCGACACGTCGTACATGGGCGCCGGCGACGTTTTTACGTGAGGGCGCTGGATCGTCACTGTCAGCTTCACCATCGTGCCGAAGACCGCGCGGATCGAATTGATGAGCGGCACGATCAGCTTCGGGTCCAGCGATGCGGGCGGCGCCGAAGGCAAAGCCTGCGGCGTCGAAATTGCTGCGGGTTGCGTCATGAATGATTCCTTTGGTTCTGAACAAGTTGAATCAGCGTTCGCGCGATCTCGTCCAATGGCACGACCCGTTCGGCGGCTCCCAGCTTGATCGCCTCGGCCGGCATTCCAAAAACCGTGCAGGATGATTCATCCTGTGCCATCGTCCTGGCGCCGGCCTGCCGCATTTTCAGCAAGCCGGCGGCGCCGTCGGCGCCCATCCCCGTGAGGAGCGCACCGACGGCGTTGCGCCCGGCATAACTTGCGACCGAATCAAACAGGACATCCACGCTGGGACGCTGATGGTGCACCTCCGGAAGCTCGTTCAATTCGACCTGGTACACGGCGCCTGAGCGCCGCAGCGCCATGTGACTTCCTCCCGGCGCCACCAGCACAAGTCCCATCGCGACGACGTCGCCGTCTTCGGCTTCCTTGACCCGCACGTGGCAGGTCTGGTTGAGGCGTTCGGCAAAAGAAGCGGTGAATTTCGGCGGCATGTGCTGCACGATCACCGTTCCCGGCGCGTTGGGCGGGAACTCGCTCAACACCGCCGTCAGCGCTTGAACGCCTCCGGTGGACGCGCCGATGGCGAGAATCTTGTTGGTCGTTTCGCTCATGCTCAGCGTCTTGGCCGCGGGCGCGGACGGCGCCGGCGGGCGCACAACGCGCATCCTCGCCGCCTGTTTGATCTTCTGCGCCAGCTGCGCGGTCATCGACTCAACGGTGAGTGGACCGCCCGGCTTGCAGAGCACCTCGACGGCGCCGGCGGCCAGGGCGTCGATGGCGGTGCGAGTGCCCGTCGCAGTCAGCGAAGAGAGCACGATCACCGGCATCGGCCGGTACTCCATCAGCTTGCGAAGAAAGGTGATGCCGTCCATCCTCGGCATCTCCACGTCGAGCGTCAGGACGTCCGGCTCCAGCTCGACGATCTTGTCCCGCGCCACATAGGGATCGGGCGCGGTCCCGACCACCCGAATCTGCGGGTCGCGCGCCAGGTCGCGCGACAGCATCTGCCGGACCACCGCCGAATCGTCCACGATCAGCACCTTCACGGTCGCAGCGCCGGCGGATACCAAAATGGAAGACATCACGGGCATTGCCTACTCCTCCACCAGACGAATGGCCACCGGCACGTTGTCCGCCATGAGCACATCGCAACCCTCACCGCCGATAAACGCCTGCCATTGGCTCTCGGCATCAAAGGGCAGCACCTGCGGGACCGACATCTCGACGCGTCCGCCCGGGGTCTGCGCTTTCAGGACTATGCCGGTGGCGATGTTCACCAGTTCCACCAACGGATCGTGCGGATGGGGCAACATGACCGTGCTGTCCGGGTCCGACGGATCGCGCGCCAGCATGTTGTCCACCAGCAGGCGGCCAAGTTGCTCGGATGTCGCCACTTCCACCCTGCCCTGGCGTGCGCCGCGGAAGGCGAGGCTCACCAGGATTGCCTCGTCCGGCGCCGGCGCGGGTCCGTCGGGGGGCAGAAGCGAAACAAATGCCATCGTTTCCAGCGCCGCCGTAAGCGATTCCACCAATTGGCCGTTACGCAACTCGGGCATGCTGCACCTCCAGTACCTGGCTCACGACCTTGCGGATCGCCTCGGGGGTGAATGGTTTGCTCAGGTAACCGCTGACTTGCTGGCCCTGGGCGAAGGCGTCCGCGTTGGGCGATGCCGACACGATCACGACGGGAATGTTCCGAGTCTTCGGGTCCAGGCGGGCCAGGCGAGTCATCTCAAAACCGTTCATCTCGGGCATGTTCAAATCGGCGAGGATGAGGTCAACGTGCGCTTTCGCCAGCAATTCCAGGGCCTCCCTTCCGTTGGCCGCCTCATGGATCTGTTCGACCGGCATTTCGGCCAAGCGGATTGTCCGCTTGATCATCGCCCGCGTGGTCGCCGAATCGTCAACAATCAGGATGCTGTAGTTCATGGTCGTGCCTTCAAATGTCACAGTTCGATCATCTCCGGCCCCATTTTGATCTTCACGGATCCATCCACGACGGCGAGATACATGGTCCGCGGCGTGTTTCCGCCGATGTGCTCGGCGTCGATGAAGAGTCCGTGCTGCCACAGGATTTTCCGCATCGCCGCATGATTTCGGCGGCCGATGTCGAAGAGCGCCGAGTCGTTGAGCATCTGCGCGGCGCCCGCCATCCGGACTTTCAAACGCTTCTTCTCTCCTCCGCGGCGCGTCATCTCTCCAAGGAGCTGGCCAAATCCGGTGTCGGCGAACATGAACGGATTCTGCTTGGCCCGCTGAACGTCCATCGTCGACGTTGGAAGTTGAAAATGGAGCATGCCGGCTATCTTCCGCACCGGGTCGTACAGCGTCACACCGATACAGGAGCCCAGCGAAAACGTCGCCAGCACCGCCTCGGGGTCGATCGATACCTTGGCATCAGAGATGCTCACGATTTCTGTCACGTATCTCTCCTCCCGGTACGCTAGTTCTTGCCGTAGATGGTCGGCCGTACGTACTGGAACTTGTGCTCGATCCCTGTTAACGACTCCGAATGCCCGGTGAATAACACCCCGCCCGGCGCGAGGATGTCCCAGAAACGGTTGACAAGGCGTTGCTGCGTCGGCTTGTCAAAATAGATCATGACGTTACGGCAGAAGATGAACTCGAACGACCCGGTGAACGGCCAGTTCTCCATCAGGTTCAGGTGGTTGAAGCAGATCATCTGACGCACTTCAGGCGCCACGACAAAGCCTTTGTCGCCATCCACGGTGCAGGACCGGAAGAACCGCTGCTGATACCCGGCGGGAAGGGCCTCCAGCCGCGCCTTGCCATAGAACCCCGCCTGGGCGATTCCCAGCACGTGCGTCGAGACGTCGGTGGCCAGGATCTTGATGTCCCAGCGGCTGGCATTCGGAATCGCGTCAAGGACCGTCATGGCCAGCGTATAAGGCTCTTCGCCGGTGGCGCAGCCGGCGCTCCAGAGGCGCATGCGGCCGCCGTGCTGGTTTTGCCCCTGCCGCATCAGCTCAGGCAAGGCAGTCTCCGCCAGAAACTGAAAATGATCCGGCTCGCGGTAGAAGCTGGTGAGATTCGTGCTCACGGCGTCGATGAGCATGGCGAACTCATGGCCGCTGGCATCGGAGATCACGCGGTTCAGGTAGCCCGACAGCGACTGGTATCCGCCGAGCCGCAGGCGCTTGGCGATCCGCGCCTGCACAAGCTGCTTCTTGCCGTCGTGCAGATCGATCCCGCAATAACGGTAGACCATGTCGCTGACCCGCTGGAAATCCGCTTCGGAGAGGATGTCGGAATCAATGACCATGGCCTTGGAACGCATATCGAACGTCAACCGAACAAAAACTCCGATCGTGGTTGGCCCGCGGGGGCCGGCCTCCGATCATATTCGCAGTCCGGGAAGCGACATTCACCCCGCCTTGTTGAAATCGCTGAAGTCGCCTTTCTTCTCGCGCTCGTCCAGGGGAATCTGCCTGGCCGCGAGGTGCGACTTGTTGACCGGGGCGGTCGGCTTGAGGGTATTGGAAACCGTCGCCGGCGCGGAATCGATCGGGTCCGATTCCCGGACGGTTTCGACGGCGCCGCCGACCAGGGCGACCAATTCGCGGACGACCGATGCCATCTGCTCGGCCTGGCTGGACAATTGCTCGGCCGCCGCGGCGCTCTGCTCGGCATTGGCGGCGGAGGACTGGGTGACCTTATCCATCTGGGCGACCGAGGTATTGACCTGCTGGATTCCCTGGGCCTGCTCGCGCGAAGCGGCGGCGATCTCGCCCACCAGGCCGTTCATCTTGGCGGCGGAGGCGGTGATTTCGTCCAGGCTCTTGGCCACCTCGCCGCTGATCGTCACGCCGTTCTTGGCGTTGTTGACGGATTCCTCGATCATGGCCGAGGTGTTCTTGGCCGCTTCGGCGGAGCGCATGGCGAGATTGCGCACTTCCTCGGCGACGACCGCGAAGCCCTTGCCCGCCTCGCCGGCGCGCGCCGCTTCAACGGCGGCATTCAACGCCAGTAGGTTGGTTTGGAAGGCGATCTCATCGATCACCTTGATGATCTTGGCGGTTTCCGCGGAAGATTTCTGAATGTCGTTAATGGCATGGTTCATCTTGCCCATGGCCTGGTTGGACTTGTCGGCGGCGACTTTGGTCTGCTCGGACAAGGCGGCCGCCTGCTGTGCGGTTTCGGCGTTCTTCTTGGTCATGGAAGACATCTCTTCCAACGCGGAAGTGGTCTCTTGCAGTGCCGCGGCCTGCTCGCTGGCGCCTTGGGCCAAAGACTGGCTGGAGCCGGCGACCTGGGTGGAAGCCGACGCCACCTGGTTGGAGCCTTCGCCGAGATTTCCGGCCAAGCGATTCAGGACCCTGTTGGCGCCGTGGATGATGACAAAGCCCAGGACAATGGCGCCGATCAGGGCCGCGGCGATGCCGACGATCATGCCCGTCTTTCCGAACGCCACCTCATTGCTGGCGGTGGCGGCGCAGGTTTGGACCGCTTTTTCATCGTATTGCTGCAAAGCCTTCAGGGCGGCGGTCACCTTCAAGTTGGCCGGGCGAACCTCCTTGGCAACCATCTCCAGCGCCTCCTTGGTGCTGCCCTGATCCCCCAGCAGCACCGCTTGATCGCGGGATTGCCGGTAGGGATCGAACGAGGACTTCACGGCCTCGAACAACTCCCTTTCCGAAGCGTTGCCGACAATGGATTCGTAGGTCTTGAGCTGGGCATCGATGTCCTTGTCCGACTGATCGAGATCGCGCTGCAACTGATCCTTGGCCTGCTTGTCGTCGGAGAGGATTTGACGGTAGAGGGTGACGGCGTTCTGCTTGGCCATGGCGTCGATTTCAGAGACGCAGATGATGCCCGGGATATTTGCCGCGGCCATGGTGTTCACGTTTTGCCCAATGCTGAAGAGGCGGGAAAAGGCGAAGAGGCCCAAGGCCGCGCTGATGAGAATGGAAACGGCAAAGCCGAAGGTGACGCGCTTGCCAATGGTGAGTTTCATATAAGGCTCCAAACTTGAGTAGTGGCGAAAACTTTCTTCAAAGGGCGCTATACCGAGGCTTTGGCCGCATCGGATACCTGCAAGATCTCACAGGTGCTGAGGACCTTGTCGATATCCAGAAGGATCTTGACCGACTCCCCGATCTTGCCCATTCCCAGGATAAAGTCGGCGTCGCCTCCGTCTCCGAGATTCGGTGGGTCCTCAATATTCTCCGAGGCGATATCCAGAACCTCCGAAACCCGGTCAACGATGATGCCGATGCTCAGCTTCCGCCCGTTCTGGGAGATTTCCACGACAATGATGCAGGTCTGGTCGGTCTTCTCGACCAATGCCATGGAAAACTTGGCGCGCAGGTCCACCACGGTGATGACCTGGCCACGCAAATTGATGACTCCCTTCACGTACTTGGGCGTGCGCGGAACGGCGGTGATGTCCATCAAGCCGATGATTTCGCGGACCTTGAGGATTTCCAGGCCGTACTCTTCCTTGCCCAAGGCGAAGGTAAGGTACTTCCCGCCCCGGTCAGCGGCGGCGGACCGCGCTTCGGTGGATTCCATGACTGCTGCGTTTGCGTTGCTCACGATGCCTCCTATTCGAGTGCTTTGCCGGCGTCGTTCTCTTCGGCGGCGAGATTGATCAGGCTGGGAACATCGAGAATCAGGCTCACGTTGCCGTCTCCCAGGATTGCTCCGCCTGAAATTCCCTTGACATGACCCAGGGTCGGCCCGAGCGACTTGATGACGACCTGCTGCTGCCCAAGCAGTTCGTCCACCAGCAGGCAGCAGCGGCTGGCGCCGCTCTGCACAATGACGAACAGGCCCGCGGCGGGATCCTCGTTGACAGGCTTGACTCCGAACAGCCGATGAAGGCGAAGCACCGGGACGAGCCGGTCCCGCACCATGCACACCTCGCCACGGTTCTGAATCGTCGAAATCTGCGCCGCCCGCGGCTGAATGCTCTGCTCGATGCTGGTGATCGGAATGATGTGGCGCTGGGGCCCGACCTTGATGACCAGCCCATCGATCACCGCCAGGGTCAACGGCAGGCGGATGGTAAAGGTCGAGCCTCGGCCCTCGGTGCTGGCGATTTCAATTCCCCCTCGCAGGACCTCCACGTTCCGCCGAACCACGTCCATGCCCACCCCCCGCCCCGAAACGTCAGTCACTTTGTCGGCCGTGGAGAGACCCGGATGATAGATGAGCTGAAAAATCTCCTGTTCAGACAGTTCCTGGCCCTGCTTGATCAGCCCCGCTTCGATCGCTTTGCGGAGGAGCTTTGCCTTGTTCAAGCCGCGGCCGTCGTCGGCGATCTCGATGACGATATTGCCCGACTGATGGTACGCCTTGAGCGTGAGACTGCCTTCACGCGGTTTGGCGGCTTTCAACCGATCGTCCGGCGACTCGATGCCGTGGTCGGCAGCGTTGCGCACCATGTGAACCAGGGGATCGCTAATCGCCTCCACCACGTTCCGATCGAGTTCCGTTTCTGCACCGATCGTGACAAAATTGATTTCCTTGCCGGACTTGCGTGCCAGGTCCCTTACCAGTCTTGCCATCTTTTGGAACACGCCCTGAATCGGAACCATGCGCATGGACATGGACAGTTCCTGTAACTCCCGGGCGATCTTGTTCAGATGCGAAAGATTGCGCGAGACACGCCGGTCGCGAGCCGCCAAACCGCAAATGTCCTGGTTTACCATCGCTTGCGCGATGACCAATTCGCCGACCATGTTGATCAAGGCGTCGAGTCGATCGGTTGAGACCTTGATGGCCGAGCCGCCGACAGCCTGATGCTGGCCCGCCTCGCCGGCGGCAGCGGGCGCCTGGGCGGGCGCGGCAGCTTGAACCGGCGCGGGGGCCTCGGCTTGCCTGCCTTGCGCACAATCCTTCAGCCGCGCCAGAAGCTCATTCAATCCGTCGAGCGGCGCCGGCGTGCCGCCGGTCTTGCCGATGTCAGCGATAAACTGGATCAGCTTCCGCATCGCATCGATCGATTGCAGGATCACATCCGCAACGGCGCCGTCAAACCGCAGCTTCCCCTTGCGCGCCAGATCGAGGACGCTCTCGGCAGCGTGAGCAAGCGCCCCGATCTGCACGAGATTGAGGAAGCCGGCCACGCCCTTGATCGTGTGGAAGCCGCGGAATACCGCGCTGAGCGCATCTGGGTTGGACCCATTCTCCTCAAGCTGAAGGAGGCCGGCTTCAGCGGCTTCGAGGTGGCCGCCTGCTTCACCGATGAATTCCTGCACCAGCGGCAGATCGGCTTCGCTCAGGGGACCCTGCTCGACCACCGCCGTGGAGGCTTGGGCTGGGGTTTGGGTCTCTGGGCGGGCGTCGGTGGCTCCTTCCACCTTCGCCGCGCCGCCAATGAACGATTGCAACTCTGCAATCGATTTTCCAATTTGATCGATTGAAGCGCGGGTGTCGTCGACTTCCTTCAAAACGATCTGCTCAATAAGCTGCATCCCCGCGATCGCGATGGCGTTGACGGCATTGGCTCGGGTCGGCTCAAGCGCGGCCTCCGCCAACGTCGAGGCGCCTCCAAGCGCATCATGAAGCTGCGCCAGACCCGTCAAATCCTCTGCGTCAACCTGCCTGACCATTTCCCCAAGCCGCGCGGCCAGGCGATTCAGTTCCCCCCCGGCATCGCCACCGAGGTTGGACGACACTACAGGAACGTCTGTTATATTCGTCACACTTCACGCATCGTGATTTTTCAATTGCTGGTTTAGCGGTACAAATTGTCGCAGGGCGCGCGAATGATGGTTCTCCCTCGCTCCGCCTGTTGTCGCACGACCTTGTCCATTCTTCCTACTGGATTTGGGCCTCAATAAGCATAATCGCCAATGGAAGCGATACTTACCGGCGGGTCGGCGTTCCGTGCCGATTCACCATTCCGTAAGATGACTGAATCCAGTCTTCTATGCGCCGTTGCTCACAAACACGTTCATTTTATTTTCTGCGGGCGGCTTAGCGGTCCGTTCACGGTCATGGTTTACATGGGCATCCCGGATAGGAGCAGTTAAGATCGCTGCGTGCCGGACGACCCCCTTGACCCCGACGACTCCGATATGGACCAGGACGAGGGAGACGAATTCGCCGAAACCGAGCCCTGTCCTTTCTGTGGCAAGCCGGTTTACGAACAGGCGGAGGTATGCCCGAATTGCGGCCGATATATTTCAGAAACAGATTCCTCGCCGAAAAAACCGCGTTGGATTGTTATGAGCGTCGGAGTTTGTGTTGTGGTAATTCTGATCGTCTGGGTGGTAAAGTCGCTATGACTCGGTGAGACTCTGGAAAACTGCCTTTGCGTGATCGGTATCATCGCATTCCAGTGTCGCGATTAGCGTCAGAAAACGCTTGCCGCACACGGAATTAGTGCTATAATCATCATAAGGAGAGAGGGGGCGGAATGCCGGCTAACCGGCGCTATCCGTGTGCCTTGGGGTGTGTGTGGCGGAGGCCCAATGAGTGCCATGCCGATCACCGGCGGGATGGGGCATCGTTCTTCCAGAAAATCCAAGCGCGGTGCGATTCATCGAGCCGCTTGTCTGCAACGAGCCTGCTGCCTCGAATCCCTCGAGTCCCGCCTCCTGCTCTCTTCCGCCAACTATGCGTGGAACGACGTCGCCATCGGCGCTGGTGGATTCGTCGATGGCATCTTCTATGACCCGCATAACCCTAACGTGATGTACGCCCGTACTGACGTGAGCGGGCTCTATAAGTCGGTCAATGATGGAGCAAGCTGGACCGAATTGCTTCATTGGACCGGCGGCAACGGCAATGGGGGTTCGTCGGGCGTTCTCAGCTTTGCGATCGATCCGGAGAACTCGAACGACATCTACGCTGACACTGGATTTGGGAACGATGGATCGGTGCTCTATTCCACGGATGCCGGGGCAACGTGGGGCGTAACACAGCTAAGCATCTATGTCGGGGGTAATGACGATGGCCGGGGCGCGGGGGAACGCATCGCGGTCGATCCGTATGACAGCAATATCATCATGCTTGGAAGCAGCGCCAATGGCCTGTGGGAAAGCACCAACGCGGGGCATTCGTTCAGCCAGGTGACGTCGATCTCCACGACGGCGAGCATCGACTCCGTTGTTTTTGATCCTAACGGCGGAACTGCGGGTAATCCTACGCAGGAGATTTTCTTAGGCGAGAACTCCACTTCGAGCGGCACCAATCTTTTAGAAACCACCAACGGGGGTACATCCTGGAGCCAAGTGACTGGCACGGGCGCGGTGCCAACGGGATGGCTGGTTAATCGTGCCGTGATGGCTTCGGATGGCAATCTCTACGTGGCCTATGCCAACGATCAGGCCCCGACCGAGCCGACCAATGGGGGAATCATGCGCTACAAAACGTCCACGGGGGTGTGGACGAACGTTTCACCGGTTGTGCCGCAAAGGGCAGCGGCACCGTATGACGACTTTGGCTATTGCGGGATAGCGCTGGATCCCAATAGTCCGACGACGCTCGTGGTCACCAGCCTTGACCGCTACAACTACGGCGACCAGATCTGGCGCACGACTAACGCCAATTCCTCCTCTCCATCATGGACCGCGCTTTTCTCCTCGAGTTCCAACAACGGGACCGGCGGATACAACACTACGCGCAATATGAGCAACGCTCCGTGGGCTGCCGGCACAGGCGATGGCATCAACAACTGGGCGTGCGCCGTGGCGATCGATCCGTTCAATTCGGCTCAGATTATGTACGGCTCAGGCGGCGGAATCTTTGCGACCAACAACGGCACCAGCACCTCAACTCTCACCGCGCCCAACAGTTGGTATTTCCCGGATAATGGGTTGGAAATGACCGGTGCTTTCAGCTTGGCCGGCTCGACGGGTGGGACGCCGCTGTACAGCGGCTTGGGCGACATTGGGGGTTTCGGGCATACGACGCTTGCATTTTCACCGGAGCAAGGGAGCTTTGGTGGGGGTACCGTTACGTCGGTCGACTACGCCGGCAGTGCGCCAAACGATATGATCGCTGTCACCGCTGCGGGAGAAGGGCTTTACTCCACCAATGGCGGCACAAGCGTCACGTCCTTCGCGAGCACTCCCCCCGGCATACTAAACTACAACAGTTGGTCCGATGGCACCGTCGCCTTATCCGCAAACGATCAGACGATGGTCTGGGCGCCATCCAATGAGGGTCCGTATTATTCCGGCAACCATGGCGCGAGTTGGACTGCGACCAATCTGATTGCATCGGTTACTTCGATTACCCAAAGCGGTGGAGTGCCGACAGTCGTGACCTCGTCGGCAAATAATTTCGCGGTCGGGCAATACATCACCATTACGGGTGCTACCCCATCGGCGTACAACGGAACGTACACGATCGCCTCCATCATCAACTCCACCACGTTTACCTACACCGATTCGAACGTTACCAGCAGCACGACTTCTCCGGCCACGGGGACCATCACCGCGGGACTCAACGGCACGATCCTTTCCGACAAGGTCAATCCCAATTACTTCTACTACTGGAGCGAGAACGAGACGTGGAACGGTTTTACGCTTTACATCAGTACCAACGGAGGACAAACGTTCTCGCCATCCGCCGGCGGTACCATCGGCACGGGCCAGATCCAGGTGGCTGTCAACGCGACGGTCGCGGGGCAAATATGGATCAGCACCTATATCGGCCTTTATGAATCCACGAACTTCGGCGCGAGCTTCAACCATCTGGGGAGTTGGAGCAATAACTTCCAGGCTCTGGCGCTTGGAGCGCCGGCGCCGGGAAGTTCGTACCCTTCGATCTACGCTTGGGGTACCCCCGCGGGCGATTCATTCCAGGGCATCTATCGCTCGGACGATGGTGGTAACAGTTGGCTGCAAGTGGACGACGTGAATCATCAATATTCGGGGTATCCGCTGGTCATGGCGGCGGACCCGAACGTTTTTGGCAGGTTCTACATCTCCTCGGGCGGGATCATCGCAGGCAACCCGGCGACCAGCCTTCCAAACGGCTGGTCGGATACCGACATAAATGAGCCGGGCAATTATGGATGGGCGACCAACTCGACCACACTCTCCACCGGAGCCACCGTAAACCAGTGGAATGTCGTGGGCGGTGGTGCGGGGTTCTCGTCCAGCCCGATCAGTATCAGCTCCCTGAGTCGAACCGGCGGCGTGGCTACAGCGATTACCACCACGGCGTGCGGGTTGCAGGTGGGGCAGACGATCACGATCTCTGGCGCGAGCAACTCGGTGTATGACGGCACCTTCGTCGTCACCGGCCTGTATGACACCGTCGCGGGGCTTAACAATGACATCGGCGCCGCCACGGAATTCACTTTCGCCATCGCCGCCGGCACTGACACCGCCTCCGGCACCATCACCGCCACGCTCGACGATCAGTTCAATTTCGCCTACCAGCCCATCACAGGCAGCGCTTCCATTTCCGCCCAGTTGCTAAGTCTGACCAACGCCGACAACGGCAACGGCACTCCGCAGGCCGGCGTCATGTATCGCGCCAGCACCAATCCCAACGACCCATTTTTTGAACTGGTCCAGACGTCCGCCAACAGTCTGCTACTCGAATACCGCACGACTACCAGCGGCAGCGTGACGACTCAGGCCCTGAGTGGTGTTCCGGTCGGATCGGAGTATGTCAAAATCGTCCGCGACGGCAGCAATTTTAGCGGGTATTACAGTTCCAACGGCACGACCTGGACGCAACTCGGCTCCACTATCACGATCACCGCAATGCCTTCCACCGCCAACGTCGGCCTGGCTGCCACGGCCTCCTACAATCCTCAACTGACCGATGCCACGTTCACCAAAGTGACCGTGGCCGGCGGACTTACAGTTCAAAGCCCCGCCGCCGCCAATCCGAATCCGGTCACCGGAACCTCCACCGCCTTGAGCGCGCTCGGAACCGAAAACGGCTCCGGCTCGGGACTCACCTATTCCTGGTCCTATACCGGCCCATCCGGCGTCTCCTACACCGGCAACAC
>JBEKEC010000049.1:0-64422 GCA_050014015.1 Tepidisphaeraceae bacterium
GGCCGATCGTCGTGTTCGCATGACTCCTCGCTGCGCTCGTCGTCACGCGAACACGACGAGGCATAGTAGAACGTCTCTTGGTATTCTTGAACATACAAGACGCGAAGAACGCGAAGAAGCGCGAAGAGGACAAATAAAATTGATATTCCTTCGCGCAACTTCGCGTCTTCGCGCCTTCGCGGTTTATCTTTACCAGGGAGCCTGAAATGGGTGATGCTTTCTCGTTAACGAAGGATTTGCAGGGGCGGCTGGTGCTGGGGCGGGCTGGGATGGAGGATGTCGTCGATGTGCGCATCCGGCGGGCGTTTCCATGGTCGTGCCCGACGCGGCATATCAGCGTCCGGACCAAGGAGGGCAAGGAATTGGTCATGATTGACGACGTGACGGCGCTGCCGGATGGGCTGCGGACGATCTTGCTGGGGGAGATGGCGTCGACGACGTTGATTCCGTTGATTCAGCGGGTGATGAAGGTTGACGTGCGGTTCGGATTTCAGCAGTGGACGGTGGCGACGGATCGTGGCGCGGCGGAGTTCCGGGTGCAGGAACGGGAAGACATCCGGTTTATGCCCGATGGGCGGTTTACAGTGAAGGACGCGGATGGGAATTTGTATGAGCTTGGGCCGCTGAGTTCGCTGGATGAGCATAGCCGCAGAGCGGTGGAAGCGGTGGTGTAGGGAGAGATTCGGTGGTGGGTCGATTTGAATGTTGAAGGGGTTGGGATGGTCCCAGGGTCCCAGGGGAGCAAGCTCCCCTGGCTTTGCGCCGGGGTGATTCGAGCGTAGGATTTCAGGGGGACATGATCGTCTTTCCCTGTCATATTTGCCGGGCGTCGCTGTCCGCGGAGGAGGGGCAGGCGGGACAGACGTTGCGTTGTCCGGTTTGCCGAACGACGGTGCGCGTGCCGGTGCGGGAGGGGACGGAAGGGTCGGTGGCGGCGGGGCCGGCGGTGGCGGCGGCGGGGGCGAGCGTCATGATGCCGCGTTCGGTTTCCGCGCCGCGGTTCGCGGGGAAACGGTATGGGTTCAACTGCGGATATTGTTCGAGCCGGCTTGAGGCCACGGAATCAATGGCGGCGCAGGAGGGCCAATGCCCGACTTGCGGGAACCAGATCACCATCCCGATCCTGGACCGATACGGGCGGCTGATCGATCCGAAGACGCGGCAAATCATCAAGCAGGACCCGCATCCGGTACACGCCTACGCCGCCGCGGGCGATCGCGCTCCGCATATCCGGCGGTCCAAGGAGGGCAAGCAGGTGATCGTGTGCCCGCGGTGCCGGGCCAATAGCCCGATCACGGCCAACAACTGCGCGAGCTGCGGCATGCCGTTCACCATGGAAGGAACCACGCTGGAAACGACGGGGAGCAATAACGGCTACTGCGTGGCATCGCTGGTGTTGGGCATTATCGGCATGCCGGCGTTTTATATCCTCGTCCCCGCGATCCTCGCGATCATCTTCGGGATCGTGGGATTGCGGCAAATCTCAAGCCCCGATACACCCACGCGCGGTGGGCGGGGGATGGCCATAGCGGGAATCATCTGCGGTTCGATCGCAGGGGTGCTGTGGGCGGCTGTGTGGTTGCACTAAGGGGTTGTGCAAGAACAAAGGCGCAGAAAACCCCCACCCCAGCCCTCCCCCTGAGTACAGGGAGAGGGGGAAAATGCGGCGTTGTTCTTGCACGGCCTCTAAATGGAGGTTCGCGATTTCGGGACATGGAGAAGAACGCGCGTCGCAAGCGACGCGGCTAAACGGCAGACACCGAATTAGATTTGTGGGACGACGACGGGATTGGCGGGGTCGCCGTAGCGTTGGATGGGGATGCCGTAAACCGGGGAAAGAACTTCGGGACGCAAGACGGCGTCGGGGATGCCGGAGGCGGCGATGCGGCCGTCGCTCAGGAGAATCAGGCGGTCGGTCATGGCGCCGGCGACGTTCAACTCGTGGGAAGCTACCAAAACGGCCAGGCCCTTTTTGCGAGCCAGGTCGCGGAGGAGTTGCCAGAGTTCGATCTGATGCTTGAGGTCAAGGAATGTATTGGGTTCGTCGAGCAGAAGTGCGGCGGGCTCCTGGGCGAGGCATCGGCCGATGAAAACGCGCTGGCGCTGACCGCCGGACATCGCATCCAGGGGACGATCGAGGATGTCGTCCAGGGCGAGTAGTCGGGCGACTTCGAGGGTGACGCGCTGGTCGGCGCTGGATTCCAGACCGAATGGGCCCCAGCGTGCGGCTCGCCCCAGGCGGAGACAATCGGCGACGGTCTGGCCGGGGTCGTGGCGCGGCGATTGGGGCAAATAGGCGACGACGCGGGCCAGATCACGGAGGCGCCAATCCCGAAGATTTTTGTCTTGCCAGAGGATTTGGCCCTGGCCGGGGAGATGGCCGAGGAGGGTTTTGATGAGGGTGCTTTTGCCGCTGCCGTTGGGGCCGATGAGGGCGACGATTTCGCCGGATTGGAGTGAAAGCGAGACCCCGCGCAGGGCGGGGCGGTCGGCGTAGGAGAAGGAAACGTCGGTGGATTGGAGGATCATGGAAGAAGAATACGGCGAGCAAGCTCGCCGGCTAAACGGGAGAACGCCAAAAGGGGTTCAGACGCGGAGTTTTTTTATCCGCGCCTGGACGTCCTTGTAATTGAAATCCCACTGGGCGACCTTGCTGTAATGGCCCAGGGCTTCGGGCTTCATTGCCTTTTCTTCCAGCACGCGGGCGCGCCAGTAGAACATTTCCTTGGATCGGTCGTCGCCTTGAAGCTGATAATCCTTGATCAGACCGCCGAGGGTGTCGTCGGCCTCGTCGATGAATTTGGCGTTGTAAAACGAAAGACCAAGAAGAAGGCCGGCGTCGATGCGGAACTTTGGGTCCTGGCGGGCCTGCTGAAGAATGGGGATCGCGTCCTGAAAGCGCTGGAGGCTGAACAATCGTTTTCCCATTTCAAATCGCCAGCGCATGTCGGTGGGATAAGCCTCGGCGGCCTGGGCAAATTCCTTGTATTCGAATTCGAGTTGCTCGCGTTTGAAATCGGTGTAATCCTTGCGGAGTTCCTCGTTGTCGCGGTCCTTTAACAGGGCCTCGCGTTTGCCCCGTTCCATGCGGTTCCACTGCTTCATCTGAATCTGACCGATGCGCTGACGATAGCGGTACTGCTTGGTCAGGTCGTACATTTCCTGCAAGAGGTCGATGGCCTTGCTCTCAAAATCCGGGTGCTCGGTCTTTTCGTAGGCGTCGACGAGGCGCATGGTCTTGCCGGGATCGTGGGGGGCGGCTTTGTATTCCTGCTCGGCCTGAAGAATGATGGCCTGCTGGGAGTCGAGGTCGACGAAATCCTTATCGCCGGTGAGAAGCATTTGCTGCTTGTTCATGTCGCGGATTTGATTGCGGAAGTCGCCGCCCTTGGCGTAGCCGGCGTTTTCCATGGTGTCCATGGCGCCGAGGTTTTTGAGTTCGGTGGACAAATCCATGTCATTGGGCTTGAGCATCAGGGCGTATTGGCAGGCATCGGCCGCCAGGCGCCACATCTTCATGCCCTTGTACACGTCTCGCAGAACGATGAATTTGCTGTAATCGGGTTTTTTGTCGTCGGCATTGGCTTTCTGCAAAATAGCGCCGATCCACAGGACCGTATCCCAATACCCGCCGCGATAGGCGCTTTGCAGCAGGCTCTGCATGTGATCGGTATTTCCGGGATCGAAGGAGAGCAGCTTTTCGGCGTTGAGCATGTTGGTCATGTCGTTGCTCGTGGGGCGTTTGAGCTTCATGCCGTCGAAAAAGCCGATTGACTTGCCACCGCTGGCCTTGCGCTTGAGGGAGATTTCCCGCAACTCCTGGTGAGCGTCGACGGCGTCGGGGTCCAATTCGAAGCCGCTGATATACATGGAGATGGCGTATTCGTAGTTGCCGGTCCCCGCAACGGTTTTTCCCCTCTCGAAGAAGACCTTGGCCTTGGCGCGATCTTCAGGCGGAACCTCTTTATATTCAGCCACGTGACCCTTCCTTAAAACCAACCCAACCAAAGACAGGGCTACTGACGGGCGCTTGGAGAGCCGAATCTATCCGAGTCCCGTTGAACCTGTCAAACAATTCATCTACTGTTTAGGGGAACAGATGTTACGCATTTTGTGCGCCGAATCGAGCCAGGGCATGTTTGAGGATTTGAAAATCATTTCGTACCCCGACCCGCGGTTACGCAAAACGAGCGTGGAGGTGGGGAAGTTCGACGAGAATCTTTCGGCGTTGGCGAAGCGGATGTTCGAGCTGATGCGCGAGGCGCGCGGAGTGGGGTTGGCGGCGGCGCAAGTGGGGCACGGCGTTCGCCTGTTCGTCGTGAACCATACGGGCAAGCCGGAAGACGATCGCGTCTACGTGAACCCGGTCATTTCTGATGCGGAGGGGGAAGAAACGTCGGAGGAAGGGTGCCTGAGTCTGCCGGGCATCAACGTGCAGGTTACGCGCCCCAAGGCGGCCAAAATCCGGGCCAAAGACCTGGCGGGAAACCCCGTCGAGCAAACGGAGACGGGGTACGCCGCACGAATCTGGCAACATGAACTGGACCACCTCAACGGAGTGCTGATCATCGACCGAGCGGGTCCGACGGCGAAGATGGAGAGCCGCAAGATACTGAAGGAGTTGGAAGAGAAATATGACGCGAAGAAAGTTGAGGAGCGGAGGAAGAAGCGATAGCGGGTCCAGGGGAGCAAGCTCCGTCCAGGGGAGCAAGCTCCCCCGGCTTTGGTTGGTGAAGGTGAGCCGATGGCAGGCATGCGCATTATTTTTGCGGGTAGCGGGGAGTTTGGCGTGCCGACGCTTGGGGCGTTGCTGGCGGGACAGGAGATCGTCGCGGTGTATACGCAGCCTGAACGGTGGGCGGGCAGAGGGCGAACCCTTACACCGACGCCAATCGCGCGGTTTGTGCAGGGGCGCGAGGCGCGCCTTGTTCAAACGGCTAACATCAACGACGAAACGATGCCGCCCGCGGACTTGATGGTGGTGATCGCGTTTGGCCAGAAAATCGCGCCGGCGGCGGTGAATCACTCGCGCCTGGGGAGCGTAAATCTGCACGCATCGCTGCTGCCCAAATACCGCGGGGCGGCGCCGATCAACTGGGCGATTCTCCGCGGCGAAAGCGAAACGGGAAACAGCATCATCCGTCTCGCCCCCAAGTTGGACGGCGGCGCAATCCTCGCCCAATCGCGCGTTTTGATCGGCGAAACCGAAACGGCCGGGGAACTGCACGACCGGCTGGCCGTCGACGGCGCGCGGCTGATGCTTCAGACGGTGGATGATTTACAAGCGGGACGAGCGGTGGAAGTCCCCCAGGACGAAACGCTCGCCACGATAGCGCCCAAGCTTTGGCGTGAATCCACCGGAATCGATTGGGGAGTTGGGGCAACCGAAATCGCCCGGAAAATCCGCGGTCTATATCCGTGGCCGGGCTGCCGCGTTCGCCTGCTGGACGCGGCCGGCGTGGAAGTCGCCCGATTGACGCTGGTCCGCGCCCGCGGCGGCGAGGGCGAAGGCCCGCGCTGGCGCCCCGGCGAGATCACGATCGCGGGCGCGATCGCCTGCGGAGATGGGGCGGTGGAAATCCTTGAAATTCAACCCGACGGCAAGCGGCCCATGTCCCTGAGCGATTATCGCCGTGGAAATGCCTGGATGCCGGGGATGAAATTGGAGTCAATCGGGATTTCCCAAGGGAGCAAGCTCCCTGGGCTTTGAATTGGGAAAGTCGGCGACTGGCGGGATTTCAGGGAGCGGGGAATATTGGACGGATAATCAGGTCGGAGGTGTCCACGACGGCGACGATGTCAAAGACGTCGAGGCGGGCGGCGAAGTCGATGTCCGGCTCCAGGCCGGCGGCGATGATGTTTCTTCCGCCCTGGCAATCACGGAGAACGGCGGGCAAATCGCCGGCGGCGGCGAGGAAAAGACGCCGAGCCATTCTCGCGGCGTCGTTGGCGGGAAAATATCCATGCTGAAACAGACGCTGGCAAACGGCGCCGGCGCCGATGACGTCTTCCATGGCGATTTGGTGATTGGTGCCGGAGCCAAGGAGCAAGATTGGCTGATGGGTGGCCGCGGCGGCGTTGGCGGCGGCGGCGGCGTTTACCAGGGCGCCGGTGAAGAGATGGGAAGCGGATCGGGCGGCATTCAAAGCCCGGGTGCCGTTGGTGGTGGCCATGAACAGGTCGCGGCCGGCGTGCTGGGGCGTGAACTGCCGGGGACTGTTTCCCAGATCGACGCCGGGAGCGGGAAGGGCATTTACTTCACCGCAAAGAATGGGGCGGGGAGAGTATTTTTCGGCGGCGGATTTGGCATCGGAAAGCTCGGCAAAGGCGTGGACGGACCGGATGCCGGAGGCGAATGCGGAAGTAATGGTGGTAGTGGCGCGGAGCACGTCGAAAACGACGACCGTCTTTTCGGTCAACGATTGTTCGCCGAGATAGGCTGGGGTCAGCACGACTTGAACGTCCATGGAGTGAGACTGTAGCGTCAGGATGCGGGTGCGCAAAGGAGCGACGAAGCGCATGTAAAAATGAGAAACGGCGGCCCAACTACAAATGGGCCGCCGACTTCAGCAAGCAGGCAACTGTGAGAATCAAGAATCAATCCCCGTATCGATCGGCGTTTTCCAGGATTCCGCGGGGCCTGGCAAGACGTTCCCAGGAACGGCCATGGCATTTCGGGCAGATCGGGGGCGGCACGACCGCGCCTTCGGGCTCAAAACCGCAGCATCGGCATTGAACTGTGGCAACCGCCACGCGAGGCGCGGCGTGGAGATGCGGATCAAAAGTCGCGAAATGGCCGTCCGAGGCGAAATTGTCCATGCTGATCGACATACTGAGTCCTTTCTTTGAGGAGTGGTCCACTTCTGGAGGGAGCTGGGGAGCAAGGAGCGTGCCGAGAAATGGCGGAAACCCACGGACGGCCATCCGTGGGCTTGATTGGGGGAGATCATTTGATGAATTGCCGGGGATTCCGCGAATATATGTTGGAATCGGCCGTGTTTTGTCATGCCTGCGTCAAAACGTCGTTGTGCAGGGTTTTTTCCTGGCCTTCGATTTGGTATTGGCGGAGCTTTCGTTGCAGGGTGCGGACGGAAATTTCCAGCCGAGCGGCGGCTTGAGTGCGGTTGCCGGCACATTGCTCAAGGGCGCGCGTGATCGCCAGACGTTCAAGCTTATCCATGGTAAGGCCGGCCGGGAGGTCTTTGCCGGACGCTGCCGTGAGGGCGCCGGCCAAAATACGGTCGGGCATGTCGCGCTCGGTGATGATGTCGCCCTGAGCCAGAACCAGCATGCTCTCCAAGGTGTTTCGCAGCTCGCGGACGTTGCCGGGCCAAGGATAGGCCTGGAGCCGCTCCATGACTTCGTGGGAAACGTGCCGGCGGGGCGTGTGCTTTTGCTCGGTGATTTCCTTGAGTAGATATTCCACGAGGATGGGAATGTCATCGGGCCGGTCGCGCAAGGGGGGCAATTCGATCGTGACCACGTTCAGGCGATAGAACAAATCCTCGCGAAATTTTCCCTCATCGACCATTTTGCGGAGGTCGCGGCTGGTCGCCGCCAGGACACGGACATCGACCTTGTGGTCTTCATGGCCGCCGACGGGGGTGATGGTCAAGGTTTCCAGCACGCGCAGGAGCTTGGCTTGCAAGCCCAATTCGAAATCGCCGATCTCATCGATGAAAAGGGTTCCGCCGTCGGCCTGCTCGAAGCGACCGATGCGGCGATCGGTGGCGCCGGTGAAAGCACCGCGGACGTGCCCAAAAAGTTCGCTTTCGACGAGTGTTGCGGGCACGGCTGCGCAATTAACAGCCACGAAGGGGCTATTTTTCCGCGGGCTGTTGTGGTGAAGGGCCTGGGCGACCAATTCCTTGCCGGTGCCGCTTTCGCCAAGAATCATCACCGTGCTATCCACGGGAGCCGCCCGCTGAATCTTGTCGAAAACGTCCTTCATCTGCTGGGACTGTCCGACGATCCGGTCCAGACCGAACTTCTGATCCAATCGCCGGCGAAGACGGTCGATCTCCTTGTCCTTGTTGACCAGATCAATGGCTCTGTGGATCAGGAGGACAAGCTCGGTGGCATTGACAGGTTTGGTCACGTAATCAAACGCCCCGGCCTTGATGGCTTCGACCGCCGAGTTGACGCTGCTATGTCCGGTGAGAAGGATGAACTGAGTGTCGGGTTTTCGTTTCTTCCAAAGGTTCAGGAGGTCCAATCCGCTGACGTCGCCCATGTGAACGTCGCTGAGCACGACGTCGACGTTCTCATCGAGGTATCCCAGGGCCTTGTCGGCATTCTCGGCCGCCAGAACGGCGAGGCCCTCGGATTTCAGGAGCGTGCTGAGCGCGCGGCGCTCGGTCTCATCATCCTCGACCAAAAGAACCCGGCCAGCACTTGCCATTGGGTGTTCCAATCCCCGTGCAAAAGATTTTAGGATGCGACTATCGCGCTTCCATTCAATAACATACCTTACAATAGGCGGACATCGGACGATTTGTCCGACAAAATGCCGGATGGCGAAAAAATGAGTTGAGCTGCAATGGTGAAGTGGATCCGCAATCTTCGCATTTCGCTGGCGGCGAAATGTCAGATTCTTTTCGGCGCGGCCGTGATATTGATTATTGGAGCGGCCCTTTATGTCCCATGGCGGCGGATGGATGATTTGATTTCGGTGGTGAATCTGCAGACGGCCGAGGGTTTGGCGAGCCAAACAAAGCTCGAGCACATCGCCGATGAGCGGGAGAAACTGAATCCGGGGGCGAGGAATACGATCCGGCTTCCGACGACGCAGGAAACCCAGGCGATGGCGCCGGGTCTGGTGATGCCGCGGCTGATCCCGATCAACCCGCGGAAAAGCATGGTGTTGGCAAAATTTGATCTGGATGCGCTGGGATATTTTTTCACGCATCCGGCGGAAGTGCATTACGCCAGAACATATCGGGTGAAGGAAATGGAGCGATACCGGCTGGCGATGCCGCTGTATGCTGGGGACCAGGCGTCATGTCTGGAATGCCATGGGGGCGCGGAGGGGGGGGGGATCGGCACGCGGCCCAGCGCTGCCGTGGCCGCCGCGTTGCCTGCGGCGCGGCGATACCTGGGCATCGTGGTGGTGGACATCCCCTCGCAGGTCAACGAGAACCAGTTGTTTCTCAACCGGTTTTTCATCTTGCTGGCGGGAGTGATCGCCGGGACGCTGGCAACCGGCGTGCTGTATATCATCACGACGCGCCTGATCCTCCAGCCGGTCCGCGTCCTTCAGGAGGCCGCGGAAAAGGTCAGCCAGGGCGATCTCAACATCCGCGCCGACATCAGCACGGGGGACGAATTCGAACAGCTCTCCGAGACGTTCAACACGATGTTGGCCAATCTGAAATCCGGCGACGAACAGCTTCGGGACATCAACAAGGCGCTGGATTTGAAGCTGGTGCAACTCGGCGAAACGAACGTGGCGTTGTACGAATCCAACCGGCTTAAAAGCGAATTCCTAGCCAACGTCAGCCACGAGCTTCGCACGCCGCTGAATTCCATCCTGGGATTTGCGGAGCTGCTGCGCGAGACGGTTTCGGGGAATCCGGATCCGAAGGCGGCGCGGTATCTCCAGAACATTCTCGCCAGCGGGCGCAACCTGCTGGAGTTGATCAACGATCTGCTGGATTTGGCGAAGATCGAAGCGGGCCGGATGGACGTTCGGTCGGAGCCGCTGTCATTGAACGATCTGTTCGAAGGGTTGATCAATCTGATCAAACCGCTGGTGGAGGGCAAGGAGCTGGCGATCGTACCGACGGTGGCGGCGGACGTGCCGATCGTGCAGACCGATCCGTCGAAGCTGCAGCAGGTGCTGTACAACCTGTTGTCGAACGCGATCAAGTTTTCGCCCCCCGGGGGGCGGATTGAACTGACGGCGCAGACGCACCAGGCGGATCAGGTCCGCATCGCCGTGACGGACCAGGGTCCGGGCATCGAGGCTGAAAAACACGAGGTGATTTTCGAGAAATTCCGGCAGATCGACGGCTCGGTGACTCGTCAGCACAGCGGAACGGGTCTGGGTCTGGCGATCTCCAGGGAATTGATCTCGCTGCTGGGCGGAACCATCGGGGTGGACAGCGTCCAGGGGCAGGGGGCGACGTTCTGGATCGTTCTTCCGCAGAAGATTCAGCCCGGGCAACACGATGTACGGCAAAAACTTGTTCTGTCGTGATGCTGGGCATTTCCGTGAAGAGATACCGCGAAGACGCGAAGGACGCGAAGGGGCGCGAAGAAGAAGTAAAAGTGGATTTCTTCGCGCAACTTCGCGTCTTCGCGGTAATCTGGATTTGACGGCCGCGGGCAGAAGGAAGGGTCAGGGGTGGGGGGAAAGAATCGTGACCATTCCGGCGACGACGGCGCGGACTTTGGCGCGCTGACGAACGAGCAGCCTGCCGGCGGTGTCTATGCCGTCGCATCTTCCGGAGATGGGCGGCTCATCGGCGGCGGCGACGGCGACGATCTTTCCGGCCAGGGCATCATGCCGGGAGTATTCGCGCACGAACGCCGAGAAGGGCAGTTCCATTCTGCGCCGCACGTTGCGATGCAAATGCTGGGCGATCCGGATGAGCACGTCGGTCATATCGAACGGTTTGCCGGCGATGCAGTAGAGGGAGGTGATCTGGTCGCGCAGCGCTCGCGGCGCGTCGGTCGGATCGACGTTGACGTTCAGGCCGATGCCGACGAGATCGACGTTGCTGACTCGTTCGCAGAGGAGTCCGGCGAGTTTCAGATCGTTATGGAGCAGATCGTTGGGCCATTTGAGGAGGATATCGTTTTCGCCGGTGATATCGGCGGCGGCGTCGCGCAGGGCGATGCCGGCGATCAGGGGCAACTCCTGGGGGGGGAGGCGATCGTGGACGGGAAAGGCGAAGGTGACGGTCAGGACATCGCGGTTGGACCACCAAGTGTTGGCGGCGCGTCCACGTCCGGCGATTTGGCATCCGGTCAGCACGACCGCCGGGGCGTAAAGGCGGCCCGTTCGGCGCAATCGCCCCGCGTGATCGTTGGTGCTTCGCAGCCGCGGGAACCAATGGAGCCGAAACGGCTTGAGGGCGGCGCGAAGGCGGGGAAGATGGAATAAGGCCATCGTTATCCTTCGAGGACAATTAATAGGTCTCCGGCTGCGACAATGGAACCCTGTTTCACCAGGATGTCTCCGATATTGGCTTGGCGCGGGCAGTAGATGGCGGTCTCCATCTTCATGGCCTCGATGGAGAGCAGGCGTTGGCCGGGCTTCATGGTCTGGCCCTTGGCGACGGCGACGTTGGAAATCTTGCCGGGCATGGGGGCGGCGACGTGATTGGGGTTGTCCGGGTCGGCCTTGGGGTGCCGGGGTATCTTGGCCTCGCCGGAGCGATCGGTGACGACGACCTCGCGGGGCTGACCGTTCAACTCGAAGAAAACGGTGCGCGTTCCATCGTCGCGGACCTGTCCGCAGGTGAGATATTTGATGATGAGGGTTTTTCCGGATTCGATTTCCACGGAGATTTCCTCGCCGCTCTGCAGGCCGTAGAAGAATGCGTAGGTCGGCAAGGTGGAGGTGTCGTCGTAAGCCTTCACGTGCTTCTGGTAATCGGTGAAAACGTGAGGATAGAGCAGGTAGGAGAGGACGTCCACGTCGCGCACGTTGCCGGCGAGCTTGTCATGCAGTTCGATGCGGATTTTGTCGAAATCGACGCGTGGGAGCTTGGCGCCGGGGCGGCCCTTTACGGCCTCGGCGCCGGCGGTATCGAGAACGATCTTCTGAAGGACCTTGGGCCAACCGCCTTCGGGATGGCCGATCGCGCCCTGCATCAATTCGACCACGCTTTTGGGGAAATGGAGCTTTTTGGCCGGATTCAAAACGTCCAGGGCGGTCAATCCGTTGGTGACCATGAACAGGGCCATGTCGCCGACGACTTTGCTGGACGGCGTGACCTTCACGATGTCGCCGAAGAGTTCGTTCACCTGGGCGTACATCTCGGCAATCTCGTTCCAGCGGTGCTCAAGGCCCAGGCTCTTGGCCTGCTGGCGGAGATTGGTGTATTGGCCGCCGGGCATCTCGTGGTGATAGACGTGCGCCGAGCCGGCTTTGAGGTCTTCCTCGAAGGGGTAATATTGCTCGCGGGCGGCTTCCCAGTAGTCCGCCAGATGGTTCAGCGCGTCCAAATCCAGACCGGTATCTCTGGGAGTATTGCGTAATGAGGCGACGAGGGAATTGAGATTGGGCTGGCTGGTGAGGCCGCTCATGCTGGCGATGGCGGCGTCGGCGATGTCGACGTTGGCATCGGAGGCGCGCAAGATGCTGCCCGCGTTGATGCCGCTGGTGTCGTGGGTATGGAAATGGATGGGAACGTCCACCTCGTCGCGAAGGGCCTTGACCAGGGCGTGGGCGGCGTAGGGCTTGCAAAGCCCGGCCATGTCCTTGATCGCCAGGACGTGCGTGCCCATGCGGACCAGCTCCTTGGCCATCTTGACGTAGTACTTCAGGGAATATTTGGTCCGGCGGGGATCGAGGATGTCGCCGGTGTAACAGATGGCGGCTTCGCAGATGGAGCTGGTCCTTTCGCGGACGGCATCCATGGCGACCTTCATGTTTTCGGTCCAGTTGAGGGAATCGAAAATGCGGAAGAGGTCGATGCCGTGCTCGGCGGCGCGAACGACGAACTCGCGGACGACGTTGTCGGGGTAATTGGTGTATCCGACGGCGTTGCTGGCGCGGAGGAGCATTTGAAAGAGAACGTTGGGGACCTTGGCGCGGAGCAGATCGAGGCGGTCCCAGGGGTCCTCCTGCAAGAAGCGTAAGGCGGAGTCGAAGGTAGCGCCGCCCCACATTTCCAGGCTGAAAAGCTGCGGTGCGAGGTGTGCGGTGGCGCCGGCGATGGCCAGCAGATCGTAGGTCCGCACGCGTGTCGCCAGAAGCGATTGATGCGCATCCCGGAACGTGGTGTCGGTGAAGAGGAGGCGTTTCTGGCGGCGCACCCATTGGGCAAATTGTTCCGGGCCGAGTTGGCGGAGCTTTTGGCGCGTTCCGTCGGGCGGGGGAGCGCTGCGCGGATATTCGGGCACGACGGGCTCAATGAACTCGCGTTTGGGATCGACCTTTCCCCTGACGTCGGCGCGGCCGTTGACGATCACGTCGGCGATATAGCTCAATATTTTGGTTGCCCGGTCGCGTTTGGAGCGGAAGCGGAAAAGCTCGGGCGAGTCGTCGATGAAGGTGGTGGTGGCCTGGCCCTTGATGAAGGTCGGATGCTGGATGAGGTTTTCCAGAAAGGAGATGTTGGTCTTGACGCCGCGCACGCGGAATTCACTGAGCGATCGCGCCATGCGATGGACGGATTCCTGGAAAGTCAGACCGGAGGCGGTGAGCTTGACAAGGAGCGAATCGAAATAGGGCGTGATGACTGCGCCGCTGAAGGCGGTGCCGCCGTCGAGGCGAATGCCAAATCCCGCGGCGGAGCGGTAGGTGGTCAGGCGGCCGTAATCGGGGATGAAATGGTTCTGCGGGTCCTCGGTGGTGATGCGGCATTGCATGGCGAAGCCGCGAGGTTCGATCTGGTCCTGGGCGGGGATATTGATCGGGGGCTGGTGGAGCTTGTGGCCCTGGGCGATGAGGATCTGGCTCTTGACGATGTCGAAGCCGGTGACGACTTCGGTGACGGTGTGCTCGACCTGAATGCGGGGATTGACCTCGATGAAATAGAACTCGTTGCGGTCCAGGTCGAGGAGGAATTCGACGGTTCCGGCGTTGCGGTAACCGGCGGCCCTGCAGAGGCGAGCGGCGGCCTCGCAGATTTGCTGGCGGACGGAGCGGGGGAGATTGATGCTGGGGGCGACTTCGACGACCTTCTGATGGCGGCGCTGGACGGAACAATCGCGTTCCCAGAGATGAACGACGTTGCCGTGATGGTCGGCGATGATCTGGACTTCGATGTGCTTGGCGCGGCGGAGATAGCGTTCGATGAAAACGTCGGTGCGGCCGAAGGCCCCGCCGGCTTCGCGCTGGGCTTCTTCGAGCTTGGGCAGAAGATCGTCGGCTTTGTGGACGACGCGCATTCCGCGGCCGCCGCCGCCGAAGCTGGCCTTGATGATGAGCGGGAATCCGACGTCCTTGGCGGCGGCGCGGACGTCGGCGGGGTCGGTGAGGGCCAGATCGGCGCCGGGAACGGTGGGGACGCCGGAATCGCGAGCCAGCCTTTTGGCGGCGGTCTTGTCACCGAAAATCTTCAGCAGCCCGGGCGTGGGACCGACGAACACGATGCCGTTGTCGGCGCACGCCTGGGCCAAGTCGGGATTCTCGGACAAAAAGCCGTAGCCGGGGTGGATGGCATCGACGCCGTTGGCCTTGGCGACGTCGATCAGGGCCTGGATGTTGAGATAACCTTTGACCGGCTCGCCGCCGTGGAGTGGACCGATCTGATAGGCCTCATCGGCTTTGAAGCGATGGAGGGAGAAGCGATCTTCGTGGGTGAAAATGGCGACGGTGGAGAGGCCTAATTCGGTGGCCGCCCGGAAGACGCGGATGGCGATTTCACTCCGGTTGGCGACGAGGAGCTTTTGCATTTCGGTTCCTGATGAATTCGGTCCGGGGCGCGGGAAAAAAACCGGCGGTATTGTGGACAGCGGGGCGTGATTTGCAAGGGAAGGGGAGTTCCCAGGGAGTAAACTCCCTGGGCTTTGAGAAAGACGGTGGCGGTTGGGGGGCTGGAACGTATAATGGGGCCATGGTTGTGATGTCGACGCTGAAAGATAATGTCGTGGAAGCGGCTCTGCGGCCGGAGGTGCGGCGGGAAGTTCTTCGCCTGTATGCGGAGCTGCAAACGGAGATTGACCGGCGGCGGCCGATTTGCGTGGTGTCGGGGCGATGCTGCCGATTCGAGGAATTTGGCCACCGGCTGTACGTGACGACGGCGGAGTTGGCGACGTTTACGTCGGAGTTGGCGGACACGACGCCGGCCGGGGGGGAGCCTGTGGCGGGGGGGTGCCCGTTCCAAACCGGCAAGATTTGCCGGGTTCACACCATCCGGCCCATGGGTTGCCGGGTCTTCTTTTGCGATGCGTCGGCTACCGATTGGCAGCAGGCCCTTTACGAGCAATTTCATGCCCGGTTAAAGAAATTGCACGAGGACCTGTCGATACCCTATGGGTATATGGAATGGCGGTTTGCGTGCAACGCCCTTGGGCTGGAGTTGTGAAAGTAAATTCGTTTTGACAGCACGGCCGGGCCGTAGTTACACTATTTGCGCAGCCCGAACAGCGGCGCAGGATTTTTGCGAGGAAGGCGAGGTTATGAAGCTTCTCTCAGCTTTGTTACTGGTGGCGTCGGCGATCACTCTGACCGGATGCACTTTGGATACCCCGGCGTATTCCGCCAAGGAGCGCTTTGCGCAGATCAACCGCAACGTTGCGTACCAAGGGGCGGCAATCAACGACGACTTGGACTACATCGTGCTGTTCCGGCCCAGCAATCAGGAAACGATTTGGAACGTATATCATCGGTAATGCCCGGTTCAAACCGGTTGGACGGGCATGGAGGTGTGGGGAAACGCAGTCGGCTCCGCTCTGCCTTAACGGGCAATAGGCGGAGCCTTCTTTGTTGGCGGCGGGGGGTTGGGGTGAACTGGGGTGGGTTGATTTGAGACTTGAAGCGGTTGGGATTGCCCAAGGGAGCAAGCTCCCTTGGCTTTGACATTGTGAAAGTGACCTAGCGTTGAGGCTATGATACCAGGCGAAGCTTGGGCGTGCGGCGCACCCAGGAGGCGATTCGCGTGTTGCGCTTTTTCGCCCCTTCCAGGTGCTCCAGATATTGCTGCAAGGCGGATTCGTCGAATTGCGACAAGAATTCCGTCGATACCGTGGTGTTGTACCGGCGAATGTCATCGATCAGTTGACGTTTGTTCATGTCAGACATACTTTCAAAACGGAGTTAACCGGCAATGCCAAACAATTGGCTCGTTCAGACATCGGTTCAACGTCCGTTTTTACTTGAAGGCCGGAGCCTAAGATCAAACAAGTCGCAATGACGCAGACGAATCCAACCTCGGCGCCGCAGGCTGATTCCGCAACGGATAGCGATCCGCTGCTGCATCTGCACAAGATGTCCACGACGGCGGGGGTGGGAAGCCAGGAATACGTCGCGGTAAACGTGACGTCCGTGATTGCGGTGCTGTTCGGTCTGGCGAGCCTGCTGGCGATCGCAAGTCCCGTATTGCTGATATTCCCGATCGTCGGGGTGGCGCTGGGGGTGGTTGCGCTTCGGCAGGTGAAACGAAGCAACGGGACGCAGACCGGCGGCGGGCTGGCGATTCTGGGCTTGGCATTGTCGGGCATCATCACGGCGGCGCTGCTGTGCTATCAGGGATATCAGGTCCTACAGCGCCGGGCGGACCAGCGCGCCCTGGCGAGCTTGTCCCAGAAATATGGGGAACTGCTCGACCAGCGCAAATTTACCGAAGCCTACGATTTGTTCGATTCCGACTTCCAGACTCGCGTGAGCAAGCCGGCATTCATCAGCCAATTGACCAGCATCCAAACCCAGCCTTTGATGCCGCCGATCGACGGGATATCGTGGAACGGGCTGGCGGAATTCCATTCCGACGATCCCGGCTCGGAGACCGCCGACGCGATGCTCGTCGTTCATTTCAAGGGTTCTACGGGCGAAGCGCGTATTTCCGCCCACTTCCGCCGCACGGGGGACGGACCTTGGATGATCGACAACCTTCCCGACCAATTCCCGCCGGTCAGACCGCCTGGGCGCTGATGGGGCGGTGATCAAGATCAATACGGCGAGCAAGCTCGCCGGCGGCTACACGGGGAATTGAAGTAATTCCTTGCCGTTCAAGCTACTTGTGCTGGGCGTCCGATAATTTTATCAGCGTGGATACTCTGCACCCCACTCACTTAGTCGCGGATTCAAGCCGATACCGCCGAATGGGCGTCTATCCAATGTGGGAAGGCCCAGTGAGGCTCAAATGCTAACATGGCAGTGGAAAATCCTTCGGTGGATTCTTGCGGGCGGCGCGGTTCTGTCGGTGCTGAACACCGCCGGTTGCAGTTCGGCGCACGGGTACACGGCTGGGCGCGACTCATCCGACCCGTCGAACGGGGCGTCGGCGGGAACGACCAATGTCGCGATGTCGGCCGACCCGGCGGTCCTGTCCATCGCGGCGTCACAGGATGGCGTGGCGCCCTCGTCGGTCAACGTTTACGGGGAGTTCAACGGCGTTCAACGGCCGCTGGCCAAGGCGCACGGCAACGGGGGGTTCCAGGAACACACGTTCCTGGATGAAGGCTTCGACAGCGACGTCAGCGTCGATCCCAGCGGGAAGTGGATGGTCTTCACCAGCACGCGCGACAGCGATCATCCCAATATCTATCTGCAACACGTGGACGGGCTGTCGGTGATCGAACTGACCAACGACGAAGCGGATTACGCCTTCCCAACTTTCAGCCCCGATGGAAAGCAAATTGCGTTCTGCTCCACGCGGGCGGGCAATTGGGACATTTACGTCATGGACATCGACGGCAAGAACATCGTGCAGGTGACCAACGATCCCATGCAGCATCTGCATCCCAGCTTCAGCCCCGACGGCAGCCGGCTGGTTTACTGCTGTCTGGGCGGCAAGAGCGGTCAATGGGAAATCTGGACGGTGGATCTGGCGACATCGGAAAAACGGATGATCGGGTTCGGGCTGTTCCCGGCCTGGTCGCCCGCCAAGAACGTCGATTGCATCGCATTCCAGAGGGCGCGGCAGCGTGGAAGCCGGTGGTTCAGCCTGTGGACGCTGGACCTTGTTGACGGGGAGGCGCGGCGAATCACGGAAGTGACCGCCAGCTCCAACGCGGCAATCGTGTGCCCCAGTTGGAGTCCCGACGGAAGGCAGATTGCGTTCGCCACGATAGCCGAACCGAATAATTCCACGGCGGTAAAGCCGCTGGGACAGCAGGATATCTGGACGATCAACTGCGACGGGTCCAACCGGAGCCGGGTCACGGACGGGGTGGGCTTGAATCTCGGTCCCTCCTGGTCGCCGGACAATCGGATTTATTTTGTCAGCGATCGCGGTGGCGAGGAATGCGTTTGGTCGGCTCGAGCCGACAGCCCGGGCCAAGCGCCCTCGAAGGTCGCCGCCGATAAGCCGGAGGAAAAGAGCGACAAACCCGCGGCGACGGATGCGGTGGGATCGACAAGTGAATAGTCATATGACAAATGACCAATGACAGCTTCAAGGACGAAGTGATGCGAAAAATTGGAATAGGTTTACTGGCCATGACTTGGCTGGCTCTGTCGGTGGGATGCTCATTACAGAAGCCTTATGGGGAAGAAGAACAACTGTTCCTTCCCGGAACGCATCGGCAGGTGTGGGCGGTTGCCCCGGCGATAAACCTCAGCGGGCAAAGCCAGATCGACCCGTTGTTGCAGAGCGATCTGGTGTACCAGGAGTTGCAGAAGGTCCATGGGCTGACGGTGATCCCGGTGGATCGGGTGGTGGAGGTTTACGCCAGCCTGAAGATCGACAAGGTGCAGTCGGAACGGCAGGCGTACGACATCTGCCGATTGCTGGGGTGCGACGGATTGGTGGTCCCGACGGTGACGGCATACGACCCGTATGACCCGCCGAAATTCGGGGCCTCGGTTCAGCTTTTCGTGAAGCCGGGGACGTTCGATCGGCTGCCGAAGGTGGATCCTCGGGCGCTGGAGCGTAATCCGACGGCGGTGGCGCCGCCCGCGATGCCCCAGACGCACAACATGGCCCAGGTGGTTGAAATGTACGATGCTTCGGACGGGACGGTGCTGGAGGCGGTGAAGGCGTATGCCAAGGGCCGGACCGATCCGAACAAGCCGCTGGGCGTTGACGAGATTACCGTGAGCATGGATCGATATTGTGCCTTCGGCTACCACGAGCTGCTCAGCGAACTGCTGGACAATCTGGACGAAGCCAACGCGGGATAAACCAATGGCCAAGGGTAAAAGCAGGTCCGATACATCTTCCACGCCGGAGACAGGCTCGATGAAAACGCTCAGTCTTGCCAAGGGCCGGCATCATTTCTGCTTTCGGTATGAGGCGGGGCAGGAGGGGCAGGTGCTGGATTCGCTGGTGGAGCTGGTGCATCGGCGTGACGTTCCGTTCGATTGGTTCGACGCGGCGATCCTGTCGCATCAGCTGGGTCAGCATTTGGCAAAAGAATTAAAGGCGTATTTGCCGAAAAAGGTAGCATAGGGATTATCGGGTCGTCGTGGAAGGGATGCCTTCCACAAGGCAGGCCAGGTTTGCAAGGGAAGGCTTGGCATGCAGAGGACAGACGCCCCAACCGTGAGACGGTTTAGATCTCACAGTGAGACGGGGACCGTCTCACCAGCGGGCCACCGGGAGTGGAAGGTCACCTTCCACAATGCCGGCCGGTGGCACATATTTCGTGTCTGAGCACTCGCCCACTCGACCGGTTTTATGAACCCCACCAACGAATCATCCGTCAGCGTCGCTGCGCCCAGCGCGGCAGGCTTCGCCTCCGCGGCGGCAGGCTTCGCCTCCGCGGCGGCAGGCTTTGCCTCCGCAGGCACGATGGTCCTGGAAAAGCATTTTTCCCCGCTCGTGAAGCAGTTTCTCGACTACCTCAAGCTCGAGAAGCACTTCAGCGATTACACGATCAAAAGCTACGGGGCTGACCTGATCCAGTTCGGGCAGTTCCTGTCCGGGGAGATCGGCCAGCGGCCGCCGGCGCCGGGACAGGACGAGGACGAGCGTCAGATCAAGTGCGACACGCTCACGATACGGGAGTTCCTGAACTATCTCTACGGCCAGAATTACACGAAGAGCACCACGGCGCGCAAGCTGGCGACGCTGCGGAGCTTTTATAAGTTCCTGGTCCGCCGCGCGATCGTCAGCGCCAATCCGCTCTCCACGATCCGAACGCCCAAGCAGGAAAAACGGCTCCCCAAGTGCCTCGACCTGGAACAAGTGCAGAAGCTCCTGGAAGCCCCGGGTGATGCCGATCTGCTCAGCGCGCGCGACAAGGCCATGCTGGAAGTTCTCTACAGCAGCGGCATCCGCGTGAGCGAATTGGTGGACCTGGACATGGGAGACCTGGACCTGCAGGAGGGCGTACTGCGCGTGCGCGGCAAGGGACGCAAGGACCGCCTGACGCCCATCGGCAGCCAGGCCATCAAAGCGCTTCAGCGATATTTCGAGTTGCGGGCGGTGGATTCGCGTTGCCAGGGTCCGGATTCACATCGCGTTTTCCTGAACAAGCACGGGGAATCTCTTTCAACGCGTTCGGTGAGGCGGAAGCTGGACAAGTATCTCCTCACGGCCGGGCTGGACCCTGGAATCAGCCCGCACACGCTTCGCCACAGCTTTGCCACGCACCTGCTGAACAACGGCGCCGACCTGCGCAGCGTGCAGGAACTGCTTGGCCACCAGAGCCTGAGCACGACGCAAATCTACACGCACCTGACGACGCAGCGGATGAAGGACGTCTACGACCAGGCCCACCCACGGGCCAAGGACGATTCGATTCCGCATCCGTCATCCGTGGATAAGACCGCGACGCCGTTCTATCCGGCGAAGGTGGGGTGAAGCGGGGGGTTGCGCCAAGAAGGTGTTTCGGGGGCTCCGCCGCATGACAAACCCCACGGCGGCGCCGTGGGCGTTCAGGGCATTCCGTTACTGATTTTCCACAGGCCGATTCCCTTGCGCCGGGCTTGAGTCTCGGACCTTGCAATTGCGCCGCGGAATGCGTCGGTCGAGCGGCGGTCGGCCAGCACCAATCCCTCGCCGGCCAGTTGGGCGCCGAGGGGCTGGCGGTCATCCACAAACACGTCCGCGAGCAATCGCCCGTCCCCGTCGCGCGTTTGCGTCGATTGCAGATGCAGCGTGAGCTTGCGCCCGAGCAGCAGCGAAGCAATCCGGCCGGCGGAGGCGCGATCCCATTGGGCGTTGAATGATTTGATCCCCAGCACCTTTACGACGGTGACGTCATCGGATGATCCATCACGGATGGCGATGTCCTGGCCACCGATCGCGCCGACAAACTGAACCTGATGGGCGTCGAATCGAAGCCAATCATCACCGGAGCGATTTTGTGCCCGCAGATGATCGACGAGGCTGGTGAGCAGGGCGAATCCGGTGAGGATGGCGGCGGCGAAGCGCCACCGCCGCCTGCGTCGCAGCCGCGCGGCGGCCGTCACGGCGTCCCATTTGACCGGGGAAACGCCCATGGCGGGGAGAATACTTTGGGGAGCAAGGGATCGCAATCCCGAAGCCCGAAATTCGAAATTCGAAAATCGAATCAAATTCGAAGGACAAAATTCGAAACGGGCCATTGTTTCGAGTTTCGAATTTCGAATTTGATTCGTCATTCGAATTTCGAGTTTCGGGCTTCTGGTTTGGCGGCCGCGGTTGCATTTCTTCATCGGCGGCCCATACCATGTCGTCCATGAGCGATTCGGCAAATCCGTTACGCATCAACGAGCACATCGATGGGTTTTTCGTCCGGCGGGTCACGCCGTTGGAGAATCTCCGCAGCACGGCTTACGAGCTTGTTCACCAACCCACGGGGGCGCGCATCCTGCACCTTCACAACGCCGACGCGGAGAATCTCTTTTCCGTGACCTTTCCCACGCCGCCGGTGGATGACACCGGGGTGCCGCATATCCTCGAGCACAGCGTTCTGGCCGGATCGCGGCGATATCGCGTCAAGGACCCGTTCTTCGAGATGGTGAAATGCTCGATGGCGACGTTCATCAACGCGATGACGGGCAGCGATTACACGGTCTATCCGGTCGCCAGCAACGTTCGCCGGGATTTTTACAACCTGGCGGAGGTTTACTGGGATGCGGTGTTCCATCCGCTGCTGACGGAAAAGACTTTTCAGCGCGAGGGTCATCACCTGGAATTCGCCGCCAAGGGCGACGTCGCCAGCGATTTGATCGTCAAGGGAATCGTGTACAACGAGATGAAAGGCGCCCGGTCCAGCCCCGAGGCGAAGGTGTACGAGCTGATCGAGAAGAATCTCTGGCCGGACACGCCGTACGGGAAGGATGCCGGCGGCGATCCGGAAAAAATCCCCGATCTGACGTGGAAGGGCCTGCGCGAATTTCACGGCCGATTCTACCATCCGAGCAACGCGTATATTTTTCTCTACGGCGACATTCCCACGGCCGAGCATTTGCGGTTCCTCGGTCCGCGATTGGCCGAGTTCGGCAAGACCGACGTTCGTCCCGACCTTCCGCCCCAGCCGCGCTGGAAGCAGCCCAGGCGAGTCGAGGACGTTTACCCCGTCGCCGGGACCGACCCGACGGATGGCAAGACGTTCATCGTGCTCAATTGGCTGATCGGATCGGGCATCGACGCCGGGGAACTTTTCGCTTTCAGCGCCCTGGATCGGATTCTTCTGGGCAGTCAGTCCGCGCCGCTTCGCAAGGCCCTGGTCGATTCCAAGCTCGGCCAGGACGTGACCCACAGCGGATTCTGGGCCAATGGAGTGGATACGTCCTTTCACGTCGGTCTCAAGGGCAGCGAGCCGGAGCGGGCCGAGCGGGTTGTGAACGTCGTGCGAGACACGTTGGCGCACATTGCCGAACACGGCGTATCGAAAGAGCAGTTCGATGCCGCCGTGCAGCAGTTGAAATACCGCTATCTTGAAATCACCCCGTCGTTTCCGCTGCATTTGATGGGATACGTGATGGGGATGTGGCAACATGGGGCCGATCCGCTGACGCTGCTGCATGCCGAGCGGCAAATCCGCAAATTGAACGACGATTTCGCGGCCAAGCCGTCGCTGCTGTTCACGGATTTGATCCGGGAAAAGCTGCTGGACAATCCGCACCGGCTGGTTCTGGTGGTCCGGCCGGACCGCGAGGTTCAGGGGCGCAAGGACGCGGAGTTTGCCGCCAAAATGAGGAAGCTGAAGGATTCGCTTTCGCCGGTGCAATTGGAAGAGATCCGCAAAGACCAGGACGAACTGGACGCGCTTCTCAATACGCCGAATTCGCCGGAGGCGATCGCGTCGTTGCCGCAGTTGAAAGTCGTCGATCTTCCGCCCAGGCCGCGGCACATCGCCACGAGCGTCGAGAAACTCCCGGGCGGCGGGGCCCTGCTGAACAACGACGTTTTCGCCAACGGCGTGAACTATCTGCACGTCAGCTTCGATCTGACCGGTTTGCCGGCCGAGCTTTACCCCTATCTCCCACTGTACGGCGACTGCGTCCAAAAAATGGGCGCAGCGGGCCAGGACTTCGTGGCCATCGCCCAGCGTGTCTCGGGGTTCACCGGCGGCGTGGGTTTTAGCGCGGGCGTCACCACGGCCGTCGATGATCCGAACAGAATCGTCCGTCATGCCGTATTCGCCACCAAATTCCTCGACGAAAACGTCGATCAGGCCCTGGCGGTCGTGCGCGATCTGGTCTTCGAGCTCGATCCGGGCGACGTTGGCCGATTGAAGGACGTGCTGGTGCAATCGCGCGCCCATCAGCGGTCGCGGCCCACGGGCGACGGGCTCGGTCTGGCCATGCGTCACGCCGCACGCGGAGTGAATCTCGATGGGCATCTTCAGGAAATTCTCGGGGGAATTCCGCAGATAGCTCTGCTGGAGAGAATCACCGATGCCGCGCCCGAACCGCTGCTGGAGCGCATCGACGCCATCCGGCGATTTTTATTGAATCGCGGGAGGCTGACGGTCAGCTTCACCGGCTCGGCGGGCGTGGCGGAGGTGCTGCGGCGCCGGCTTGGCGAATGGGCGGCGGCGATGCGCGATGAGGCGATTGCCGAGGCGCCGGGTGATGGTTTCGTTCCCACGGTCGTGCCGCCGCGTGAAGGTCTGGCCGCACCGATGAACGTCGCGTATTGCGCGATGGCGATGCCGGCGGCGCACATTTCGCATCCCGACGGCCCGCGGCTTGCCGTGGCGGCCAGGTTGCTAAGCCTGGGATACGTTCTGGAGGAGGTTCGATTCAAAGGGACGGCGTACGGCGGCGGGTGCTCGTACAACGGCGCCGGGCGGCTCTGGACGTTCCATTCCTACCGCGATCCGTGGGTCAACCGCACGCTGGACGTGTACGCATCTTCATTGGACCACGTGAAATCGGCCGACTGGTCGCAGGGGGACGTCGATCGGGCCATCATCGGCACGGCCAAGGAAGGCGAACGGCCGATCCGCCCGACCCAGGCGACGGGCACGGCGCTTGCGCGCTATCTGACCGGCGACACGCCGCAACTTCGCGAGGCCCGCCACGCCGCCATGCTCGGCGTGAGGTTGGCGGACGTTCGGCGCGTGCTCGTCGAGCAGTTCGAGCGCAACGCAAAAAGCGCGGCGGTCTGCGTCGTCTCCAGCCGGCAGAAACTGGAAGAGGCCAATGCCCAGCGGCCGGATCAGGCGATGGAAATCAATGACATTCTCAAATGAATTGCTCAATCAATGGATGCCCCGGAGAATATGAGCGCACACAGGTGACGGACACGGTTCGCCATCGGGGTCGCATCATCGTGATTGACCACGTTCCCGCCGAGGTGTGCCGCGTCTGTGGCGACGTGCTTCTCGAACCCGAGACGCTTCGCGGGATTCGTCCATTGGTCGCAGCGCGTGAAAAATGAGCGGTCAGTGGTTAGTGTTTGGCGGTTAGAAAGGGCGACCAATCGGTAGCGCTCATCACTATGGCCGACCAATCCATCGGAATTTGCTTGCTGGGGTGCGGCACCATCGGCACGGGCGTGGTTCGCATCATTCACGAACAGCGCGATCTGATCGCCAAACGCACGGGGCTGAATCTGGAGCTGCGCCATGTGGTGGAGCTCGATCCGGCCAAGGCGCCGACGTTTGCAAAAGTTCCCTTTCATGCGGATGCCGAGCGGGCGATCGACGATCCGAAGACGAACGTAGTCATCGAGTTGATCGGCGGGACGGACGTGGCGGGCAAATTCGTTGAGCGCGCGTTGCGCCTCGGGAAACCCGTGGTCACGGCGAATAAGAGCCTGCTGGCGGCGAGGGGATCGGAACTGTTCTCGCTGGCGCGGAAACACAAGGCGTGCATTGGGTTTGAGGCAAGCTGCGGCGGGGGCATCCCCATTATCGAGGCGCTGACGCGCGAACTCGTCGCCAACCGCATCGATGCATTGATCGGCATCGTCAACGGGACGTGCAATTTCATTCTCACGCAGATGACCCGCAACGGCTGGGCGTACAACCAGGCGCTGGCCGAGGCGCAGAAGCTCGGATTTGCCGAGGCGAATCCGAGCATGGACGTTTCGGGCCGCGACTCGGCGCAGAAACTGGCGATCCTCGCGGGCCTGGCTTTCAACGTTCGGATCAACGAGAGCGACATCTATCTGGAGGGAATCGACAAGCTGCAGGATACCGACATCAAATTCGCCGCCGAACTCGGATATGTCGTAAAACTCCTTGCCATCGCCCGGCGGCATGGATCGAAGGTTTCGCTTCGCGTGCATCCGACGCTGATCAAACGGGATGATTTGCTGACGGACGTGAGCGGGAGTTTCAACGCGATCAGCGTTTACGGGCACGCGTTGGGCCACGGCTTGTTCTACGGCCGGGGGGCGGGACAGATGCCGACGGCCAGCGCGGTCGTCGCCGACGTGGTGAACGTCGCGTTGGGCGTGACGCCGCTGGCGTTTTCGCAAATGAGAATCTTCCCCGATCAGGTTCCCGCCGCCGACGTGCTGGCGACGGATGAATTGAGGGGAAGATATTACCTGCGGCTGATGGTCCGCGACGAGCCGGGGGTGTTGGCGCAGGTCACGCGGATCCTCGGGGAAAAAGGGATAAGCCTGTCGGCCATCCTGCAACACGAGGCGAACGATGGCAACATTGTGCCGGTGGTCATCACGACGCATATCGCGCGGGAAGGCTCGGTGCAGGCGGCATTGAAGGAAATCGACAAGCTTTCGGCCATTCATCCGCCGACGGTTTGTCTGAGGATTCTGGATCAGCCGGAGGAGTTTGGGAATGGGTGAGGCATCGGAATCGCCTTCTGGGCAGGAGCTATTGAGAAGCGTTCTCGATGGCTTGCCGCTTAAGGTTCTAGCCGGTGGCTTGGTCATTGTGCGCCGCAAGAAGCACGAACCAATCGACTTGGCGGGATTGACCGCCGAGAAAATTGTCGAGCGGACTTCCAAGCGGTCAGGGAGCAAATTTACGGCCCGGTGGGATTTGATGCGTTACGCGAACTGGATAGAGGCTAGAACAGGGGAATTGCACTGGACTGCCAAGACTGGTCCTGTAGCGATGGATACGCCGTTTGATGAGGTCGTGGGGATTTCACGCGGGAAGGAAGTGTATACAATAAGGTTAGTAAGCGATGGGCGGCACTTGCATGCCTATCCAGTGGAGTAGCTCCGTGAAAGATGCGATTGAAATCCCGATGGAAAACGAGGAGTTTCCGGTGGAACCTCCGATCGTCGATTTTCTGTATTTGAATGCGGAATCGAGCAGCTACGTAATCACGTTTATTCCCGCAGACCGCGCGTCTCGTCAGGAAAAGGAAATTGTCCAGATACCGGAGAATTCCGTGGATGGGCGCCGAATACAGGTGCGGATTAATGAAATTGAGAAAGCGCTGGGTGGGCATATCAACCGACTGTTTCACGCTGGCGACGGCGATTTCGGATTTGTGTTTGCGGACGGGCGTCAGAAGCAGTTGTCCGATGTCCAGAGCACCGCAGCTAATTCTCAATATATATATATTCAGCTTCAGGACTTGGGGATGATTGCCCAAATCGCGTTCCACGAGAATCAACTCCTCAAGAATCAGGCCGGTTGAGGGCTTAACTTCTTGAAATACGCCATCATCATCCCCGACGGGGCGGCCGATGAGCCGCTGAAGGAACTCGGAGGGAAAACTCCGCTGGAGGCGGCGGACATTCCGAACATGGATCGCATTGCCATGGAAGGCCGGTTGGGGCTTGTCCGAACGGTGCCCGAGGGGTTCGAGAGCGGCAGCGACGTGGCGACCATGTGTTTGCTCGGATATGACCCGAAGGTTTATCACACGGGCCGGGCGCCGCTGGAGGCGGCGGCCCAGCGAATTCCGCTCACCGCCAGCGATTGGGTGTTTCGCTGTAATCTTGTGACGGTCATCAACGGGGTGATGAAAGATCACTCGGCGGGGGGGATCAGCGATGGCGAGGCAAAGCGGCTGATCGGGGATTTGTCCCGGCAATTGAAATTGCCGGGCTTTGAGTTTTATACCGGCGTGAGCTATCGCAATCTGCTGGTGTATCGGGGGCCGGAGGAGTTTGAGCTGAAAACAAGGCCGCCGCATGAAGTGCCGGAAGAACCGATCGCGGGCAATCTGCCGAAGGGAAAGGGGAGCGAAATCCTTCGGCGGATCATGGAAGAATCGGCGCAGGTTTTCGCCGACCACGAGATCAACCAGGCGCGCCGCCGTGCCGGGCGCAATCCGGCGACGCAGGTTTGGCTGTGGGGACAGGGGCATGCCCCGGATATGCCGAAGTTCAGGGAGAAATTCGGCGTCAGCGGCGGGTGCATGATCACGGGGGTGGACCTATTGCGCGGCTTGGCGGCGCTGTTGGGCTGGGACGTTCATGAAGTGGAGGGGATGACGAGCTTTCACGACACGAATTACGCGGGCCAGGGCAGGGAAACCGCGCGGATGCTGGACCAATACGATCTTGTGTTCAGCCACGTGGAGGCCCCGGACGAGGCCAGCCACCAGGCGGATTGGAAAACGAAAGTGGAAGCGATCGAACATATCGACAAATTCGTCGTCGGGCCGGTGTTGGAAAAGCTCAAGACGTTCAAGGATTGGCGCATCCTGGTCATGCCGGACCATCCGACGAACATCGCGACGCGCAAACATGGATATGCGCCGACGCTGTTTGCGATGGCGGGGTCGAACGTGAAGCGGGGTGCGGCGGCGGCGTATAGCGAAAAGAACGCGGCGGCGGGGGGATTGTTCATCGAGCGGGGGCATGAGTTGATGGAGTATTTCCTGCGAGGCGGAAACGTGTGAATACTGAAGGCGAGGGCCGCATTGATGCGGTTCGCGCCCGGGCGCCGAGATGCCCGAACTGCAATTATCTGCTGCTGATGCTTCAGAGCGACCGATGTCCGGAATGCGGAGCGGCGGTCGCCAGGCCGGAGGTTCCGGCGACGGCGGGTGCGGCGCCTAATCTGGGCACGAGCACCGAAGAACCCTCACCCCAGCCCTCTCCCTGAGTACAGGGCGAGGGGGAAGAGGCTGCGCGTTGAGTGTTTCCCGTCCATCTCTATAATTCGCATTCCCGTTTACAAAGGCGGAGAAGCAGCGAATAGGGCATGGCGTTGATCGTTCAAAAATTCGGCGGCAGCAGCGTCGCCGATGCGGAGAAAATCCACCGGGCGGCCCGGCGCGTCATTGCGGCCAAGGAAAAGGGAAACCAGGTCTGCGTGGTCGTGTCGGCGATGGGGGATACCACCGATCATTTGATCGAGTTGGCCAGGCACGTCTGCGAGAATCCGCCCAAGCGGGAGTTGGATCAGCTTCTGGCGACCGGAGAACAGGTGACGATCGCGCTGATGGCCATGGCCATCCACGCGCAGGGCCACGAGGCGATCAGCTTCACCGGCGGGCAGATCGGGCTGGTGACGGACAACTCGTTCAGCAAGGCGAGAATCCAATCGATCAATCAGAAGCGGATATTCGATCAGCTATCGGCTGGGAAGATCGTCATCATCGCCGGCTTCCAGGGCGTGACGGCGGAGGGGGATTACACCACTCTGGGCCGGGGCGGAAGCAACGCGACCCTGGTGGCGATCGGCGCGGTGCTGAAGGCGGACGTGTGCGAAAATTACACGGACGTTGACGGGATATTCACGGCGGACCCGCGGATCGTGAAAAATGCCCGGAAGATCGATCGGATCAGCTACGATGAGATGCTGGAATTGGCCGGCCTGGGCGCGAGCGTATTGCAGACCCGGGCGGTGGAGTTTGCCAAGAAATACAGCGTACCGATCCACGTGCGGAACAGTCAGAATGAGAACGAAGGCACGTGGATAGTCGCGGAGACCCCCCACATGTTGGAACACATCGTCGTATCGGGCGCCGCCTTGAAAAAGGAACTCGTGCGCGTGACGGTCAAGCACGTCCCCGACCACCCTGGGGTCGCGGCCAAGATCTTCGGCGACATCGCCGCCGCCAACATCGTGGTGGACGACATCATCCAGAACGTCATGGACGACAACACGGCCAACATCAGCTTCACCGTCGAGCACGGCGACCTGCACGAAATCAAGCCGGTCGTGGATCGTCTGGTCAGGGAACTGGGGGGTACAACGGCGCCCATTTACCAGGACGGCCTGGCCAAGGTCAGCGCCGTCGGGGTGGGAATGAGAGTCCACACGGGCGTGGCCGCGAGGATGTTCAAGGCGCTGGCCGATGGCAAAATCAATATTCAGAACATCACCACCAGCGAGATCAAGATCAGTTGCATCATCGGCAAGGAGGACGCAAATCGGGCGTTGCAAATCGTGCATGATGCGTTCGATCTGGGCGGGGGGAAGTAGGGGGCTCGACCAAAAGAACCCGATGGCCATCCGTGGGCTTTGGGGGGGTATAATCCACCGCCAGGGCCATCGCATTTGAGTGTGCGGCTTGAGTTCAAAGGTTCAAGGGTTCAAGAGTTCAAGGGAAAAGACGTTCATCTTGAACTTTTGAACCCTTGAACCCTTGAACGCCATCGCCAAATGCGATGGCCCTGGATCCACCGCCCCCCTGTCCGATAAGGTTAAAGTTATCAAAGCCAGCATCCCGATAAATAAGCGGGATACGCTCGGGTGCGCAGGCGGTAATCGGGCGTCTGCGCCACCATTGGGCCGAGGGAATGGCCCGGATCGGATCCTCAGACGGCTACCAAGGAAGGTCGCACATGCGGACCATTGCCATCATCAATCAAAAGGGCGGCTGCGGAAAAACGACAACAAGCATCAACCTGGCGGCGTGCCTGGCGCGCCTCGGTCAAAAGACGCTGCTGGTTGACATGGACCCCCAGGGACATTGCGCCATCGGGCTGGCGGTGCCGGAAGAACAGATCGAACGCACCATCTACGAATGCCTGCTGGAAGAACGGGACGGCAAACCCGTGCGTCTGGCCGACACGATCTGGCAAATCGCGACCGATTTCGATCTGGCGCCGTCGAACCTGAAGCTGGCGGCGTTCGAGCAGACGTTCGCCGGGCGCATGGGCCGGGAAGACCGGCTCAGAAAGGCGATCGAACCCGTTCAACCGACGTACAAGTGGTGCATCATCGACTGCCCGCCGAGCGTCGGGCTGATCACCTTCAACGCGCTTCGCGCTTGTGATGAGGCCATCGTCCCGGTCGAAACCGGCTATTTCAGCCTGCACGGTTTGGCCAAGATGATGGAGACCCTGGAACTGCTTCGCGACAAATGCGACAAGGAAATCCTCATCCGGGTGCTTCCGACGCTGTACGACACGCGAACGAAGCTGGCGCGCGAGGTTCTGTCGGAGCTTCGCAATAAATTCCGGGAATACCTGATGGAGAGCACGGTGAATTTCAACACCAAGCTCAAGGAAGCCGCCAGCTTTGGCCAGCCGATCACGGAATACGATCCTGGAAGCCGGGGCTACAAGGATTTCGTGAACCTGGCGCGTGAGCTGATGGGCCATACGCCGGTGGATTTGGAGCCGACGCCGATGGACAAGCTTTCGCGACCGGCGGAATTGGTTCAGCGTGCCAAGCAGTTGGCGCAGTTGACGAACCTGCAATTCGGGCGGAACGCGATCCCGGCGGCGCCCCCGGCGCCGGTGGAGCCGGCGGCGTTCGCTGCGGCGATGGGTTCAAGCGGTTCGGTGGCGCTGTCGATCTCGCGCGGGCAGATGCAACTTGGCGGTAGATTGGCCGAGGAACCCGTGGCGCAGGCCGTTTCCGCGCCGATTTCGTTGTCGTCCGCCGAGGAGGAAATCGCCGATTCCGCCCCCGCCAGTTATCCCCGGGCCGTCGGGCCCAACGCCAATAGGCAACCGAGCGGAAACGGCAACGGGCATGGAAACGGAAATGGGAGTGGAAATGGAAATGGCAACGGAAATGGGAATGGCAACGGCGTATCGGCCAAGAGCACCGCTCAAAAGATCGACGATTTCTACGGAGTAAGGAAAGTCGGAGACGAAGTGATCTTCTCCGCCCGGTTTGACAAGGCCAGGAAGGTGCTGATCGCGGGCGACTTCAACAACTGGTCGCCTATGTCCACGCCGATGATCAACCGCGGTCGGCCCGGCGAGTTTTACATGGGCCTGCCGCTGCCGCCGGGACGATACCGTTATCGCTTCGTCGTGGATGGGAAATGGATGACCGATCCGAACAACAAGTACGTTGAAGTGAACCAGTTCGGCGAATTGAACAACGTGATCGAGGTCGATTGACCCTTTGGCGAGATGCGGTGCCCCATGGACCCCAAGCGGCCGCTGAGCGAGATCAGCCATCTGTTTCTGAGCGAGTTGCGCGCACGCCAGCCGGCGGGATCGCGTCCGACGCGCATCGGGCCAAAGCCCGTCGATGTCAGCCCGGAAGGCTTCGCCTCCGGGGTGGACATGACGCCGGAGGAATTCGCCGCGTCGCCGGAACCCGGTCCCATGGCGCCCGAAGCCGAGCCCGCATCCGCGCCGGCAACTTCGATTCCCCATTCCGGACACATCAGCGCTTCGGTGGTTCTCTCGTCGCATTTGATCGACCACCCGGGGCAAAGCGTTCGGCAATATGCCCGTTACCTTGCGGCCGAAGCGAAACACGTCGGCCTCATCGAGACCGATGGCGCGGAGCTTATGCTGAGTTGCTTTGAATTGAACGGCGGTGGGGCGGAATTGCCCGTGTCCATCGAGGGCCTCGACGGCCGCAAACTATCCGAAACTTTGACCGAACTGGCGGTGGACGTCGATCGCTGGTTGATTTCACTGCCGCATGCCCGCACGCCCGAGGCCCGGGAAATGCTCCGCACGGCGCCGCACTGGGTGCTGCTGAGCACCGCCGATCACGAAGGGGTGGTCGCCACGTATCGCGCGCTCAAGGGCCTGTCGGATTTGGGCCGGCACCGCATCTCGCTGGTGGTTCTGGACGCCCGGGATGATGCCCATGCCGACGCGATCTTCCGCAAGCTCGACGCCGTGAGCCGGCAGTTCCTTCATTGCGGCCTGGAAGCCGGTTCGCCGCTTCGCCCCGTGCAGAACGTCACCGAACATGCCGTGCTGAGTTGCCGCGCGGAAGGCAAAGCCTCCGCTGCGGAAGGCAAAGCCTCCGCTGCGGAAGGCAAAGCCTCCGCTGCGGAAGGCAAAGCCTCCGCTGCGGAAGGCAAAGCCTCCGCTCAAGCGGCAGAGCAATCCGGCCCGGCCTCGGCCGAGCATTGGCAGATCATCCGGCAATTTTTGACCTCCGCCGTCGCCCCGAAACCACAACACCACATTCAAGAATCACAGCCCATGAAACTCAATACCACTGAAACAGCGAGAATGTCCGTTGTCGATGATTCGATCCCAGAAGTGATCGAGCTGCCTGCTGAGGCGAACGAGAGGTCCATTTTGGACGCGGTGGTTCGTCAGGGCGGCGCCGACGGGCGCTGGGTGCTTTGTCCAATTCACCCGCCGATGTGTCCCGATGCCCTGCTGGCAGTGGGGCGGGACCAGCGGCTGATGCTCCTGGCCGTCGCCGGCCGCGGATTGGGCCAACTGATGTCGATCGGCCAGGCCTTCCGTTGGATGACCGAGAATACGGAGCTGATCCGCATGGCGCTACCGCAACTGGCGATCGACGCCTCCGCCACGCCGTGCGTGCGCGTTCTGGTGGATCACAACGATCTGGCCGCCGACGTTCTGCAACCGCTGCTGCAAAGCGGCACCGTCACGGTGCAGGCGTATCGCAGAGTCAAATGGGGTCGCAAGGCGGGGCTGCTGGTGGAAGCGGCGTAATGAGAGGGGTTGCGGTTTGAGTACGCGTTACATTCCCCGAAGCCCCGCATGTACATGCGGGGCTGCGGTATAATTGGGGGAGAAGGCTGACTCGCCATTGGGGCTGGGGTTTCGTAAACTAGCGGCATTCACACCGGAGCCGCTATGGATTTTCCAACGCTCATGCGCTTCGCGGCGGGACGCGATGCGTCGGACATTCATCTTCAAACCGGACTCTCGCCAAAGGTGCGCATCCAAGGGATCCTGCACACGGTGGATCAACCGGCGCTGGGCGATGAGGATATCCGCCAGTTTATCGCGTCGATCGCTCCGCCACGGATGCGGGACAAAATCGATGACCGGCTGAGGGAGGGGATGGATTTTTCCTACGCCGCACCGGGGATTTGCCGATTCCGCTGCTCGGGGTATCAGGTGCTGGGCAACCCCGGCATCGCCATGCGCCTTATCAAAGGGAAGATTCCCACCATCGCGGAACTGCATTTGCCCGCCGTCACCAGCGACATCGCGATGTCCGGCCGGGGACTGACACTGGTCACCGGAACCACCGGTTCGGGCAAATCCACCACCCTGGCGGCGATGATCGAATTAATCAACATGGGACGGCCGACGAAAATCATCAGCATCGAAGACCCGGTTGAATATCTGCATACGCCGAAGAACGCACTCATCGCACAACTGGAAGTGGGGATGGATACGCCCAGCTTCGAGCAGGCGCTTCGGCAATCGCTGCGGCAAGACCCGGACGTGGTGCTGGTGGGCGAACTGCGCGACATGGATACCTTGCGTATCGCGCTGCGCGCGGCGGACACCGGGCACCAGGTGTTCTCGACCGTCCACTCCGCCAGCGCGCCGCAGACGATCGAACGCATCATCGCCATGTTTCCGCCGTCGGAGCACAAGCTGCTGCTGACGCAACTGGCGGGGAACCTGGAGGCGATCATGTCGCAGCGATTGGTGATCGCCCGCGACGGCACGCGCCGGCCGGCGGTGGAAATCCTCCTCGGCGGTCCCGTGACGCAGAAATACATCCTGGAAGGCCGAGCATTGGAATTGGGCGATTACATCAAGAGCGCCGGCGGCGGACAGCAGACGTTCGATCAGGACCTGCTCTCGCTGTTCCGGCAGGAATTGATCACCCACGGCGAGGCCATCCGCAATGCCACCAATCGCGAGTCGCTGGAAATGTCCGTTCGCGGGATCGGCGCGTCAAAGAGCACGGCCGAAGCCAACAGCGCGCCAGCGCGGCCAAAAGGAATATCGCCGAGCCGGCCGAGTTAGGAGCGGGCTTCTAGTTCGAAGAAATAGCTCACGCAGAGGCGCAAAGGCGCAGAGAAGAAAATGCCTTGATTTCTCTGCGCCTTTGCGCCTCTGCGTGAGACATTTTTTTCAGTGGAGTTGGAATCGGATCGAGCCGCGGTGACTGGAGTCGGTGTTGGGAAAATGAAACTGACGGGAGTCAATTTCGATCGGAGATTCGCGCCGCTTTGAATCTATTTCGGTAGCTTTCTGTCTGCGACAAATTACCGCACCCATTTTAACGATTTCTTAATTGATTTTGCGGTGCTGGCGGCATAGGTTATCGGCTAGTTCCGATGAGGGTGTTTCATCTCGGATTGTAATTATCGCAAATAGAACCACTTCGAGCCCGAGAAGGCAAGGAGAATTGCCTTGCTCACGTCGGTTGTCTCTGGAATCGGGTTTGGATTGAGGCTGGTGGAATGCAAATAGATCCCATTTACTTCCAATACAAGGAGAACACGTGCATTGTTCAAGACGACTTCGGTCCTTAACGATCCTAGGCTTTATTCTGTTTCTGGGCGCGTCTATTACTGGCTGTGTGAATATCGGAGATGAACGGCTCACATTGAAGGAAGACGTTTTCGCGACAAAATACTCGACGATCAAGCAGATCGTGGTTGAGGAGGCGGCAAACAATGGGTTCAGTGACCTGACTTCCGAGGTTAAGCCGTCTCAATATAACGATTGGAAAGGTAGTTTGTTCTTTCAGTTGAAAACCGCGAACGGCACGGATCAGCTTTTTGTGGACTTTCAGAAAGAGGCTGATGGCGTTTCTGTCCGTGTTCACGGAGCTGGAACCCGAGGGAACGCAAATAGTGCCGCGAAGGCAATAGCCGCTCGCCTCAGCCAGTTATAGATCGACGAAGCCCGCTTTGAATGAAATCGTGGACGGAATCGGAAACGGTTGATTGTTCATGGTCCGGCGAAATTCGGAGCCGCCTCGTTTTCCACCCGCCGCGTTGTTTCCGTTCGTACGAAGGGAGGCAAGGCAAAATGTCCCGCTAACATCGGTCGCTGCGCGGTGTCGTAGTGACTGGATTGGCAACCGGTGAGTCGGTTACGGAATCTAAGAAATGGCGACTCGCGATTGGCATTCCTTCGCATCGCGTTCGGCTTGCCAGAATCTATAAAGTTTCACGAGGAGAAATGGTATACAAAGAGTCGCAAAAGCGGTTGTCTTGATCGGCGCGTTGATTTGCCTGGCGGCATGCGCTTCAACGCAACAGCTTACGGTTCAGGCGAATGCCCCCTTTAAGAACGTGTGGCAAGCGTGCATTGATGCGTTGCCGGACGCGGGCTTCGTAGCGACGTCAACCGACCTGAGTTCCGGACTTATCATTGCCGAGAAACCAGTTGGGGCACTTGATCTTGAGATGGATCCAGGGGAGAAGCACAAGTTGAATATCAGCGTTTTTGATAAGACGACCGGCACGCAGGTGGTGGTAAGGTTCATCCCGGCCTCCGGAGCAACGGGGGGTCAAGGTTCCGCCCAGGAATATATTGCCGCGCTCAAAAAGCGGATACCGGGCATCGAACCGGTGATAGCGCAGTAGGGGCGAACTATAAGTGATGCAATCCATTTGCCGGGGAAGCCCTGCCGACTGAAGTCGGCAGGCCGCGAAAGAATCGGGGGTTTGCCGTAGTTTTTGTATGGTTCTCACGTCCAACCTGGCCGTGAGGATTTTATCGCGTCGGGCTTGTCACCTGTTGATCCTTTTTGAGTACTAATACAGGGATATGATAGATGCCAGAGAAATGCGGGTAGTGGAATGCACTGATTCGGAGCTGGTGGCCCAGAGTTTGGCGGGCCGGCGAGATGCCTTCCGGCAGATTGTTGAGCGCTATCAAATCCTGATTTGTTCCCTGGCGTACAGTGCGACCGGCAGCGTCGGCCGGAGCGAGGACCTGGCCCAGGAGACATTCGTGACGGCGTGGAAGGAACTGGCCCAACTGCGCGAACCGGCGAAGCTGCGGCCGTGGTTGTGCACCATGGTCCGTTTTCTTATCGGCAAGGAACTGAGGCGCCAAGGACGTGAGCTGACCAATACCGCCGAACCGTTGGACACGGTGGGCGAAGTGGCGGCGCCGGGACCGCTGCCGCCCGAGCAGGCGATCAGCGAAGAGGAAAAGTCGATTCTCTGGCGCTCGCTGGAAAATATTCCGAAAGTTTACCGCGAACCTTTGGTCCTGTTTTACCGCGAACATCAGTCCGTAGAGCGGGTCGCGGCCGCGCTGGAATTAACTGAAGACGCGGTGAAGCAGCGGCTTTCGCGCGGGCGCAATCTTTTGCGCGAGCAAATGATGGCCTTTGTGGAAGGGGCGTTGTCGAAAACTACTCCGGGCAAGGCATTCACGGTTGGGGTGGTGGCGGCGCTGCCGTTGCTGGCGACTTCGGCCAAAGCCGCGGCGGCGGGCGCTGCCATTAAGGGCGCATCAACCGGCAAGGCCGCAAGCGGGCTGGGAACGCTGGTGGAGGCAATTCTTATGACAAGCACGACAAAACTTATCGTTGGCGCGGCGGTCGCCGTCGCGGCGATCGTTCTTGCGGCGGTCGCTACTATTGACGTAATTCAAGATCAAACTCCGGTTGCAATTCAGAATCCCACTCCTGTTGCGGGGCAGAATCAGCAGGCTCCGGCCGCAAGGCGCCTGGCCAGCATCCACATCCGGGGTCGCCTGCGCGGGGCTGCAAACGACAACTTCCAGGCGATCACAGCGGAAGACGACTTTGTCACCGTCGAGTTATGGAAGCAGTTAGAGCCGAAGTTGAAATGGCGGGTCGAGAGGCCGGGACGCGTGGCGGTCATGGACGGGCAATCGACGGTGCTCTACCTCAAGGATGCCAAGGTGGCGTGGAAGTTGGCGCAGGCGGCGCCAAGCGCTTTCGATACCGACTGGATTCAGAAGATTGCGAACATAAGCAACTCGCTCACGAGCGAAATCCGAACCGCGCGTGCCAAAGGCTGGAAAGTGGACCAGGCGGAAGAACATGCCAAGGATGGCCACGCCGAATCCGTGGTGACGATCGAGAGCAAAGCCGGATTGGCGGACAACAACTATCTCAAGAACAAGTCGTTCGACACCGCGGATCTGCGGCGGGTGTACCGTTTTGACGCACAGACGAATCAGTTGGAAGCAGTGCAGGTTTATCTGGAAGCCAATTCCGGCGAGGTGCTGGTTTTCGAGTCCAGCCAGATTGACTACGACCAGCCCATTGATTCCGCCGAGTTTCATCTTGATCTGCCGGCGGACGTGAGTTGGCTCCAAGAGCCGCAAAGACTGCCGGACAACGCGAAATACGCCGCCATGACGCCGCAGCAGGCCGCCCGCGCCTTCTTCGAGGCTTGCGGACGTGGAGATTGGACGGAGGCCCAAAAGTTCAATCCAATCCCACTGAACGATCGCGATAAACAATTGCTGGGAGGTCTTGAGATCGTCAGCCTGGGCAACGCTTTCAGGTCCAAACCGTACCCAGGCTGGTTCGTACCCTACGAAATCAAACTTCCACCGCAAAAGATGAACGTGCGGCTGTCCAACGCGAATTCCGCGAAACGGTACGTGATCACGGGAATTTGTGACAGCAAGTTGCAAGTTCAAGAGGAACTGAAATGGGCGAACGAGCCTGAAGTCTTGGCCAATAACGATGTGTACGCCAGGATGTCGCCGGTCGAGGTCGTAAAGGCATACTTCCAGGCCGCTCTAAAGTCCGACTGGGCCGAGATGCGGAAGTTCACTCCGGAAACTGACGTTGAGAAAGCAAAGGCACAATTGGAAGAAGCGAAAAAGCAAGGTCTGGATTTGCGCAATCTAATCCCCGTGGTGGAGGAAGGTGAAGCTTTCTGGTCGGCGGAGCAATCGGCGTATTTCGTGAGGTGTTCCCAATCACAAGCCAATCAGAAGAACAACCTGGCCTTGCGGAAGGACAATGCGGCAGCCCGATGGCAAGTTGATGGCGGGCTCTGATTGCGGGCTGATTTCGCCAATTAACGGAATCTAAACCGAGCGGCCGAGGGAGGAACAACATTCGCATCGCATTTTGCGACAACATTATGCACGGAAATGAATTTCGCCAAACGAGCTGATCAACGCATTATGATCGCACGGCATTGGTGCAACAGACATAAATTAATATTTCAAAACAATTTATAACTATCCGAATATTCCAACAGTTACGCCTGTATCGGTCGTGCTGAATTTGCAGCTTTTTTTCTTGCAATTTTGCATGACTCAAGTCATACTCATTTTAACCGGTCGTGGTCATCATTGTACAGGGCATTGGTGACTCAAGTCGGGATACTCATTTCATTGGAAGGTGAGATCATGAAGCGTTCAAGTCTTCTCGTATTCGGAGCGGCCGTTCTTGCTGCGGCGTCAGTTTCTCAAGCCGCGTATCCGTACGGCGATAACAGCCAGATCAACGGAAGCACAGCCGCGGATGACTACGCCGGTGCGTCGGTTACACCGGATTCCAACGGCAATCCGCGGGCGCCCCAGGCTTGTGCGCCCACCGCAACGGTGAATTCATTCGAAATGCTACAAAATGAATACGGTGTCACCGGCTTGGTCGGCTCCGATCCCTACGACGCGATTAATGACCTTGCCAGTGACATGTCGACGCAAGGCGATGCGTACTACAACCCGGCAAGCCCAGGCTATCACGCGCATGACGCAGAGGGCAATGAAATCCACACCGGTGGAACTTCGGCGCAAAATCTGGTCAACGGAAAGGTCCAGTACATTCAAGACAATCAAACCGGGGGCCCGGAGATCGAAGTACATGGGCAAGGGATTTTTGGCACTTTCAACGCTGACGGCACCGTAGACGCCGCCGCGAACGGGGCGAGCACCGTTCCCACCGATGAGTACCTTCAGGAGCAGATGGCGGCTGGACAAGACGTCGAGGTGTGGGAGGCCTGGGTTGATCCCAATCTTCCAGGGGGTGACGCTGGTGCTCACATTATCACGATTACCGGCATAGACTCCGAAGCAGGGACGATAGATTTCGTCGACCCGTGGGGCGGCGTGGACGTTAACGCGACCTTCGATCTGGTGAATACCACCAATTATGGCGTCAATGGCGATTACATGCGGATCACCTATCCGGGCCCGGATGACGGTGGCGACGATGCCGCGAATCCCGATGATCCTGCGGATGAGATGTCGGCTGACATCGCCATGGTGGTCGCCGAGAGCCCTGTCCCCGAACCGGCGATGATAGGCATGCTGGTGATTGGATGCGGGATGCTGGCCTTCCGTCGCACGCGCCGCACAGCGACAAACTAGGGGCGACGCAAGCGATTGCCCAAGGCAGATGGCGGGGACCGATGCACCGGTCTGGGGACATAAGGGAGTCATGGGGATTTTTCGCGCGGAGGTTGGCGGGCTTAAACGGGGGCGAATTGCCGGGGAATCCCCGCCGACTGAAAGTCGGCAGGCCGCGAAAGAGCTTCTGAAAATGGGCTAGCGGAAGAGCCTCACGCCAACCCTCGCCCGCCGTATCGGGGCGAGGGGGCAAAGGGACCGGGTCCCACAGAATGTGGCCACGCCCCGGAGCGTTTTCAAAAAACCCGCCAACTTGCCAACCCCATGCGAATTGATATACTCACCAATTCGCAATAATTTATGGTTTCTGGAGATGGTTCATGGCTGTGAAGTTAAGACTGAAGCGGATGGGGCGGAGCAATCGGGCGTATTTTCGGCTCAATGCGATCGATTCGCGCGCGCCGCGGGATGGGCGGGTGATCGAGGAACTCGGATTCTACGATCCGCGGGCGACGGAAGCGGCCAAGCAATTCGTGGCCAAGCTGGATCGTTGCAAGCATTGGCTGGACGTGGGGGCGGTGCCGTCAGAGACGGTTTCATCGCTGCTGAAGCGAAGCGGGTTGGATCATAAGCATTTGCGGCTGCCCAAGCCGGGCAAGCCAAAGGCGGTGGCGGCGGAGCCGGCGAAGAAAGAGGCGAAGAAAGAAGCGCCGAAGGAATCGCCAAAGGAAGCGCCGGCCCCCGCAGCGGAAGAAAAGAAGGAAGTAGCGAAGTAGTTTAACGGGCGGAGGCAAGTCCTCCGTGGCGCGGAGGCAAGTCCTCCGTGGCGGCGAGGGTGTCGTGCGAATTGACATTCTCACGCTGTTTCCGGAGATGTTTGACGCGGTGCTGGGAACCAGCATTCCCAAGCGGGCCGCGGAGAAAGGACTGGTCAGCTATCACCTGACATGTTTGACGCGGTGCTGGGAACCAGCATTCCCAAGCGGGCCGCGGAGAAAGGACTGGTCAGCTATCACCTGACAAACATCCGCGATTTTGCGACTGATGCGCACAAATCGGTGGATGACAAACCCTTCGGCGGCGGTCCCGGCATGGTCATGATGTGCCAGACCCTGTTCGACGCCGTCGAGTCGGTCGAGCGGCAGGATGCGGAAAGGGCTTCGCCCTCCGCCGCGGAAAGGGCTTCGCCCTCCGCCGCGGAAAGGGCTTCGCCCTCCGCCGCGGAAAGGGCTTCGCCCTCCGCGGCTTCCAAGAGCGTTCGCATTCTGCTGACCCCGCAAGGACGCTTGTTCGATCAGTCGGTGGCCGAGGAGTTGGCCGCGAAGGATCGATTGTTGCTCATTGCGGGCCATTACGAAGGTTTCGATGACCGGATCGCGCGGGGTTTGCAGCCGATGGAATTGAGCATTGGCGATTACGTATTGAGCGGCGGAGAATTGGCGGCGATGGTGGTGTTGGACGCGGTGGTGCGGCTTTTGCCGGGCGCGCTGGGGGCGGAGGAAGGCGCGGCGGATGAGTCGTTCGCCGATGGATTGCTGGAGTATCCGCAGTACACCCGGCCGCGGGAATTCCGGGGAATGACGGCGCCCCAGGTCTTGCTCGGCGGCAACCATGCCGAGATCGCCAAGTGGAGGCTGGAACAGAAAAAGCAAAGGACCAAGGAGCGCCGGCCGGATTTGTGGCAGGCCTATTTGCGGAAGATATCCGGCGGCGTAGCCGATAAACCGGACGGCGTAGCCGATAAGTGATGAATCGAATACCGTAGTATAATTGCGTATCCCGCCGAAAGACGGTGGATCGGAGCAGGTCATGACAAACAAACTCGTACAATACGTTGAGCAGCCGCATTTGAAGAAGGACGTCCCGCAGTTTGCGGTGGGGGACACGGTGGACGTGGCCACTCGGATCATCGAAGGCGAGAAGGAGCGCATCCAGGTCTTCAGCGGGGTGGTGATCATGAAAAAGGGCGCGGGGATCAACGAGACGTTCACGGTGAGGCGAATCGTGAACAACGAAGGCGTGGAGCGGATTTTCCCGCTGCATTCGCCGTTTATCTCGCGCGTGACGGTGAAGCGGAGCGGCGAGGCGAGGCGCGCCAAGCTCTTTTACCTGCGCGATCGCGTGGGCAAGGCGACCCGGCTTACCGAGAAGCGCAAAGAAAAGAAGGGCGAGGGGCCGGAGACCACGGAGAAGCCCGAATTGGCCGCGTCGGGAGCGTGAGAGCAAATTCGAAATTCGAAGCTCGAAATTCGAATCAAATTCGAAGTCCAAAATTCGAAACGGGATCTTGGTTGGCATTTCAAGTTTTGAATTTCGAATTTGATTCGTCATTCGAATTTCGAGTTTCGAATTTTCCCATTGGGGTTGCAGCCGAACGGCCGCAGGGCATAATCCTCCATCATGTTTGAATGGTTGACCAGTTGGTTCAAGCCCGCGTCGCCGCGCGATGCGCTGGGCCAGCGCGGGGAGAACGTGGCCGCGCGGTTTCTTCGCAATCAGGGCTACAAAATCATCGAGCGGAATTTCAGGTGCGAAGTGGGTGAGGTGGACATCATCGCGCGGGATGGGAAAACGCTGGTTTTCGTGGAGGTCAAAACCCGGGCGTACGATGATCCCACGCCGGAGGATCAGATCAATCAGCCCAAGCGGCACCAGTTGACCAAGGCGGCGACGTTTTACCTGTCGCGTTACGGCACTCCGCAGCCGCCGGCCAGGTTCGACGTGGTCGCCATCGTCTGGCCGAGCGGGCGCGATCCGCAGATTCGGCACACGACCGACGCGTTCGAGGCGACGTTTTAGAACACAATTGATAATTGACAATTGCAATGATCGATACGCATTGCCATCTGACCGATCCAAGGCTCGTCGAGCAACTCGATGCGGTTTTGGCGAGGGCTGCGGCGGCGGGCGTCGGGAATATCGTCACCATCGGCACGCATCCGGCGGATTGGGATGCGGTGCTGGGGGTGACGAAACGGCGCCCAAACGTCCGCTGCGCGGTGGGCGCGCATCCCAACTATTGCCATGAAATTCAGTTTGAGCAGCTTGCGCGGCTGCGGGATTTCTGCCCCGACCCGGCTGTCGTCGCGCTGGGGGAGATGGGATTGGACTATCATTACGATTCGTCGCCCCGGCCCAAACAGGCGGAGTATTTTGAGGCGCAGTTGGACCTGGCGCGGGAAGTGGGATTGCCGGTGGTGATTCATTGCCGGGACGCGGTCCAGGATTGCCTGGCTATGCTTCAACGGTTTTCCGGGGTGAGGGCGGTGTTCCATTGTTTTACCGGAACGGCGGAGGAAGCGCGGCGGATTTGGGACGCGGGACATTTGACCGGATTCACCGGGGTCGTGACGTTTGGCAACGGCCAGGCGCTGCGCGAAATCGCCGCCGATGCGCCGCAGGATCGAATCCTCGTCGAGACCGATGCCCCGTATCTCACGCCCGAGCCCATGCGCAAACAAAAGGTCAATGAGCCGGCGATGGTGGTTCACACCGCGGCGGTGGTGGCGGCGGCGCGGGGGATCAGCCTGGAAAAACTGGATCAGATCACGACCGCCAATGCGATGGGGTTTTATCGGTGGGGTTAATGGGGGATGACCCGGCCAAAGGCCGGGGCTAATGGAGAGAGAATTTTAGCCTTGCATGCTGATGCTGGCTTCCATCCGGCCGTCGGGGGCGGGGATGTCGAGCTTGGCGGCGGCGGCGGCGGCCTTCTGCTTGCCCAGGCTCTCCATCAGCATCGCCCACGTCTGACGCTGGAATTTCAGCACGTTGAGCGCTTCGTCCAACGATTCGACGTGGTGATTCAGATTCGCATCGACCAGGCGGCGATAGGCGAAGGTGTAAAGACCCTTGAGCCGTTTGCAAAGTTCGGGCAAGACATCGGGCTTCAGGGCGCAGATAAGTTGATTGACGATGGCCTGGGCTTTGGTCAGCGCCTGGTAGCTTTGCTCGAAGTTCTTTTTTTCAAGCGCGATCCGGGCCTGTTCGCAAAAGCGGATCGCGCCGTCGAACAACATCATCTGCAACTGCTCGGCCGTCGCGGTCAACACCTTCGTTCGCAGATATTTTTGCGCGGCTTGTGGATTCATATCGCTCTACAAAACTCCAACTATGAGCTGGAGGACGAGCTGCTCGCCGATGATCCGATCGAGGTGCCGCCGGTGCTTGTGGTCGAGAGCTTGATGCTGCTTAACGCGGTCAACAGAGTGCCCTGAGTTTGAAGCGTCGCCAGCGTGCTTTCCATGTTGTTGAACTCGTTCTCCAATTGCGTTTTCTTCTCGGCAAGAATGGAGTTCAGGCTGTTAATCTGGTCGTTGTATTGTTGTATTTCGGTGGTCAGGGTGTTGTTTTGAAGCGTGAGCGTTCCGCTGACCGGATCGGTGAGGGCGGTCATGGCGTTGTTGATGACGTTGCCCAGGCCGATGGATGCGGTGCTGAAAAGGTCCTGAACGGCATTGGGATCGTTGGCGAAGGCGGTCTGGAACGTGCTGGGGTCGAAGTTCAGGGTCGCGCCGCTGTTGACGTTGCCGTTGGTGTTGACCGTAATGCCGATTTGGGCGAGGTCTTTGTATTGGCCGGCGCCCTGCACCACGGTGTTGATCATGTTGTAGATGGATTCCTGGACTTGCTGGGTTGCGCCGTCGCCGAGCAGGATGCCGCCGGTGTTGTTCGTGGTGTCGTATTGAGTGTCGGTCGTGATGGTGCCGACCAGGGAGTTGAAATCGGTGACGAAGTTCTGAAGTTGGGCGGAGACGTTGGTGGGATCGGGGGTGACGCTGAGGCTCACGGGGCTGCTGCTGGCGCTGACGAGGCTGACGGTGACGCCCTTGATGACATTGGACAATTGATTGGTGTTTGAGGTGATGAGCAGGGGTTGGGAGCCGCCGGATCCGCCATAGAAAACCGCGGCATCCTGGGCATTGACGAGGTTGCGAATGCCCAGGTTGGTGGTTCCGCTGTCGATGACGACGCGGCCGGCCTCGCCGGAATTGACGGCCGTGAGCGACAGCCGATAGGGCGCGCTGCTGGAGCCGTCGTTGATGATATTGGCGGTGACGCCGAAGCCGAGTTTGTTGATCTTGGATTGCAGGGACGCCAGGGTATCGGTGCTGGTGACGGTGATGGTTTTTTGCTCCGCGCCGTCGAGGGTGGTTCCGGTGGCGGCGCCGGCGATGTTGAGATTCGCGGCGGTGGCGCCGCCGTTGACATCGGTGACCGTCAACTTTCCAGTGCCGCCGGCGGTGTCGGTCAGGAGGATGCCGTTGCCGGTGGAATTGATCGAAGCGGTGACGCCGATTTTCTTGGCGTTGATCGCGTTGATCACGTCGCCGATGGTGTTGTAGGTTCCCTGCGTGAGATCGACGGTGGCGACCGCGCCGGTGGAATTCTGGATTTGGAACTGGCCGAGGCTCACCCCGGCGCCGCCGTTGTAATTGCTGAGCAGCGTGTTGAGAGAGACGTATTGCCGCTGAAGATTTGTGCCGTCGACGGCGCCGGTATCGGAAGTTCCGGCGATTCCCAGGGCGGTGGCAGTGGTGGTCGAACCGACGTTGCCGATGACGAGATTTCCGTTTGCGGCGGCGCCGCTGGTGTCGGTGATTTGCAGGCCGGTTCCGGATGAGTTCAGGGCTGCGGTGACGTCGATGCCCAGGGTGTTGGTATTGATGTCGTTGATGACGTCGCTGAGGGAGGTTGCGCCGGACAGGTCGATCTGGCCGGAGTGTCCGCTACGGTCGGTAATGGAAATGGCGCCAAGGGTCAACCCCGATCCGCCGTTGAGGGATCGCACGAGGACGGAATCCAGCCCGGCGATGAGTGGCGCGCCCTGGATGGTGTTGCCGGAGGCGGCCGCGGTGAGGCCGAGGTCGGAGGCGGCTTGCGAGCCGTTCTTGGGCGCGATGGTGAACGTGCCGCTTCCACCGCTGGTATCGGTGAGGGTAATGCCGTTGCCCGCGGAATTGATCGATGCCTTGAGCTTCGTTCCGCCGGCGGTGTTGATGTCGTTGAGCAAGTCGCCGACCGTGGTTGCGCCGTTGAGCGACACGTTGACGTTCGTCCCATCGCTCACGGTGACGGTGAAGTCGGTCTGCCCGGCGGTGGTGGTGGCGATGCCGTTGCCGTCGTTGAGTTGCGAAATGGACGTGGCGGTGGAGATGTAATTGATGTCGGACCCGGTGAGTGTGTTACCGGAAGCGGCGCCGGCGATGCCGAGGTTCGCCGCCGTCGTCCCGCCGTTGAGGTCCTCGATGGAAAGGGTGCCGGTTCCGCCGGTTTGATCGGTGATTTGCAGGCCGTCATTCGTGACGGCGGCGTGGACGCTGATGCCGGTGGCGTTGTTGATCTGGCTGACCACGTCGTCGAGGTTGATATCGTTCGAGGTATTAATGACGGTGGAGTTGCCGCCACGGTCGGTGATCCGGAATTGGCCCTGGGCGACGCCCGAGCCGCCGTTGAGTTGGGAGAGCGGGGTTTGGGAATAGGCCTCGCCGCCGCCGGCTTCCAGCGTGATGGTCCCGGCGCCGACGGGGGCGGAACTGGTGTTGGCGAATCCGTTGCTGATGCTCTGCTGGGTGGAGACGAGCTGGGCGACCTGAAACTGATAGTTGCCGACGGCCGCCCCGACGCCGGCCGTGGCCGTCAGGACGTTGGGATTGCTGCTGTTGGTCGTGGCTGCCTGAAAAGTCTGCGGCAAGGCCAGGTTCTGCCCGATCTGCTGCATGGCGGTCAATTGCGTTTCGAGCGATGAATACGCCTGCTGCTGATCCTTCGCGGAGGTGATCTGCGTTTGCAGAAGAGTGACGGGCTGTGAATCGATGGAGATCAGCCCATCAATAATGGCCCCGGTGTTGATCCCGCTGATGATGCCAATGTTGGAAGTGATCTGCGCCATGGAAGTGAGCTATCTAACTAATCGTCCAAAACGCTTCCGCGATATAAAACCGACCAATCCCGGTTGGCCGGATCGGCAATGGCGGCGTCGGTCTTGGCCTGGACATCGCCGGCTACCCGATCGAGGGCGGGCACGTCGTTCAGCAGTTGTCCAATAGCCCAGCGATCCAGAAACAGTAAACAAGCCCGGCGAACGTCGCGAAGCCTTCGCGCGGTGTCCACCCATTGCGGGTCCCGATTTTTGGGGCGATCCATAGGCTATTTATCGGAACCAGCGGGTTGGAAACATGAACGGCGGGGCGTTGCACGACCCGAGTCGGCAAACCTCGGCACAGAATCGGCATGGCCTGCGAATCCTCCAATAAACTTGACCCGGCAATGCCCGCGCGCAGGATGGGCGACGGGGCCGTACCAATGTCCTAACCAATGCCTAACTCGGTTTTGATTTGCAAGGGGAAATTTGGCAGTGGGTCATTTTGAGATATTCTGTTTTTGCGGCGACGTTTGGATCAATACGGCGGGCAAAGATCGCCGGCTACGCGCGGAAATTGTCGTCGTAATAAAGGGGACATTCAAGATTTCGTTGTTCTTGGCTCGCAAGTTCGGAAATCTTGAATGTCCCCTTAAAAAGCCCAAGCAACAGGGGACGCGGGCTCGCATGTACATCCTGCGCCGGCGGCGGTAGCCTCTGGGAATGCGATCTGACGGACGAAAAGCCAATCAGCTTCGGGAGATTTCGATCACGCGGGGGTTTACGCAGACGCCGGCGGGGTCGGTGCTTTGGCAGCAGGGGAAGACCGTGGTGCTGTGCACGGTTTCGGAGGCGGTGGATTTGCCGCCGTGGTTTGATGAGCGGAGAGCGGGGGGATGGGTGACGGCGGAATACGTGATGTTGCCGGGGTCTACGCCGCAGAGGAAACCTTGGCCGAAGATCGGGCATACGGATTCGCGGGGGACGGAGATTCAGCGGCTCATCGGGCGGTCGTTGCGGGCGGCGGTGGATTTGAGCAAGATCGGGCCGCATACGCTGGCGGTGGATTGCCAGGTGCTTCAGGCGGATGGGGGGACGCGGACGGCGTGTATATCGGCGGCGTACGTGGCGCTGCGGGATGCGGTGGGGAAGTTGCCGGAACTGATGCCGACGCCGAAGGTGATTTCCAAAAGTACGATCGATCCGATCAATGGGGAGACGCTGCCCAGATATGATCCTTCGCTGTATGAGCCGAAGGCGGCGCTGGTGGATCAGCTTGCGGCCGTGAGCGTGGGGCTGGTGGATGGGGAGGTTTTGCTCGATCTGGATTATGAGGATGACTCGCGGGCGCAGGTGGATATGAACGTCGCATATACGGCCAGCGGGAAATTCGTCGAGATTCAGGCGAGCGCGGAAAATGGGGTGGGGTTTAGCCGGGTGGAGATGGATCGGATGTTGGATATGGCGGCGAAGGGATGTATGGAAATCATGGAGCGGATGAAGGGGGCGGGGGAAATTCGAAATTCGAAATTCGAATGACGAATCAAATTCGAAGTCTGAAATTCGAATTTTGAATTTCGAAATTGATTCGTCATTCGAATTTCGAGTTTCCGCGCAGCGGCTTGATTCGTCATTCGAGTTTCGAGTTTCGAATTTCCTTCTCCAGGAACTCCACGCGCATCGAGCCGTAATCGCAGATGGCCGTGGGGCGGAGCATCGGCAGTTCGAGGACGTCGCGGCGGTCGTGGCGGAAAAGGATCCGGCCGGTGGGCGACAAATGGGCGGAGACGATTTTTTCGGCAAGGGTTTGAAGATCGCCGGGCCGGTCGGTCAGGAAGCGGTAGGGCGGATCGAGGAAGACCAGGTCGGCGGGCTGGGCGGGTTTGGCGGAGGATGCGAACCAGGCGAAGATGTCGCCGCGAATGGTGGTGGCGCGATTGGCCACGCCGAGCGTGGCGATATTTTTGTGTAAAAGGGCCAGGGCGGATGGGTCGGACTCGAAGAACGTGGCGTGTTTGCAGCCGCGGCTGAGGCTTTCCAGGCCGAGGCTGCCGGTGCCGGCGAAGAGGTCATAGACGACCGCATCGGGCAGATGGGGCGTCAGGGCGTCGAAGACGGATTGCTTGGCGCGATCGGTAATGGGGCGGGTGAGGTCTGTGTCGGGACCAAGGAGCTTTCGACCGCGAAATTCGCCGGCGATTATTCGCATGTCGCCAATGTATAGCCAAAGGCGGGGCGGTTCCGCTAGAATTCAGGGATAGTCAGTTTTTATGGCGGATCGGACGATTCATTATGAGGCGGCGTTCGAGGCGTTCCTGCGTGACCGGGGCGTTCCGTACGTGGCGGTGGATGAGGCGAAGAAGGCGTTGTTTGCCAATGCCCGGCTGAAATCGTTCGATTTCGTGGTTTACAGCAAGAAGGGCCCGAATTTACTGGTGGACGTGAAAGGGCGAAGTTGCCGGAACCGGGTGGACCGGGCGGGGTTTGAGACCTGGACGACCGAACAGGACGTGAACGATCTGATGCAATGGGAGCAGGTGTTCGGGGAGGGATTCAAGGCGATATTCACGTTCGTTTATTGGATCGAGCGGCCGATGAGCGCGGGAGAGGGGATGTACGAGCATCGAGACCGATGGTATCTGATCATGGGGATAGATTTGGCGGAATACCGGGCGCACATGCGGCGGCGGTCGGCGAAGTGGGAAACCGTCTGCCTTCCGGCGCAGGAATTCCGTGCGCTTGCCCGGCCGCTGGAAAGCTGGTTATGATGGGGAGCATGCGTAAGAAGCTATTGGCGACGATTATTGTCCTGTTGACGGTGGGGTTCGCTCCGCTGTCGGCGTTGGCGGACGATCAATCGAAAAGCTATGACGGGCGGCTGGACGACTACGGCAACAAAAGCGTCACGCTCGACGGCGGGGCCGCGCTGAGTTATTTCGTTTGGATCGGTCTTGGCCTGGTCGGGCTGCTGGTGATGTTCAAGGACGCCAAGCGATCTCACCTGGATTGAATCATCAAGGATTACGTCTTTAACACGAGGAGGCATCGATGAAATCGCCTGTCTTTTGGGGTCTTGTAGGCCTCAACGCGGTTTTGTTGTTCATGTTTGCCGGGCAATTCAATCATTTGAATCGTGCGCAGGCGCAGATTCGGCGGCCGGCGGATTATCTGCTGGTGCCCGGAAGGGTGAACGGCGGGTCGACGTCGCTGGTTTACATCATCGACTCGACGAACGGGAAGTTGGGAGCGATGGCGTATGACGATTCGAGCCGGACGCTCCAGACGATGCAGCCGATCGATCTGAATCGGATTTACAGCATCGCCGCCCAGGGACAGAGGCGCTGATTCAATCAAAAAACAAAAATGAGCAAATGAGGTTTACCATGGATCGAAAACTGATAGGGATTTGCGTGCTGACGGTTTCGGCGGTGGGGTTGATGATCGCGAATTTCGCGGCGCCGCCGGCGCAGGCCGAGGCGACGGCGAACAGCCACGACTACCAGGCGGTGACCGCGGAAATCCAAACGGGCGGGGAAGGGCTGTACATCGTGGATAACCGCACGGGCCTGATCGCGATTATGACCTACGACACGAATACGCGCACGGTGGTTCCGCGTGCGGCGCGGCCGGTGACGGATGCGTTCAGGTGAGGAAGAATTGTTCATCCATCATGCCTGTCGAGATTCGTAGCGACTGGACGCTGGAGGAAATCCGCGGGCTGGCGGAGGTGGGGTTGCTGGAACTGGTGTTCCGGGCGGCGACGGTTCATCGGCAATTTCATCGGCCGGGGGAAGTTCAGGTCTGCAAACTGATTTCCGTCAAGACCGGGGCGTGTCCGGAAGATTGCGCGTATTGCTCGCAATCGTCGCGCTATGAAACCGAAGTCAGGCCGACGGCGCTGATGGCTCGGGAAGAGGTTGTGGAATTCGCCCGGCGTGCCAAGGAAAGCGGGGCGAGCCGGGTGTGCCTTGGGGCGGCTTGGCGCGAAGTCAAGGATAACCAGCAGTTCGAGCGAATCCTGGAAATGGTGCGAGACGTGAGCGACCTCGGCCTGGAAGTCTGCTGCACCCTGGGCATGCTCAATGAGGGCCAGGCGCGGCGGCTGGAGGAAGCCGGGCTTTATGCCTACAACCACAACATCGACACCTCCGAGCGGTTTTACCAGACCATCATCACCACGCGCAAATTTGGCGACCGCCTCGATACCATCGAACAAATCCGCAAAACGAGCGTGACGGTTTGCTGCGGCGGGATCATCGGCATGGGCGAAACGATGGAAGACCGTTTGTCCATGCTGCGCACGCTGGCGACGATGCGGCCGCATCCTGAATCCGTGCCGATCAACGTCCTGGCAAAGGTGCCGGGGACGCCGATGGGGGATCGGCCGGATTTGCCGATCTGGGAAACGGTCCGGATGATCGCGTTGGCGCGGCTGCTGATGCCGGCGAGCGTCGTGCGGCTGTCGGCCGGGCGGGCGAAACTTTCGGTGAGCGATCAGGCTTTGTGCTTCCTGGCGGGGGCGAATTCGATTTTCTCCAGCGACAACGGGCAGATGCTCACCGCCGCCGTGCCGTCGCCGAAATACGATGCCGATGCGCATCTGATGGAACTGCTGGGCTTGCGGGCGATGGAGCCGTTTCACGCAAAAAGGGGACATACAAGATTTCCGCATCCGCAGCCGCCGCAACTAAAATCTTGAATGTCCCCTTACTATCCGCTTGCGCTATGAAGATCGCAGTCACGGGAGCATTTGGATTCTCAGGCCGCTACATCGCCCAGCGTCTGCTCGATGCGGGCCATAGCGTTGTCACGCTGACGAACTCCCTGCGGCGCGATAACCCATTTGGCGGGAGGGTCCAGGCGGTTCCTTTTCATTTCGATCAGCCGGACCTATTAACGCATTCGCTTCGGGGGGTCGATGCGCTCATCAACACGTACTGGGTGCGATTCGATCATCGCCTTTTCTCGCACCAGCAAGCGGTGGCCAACAGCAAGGTCCTGTTCCATGCCGCGAAGGACAGTGGGGTTCGGCGGATTGTGCACGTCAGCATTACCCATCCGGACATCAACTGCGATCTGCGTTATTTTCGGGGGAAAGCGGAAGTTGAATTGGAACTCCAATCTCTGGGCGTTTCGTACTGCATTCTTCGGCCGACGGTCCTGTTCGGGAAGGAAGATATCCTGATCAACAACATCGCGTGGGCGCTGCGTCATCTTCCGGTCATGGCGGTTTTCGGCTCGGGTGAATATCGGCTCCAGCCTATTTACGTGGACGATCTTGCGCTGGCCGCCATTGAGCAGGCGACGGGCGACCGTTGCGAAGTGCTGAATGCGATTGGGCCGGAGACTTTCACGTATCGCGGGTTGGTCGACACGATCAGACGAGCGCTGGGCCTGAGGAGGCCAATCGTCGGACTTCCCCCGAAGGTTTGCTATTGGGGTTCGCGGCTGCTCGGTTCGCTAGTGCATGATGTCATTATCACGCGCGAGGAAATCCGGGGCCTGATGGAGGAACGCCTATACGTGGATGCTCCTCCACTAGGCGCGACAAGGCTGAGCGATTGGATTGAAGAAAACAAGGATAGGCTCGGGCGCCGATACACCAGCGAGCTCGCCCGCCGCACGGACAGGATATCGAGCTATCAGTCGAATTGAGAAGGTGGGAGGCCAAAAAGGCTAAAAGGGGACATTCCAAGATTTCTGCGATCGCACGCGCGGCGACTGAAATCTTGAATGTCCCTAAATAAATCGTCCCTAAAATAAATCCTAAATGGATCAGTGGCGCCCATTATCTGCTTCATCCGCGGCTTATCGATCCGCGAGAAACTTGGCGTCCCTATTGATGTTCTGCGGAGTCGCCGTCGAGCCGGAGGTGGGGATCGTTACGAAGCCGGCCGCGTAAGTCGTCACAGCGGAAACCTTCGATTTCCTGTTCGTTGCATCGGTGACATTTGGCCTGGAAACCTTCGCTGGCTTGGACTTCGAAGCCGGTGACGCCGCGGGGGTGGTGGAAGTTGTCGCCGCCGAAGCGGTTGAAACGACTACCGGAGCGGCGGCGACCGAGGCCACGTTTGCAACGGCGGCAATATCAGCGCTCTGGTTGAAGTTCGCCGCCAGGTCGGTGAAGTCGGCGGCGTTCACCAGTCCGTCGTAGTTGAAATCGCCGTGGTCCCAGCCGGTGACCGGCTGGTTGAAGTTCGCCGCCAGGATGGTGAAGTCCGCGGCGTTGACCAGGCCGTCCAGGTTGGCGTCGCCCAGCAGCGTGTACTTCACTTCGATCTGGCCCGACGACAGGCCGGAGACGACGTTGTCATTCCCATCGGCGTAGCCGAGGCCGTAGATCAGGCCGTTGGTGGGCGTTTGCGCCGCTGAGGAAATGATGCCCGTACCGTTCCAGTGGCCGCTGTTGTAGCCGGATGTGATGTACCCGGCGATCGCCGCGATTGGGTCGGCAGCGCCGGCATAGCTGATGAACACCTCATTGTTAGTCACGTCCAGCACGCCACTGGCAGCGATCGAAAGGGAGCCCAAATTCAAGGTGGTGGGATTTTGCGTGGTCGCGGCGGTTATCATCGCGGCAGCGCCATTGGCCACGAATAGCGTGCCCAGATTGATGCTCCCTCCGCTGACGGCGGCGAATATTAACGTTCCGCCGTTCACGTTCACGGTCGAGCTGCCGCAATTGACGACGCTGAAGGGCAACGCGACAGGACCGTTGAAATTCAATACATCGCTTTTTGCAGATCCGTTAACGGTAATGGCGCTGACGCCCGTGAACGAATATTGATAACCCGCTTCGTTGACGGTGACGTTGCTGCCTGAGGTTGCGACGGCGATGGGGGCGATATTATTCAGCGTAATGGTCACCGTGGTTGCCGACTGGCTGGCGAAAACCGGCAACACGATGACCTGCACGGCACTGTTGACGGTCTGCCCGCCCGTGTCGGTGATGGCGACGTTGAAGTTATAAATGCCGACCTGCGTGAAATTGGCGGTGATATTCTTTGCGGCGTTGGCGCCGTTGGTGGCGCCGGTGTAGGTCACGGGCGCGGGTCCGGTGGCCGACCACGTATAAGTCAGCCCCGTGCCGCTGCCGTTTTCCGATCCTAGCGCGCTCAGGGCAACCGATGCGCCGACGACCGGATTGGGGTTGGCCGCGGCCGGCGTTGCGACCGAGAGCGTCGGCGTCAGATCGATCACCGTCATCGAATATGCCGGAAAGGCATAACTGAAACTGCCGCCGGAGAAGCTGAGCGCGGTGGAGAAATTCGCCAGCGAAGCCGCGCCGGTGGGCGATTGGCTTTGGGCATAGTCCTGCGCTTCGCCGTATTGCCAGAACTGCCCTTGCCCGCTGGGCGTGAATCCCTGGAGATTGAATTGCTCGGTAATGGCGGCATCGGGGTTCTTGTTGATCACCATAAGGTCAAGGTGGCCGTTTGCTTCCAGGACCGAGTAGACGGCCAATTCGCTGTAGCTGCTGACGGCCGAGACGGCCGTGCCGCCGCTCTGAACCATTTTGGACGCCAGTTGGAAGCCGAAATAGTTGGGATATGGGACATATGGACCGGTGATGGGCGGATCGTTGTAATTCGGATCGCCCAGGATTCCCTCGTCGCCGCCTTCGCGCCAACCGAATAAAGTCGGCGAGTTGTCTCCGTTGGTGCCCCAGCCGTTGCGGAGGTCCCAGAACAATCCACCGGTGTATCCGCTGTCGAGCAGGCTGCCGATGGAGTCGGCAACGAAGAGGCCGTTGACCAGGCTGGTCATCTGCTTGCCGGGGGTGCCGTAATTGGAGTTGTACTCGGTGGCCATGATGTGGACGCTTGATGCCTTGGCGCCCACGGTCTGCTGGAGGATGTTTTCGTAATCGCTGTAGCGAGTGGACCAATCGAGATTGCTGGCGGGGTTTGAGACGGTGTCGTTGAGCAGGACCGAATCGCTTTCCGAGCCGGGCCCATACATGTAGCTGTGATCGGAAATGAATCCTGGGACGAACCCATCCGCCAGCCCGTCTGCCAACACGTTTTTCGTCCAGTTGTTGTCGGAAGTGCCGGTCGGGTCCCCGCTGTCGATGCCGATCAGGATGGACGGCAGCGATTTATCGGCGGTCACGAATGCGGAAAACGACGCGGCGAATTGGGCGTAGGCGGCGGGGTAGTTGTAGCCGCCGGACGTGGTGCTGCTGCCGCCAACGCCGGTGGGGCTGTAATGATCGGTCTCCCAGGTTCCGTACTGCTCGTTGCCGACTTCCCAATAATTAATGCCGGTGAACGGACTGGCGCGGCCAATCCGCAGGAAGTTGTACCCATCATCTTGTGCCAGCGGCGTGGCGGCGCGCAGGCTGGCCCAGTAGCCGACGGTCTGCCAATTGACGTTTTGCCATGCGCTGGCGCTATCACTCCATTCCATTCCCATGCCGATGGTCGTCGTGTCAGTGGGCGAGCCGAGGAGGTAGGCGAGTTCAGCCTCGGCTTCCTGTGGGCTGCCTGAGCCGTAGTCGGTGGTGACGATGCCCAGGCCGCCGACGTTGTCTATTAACTGCGCGAACTGGGGAATCGTGTTTGCCGAGGAATCGCCGTCGTTGCTGGATTGGTTGAAATGGTAATCGTCGGAAGCCGACCCGCCGGGGAAGCGAAATATATCCAGCCCCGCCGCCTGGACCATTGATTGCGTTTGCGCCGTAGTCAACTTGTCATCCCAATACGCCAGGTTTACGCCGAGCAAATTGGTCGACGCTGGATCGATCACCGAGGCGATGTTGACCGCGGTGGTCAATGAAGTGGGCAATGCGCCGATCCCGAGATAGGTGGGATTGACAGCCGGTTGGAAGGCGTAGGAAGCGCCGGAAGGCAGTTGGGTTGAAGAGAACGCGCCGGTTTGGGCGGCATAATTCAGGAGGGTAAAGCTATCGTTGATCGAGGGGCTGTATCCATTGACGAGGACTGCCTGGAGCGTACCGCCGAGGGTCGCCGTCCCGCCCGCGCTGAGCGTGCCGAACAAAAGGCTGGACGCCGGGCCGCCCAATTGCATGGTCAGGGTTCCGGTGCCGGTTTGCGAAAAGGCTTCCGCAATATTGACGTTGTCGGCAGCTCCGATCGTGATCGCGCCGCTGTTGGATAAGCTGGCAGCGGTGACGACGGCAGAGGTCGCGGCGGTCGGTCCGAATTGGGCATCATCCCAGAAAACCGATCCACCGTTGGTGCCGGACTGGCCGCTGTAGGGTCCGACCTGAAGGGCGACATAGGCGGTAACCGCGCCGCTGGGCGCCACGCCGGTTGTGTAATAAAAATTCCAGCCCTGGCCGCCGACGCTCCCCGAGATTGGGCCGCCGGTCGCGCTGGTGGCGGTGAGCACGGTGATGCCGTGGGTGCCGACCTGGGTTCCGCTCGAATTATCAAAGATTAGGTTCAGTATCCCTTCCTCCGCGCCGGTGAGTTTGGACGTGGAAGGCGTCATGGCGTAGGCGGATACTGTGTAAGAGACGCCCGGGGTCACGGAGAACGCCTGATTCACGCCGGAACCCCCACTAGTCCCGGGCGTCTGCACCGATTGCAGCCCGCTGTGGGCGTATTGGGTGCTGATGTACGACGGTCCCCAGTCTCCCCAGTCGTCGGGAGTCGTGGTCGTGCTGGTGCCGGCCAGGGGAGATTCAAACCCCCCGTTGTTCAGCAAATTGACCCCCACACCGGAGGTCAACAACGTCCCCGACGGCAGGGTCAACGATCCGGTGGCGGTCTGCGTGTAAGCGGCGCCGACGTTCAGGCTGCTGAGTGGATTGACGGTGATCGAGCCGCCGTTGGTCAGCGTCGCGCCGGATGCCAGGGTCAGAGTCGCGTTGTTCAGCACGAGCGTGCTTGAGGAGTTGATCGAGGAGTTGGCCGCGACCGTCAGGGTGCCGCCCGATACGCTTAATGTGTCACCGGTGACGGAAATACTATTGACCGATGCGCTCCCCGTGAGGGTCACCTGAATGCTTCCCGACGCGCTGATGATGACGTCCTGGCCCGGCTGCGGGATCGTGCTCGTATTCCAGTTGCTCGCCGTGTTCCACGACCCGCTGCTTGGGCCGATCCAACTGACCGTGCTCAACAGCAGCCGGCTCTCCAACGCTTCGAAAAAGCACCCCGCGCGCCGCCGCAACGCTCGGCGCGGCTTCTTCTTCCCGCCTGTATTCAAACGGGGGGAACCGGTGGTAATGCCAAATACTAACGGCATCTGTTTACGTCATTGGATAATCGATGCCGCCTCTCGCAACGGCAACGATCATTCATATGTATTTTACCGTATAAACCCGCGCATAGCACGGAAAATCCGGGAAGAGGTTGTGGCGTTATTTTGACGGCGATAACATCTGTTCCGAAAGTGAGCGGAAGACCCTCACGCTGGCCCTCTCCCGGAGCACCGGGAGAGCCCCGCGGGGAAATATGCCCATGAAACGCCCGATTCCAATATTAGTCCTCATTGCCGCGATGATGTGCCGAACCAGCCCGGCGGGGGCCGAATCTCTCGTGAAGGTTTACGAGCAGCCGGTCGTTATCCCGACCTACCTGATGGGTCCGCCGGATTCCACTCCCCGGTTCTATTCCGGCGGAACCTCCCAGGGCGCCCAACATCGCATCTATCCGTACCCGGCTTACGACAACCTGACCACCGAGAAGGTCAACAAGACCTACACGATGGTTTATCTGGAAAACGAGTACGTCAAGATCGGCATCCTTCCCGAGATCGGCGGGAAGGTTTTCGAGGCGATCGACAAGACCGACGGCTACAACTTCGTGTATCGCCAACACGTCATTAAGCCGGCGCTGATCAGTTTGCTGGGCGCGTGGATTTCCGGGGGAATGGAATGGGACGTTCCGCACCATCACCGGGCGACGAGCTTTCTGCCGGTGCAATACGCCGTCGAAGACAACGCCGATCAAAGCAAGACGGTCTGGGTCGGCGAATTGGAATTGCGCGACCGCATGCGCTGGGCGGTGGGGCTGACGCTGCATCCGGGCAGATCATACCTGGAGGCGAAATTCCGGATGATCAACCGCACGCCGTTGCCGGCGTCGATGCTCTGCTTTTCGAACGTCGCGGTGAGCGTCAACGACTCGTATCAGGTGATTTTCCCGCCTAGCACGCAGCACGTGACGTATCACGGCAAGCGGGATTTCACGACCTGGCCGATCGCCACGACGCGATTCAACAATACCGACTTCACGGCCGGCGTGGACGTGAGCTGGTACAAGAACCATTTCAATTCCACGTCGATGTTCGCGTGGAATTACCAGGACGATTTTTTCGCGGGATACGATCATGGCCGCAACGCCGGCACGATGGCGATCGCCGATCACAACGTCGTGCCGGGCAAGAAATTTTTCACCTGGGGCAACGGGCCCAGCGGCCGAGCCGAGGATACGCTGCTGACCGACAGCGACGGCCCGTACATCGAACTGATGGTCGGCGCCTATTCCGACAATCAACCGGATTATTCCTGGCTTGAACCGTTCGAGACGCGCACGTGGACCCAATACTGGTATCCGTTCCGCGATATCGACGGCGTGAAAAATGCCAACGTCGACGCGGCGGTCAATCTGGACGTGAACAATGGCAACGCGACGGTCGGATTCTACGCCACGGCCGAGCATCCCAACGCCACCGTTTTGCTCAAGCTGAAAGATCGGGTGTTGCTGGAGGAACAGGCGGCGATCGGGCCCGGCAAATCGTACTTGAAACAGATTGCCCTTCCCGCCGGCGCCGACCAGCACGATCTTCGCGCCTCCATTTCGGCGGATGGGAGGGAACTGGTTGCGTATTCGCCGGTGAAACTGGTTCCCGAGGTGATGCCGAAGCCGGTAACCAATCCGCCGGCGCCCCAGGAGATCAAGACAAGCGAAGAGTTGTACCTGACAGGCCTGCGGATCGAGCAGTTTCACGCTCCCGGAGCGTTGCCGGACCCCTATTGGCAGGAAGCGCTGAAGCGCGATGCGGGCGACGTTCGCGTGAATACCGCGTTGGGGATTGACGCCATCAAGGCCGGTCGATTCGCCGACGCGGAAGATTATCTTCGCGCCGCCCTCGCCCGAGCCGCCAATCGATACACGATGCCCAAGGATGGCGAGGCGTTTTACTATCTCGGGTTGGCGCTGAAGGCCCAGGGCAAGAACGACGAGGCGTTCACGCAATTTTACAAGTCCACCTGGAGCGCCGCCTGGCGCTCGCCGGGATATTTTGAATTGGCCCAGATCGCAACGTGCCGCGGGGATTTCGACGCGGCGCTGGGTTATCTGGATCGCTCGCTGGAATCCAACGCGTTGAACGTCCGCGCGCTGTCGCTTCGATCGGAGCTGTTGCGCGATCGGGATCGCAAGGATGAATCGGCCGTCGTAGCGGCCTCGCTCGCCAGGATCGATCCGCTTGACGTTGGTGCGCTGAAACCAACCGAGATGGCGGCAAATCTGGCGAAGTTCCCCAATCTGGGCCTCGAAGCGGCGGCGGACGACATGGATGCCGGACTCTGGCGCCAGGCCACGGACGTCTTGTCGCTCATCGCCCAATCCAAGATCGCCGCTCTGGCTGACTATGATCTGGCTTACTGTGCCGGGAAGCTGAATCAACCGGATAAATCAGCCCAATACGGTCGCCGCGCCGCGGCTGCGCCGGTGGATTATACATTCCCATTCCAGATGGAAATGATCGACGTTCTGCAAGCCGCGATGAACGCCAATCCGGCCGATTCGCACGCGCCGTATTATCTGGGCAATCTGCTCTACGACTGCCAACCGCGGCGCGCCGTCGAGCTGTGGGAACAATCCGCGTCCCTGGGCGCGGATTTCCCGGTTGTCTTCAGCAACCTCGCATTGGTCTATTTGCGGCAGGACAACGGCCGCGACAAGGCCTTGGCCGCCGTGGAGAAAGCCGTTGCACTGGGCGGAAATGCGACGGTATTCAATCAACTCGATCAGCTCTACGAAGAGAACGGCGTCGATCCCGCGAAACGCCTTGCCCTGATGGAATCGCACCAGCCGCTGATCGATCGCGATGACGTGATCGCCCGCGAGATCAACCTGAAAATCTTTGCCGGAAAGTATGATGACGCCGTCGAGATGCTCAAATCGCGGTTTTTCCGTGCGTGGGAAGGCGGTGGACGGTTCAGCCTTGGCGATTCGTGGATCAACGCCAACCTTCTCAAGGGACGCGAGCGGCTCGTCGCCGGGAACTTCTCCGATGCGCTGGCCGATTTTCAGTCGGCCCTGGCTGTTCCGGCTAACCTCCAGGAAGCAACCGGCAATACGGCATTGCGCGTCGGCGAGATTCAATACTGGATAGGCCGGGCGTATGAAGCGATGGGCCAGCGAGACAAGGCGCAGCAGGCGTGGCATGCGGTTGCCGCCGCGTCGACGGGGCCGTCCGCCAATCCCGCCTTCACCGGCGCGAGGTTCCGCGCTGCCGCCGGCGGGCTGGCCGCCGGGGTCAGGGTGGTCGGTGCGGCCCCATTTTATCAGGCCTTGGCGCTTCGGGGCCTTGGTGAAACCGATCGCGCCAACGCAATGTTCCAGCAGCTCGCCGCATCCTCCTCAAGAATCAGCGGGGCATCCATCACCGGCTCCAGCGCCGCGCCCGCGCAGCGAGCGAGAATCGCCGATGCCCACTATCTCGCCGGACTCGGCCAATTCGGCTTGGGCAACAAGAAATCGGCCATACAGGAATTCAACCTGGCTTTGTCAGCCAGTCCCGACCATCTGGCGGCCAAAACCATGTTGACGGCCACCGGATTTTGAGGCGGAAAAGAGGGGTCATAAGTTGCTCTTTTGAAAACCCGAAGGAAGGTCCTCAGGCACGTGGATGCTGGGCAGGTTTGGTGAAGTGGTATATTGCTTCGATGCGGAGACACGCTATTTGTCGTCCAATCATCATTGCGGCAATTGTTGTTCTTGCCTGCCGGGCCTGGGCCGAATCCGTGACCGTTCACATCGTCGATGCCGACGGCAAGCCGGTTGCCGGTGCAACGGTGTCCAAATTGGTCGGCGGAGCTTTTATCAAGTCCCAGTTTTTGATGGAAGCAATGCCCGTGACCATCGGCGTCACGGATGCCGGCGGCACTATCCGGCTCGACTGCGATCCGTCCGAGCGATCGGCATTTCTTGTTGAAGCATTGGGAACGTCGCCGAGAACGTTCGGCTTTTGGGGCTGTATTCCGCCGAGTTATGTGCTGACGCTCCCGCGTTCCAGCGCGACGTACAGCGGGCGAATCGCGGATGCAGCCGGCAAGTCCGTGGCCAACGCCGCGGTGCGAGTCCGAGTGAACAGTTACCCCCTCCTGGAATTTGCCCGAGTCTTTAGCCCGGATTATCCGCGGATCGGCTACGATCTCGATTCCCGGACCAACGCCGATGGGCGATTCAGTATGGTCGCCCCGCGCGAAGGAAGTCTGGCGGCCATCGAGGTAAAGCGGGACGGCGCGTGGCATTCGGCGATGCCGTCGGACTGGGCCGTTGACGCGGTCGCCAGCGCGTTGCGCGATGGAAGTTTTGTCGGACGTGCCGACCCCGTCGCCATTACGCCTTCCGTCCCTCCCGCCACTCGGCCCGCCGTCGTGCAGACGCTGGCGATTCATCTGCGCGTCTTCGATGCGTCCACGAATCGGCCCATTGAGAACATCCGCGTGATTCCGGGCGGCTGCCGTTCGCCGGATCAACCGTTCCACACGTTGTGGTCAAACGTGCTGGACCTGCCGGGCAATGAGGCGACTTGGAAGTTCTACGATAATTCCTGGGCGTATTTTCTGCGCGTCGAGGCCGATGGCTATGCCGCGGCGCCGACGAGGATCGTCAAAGCATCGGAGAAAGATGCGGACGTGGAAGTACGATTGATCAGGGCGAAGCAACTGTCATTGGCAGTGCGCACACCATCCGGCCGTCCGGCGGCCGGGGCGAGAGCCTACCTCTCTACGCCGACGATTGCGCTCAATGTCCCGATGCTTGATCGGGCGGTGGACCATCCGCAGCCAATCGCGATGGCCGGTGACGACGGTGTGATTCGCTTTGTTCCGCCGAATGAGACGTACCGGCTGGCAATCGAGCATGGCGAAGGATGGGCGGAGATTTCCGGCACCGATCTCGGCGATAAGCCGTTGGTGCTTGAACGGTGGGCAAGCGCCGACATCCGGCTCGGGTCCACCAAAAACCCCCTGAGGCACCAGTTTATTGAGACTCAGTCTATAATCAGCGAACAACTGCATTGCCCCATTGCGTGGCTGGGGTTCTACAATAGCAATGTCCAGGGGTGTGCGACGGTCGCTCATTGTCGGCCCGGTGGCGTTCATACTGCGGTAATGCTAATGCCAGCCGTGGAGGCGGCAGTTGGCTGGAGTTATCTGGAAATACAACACGCGATTAAGCCCGGCCAGCACGTTGATCTGCCGGTGATGACGGGCGCTACGACCGTGCGTGCGTTCCTGCCGGAGTTCCCGGGATGCAGATGGTCGATGTTGTGGATAAATCCGGCGGGGCCAGCGGCCGAACTGCCGGCAGACGTCAACCGCCTGAGCGGAAAGGCCCAGACCGCCGCGGTTGAAAAAGCCCAGCAGGCCGCGCCGGACCCGCATGCGGAGGAAGACGTTGTTGGCGAGCTTCAATTGCCGGTCCCCCATGACGGCCGTCTATCGGTCGCGGGGCTGCGGCCGGGAACTTACGTCCTCGGAGGGTACGTGGAAATACCTCCGGGGCATCAGGTTGCCTACACGTTGAATTGGTATTTTTCCGTGCCGGCTTCGGCGCCCGCGTTGGTCGATCTTGGCACCGTATCACCGGTTCCGGCGGACCCGAACGCGCTGCGAATCGGACAATCCACTCCCGATCTTGTTGCCACGACGCTCGACGGCAAGCGTTTCTCGCTGAAGAGCCGGCTCGGGCACTGGGTCTTGCTGGATTTTTGGGGAACCTGGTGTGGATTCTGCATTGCGGAGGAGCCGACGTTGAAGGACGCCTATGAAGGCTGGTCGCGCGAGGGCAGGCTGGCGATGGTCTCCGTTTCGGTGGACGACACCGTGGAGCAGGTCCGCCGCCACGTTGCGGACAACAAGCTGCCCTGGACGCAATTGATCCTCGGTCCTCGCGGGCAGACGAACGTGCCGGAGGCGTTTGGCGTTGACGGCTATCCATGGATCATGCTGATTTCGCCGCGTGGGGAATTGATCGAAACGGGTTTGCGAGGAGAATCGGTGCGCGACGCCCTGATGAAATACCTTGGTCCGCCCGCGCCGCCGCAGCCGGACGCGAAGGAGCGGTAGGCTATAATGCCTCGTCTTGGTATTGATTAGAGGCACGAAGGCAGTGAACGTTGTGCCGGCCAGACAATTTCGCGTTCCCCGCCAATGATTCACTACATCGACCACGGCTCGGCATGCACGTCGGTTTCGTCGGACCAGCGGGATTGCAGCCCAATGATTTCCGACTGAATGTCCTTCGGCAGGGGATTGACGATCTTCACCGCGTCGAGAAACGCACACAGGTTTTCCGGCCGGCTGGTGGCGCCCACAGTGGCGCGCACCTGCGTGAATCCGAAGGCAAATCGCACGCAGAATTCGGGCCAGGATTTGCACCCCGATAGTTCGTACAGCGGCGCGACTTCAACGGCGCGCTGTCGCAGATAGTCCTTCCACGCGGCGCCTGGCACGTCACGCAGCCGATGAACGTCGCCGCCGGCAACGGTGCGCATCGCCACGATCGGCTCCCCGCGCTCCTGCAACAAATCCCACAATTCGTTGGACGCGAATCGCTGAAGCGGATTCAGATAGAAGACGTATCCGTCGATCACGCCGTTTGGATATCCAGCCCGCAGCGCCTGCAGAGGAACGCTGCTCGTCCAGGGAAAGACCTCCATCACGAAGCGATGGACAAGCCCTTCATCGCGAAGCTTGCGGAAATCGTCGTAACACTTCCCGCCCGACGCAAACTCCCCGGCCAATTTTCCGCCGAGGCACAGTTGACCGATGTCCACGTGATCGACGCCCAACGGCTGGATGTTCAGCCGGATCGTCTGGCGCAACTCCTCGATGCTGCTCCAACCGATCTTGAAGATCATCCGCGGCGCCCGTTTCCGATCGGCGTCGAACGCCGCCCGCAGAACCTTCAGCGCATCGCCATACTGATGGCTGGTGTGAAACCAAACCCCGGCATCCATCGCCGCATGGGCCATTATCACGCGATCGGCAAACGGAATCTTGTCATCGCCAAGGCGCGTGGTGCCGTAAATGAATTTGGATAAATCGGTCAGCCGGCCAGCCGGTGGGTTGGAAAATGACGTTGCCATGCCGCGATAGGATAGGGCCGGGGCGAAGCGCGGTCCATTCGACGATGGCAGAGCGAGTCATAGCGACTTCACCACCCAGACGATCAGAATTACCGCAACGCAGACGCCCACGCTCACGACAATCCAGAGCGGCTTTCTCGGTGAGGAATCTTCTTCTGAGATGTATTGGCCGCAATTCGGGCATACCTCCGCCTGTTCGTAAACCGGCTTGCCACAGAAAGGACAGGGCTCGGTTTCGGCGAATTCGTCGCCCTCGTCCTGGTCCATATCGGAGTCGTCGGGATCCTGGGGATCGTCCGTCATGCGGACATATAATAATTAGGGACAGGCACCCATTTCAAGACATAGAAATAGGTGACTGTCCCTAATTTAATTAAGTGGCGCGGCTTGCTAACTCGCGGCCCGTTATCGATCCGCGAGGAATTTGGCGTCCTTATCGGTATTGCGCGGAGTTGCCATCGATCCAGCGGTCGGGATCGTCGCGACGCTGGCCGCATAAGTCGTCACTGTGGAGGCCTTCGTTTTCCTGCTCTTTTTATCACTGATCACGGCCTTGGCAACGCTCACCGGTTTGGAGTTAGACGTTGGCGGCGCCGTGGCGGTGGTGAAAGCAGTCACCGTCGAAGTTATTGGAGCGACGACCGGAGCGGCGACGGCCGGGGCGGTCGCAACGGCGGCGGCGGGAAGCGAAATCCCCTGGTTGAAATTCGCGGCCAGATCGGTGAAGTCGGCGGCGTTCACCAGGCCGTCGTAATTGAAGTC
>JBEKEC010000050.1:0-51368 GCA_050014015.1 Tepidisphaeraceae bacterium
ATGAACCCCGGCTTCGCGGGGATCGACAACGAATTGTACACATTGGACCGTACGCTGATGCTGTTCGGCGACGCCAAGCAGGTGATCGGCGCCGTCGCCAAGGAACTGACGGACGGGCATTAGCCCCGCGCCTTCGCACTTGCCCCCGGGGATGTTTGCCTCCAACGACTTTCAGGGTAACTTCAGGCGAAGGAAATTCGTACGATGCCGTGGGAAGAGCAAGCCTTCGATGCCCAACTCCTGGAATTGGCGATTCGACGCCATCAAGCCGGCCAGTTGGAAGAAGCGATGGCGAATTGCCGGCAGATTCTTTCGCGTCAGCCGCAGCATTCCGCCGCGTTGCACCTTGTTGGCATCATTGCCCGCCAGATCGGACGGTTGGATGCGTCCATTGAGTTGATTCGGCGGGCCGCCACGGGCAACGCGGCCGACCCCCACTTCCACAACGATCTGGCCGATGCCCTGCGCAATAAGAAACAATACGACGAGTCATTTGCCGCTTGCCAGGAAGCCCTGCGGCTCAAGGGCGACTTTCCCGAGGCGTACATTACTCTCGGAAACGTTCTTGCCGATCAGGGCGAGCTCGACGGCGCCATCGCCGCCGCTCGAGAGGCCCTGCGGCTCAGGCCCGACTATGCGCTGGCCTTTAACAACCTTGGCGTATACCTGCATAGCAAGGGACAACTCGAAGAGTCCATCGCCGCCGCGCGGCAAGCCATTCGGCTCGATCGCGGACGTCCCGAATTTCACAACAACCTGGGCAGAGCCTTGCAGGACCAGGGACAATTGGACGAGGCCATCGCCGCGCGCCGTGAAGCCATCCGACTTAAGCCCGATTATGCCGAAGCTTATAACGACTTGGGCAACGCCCTGCGCGACATCGGACAACCCGATGAATCCATCGCCGCTCTCCGTCGTAGCGTACAGCTCATGCCTGACTATGCCCTGGCGCATTGGAACCTTGCGCTGAGCCTGCTTTTGCAGGGCGATTTCATTCAAGGCTGGAGGGAATACGAATGGCGCTGGCGATGGAACGGATTCTCCTCGCCGTGCCGGAATTTCGCTCAACCGCTATGGAATGGCGAAGAATTAAACGGGAAAACCATTCTCCTTTACGCCGAACAGGGAATGGGCGATGCCATCCAGTTCGCCCGCTATATTCCGCGGGTCGCCCGCCGCGGCGGACGCATCGTCGTCGAGTGCCAGCCGCCGCTCAAGCGGTTGTTGTCGCGGATTCCATCGGTCGAGGCAGTCGTCACCGAAGGCGAGCCGTTGCCGCCGTTCGACGTGCAATGCCCCTTATTAAGTTTGCCCCTGGCGTTTCGGACGGATTTGAATTCGATTCCCGCCTCGGTCCCCTATCTGAAACCCGACCGCAAACAATCCGCGAAGTGGAAAAGCCGTCTTGCGGCCGAAAGTCCCCACCGCCGCATCGGCCTGGTCTGGGCCGGGTCATCGATGCACAAAAAAGATCGGACTCGCTCCGTTGAGTTGTCGCAACTGGCTCCTCTGGCGGCTATCCCGGGAAACAGCTTTTTCAGCCTGCAAATGGGCGAAGCCGCCAAGCAGGTCCCTCCAGTCGAAATGGCGCTGCAGGATTTCACCGCTGAACTGAACGACTTTGCGGACACCGCGGCGCTGCTGGACAACCTCGATCTGGTCGTCACCGTGGACACCGCCGTCGCCCATCTTGCCGGCGCGATGGGCAAGCCGGTATGGGTTCTCGTGTCCTATGCGCCGGATTGGCGATGGCTTCTGCAACGTGAAGATTCGCCGTGGTATCCCACGATGCGATTGTTCCGGCAGACCTCGATCGGCGATTGGGCGAATGTCATCCGGCGCGTTGCGGATTCGCTTGCGGAGGCTGGGCGTTGAGATGGCCACCCAGCCGGGCGTCTTGCACGCGACCTTGCCACAACCACACTACCGGCCAAAGCGGGCGCGGATTCGCCGACCAGATTGAAGTCGCCGAAGGGACCACCCTCGGCCAGCTTTTCCAGCAGCGCATGCCTGGCTCCGATCCCCACAACTATCTCATTCGCGTCAACCCCCAGCCGGCCGTCGCCGAGGAGCCTCTCGCCGAGGGATGCCGGGTCAGCGTCAAGCCTACCAAGATCCAGGGAGCCACCGCACTCGCCTAAAGCGAACCGGTCTTGCTTCAACCCCAGCCCGCCGGGTCGATCGGTTCGGTGCCAGCGGCCGGCATCAAAGCGTTATCAGTCAGCGGCTTGCCGAGGGCGTCTTTGAACGGACCCTCCGGTGTGCTACCGATTGCCACGCCGATCTTCGAACGATCAACCGGCAGAAACAGATAATATTTTGCGTTGGCATAATCGCAGTCCGGCGCCCAGGCCCACCGTGTAGATCAAGCGAATCCCTTCGGACTGAAGTGAGACCCGTGGTCCTTCCAATTGGCCATGTCGGCCGTCGATAGCGGTCGCCAATCTGTCATGTCCCAATAGGTGGCATCCGGTTGATCGTGTGAGGTGTATACATAAAGCCGATCTCCAAAGACGCGAGCGGAAGGATCGGCGGTGAAGATATTTTTGACGATTGGATTGTCGGCTTTGGCCAACGTGCTGCAGAGCAGCACGACAAATACAAGGAGATTCCGCCTGAGACACAACGGATCATCTCATGGCCGAAAGCAATTGAGTGAGGGGCCTCGCAAGAATAACTTGACCGAATTTCATTCAAAATGGCCTATTTTCAGCCTAAATCGCCGCACAATTTGTCAAGTTATTCGTGCGCGGCTCCTGAGTCCATTCGGGATTTCATTGCAATTGCCATTGCAGTCACCTTTGTAGATCCACGGTTTATTCCACTGGCGCCAGGATAACTCGGGCCAAGTTGATCGCGTGCCACGAAGAGGCATCCTTCGGGCGAATTGTCAAAATCTGCCTGCCCGCCTGTTTGACTTCAATACCTCCCATTGCGACAACACGGAAGTCGTCCCAACTGCCGGTTTCCGAAACGATGCCCTCGATTGTGCTGCCGGTAACTTCAAGTTGCAAAGCCGTGTCGGCATATATCGTAGCGGTTTCGATGGAAACCTTATAGCGTCCGGGGGCTGGGAAGTTAACGATCCAAGAGGCGGATTCCGACGGATTGTCCCAGTAGCCGATGTTTGTGTGGCTGCCCCGGGTTTCGATAGTCAATTCGTCGCCATGCAGATTGGCGTGTTCGGCCTCGAGCGTCAGCGTGCCATCGGGGCCGGGAGAAGTCACAAACGCCTCAGTTTGCGCCGATGGAGCGGGTTTCAAATCCGCGCCGGTGATTCTCAGGGCACACGTGTATTTCGACACTGCCTGCTCCGGCAACGTGACCACCAGGGCCGAATCTGTTTGCTCCCATTTCACGCTGGCCGTGGAACCTACAAGCGTCACTTCCGCAATCTTCCCCGCGGAGGCTGCCAGGTTGCGCACCGTCATCTTTCCATCGGTGGGCCACCCCATGGCGATGGCATACAGGTTGCCATTTTTCGTGGTGAAGCGGATGTCGCTGGCGGTGTAGTGATCGTCCGATTCGCTGAAGGACCCGCTCTTTTTTGATTTGATCGTGTCTTCACCGTACACCAGCCAGGGTCGCGTGCCGTAAATCGCTTCGCCCTGTGTAGCCGACCAATCGGCCAGGTCGGCCAGCATCTGCTCGACTTCAGGATCGAGCGAACCATCCGGACGCAGCACGACGTTGAGCAGCAGGTTGCCGTTCTTGCTGACGTTGTCCACCAGCGTGTGAATGGTCCAGTTCACCGGACGGAACTTCCAATGGCGGTTATAGTACCAGTCGCCAATGGAGGTATCGGTTTGCCACGGGTAGCGATCGATCCTGTTCATCACTCCGCGTTCGAGGTCCTGAACCCACCGACCGGCGGAGGGCTGCTTGCAGTTGTAGACAACTTGGGCGACCCCGCCATTGGCGGCCGCACTGCTGTTATACAGATGGGCGATCATGCTCAAGCCCACCTCGTTGCCGAAGGGCACCGGGCCGTCGCTGTAGAGCAGATCGGGATGATAATTGTCCACGAGTTCGCGGATCTCCTGGAACCACTGCTGCTGCCAGCGGGGATCGTTGCTGTACCAGCCCGTGTCTCCGGGTTTGGCCGGAAAGTGGTAAAGATCGGCGAAGGCGGGATTCGCTCCGTCGTACGGCACGCCTGCGAGAGGTCCGGTTTTGTCGGACCCGTGGCTGTCCTGAAACCAAGTAAAGCTGGCGCCCAGATGCTCGGAGACGCCAAAGTGCAGCCCGTATTTCTGGGCGGCCTTCTGCCACTCGCCTACCACATCGCGATGCGGACCCATGTTCACCGCGTTCCAGCGGTTGAGCTTCGAATTCCATAGGAAGAAATTGTCATGGTGGCTGCCCGTGCTCACGAAATATTGCGCGCCGGCTTTCTTGTAGAGGGACATCAGGCGGTCCGGATCCCATTTCTCGGCCTTCCACAAAGGGATGATGTCCTTGTAGCCAAATTTCGATGGGTGCCCGTAGTGTGCCACGTGGTAGTTGTAGTCGTCGCTGCCCTGCTGGTAGATCTTGCGGGCATACCAGTCGCCTTCCATGGGCACCGCCTGCGGCCCCCAGTGGGCCCAAATTCCAAACTTGGCGTCCCGAAACCACTGCGGACATTGATATTGTTCGAGGGAATCCATCGTGGGCTTGAACGGGCCTGGGCCGATCGGAAGATTCTCGCCCGGTTTGACGTCATCCGCCAGCATGATCGAGCAGGCTCCCAGCAGAAATAGCAGTGTCAGGCTTAGGTTCAGTGTTAGGTGGTTCATGGAATCATTTCCTTCAAATCCGGCAGACAGGCCATTCTCCACATTGAAATTGCGCCGGTTATTATTGCAGAAACCTCTTGCCGATGCACGCCCCTGGCCATTGCTTGCTGCGGGGTAAATCGCGGATGCTCGAACTAAGTAGGACCGCAGAATGATTGCAGTAAACCAAACGATGATGATACTGCCCCTGGCGGCGGAGCCGCCGGGAGGTCGCCATGGGATATGGCATCAAGCTCACGGACGAGCGGTGGGAGGAGTTGGATCATCTGCGCTTCTCCACTTCGTCGGCCGACGTCTTTCGTAACTGCCTGATCATTCTGATGTCGCATTCCAAGGATACCATCGCTTGCGTCGCCGAGCGACTGGGCTGTTCAGGCGAGACGGTGGTCCGCGTCCGCAAACTTTACCGGCGAGGCGGCGTGGATTACGCGACCGGCAAGATCACCTGCACGATCGCCGACACCAAGAGCGGCATCCACTTCCTGGCTTTCCTGATCGCCCGGGTCAGTGCCTACGCCGGCCGGAAAATCCGTCTGGTCTGCGACAACGGACGCTTTCACTGCACCCAAGCCGTGCAGCAATGGCTGGCGACCCACCGCAGTCAGATCGAAATCTATTGGTTGCCGCCGTATTGCCCGAGCCTGAACCTGATCGAACGGTTGTGGGACCATCTGAAACGGACCGTGCTGGCCAAGGTGTTGTTCGAAACCATCGACGATTTGCTCGCCGCCTTCCACCGTGGGCTGGGCCGAATCAACGGCCACCGCGACCGGATGGACTTCATGTTCGATCACGACGACGTGCCGTACAGAAAAGTTGCGTGAAAGATTCTGCGGTTTTACTGAGGTGTAACGGTCGTGGGAGTTGGATGTGCGGTAGCAGGTTGCGTTGTATCGAGGACGTGAAAAGGCGTGTGCGGAGTCAGCCAGTCCTTCGGTAGAAGCGCCGGGGCGGTTGAGGTTCCGGTCGGGTTGATCGACGGCAACGCAGGGACCCTCGTCCGTCTTGATGCTGCGCCCGCCGTCTCATGCTCGATGCGCGGGAACGACAACCCGACAGCGGTCTCCAATCCGATAAGTGCTTGGTGATATGCTTGAATCGCGTCTTCATAGTTCTGCAAGACGCCCACGTATTCGCGAATCGAGTTGAGCAGGTCGTCAAACTGGGAGTTTCCAAGCTTGAAGGAAAGCTGGGCGAGTTTGACGTTTTCCTCCTCCTGCGGGATCGTAACATCTCGGTAGAACACCACATCTTCGGCGGCAATTTGCAGCGCGTTCGAGGCGTTGAGAACGTCCTGTTTGACCTGTCCCTGAAGGGTGACATAGGTCCGCTCGGTCTGTTCCTGCTGATACTTGGCGAGCCAGAAGGCGACGATGCCGGGATCGAAGATCGGTAGGACGGTCGTGAAGTTGGGGCCGCCGGTCCAATTTTTGTTGCCGTCACGTGCCCAGTCGGTTCCAAGCGTTGTTTGGGGGATGAATCCTAAGCGGGCGAGCTTGACCGATGTTTCGGCGATCTTGCGGTCGTAGTCCGCGCGAAGCAGGTCAAGGCGGAATTTGCCTGCCAGTTGTTCAAGATCTCCCTCTTGGGGCAATGCCGCAATGACGTTTGGCGATTCGCTCACGCTCTTGGGAAGCTGCCATTGGGGAGCAGACCGCACGCCCATGAGCCAATTCATCTGGCGTGCCGCTCCCTCGTATTGCGTATCGTAATGGTGAGCTTGGCGCAGGGTATCTTCATAGGCGATGACAGCGCGATTAAAATCGGCTCGCGTGACCAAGCCGGCCTTGAGTTGCGCTTGCGCCTCATCAACAGCCTGCTTGTAGGTATGGGCGATGCGCCGTTGAAGCACGCCGTCACGAGTAATATAGGCCAATTGGTCATACTGCGTCTGGACCTGCTGGGCGAGGCCGAAGGCTTGGTTGGCCATGTCGATTCCCGCTTGCAACCGTTGGGCCTTGGCGATGGCGACCTTGTGAGGCTGGGTGAGAAAGCCGTTGATCGCTTCCGTGATTTCCAGATCAAACGCGGTGGCGGGGCCTGTGCCTGGAGAGATGGGAAAATAAAAGGCGCTGGTTTGGCCCAAGTCCGGATTCTCGAACAAACCTGCCTGGACCAAATTCGCCTGGGCGATCGCCAATGATTCCGATTGCGTAACGAGCGAGAAATTGTGGGCCAGTGCGCGCTGGATTGCCTCGCCCGGCGTGAGAACGCCCGCGGGCCCTTCGACATCCATTCGCAAATCTGTTTTGAGCAATTGTTCCGTATCGAGCACGAAGGCGTAACGGTCGTCGAACAGGTGGTTCACCTGAGCCAGATGTTGCGTGTCGGGCTTGGGTTTCGTCCATCCCGCGCAGCCGTTCATCGCCATAATGCCGAAAAACGCGAGGAGAGATAGCCCGTGCGTGATTCGTTTGCCAGGAATCATCTTAGTGAATCATCCCTTCCGGCGCCGTCACTTCGGCCGGGAAAGTCTTTTCGACGAATTCGTAAAGTACAGGCAAGACCAGGAGTGTCAGAAGCACGGCCGAGAGCATTCCGCCGACGATCACGCGGGCCAGCGGTCGTTGTATCTCCGAGCCGATGCCCGTCGAGAGAGCCATCGGCAACATCCCGACGCCGGCGATCAACGCCGTCATCATTACCGGGCGAACTCGATCTTTGGCTCCCGTCACGACCGCTTCGCGCAAAGACATGCCCCTGGCGCGATAGTGGTTGAATTGTCCGACCAGAATGATGCCGTTCTGCACGCTGACCGCGCCAAGGGCGATGAAGCCGATCGTCGCCGACACCGATAGGTTGGTGTGGGTCAGAAAGAGAATGATGATCCCGCCGGTGATGGCAAAGGGCACGTCGCAAAGCACGAGCAGGGCATACCGCATTCGCTTGAAGGCCCAATATAACAGCACCAGGATGCCGAGCAGCGAAAGCGGAACAATGACCATGAGTCGCGCGTTGGCCCGCTGCTGATTCTCGAATTGCCCTTCCCATGTGATGTTGTAGCCCAACGGCAGCTTGAGCCGATCGTGAACTTTTTGCTGAGCTTCGGCAACGAATCCGCCCATGTCGCGGCCACGGATGCTGCATTTCACCGCGATGCGTCGGCGGTTGTAGTCCCGCATGATCCGGCTGGCGCCGGTATCGAGTTTGATGTTGGCAAGGCTTTTGAGAGGAATGCGCTGACCCGCGGACGTATCCACCCACAGGTCCGCGATGCGTGCCACTTCTTGTCGCGCTGCCGGCGCCAGTCGGACCGACAGCGCGAAGGTGCGCTGGCCTTCGAGAATGTTCCCGGCCGCCTGCCCACCCAGGCCAGTCTGGACAAGGGAAAGGACCGTCTGGGCATCGGTCCCGTAGCGAGCCACGGCGGGTCGATCCACCTCGATCTTCAACTCCGGCTGGCCTTGAAGCTTCTCCACTTCCAGGTCCGCATTTCCGGGCACCGCGGAGATGATCCGACCCAGTTCTTCACCCCTCTTTTGAAGAATGTTCAGATCGTCCCCGAATAGCTTGATGACCAGTTCGCCCTGCACGCCGGACAGGGCCTCTTCATAGTTGTCTTCAATGTACTGTGAGAAGTTGTAGTCGCATCCGGGCAACTGCTGGAGCTTGGCGTTCATCAGGGCGATCAGCCCGTCTTTGTCGACCACCATGCCGGTGTTGGGGTCCTTCGTTGTCCATTGATCGTGCGGCGGAAAATAGTCCGCGACTTCGATGTGATTCCAGCCCTTGTCGTCGTAGCCGTCCTCAGGCCGGCCGAGTTGCGTGACAATCTCCTGTGATTCGGGAAATGAGGCGAGGATTGCACGAATCCTCCGCTCATTTTCCTTGGCAGCGTCCGGCGAAATGGACAGAGGCATGTCAACGTCGAGCCAGATATTGCCTTCATCAAGCTTCGGCAAAAATTCGGTCCCCAGGCGCGTCGCCATCCAAGTCGAGACGCCCCCGACCAGCAGCGCCGCTCCGAGCGTCGCGGTTTTGTAGTCGAGGAGCGTGCTGATGACGTGGCCGTAGCCATCGCGCAGGCAGCGGGACACGAAATTCTCGCGCGCCGCCCGCCCGGCTTTGAGCAGCCAGACCGAAACCAGCGGAACCAGGCTGAACGTGACCAGGGTTGCCCCAACAATGGCCCCGGCAAATACCAGTGCCATCGGCCGGAAAATTCGTCCCTCGACGCGCTGAAATGTGAAAATTGGAATCAGGGCGACGATCAGAATCAGTTGCGAGAACAACATCGCCCGCGCCAGGCCGGCGCTCGTGTCCCGCACCACGACCGGGAAATCACTGCCCGCGCGCGCCGCCAGCTTGGCAACGAGAATGGCCTCGACGATGACGACGGCGGCGTCCACCAGGATGCCGAAATCCACCGCCCCGAACGACAGCAAGTTGGCCGGGATGCCCTTGACGTACAAAGCCACGAAGGCCGAAAGCAGCGCCAGAGGGATCACCATCCAGATCACGACGCTGGCGCGAACGTTGCTCGTGAAAATCACGCTGACGATCAGGATCAAAACCCCGCCCAGCAGCAGGTTGTGCAGTACCGTGTGTAGCGTCGTCTGGACCAGGTCCGTGCGATCGTAGGTGTTCACGATCTGCGCTCCGGGCAGCACCACAGGGAGCACATCCTTCTTTAGGTGTTCGACCTGCTTCTTGATTCCTTCAATCACCTTGAGCGCATCGGTGCCCTGGCGGTTGAGCACGACGGCCTCAACGATGTCATCGACCTGCTCGATACTTCCGTCGGGGTTTTTGCGATACCAGCCGGTGATGCCCTGACGAGGCGCGGGACCGGTCGTGACATCGGCCACATCCTTGATGTACACGGGCCTGGCGCTGTAAGTGGTGACAGGGACGTTTCCGATATCTTCAACGGTCCGCAACAGCCCCATGCCGCGAATAACCAGGGCCTGCTCGCCATTTTTGAGGAGATTCCCGCCGATATTCAAATTATTGTTTTGAAGGACTTGGAACACCTGCTGAAGCGTGACCCCGTTCTGGCTAAGCCGTTCCGGCTTGACGACCACCTGGTATTGCTTGATGGCCCCGCCGTAAGTTTCAAAGTCTCCCACTCCCTCCACTTGGCGGAACGCGGGCTCCAGAACCCAATCCTGCACGGCCCGGATTTCTTCGATCTTGTGGTACGGGTCTTTGATGACATACCGATAGACCTCGCAGGTACTTGTCGTCAGGGAACTCATCTGCCACTGCACGCCGGGCGGCAGGTTGACTTGCTGCATCTGGTTCAGCACGTTGGCTCGCACGATGTTGAGATCGACGTCATCTTCCAAGGTCATGGTGACTACGGATAACCCGAAGATGCTCGTCGATCGCATCGACTTCAGTTGGGGCGTGGAATTAAGTTGCTCCTCAGCCGGCCGCGTGATCTGCGCCTCGACATCCTCGGCGGATTGACCCGGATACTGCGTCAACACCTGCACTTGTGGGTCGTCCACATCAGGGAATGCCTCAACCGGAAGCCACTTGTAAGCATAGATGCCTTGGCCTATGAACAGAATGGCAAGCGCCAATATGATCAGTGGTTGTGCGATGGCAAATGTGATGAGCTTCTTTATCATCGGGCGCTTGAAGAACTGCCTTGAACAGGAAGATGAAGCCTGAAACAGGGTCGCTCGGCGAGACTCATTGCGTCGCGGCCAAGGGCGATGGGCTTTCGACAGCCGCTTGCTGTGCGTTCTCTTGTTCTTTCATTTCGTTTAACAGGCCGACCCCGCCGCTGATGACGATCAGGTCGTTGGGATGTAGGCCATCGACGATTCGGACCGAACCTGAGGATTGCTCTGAGTTGCCCGTAGTGCGAGCCGCGCTCCCCGCCGCCGCAGATGCGGTGCCTTCTGCACCGAAACCCACGTCCACGGGCTCAATTTTCACCGGCGTTCGCCTGAACACGCTGGTGTTGTTTTTCCGCCCAACCTGTACGAACACAAATGCGTTTTCCTCTTCGCGTTGGACCGCGGTGGCGGGGACAACAATCGAATTCTTTCCATCGTCCACCGTGACCACCATCGTTCCGTACATGTCGGAGAGAATGTGGCCGTCGCTGTTATCGAGCAGGCCGCGCAACTTGATGCTGTGGGTGTTTGGGTCGAGCACCGGGCTGATCCAGTCGATCTTGGACTCCCGTGCGCGGTCGGGTTCACACGTGAAAAATACCTTGAACGCCTGGCCGACTTTGACGCGCGACAGGTCTCGCTCGTAAACGTCGGCCCAAATCCAGAGCGTGCGAGTATCGGCAATGGTGAACAGGTTGGTTTGCGGCACCGCGGTCTCGCCGCCGGCGACAAACTTCTCGGCAATAACGCCGCCTCTGGGCGCCGTCAACGTGTAACCCATGCGTTGGCGACGCAACTCCTCAATGCTCTTTTGAGACACGGCGCCTTGGATCGGATTTCCCGCCTTTTCCGCGGTCTGCGCTTGCGCGGCTTCCTTTCGGATGTCGTCGATATCCTTGTCCGTAAGGCCAAAAACCAGCAACTGCTGACGCGCCGCTTCTTCCGCGGCCTCATCCTTCATTACCGCCGACTCGGCATCAATCAGCGCCTTCTCCGACACCACGCTTGCCGTGAAAAGCGATTTCGTCCGAGCCAAGTCATCGTCGTCAATCTTCAGTTGAATCAGTGCTTGCAGCCAAGCCGCCTTGTCTTGGGCTAGGTCGTTGGACTCGATCACGCACAGCTTGGTTGGACCTCCAGGCTCTCCCGGCCCTTTTACGATATCGCCAAGTCCCACGCTGATGTCGGTTATTCTCCCCCCGAAGAGGGCGCTCACATGGGTCACCGTCTCCATATTTAATCCGGATCTGGCGGTCAGCGTCAGCGTCGTCGGAACGTCCAGTGCCTCCACTTTCATGACATTGATGCCCGCGGGCGCCAGCGCACTGTCGTTTACAGCGATCGTTTCGCCGTCCGCTGTAAATGGGCTTACCTGTGAAGAACCGTTGTTCGGCGCAGGAGAATCAGTCGCCGCCCCGAAAGTGGAAAGGATCGGTTTGCGGAAGAAGACGCTCAGCACCAGCACTACAACCAGGACGACCGCCGCAACCGCCCGATGTTTCAGTTTCTCTGGCATCGCAACTCTTCCTATGGAAAGTTTGACGCACCCCGTTACGGGACTAAGAAACGCATCTCATACGGAATTATCGCCTCCGTCGGTGATGGAGAGCTTGCGCCAGAATTACAATTTGGTCATTTTCGATTTGGCGGATGGGGGCGCTAGTTCGTCGCAGGAAGAACAACGGAAAAAGTCGTCATATCGCCGGGAATGCTGCGGACAGAAATCTGACCGCCGTGCGCGTGGACAATCGCCTGGGCGAGACTCAAACCCAGCCCATGGCCCGTCTGGGACCGGCTGGCATCCGCGCGATAGAATCGTTGAAACAAATGGGGCAACTTTTCGGGTAAAATGCCTTCTCCGGTATTGGCCACGGCGAGCACGACTTGGCTGTTCGTCAGGTCCGCGGACAGACGAATCGTTCCGCCCCGCGGCGTGTACTTCACGGCATTGTCCAGCAAATTGGCGATCATTCGCTGAAGCCTTTGAAGGTCCCCTCGAATTGTCAGTGACCCGGTCGCTACAACTAAAACCCGTATGTTCTTTTCGGTCGTCACCGGTTCATAAATTTCGCAAATGTCACGAAGCAATGCGTTCACGTCCACGCGGGACATTTTCAAACCCATGACTCCCGCTTCGGCTTCGGCTATGTCCAACATCGTATTAATCATCGCCAGTAACCGATCGCATTCCTCGACCGTGCTCGCCGCCATTTCGCGGTAGCGATCGATCGACCCGCTTCCCGTAAGCGTCGTTTCAGCTTGACCCCTGATACGCGTCACGGGGCTTCGCAATTCGTGGGCAATGTTGTCGTTCGTCTCCGCCATGCTCTTTACCAGGGATTCGATCCGTTCCAGCATCCGATTGAACGTGTTGGCCAATTGATCAATTTCATCTCCCGAACCGGATGTTGGCACTCGTTGTTGCAGCGCGCTTCGGGAAATCGCGTTAGCCGTATTTGTCACATTCTGAACCCCGACCAGAGCGCGCTTCGCCAGCAACCATCCCACCACCACGGCAATGCCGACCGCGGCGAGCATGATGAAGCTGATGGTGCGCCGCGCCTGGTCGATAACCCGCCAGTCGTCCTGGACGGTTATTCCCACCCGGAGCACACTGCCGTTTTTCGCGGCCATCGTGAGAACCCGTATCCTCTGGTGATGACCCGTCCCGAAGGCGTCTTGAAAGAACGGATTTCCATTGCCGACGGTTTGGCCGACAGGCGGGGCGGGGAGGCTTAAATCTTCCCAAGTCGAAAGGTCTGAAGAGGCAATGGGCTCGCCGTCGCGGTGGTACACAAGAAAGAATTCGTCATTCGTTCCAGTCGCTCGTGCGTCGTTGTCAATTAGACGTTGAATCACCGGGATATCTCCCAACTCCACCGCGTTCATGCAGTGAGTCGCCTCGTGCAACAGATCGGCGTCCGTCCGGTTCCGCATCGCCGATACCATCACGAAGTAGGAGGTCAGGAAACAAAGCACCGCCGCCGCCGCCAGGATTCCGCCGTACCACAGCGTCAGGCGAAAGGCCAATAGCTTCCAGAATCTAGGCGTCGTCGCGGACGACATAACCAAAGCCCCGGATCGTGTGGATCAGCTTCTTCTCCGAATCGCCATCAATCTTTTCGCGAAGCCTGCACATCCTGGCCTCGACGACGTTGGTCATCGGGTCAAAGTTGTAGTCCCACACGTGCTCCATAATCATGGTCCGAGAGACGACCCGCCCCGGGTTGCGGAGCAGATACTCCAAGAGCGCAAATTCACGCGGTGTCAGATCGATTCTTCTCCCACCTCGCGTCACCTCGCGCTTGATTAGATTCATTTCCAGATCAGCGACGCCAAGCGTCGTCGCCTCGGTTACGCCGGTCGATCGGCGAATCAACGCCTGAACCCTCGCCAGCAACTCCGAAAACGCGAACGGCTTGGTCAAATAGTCATCCCCTCCCATTTGCAAGCCGCGGACCCGATCGTCCACAGACCGTTTGGCGCTCAGGATTAAGACTGGACTCTTGATCTTTTCCCTGCGTATCTGCTCGATGAGCGTCAGGCCATCAATCCCCGGCAACATGAGATCGACGATTAACAGGTCGAAATGTTCGGTCCGCATTAATCGAAGCGCCTGCTCCCCATCGCTGGCGTGATGCGCGGTGAACGCGGCCTGCTTGAGGCCCCCCACGACAAACGAGGCGATTTTCTGGTCATCTTCAACGACAAGCACACGCATGGCAACACTACCGCCGCATCACGCTTCCATGAAAACCCTGCCGGAAAGACTTATGAACGCACACCTGCAACAATACCCACTGATCCGGAAATGAGCCACAAATGCGCGTAACGCAGCCTGTTTCGAAAATGATCAAATTGTAATTTTGGCGCAAGCTCTCCATCACCGGTGGCACCGATGACTTCAAACGTCGAAGGCAGACGCGTCGCCCTTCAACCTGAAGGTGCGGGTCTCGGCACGGAATTCCATCGCTTCCATTGATCCGGCTGCCATTGCTCAAGTTGGCTGAACGGTGTAGCCGGCAGATTCGTCAGCAATTGAGTCAGATATCGTTGCGGATCGATACCGTGCCGGCGGCATGTCCTGGTCAGGCTGGACGCCTTTGCCGCGGCAAACGGATTGCCCTTGCCGACGTCCAGTGTGCCCGAGCCAGCGGGTGCGGGGATGATCGTGATGGCTGGGTTGGGAATACTCCACGGGCGGAGACGCAGTTAACTCAACAGCGGCGGTCGAGCATCAGGCGCTGCCGGACACAATGTCCAAGGTCGCGCATGATTTCAATAACGGGATTGGGGTCACTCGTGTCGTCAGCCTGCGACGTCGGCTACGCTTTGGTGAAATGAAACCGCAAGCCCGCGGCTTGCGCGGCTGCCAGCAAGGCTTCGGCGGCCTTGAGATCGCGCAGGATCGGGTTGGGCTGCTTGAAGTCGTTCAGATTGGCGTTCACGTACTCGGCCAGCGTGCGAAGGGTTGTCAGCCCGTCGGCGGCGCCGTACCACTGCTCGATGGGGAGACGCATCTTCGAGGGATCAAAGCCCTGATCTGTGAGTTGCTCGATGAGAGCGGCCTGGCTCTCCGAGAGCAGCGAGGTCATGTCCGGAATATTTCGGCAGCGCGCGGCGAAGTCCAGTTTCTCCAATTCGCGGCCGAGAGCCTTGCCTAACGAGGCCTTGGCGTACGCCGCTTCAGCATCGGGTAGGCGCCGTTCGAGCGCGATGATGATGCGCTGAGCCACGAATTTATCATACTGCGGGGAAGCGGCGACGTCTTGACTCCGCGTCGGTCGCTCACTTGATGGACGATCAGCGATATACAAACCACGTCCTACCCTGACGGAGCGGGATTTCGCCGTTTCCACCGGTCCGGCAGCCAGCCGGGCTGTTGGCTGATAGGCGTGGCTGGCAAGTTGGTCAGCAGTTGCATCAAGTCATGTTGCGGGTCGATGCCATGCCGGCGGAAGGTGCTGGTCAAGCTGGATAGGATCGCTGTGGCCAACGGATTGCCCTTGCCAGTATTCGCCAATATTCCGAAGCCGGCGAGCGCGGCGATGTTGGTGATGGCGCGATCGGGAATTCTCCGCCGGCGGCGGCGCAGATAATTCAACAACGGCGACTGTGCATTAGGCGTTGCCGGACACGATGTCCGCTGACGCGCGTGATCTCGATAATGGCAATGGCGGCACTTGTGTCATCGGCCTGCCGCGCGGGCCATGGACACCTTTTGTTGCCGGACGATTCCGACCTACGCCAGCGAGTAGTCGGGCAAAAGGACTGTTGGACCAGACTGCGGATTCAAACGGGAAAACGTCGTGGACTCGGATGATCGGCAGTCGCACCGAGCCGGGCACGGGGAGCGTTACCATACGCGACAGAAACCAAGCAACGTCAAATCTCTGTTTATGGATCACCTTTTCGCGGCGCTTATGAAAAGCCCGGACAGAATCCAGTGCGTCGGCAGGTAAATCACCAGCGGGAAAAAGATCATCAACATCGCCAGGTAGAGCAGCGGCGGCAAAGAGTGTTGCGGGTTGCTTCCGGGACCAAAAACCCAGTTGACGTTGTCAGCCGGATCAGTTACGGCGTACGTGACCGGCAGAACAACCAGCGCCATCAAAGTTTGCGCTATCAACGCTCGACGATCATAACCCAACCGGTAAACCATCCAGACGAGAAGCACCGGAAGCACGACATGGAACAGGGAAAGGGCTCGCACGTACAACGGAATGTGCGGATCAAACATATAGCTGCTCAGCCCAATCCCATCGATTCGGAAGATCAGGCGGAGGAAGAAATTGACGTTCCACACCAATTCCGGCAAAAGGATCGCCAGCGCCATCATGCTTGCCAATAGCGAGCTTTCCAGCCAGAGCGCGACGACCGTCGTCAGCAGCGAAATATCAGAAAACCAGAGGAAATTGCTCGGAGGATAGTGCAGCAGATAGTTCGGCACGAGAACGCACACGTACAGGGTGTAGACAATCTTGATCCATCGCGCGACATGGCCCGAGGAGAGCGTAAAAACGTCCGAGGCTGCTCGATCCATGCTACAAAGGATAATGTCTAACGAACATTCGCGGAACGGGGCTTTTGCGGTGGGGGATATTGGCATGCTGCTACTGGGTTGGCCCGCGATACACAAACCGTACTACCCCGACGGAGCTGGAGTTCGCCGCTGCCAGTTATCCGGCAGCCATTGTTCGATTTGGCTTACCGGCGTCGTCGGCAGATTCGTCAACAGTTGCGTGAGGTAACGCTGGGGATCGATGTCATACCGGCGGCAAGTGCTGGTCAGGCTGGAAAGGATCGCCGCAGGCTGAGGGTTCTTCAAAGGTTCCACGGCGTTCTCGTAGAAGGCTTGCGGCTCAAAGCATCATCGTTTACGGTCTGCTTATCTAATCTTGCCACCTAGGCGCGCACGAAACATCGTCTCGCTTCCAAAAGGAGGTCGTCGTGATCAGGGCCACACCATCTCTGCCGTTCCTCCCCATTTTTTGGGCCATCAGTGTGTCGTTCGCCATGGCCGCCCCTCCCGATCGACTCGCCCTGACTGACTTGGCCAACCGTCCCGACCGGTGGCCGCAAGCTGTTACCTTAAAGGCAGACTTCCAGTTCGATGGCGGAAAGTCCGCCCATCGCGGACAAGTTGTGGCCGTTGAACAGTTCGACGGATCCAACGTCCTCGTCGCAGCCAATGCCGATCTCTGGTTCAACGTTACCCCGGACCAGTGCGATCTTCTCGACGCCGCCAACGTGGCATGGGCCAAGCTTACCCCGGCCCAGCGCGCCGTGAATCCAGATTCGCTATCCGCCGATAGGTCCCTCTGGCCCGAGCAAATCAAGCTCCGCTCAGACGGTAGCTGGGACGACGGCACCAAAGTCGCCGCCGGGATCGAGGTCGACGTGGCCAAGATCACCCCCCAGCAGGTCTGACTCGCCCCTCCTCACAGCACCAAACACTATCAGACCGACATTGCTGGCACCGACGTTTTCGAGCGCGCCCGCCAGATAGCCTCGCTCGACCGCGGCCAGCGCCCCCCGCGCGTCGCCGATGCGCTGCGGGCACATCTGCTCAGCGCCGCCGGCCAACCCTACGCCGATGAACACCTCGCCGACAAGCAATTTTTCGTCCTTTATTTCGGCGCCAGTTGGTGCCCTCCCTGCGGAAAATTCGCCCCCCAATTCGTCAATTTCATGAAAGACCTGCAGCCCAAACACCCCGAACTGCAAGTCATCATGCTCAACGAAGACAAGCAGGTCGCCGACATGCTAAAAGACATGACCCAGGAAAACATGCCCTGGCCCGCAGTTCCCCCCGACGCCTTGCCCGAACGCGTCCCGATCACTATTTATGAAAGCGGGAGTATCCCCCAGTTAGTCATCGTCGATCGCTTCGGCACCGTCCTGGCCGACAACTGCGACGACAAAGGCAACTTCAACGATCCTATGGACACAATGCATCAACTCCCCAAGTTCCTCGATTCGCAACCAACAACGCGCCCCTGATATGCTGGTATTTTATGTTGCGATGAGAGGGGACGCGCTGCAGTTCGAAAGCGGCGTTTACGAAACCATACCAAGGAGGCAGCCACGGTCATCCCACCGGTCTGCGGGTGGTCAATGATCTGACGCCATGCGTCTACAGGCGTCACCGCTGATGGACGCTCCGCGTTTCGCCCGCAATATCGAAGCCGCTTATCGGCAGACGTGGAAGACGTGGTGCGACGAGCGCGCTGTTCACGCAGCGACGCCGTGAAGAATTACGACGTTTCTACCTAACAATTGCCGGACTGTGCGTTGGGATTTGTCGCGAACCCTGTTGCAAGAGGGACAGTTGAAGGTGATCTTTGGGCCAAACGTTACAATATGGGCGGTTATCAGCGGATCCGGCATATTTTGGGCCGTGAGACCGCGGGGATGGTCGCAACAGCCTTTAGCCCGAGCATCGTTGCAAGGAATGGGGCTCGCTTGCGTCTAAATGATAGATGCCATCGCCAGGTCGAAGGGCGGGAGCGAAGCCAAAGTGCTTGGCTTGATCTTGGAGATGCAACTTTTTCATAGAGGGCGGTTGATGGGGTTAGGCAGGATGACCGCTGATTGTGGGTGTCGGCCGTTTTTTGAGTGAAATACTCGGAAAGCCGAACTCGATGACGCCGATCGTTTCGTTCAATCGCGGCAAGAGATCTTTGGCGATCTCGATTGGGGAGCGTGCGTTGTGGCTGGCTGAAGTGGTTGGGGGCACTGAGTCAGCGCCAAGCGCCCGCGTCGTGGAGTTTATTTACCCTCCAAGCAGCACATTGGAAGAAGCCGAAGAATTGGGCCGCGAGCTGGCGAAATTCCTGACAGCGCAGAATTGTTCAGCCCGCCGGGTGATTTTTGGTGTTCCGGCCAAGTGGCTGATCGTCAGGTCATGCGACATGCCGCCAACCGATGCCGAGACGGCGGCGAACATACTGTGGCTGCATGCCACGGAGCAGATCATACCCGCGCTGGGGGCGATGGTTTTTGATTTCATGGGCGAGAGCTGTCCAACCGAATCCAGGACGTTGCTTCTGGTAGGATTGCAACGGCAATGGCTGGAGCGGCTCCTGGCCCTGGCTGCGGGCGCTAAGCTCAAGGTCGTTGGCATCACTCCCCTCGGCGCCGCAGTGGGCGCCACGACATCGCGGCACGTGCGGACGTCGCTCATCGCTTTATTTGGGCTCGGAGGCGTTGAACTGATTGAGCAGGAAGGCCCGTTCACGCGATCCATGCGCTTTATCCGGTCAAACGGCTCGGTTCAACCGGTGATCGCCGAACTGCGAAGGGCGGTGGCCGCATTATCGCCGGATGCCGACTCGCAGGCCCATTCACAGCGAACCTTGGTGCTGTGGGATGACATCGGCCTGGAACCGGAGTTTCTGGATGCCTTGCGCCAGGCGGCAAGCCTTCCCATCACGGAAGCCCGATGCCAATGGGTCGATGTTTCAGAATCAGGCGCATCGGACGGCGCAAGGGGACTGTCGGCAATCGCTCTGGCTCTAAGCCAGCGCACCGGACCGCGCCCTAGCATTGATTTTCTAAATCCTCGGCTTGCGCCTCCCAGGCGCGAGCGCTGGCGGCACGCCGCCACCTGGTTGCCGTGGGTGGTGGCCGCAGTTGTTCTGGTTGTCCTCGCGGCGTTTGCGAAAATGTCCGGCATCCGAAGGCAGATTTCCGGCATGGACAATCAAATTCAAGCGATGCAGCCGGCGCTGGAGGTTGCCCGACCATACGTGGCCAGCATGCAGTTTATCGAATCGTTCCGGACAACACGACCGCGATATCTGGCGTGCATCGGTGATCTGACCCAGGCGTTACCGCCGGACGGACAGACTTACCTGACCAGCTTTGATCTACGGACGGACATGAAGGGCGTCGTTGCTGGAAACGCCGCCAATGAGCAAAACGTGCTTACTCTTAGAGATAAACTGAACTCCAGCGGCCGGTTTGCGGAATTGACGTGCAAACTGGACGCGATGGAAACGCGCGGCAGCGGGAATGACGCCGCGTTCTCAATAACTTTCGTCTATTTGCCCCAAAAGTAATGGGAAAACCGGGCGGGTGCTTGGATGACGCTTTGGAATGAACACCGCGTGAAAAGGCGAGCTTTGCTGTTCGGGACGGCGGGATTGGCGTTTGCCGTGCTCTTGCTCATCTTTTACCTCGACCAGCGCAATTCCCTCATCGAGCAGCGCCAGGCCAAATTCAGCGCCCTGGAGGAGGCCACTTCCCTCCTCCAGCGAGAGAACTCACTGCGGCAGTTGACGGCGCGGATGGGAACGTCCGTTACCTCCGACTCTTCCGCTGCCGAAGGACAGCTTCTGCACCTCGTTCACGACTGGGAACAGCGAGCCGGGGCGAAGAACGCGTCGTTCCAACGCGTCGGAATGGGTGAGGAACACGGTTTTATTCTGCTCACATTCCAGGTTTCGGCGGCGGGCAATATGTCGGCAATCGCGGCCTTCCTATATCAGATCGAGACGGCGGCAATTCCGCTGCGAATCGAAAGCGTGCAAGCCCATCCGAAGAACGACGCGGACGACCAAGTGCAGATTCATCTGGAAATATCTACGCTCTGCCGCGGCAACGCGCAGCGGTTTTCAACGCCAAGCGCGGCTAGCGCCGCTCAATTGGCCAGGGGATCCGGATGAATCGTCGCGTTGCCTATCTGGCGGGAATGGCCGTGCTGGCGGCGATGGCGCTGCTCATCGTGCAGGCCAACCGCGGATGGCTCGCCCCTGCCGGAAACGCCGGGAACGCCGCCGCCTCGCCAGCGCCCGGCGATCAATCGCCGGCGACGGGACCGAGCAATTCTTTGCTTCCCAGGGAATACGCCTTCCTTCAAACGCGAACTCCATTCGGACACGCACGAGGCCGGGGCGGCAAGGGGCTTGGCGGACCCGAGGCTTCGTTCGTTTTTAAGGGGGTCGTCCAAGCGGGAACAGGTTTTACAGCTTTCATCGAGGACCTGAGCGCCAAAAACGTCGTGCAGGCAGCGGTTGGAGATCAGGTGGCACGGGGGACAATCAAATCGATTGATCTGGACGCAATCGAGTATGAACTGGCCGGAGACTCACGGCGAATCGAAGTCGGGCAGAATCTCAATGGCGAGGCTGTGCAACCGGCCCCGGCGACACAACCGTCCAATCCGCCGGCTGCCAACACGGCGACTTCGCCGTCGCCAGGGCAAGACGGCAATGCGCCGCCGAATCCGCAAGCGCAGCCGGGACCCCGTAGCCACGGGTAATTGTTGCCGAGAGATTGGCCGGAAGGAAATGGGCGCTATGTTGCGAGGGATACGATTCAATTTTCTATTGGCGATCCTGAGTGCACTGTTGGCAGGCGGCGCGGCGCGAGGAGCAACGGTGACCCCTGTCAATGCCGCCACATCGCGCCCGGCCGAAACACGCCCCACCACGGGGCCGGTCACGTTCAGCCTCAACTTCAAAGACGCGCCGCTCGATGCGGTTCTCAATTACTTTTCGCAGACCATCGGCTTTGAGATTCTAAGAGACGGCCCAATCGACGCGCGAGTAACGATGATGAGCAAACAGCCCGTCTCGGCCGAAGAGGCCGTCACGATGCTCAGCGCCGCGCTGAAGGTCAATGGCTTCACGGTGATTAGAGAAAACCACATGCTCCGCGTCAGTTCCCTGGACAAAGCGAAAAGGGGAGGCGTGCCGGTGCATTTTGGAGCTAAACCCGCCGACGTGGCGGACACCGAGGAACTGATCATGCAGGTCATTCCCCTGGCAAACATCAGTGCGACGAAGCTGCGGGACGATCTCAAGCCGCTGCTCGGGTCTGACGCCGACATCACCGCCAACGAGGGCAGCAATACGATCATCATCACCGATGTTTCCTCGCGCATCCGGCGGCTCGTGCAGATGATCTCGCAGATCGACCTTCATGAAGCACAAACCTCTGAAATCCGGATCATTCAGCTCAAGCATGCCAGCGCCTCGGCCATTTCGAAGTTACTCGACACCTTGTTCAAATCGCCGTCGGCTCAGCCGCAGCAGCAAAACCAGCGTTTCGGTCCGCAGCAGCAACCGCCGCAGCCGGAGGCCGCGGCCTCCGAGCGTCATGGCCAGACCGTGATCACCGCCGCCGACGATCGCACGAATACGCTGCTGGTCGTGGCCTCATCCGAAACGTTGACGATGATCGACGGCATTGTCAGCCGGCTCGACGCCGAATCGCCCAATCCAGCCTCGACGCCCCAGATGCGCGTGTACACCCTGAAATTCGCCGACGCCGAAGCCACCGCCAAGGTCATCAACACCGTTTTCACGCCGCCAAAGCCTGGTTCGGAGCTTCCGTTTCTCTTTATCGACATTGGTCCGGGACCGGAATCCAAAAAGGAAGTGCCAACCAACGCCGTTGCTGATGATCGAACCAATTCCGTGATCGTTACCGCGCCTCTGGAACGGCTCAAGGACGTGGATGAGTTGGTTCAGCGGCTCGACACCAGCCCGATGGCCGGCGTTGAAGTGCGCAGCATCCATCTGCGTAATGCCGACGCCGAAATCACGGCCAAATTGCTGCAGGACATGTTCATGCCTAAAAAGGAAGAGCAGAACGCTCCACAGTTGTCGGACTTTTTCTCGTTCCAGCCGCCGACTCAGCAGAAAGAACGCGGCATCAAGATCAGCATCAACGCCGACGAGCGAACCAATATCCTGTTCATCAGCGCTCCCAGGGAATGGCTCGATATGATCGAGAAAGTCGCTCACGAGGTCGACGCCGAGAATACCACCGAGGATGTTTTGTTCATCTACCGCTTGCGTAACGCGCAGGCCCAGCACCTGGAATACACGTTGAACGTCTTGTTCGGGAACAATGCGCCGCCGCCCCAGAACAATCAGCAAAATAGCCAGAACCAACAGCAAAATGCGCTGATGCAGCAAAACCAGATGGGAAATCGCGGCAATTCAAGCTCCGTTGGAAACCAGGCCAGCCCCAATAACCCCAGCAACCGGAACAACCGAAATCAACCGCAATCGGCCACGCTCCCTCCCGGCGTCGCCCGCGCCACCAGCGAACTGACCGGCAACGTGCTCGTTGTCGCCGAGCCCGACACCAATTCCCTTCTGGTGACCACTTCCCGAAAATATGAGGCGCAGGTGCGGTCGATCATCACCGAGCTGGATCGTCCAGTGCCGCAGGTGCTGATCAAGTGTCTCGTCGCGGAAGTCACTCACGACAATTCCCAGGACTTCGGCGTCGATTTTTCCGTCCTGAATTTGAGACCCAGCGGCAATGGTCAGGCGTTGCAAAGCACGCTGGGCGCCGCCGCGGCCGCGGCCTCCACGGTCAACCCGGGCGGACTCGTCGTCAAGGTGCTGGAAAGCAATGTCACGGCGATCTTGCAGGCTCTGGCTCAAGAGAACAAGCTTGACGTGCTTTCCCGTCCTTACATCCTCACCAGCGACAACCAGGAAGCGGCCATCACTGTCGGCGATGAGGTTCCATTCGTCACCGACAGTTTTACCGATGTTAATGGCGGCGTGCACAATACGGTTCAATATCAGGACCTGGGGGTCATTCTGGATGTGACGCCACACATCAATCCCGATGGACTGGTCATTATGGACGTTGATCCGCAGATTTCATCCCTTACCGGGCAGACGGTGACGATTCAGGCGGGCGTAAGCGTGCCGGTTTACGAGCTGCGCTCGGCGCAGAGCCGTGTCGCAATCGACGATGGACAAACCATCGTGATTGGTGGCCTGATGCAGGACCAGAAGACCGAGAACATCAACAAGATCCCACTGCTCGGCGATATCCCACTTCTGGGCGCGCTCTTCAGCTACAGGACCAAGAGCAAGACCAAAACAGAGTTGTTGATCTTCCTAACCCCTCACGCCGTGATGGAGCCCGGAGGCCTGCTGAAGCAATCGAAAGACGAGGTGGGTGGTTTGAGGCTGACACCCGGTGCGGTCGAGCCGGGCACGATGCAAGACCAGCTGCGCGGCATGTCGCGAGGTTCGACGACCGCGCCCTCGGCCCCTCTGCCGTTGCCGCCGCCAGCACCGCCCGGCGGCTCATGGTAAGCGGCATCGCGCACACGGCAAATTGAACGGATCGACCAACGGCGCCACGCGTGTTACGCCGGCGACGTTTTCGGAACCAATCAGGATGAATAGAACACAGGCGATTATCCTATTCATGGTTTATCTCACTCAAGCCGGCTGGTGCTGTTCATCGGTTACTGTTGATGGAGGCTCAGCAGATAAAGTTGATTGGAATCGCCAAGGACGACCTGGTTCTTGCCGGCCGGTTCGATGATCCAGATCGACCCGAGCGGGGGATTGTTCGGATCGACTTTGGGGCTGAGCATTTCGATCGATTTCGCGTCCGCGGACACGCGGCTGAACGGCTGGCCAATCCAGAGCCATCCGTCGATCACCTTCCGGTCGCCTTCACGGGCATTGTCAGGCTCGGACCAGCCGCTGCCTTTCACCGTGTCGGGGTCCAAATCCATCCCTTGAATGTAAACCGGGTCGATTGTTCCTGGCTTGAAGCTGAAATATCTCCCTTTGTTTTTATCCAGGTCGAATTGAACGACCCAGATGGTGTTGGCTGCGAAGAGAGAATCATGGTCGATGCCGATGTACTGTCCGAAATTGAGCGTCGACTGATTCAGCAGATGTTCGATCTTCCCGGTCGCCGCATCGAGTTGATACAGACCACTATCCCACCGTTCATTGGAATCCGGGCCCAGCTCCGCTACGCCCAGCAGCAAGCGATGGCGCGGTCTATCGTCAGCCATCATCTCAATGCAAAGACTCGGAGTGTCGTCCAACGGCGATTTCTTATTCCTGCGGAGACTGGAGATGAGGACCTTCGCGGATCTGTTTTTGGGGTTCCATTTTGTGAGATAGGCGCCATCCTCTGCGGAACTGGCAATGTATAAACTGCCGCGCTCTGAGACCAATGATTGGGCAAAATTGGTGGGAAGCCCGTGTGTGCTGTCAATTCGGGTGGCAGCTCCGCCGCCCAATGCAAAGGCGATGACGCCCTGATGACGGACGCTGGCGTAAAAATTGAGATCGTCCGCGGCTGCGCCTTGGACCAGCCGGAAGACAAATCCATCCGGATGATCGTCCACGTAGGGATTGCTCAGCGGGGTGACGGGCATCCTGGCCAGCGGCTTGGGTGAACCTCCCCCGAGAGTAAGCTCGAATGCCTGGATGAATGCACCGCCGGTTTCTTCCGTTCCTGTTCCCAGCACAAAGACTCGGTCCGCGGATACGAAAGCGGATTCCAATTGCGAGATTCCCGGCAAGGAGCCAAGGTCGACAAGGAGTTTCGCCGAATCCCAGGGCCGGGCAGCCTCCTCCGGACCGAGTTCGGGAAGTCTCTCGTGAAGGGTATGTATCTCCGCGGTCAGTTTCTGGCGAACACCGTCGGCATTTCCATCCAGGACATGGCAATCGGGTGACCGGCTCAATTCCAGCGTCTCCTTCAGCGCGGTCAGCCACGGACGCAGCGGGCCGCCGGAAGACCGGAAATCAATGCCCTCGTCTCTTCGTCCCTTCAAAATCATATACAACGCGGTATCCGGAATTAGCTGTTTGTGTCGCGCGGCGAGATTAAGCAGGTCGATCATCGCTCCGGGGTTGGATTCGGTCCCTTCCGTCAAGAGGTGAATGGCATCCACGGCCGCGATATAGGCGTACTGGCGCACACGTTTCGGGGTGGGCCCCGGCTTGTCCAACGTCTCTTCGAATTGCCGCATGAAATCCCGCAGCATCCGGGTTTTCGCCTCGGCGGTCGTCGCGGCGAATTCGGGATCGGCAAGCACCGTGGCGACGGCGCCGTACAATCTCATCACCGGATAGGTACTGTGATTCAGATCGTCGGCGATCGGACCGAGGCTTTTGTGACACGTGTCGAGGCTAAAATCCTTCCACCGGTCGGTGCGGACCCAACCCATCTCGAACAACTCGGTCATCAATTCACTCTGCCGCTCGCCGCCTTGCATCCACAGGTCCTTCGGAGGCAGCCAGTGTTTGTCGAAGGCCTGCATCCATTGATGAATCAGGTGATCCCGAACGGCAGTGAACTCGGCAAAGCTGGTCGCGATGCTGGCATCAACATTCATCGCATACAACATTTCGGCGTTGTAGTTCTTCAGGTCCGCCGGATGGTATTCAATCGTCTTTCCCCATCCATCATAATAATCGAGGACGTATGCCATGGCCGGGGAACGAAATTCCTTGACGCGGATTTGCAACTCCGGCGGCACGTTGGCAACCGCATTCAATCGTGAACAGCATCCCTCAAGGAAGGTGATTCGCTCTTCGCCGCCCGAATAATCCATAAAAAACTGACCATCGTGCGAAGAGGCAAGCTCGGCCTTGAGTGATTCCTGCTGCAAGGTAAGCGCGCGCGACGCCAATCCCAGGGCTTGGTCCAAATCGTCGGAGGATGGATTGAGCGGATCGGATACTTCCGCCTGTAATTCGACGAGATTCACTTTATCCGGCGTCAGGCATTCCCAGGCGCGCGCCCAGAGTGCGGTGGAGAGAGTCAGCCGGTTCCGGTCCCCCTGGTCCAATGCGTATGCCGCCTCGCCGGCCGCGGCGCCGGGCGCAAAACGGGAGTTGAAGACGAGAACTTCCGAATCTCTGGCGAATCGCCGGGCCTCTTCGACGCGATCGAACGGATGATCGATCGCTTGCGCCTTCAGCGATTGAATCAGGCGGTCCCGCAATTGGTCCGCAAGATCCGCGGCCGAATCCCCGCCGATGCTCGCATCCAGTTTGTCGAGCCTTTGGCCGGAACTGCCCATCAATACCGCTGACGCGCTCAAGCCCTGTCCCTTCGGTCGGGCGCTGATTTCCAACTGCACGATGATGACTGACGACCAAAGATCGCCTCCGCCCTGCGCGGTGCGAAGTTGCCGCTCTTTGTTAACCTGCTCGAGGCGGGCGCGTTCCAATACGGCGATCCCCGGCGACGCCGTGAGTTGGCGCTCGAGCAACAGCCGCACCGTATCGCAGAAAATGTCGCGATCGCGCGGCAAATCGGCGTTTCTGACGGGAAGAAATCCGATCAATCGCACGCCGTTGTTCAACGATCGATCTTTATCAACTGCGGCGCGCACGGCGGCGGCAATGGCGTTGGCCGCCTGTTCCGGCTTGCCGCCGACGGCCGAATCCGAGAGCCGCAGCCCCGTGACCGTGTCAAATATCACCAGCCCCAATGCCTGGCCGCCGCTTGCATCCGTCTCTACGATCGCGAACAGATCGGCCTTCAGCATCTTCCCGACCTGGATCTTCTGGTCGTCATCAACCAGGCCGCTCAGGTTCAGCTTCTGCTCCTGAAGAACCGTGTCGATTGTTTGACGATCCAGCAACTCCAGCCCTTCACTTCCGCTCAGCGCGGCCGTGGCCAAGGCGATCGTTTGATTTGCCGCTTCGCCTCCTCCGTTTGCGACCAGGGCAACGCGAACCGCCGCCAGCGCCGAGGAGGCGCTGAACAGGAACAATAAGTGGCATAATGCCAATTTCATGGTCATCTTCATTCGATCACGATCATTTTTTTCGTTCGTTCGCCTGCTCCTTCGGAGGAAGCGTATCAGCGAAATGGGTCAGGATGCGAATTCCCAACGCACGTGCGGCCTTCTGAAGGGCCGTCTTTCCGGCCGTGTTTTCGGCCAGGTCCACGGCGCGCGCCGTCTGCCGGTCGGAGAATAACGCTTCGCCGGTCTTGCGGTCAGTGACCTTGATCTCAAGGCGGCCGACGCAACTGACGAGGTTTCCGATTCGGGCGGCATATTCGCTAAAGGCCTCGCCGCCGATTATGACCGTCACTCCCGCCTCCGCCTGCTGAATTTCATCCCCGTCAATGACGGTGAATCCGCATTGTGTCAGCATCTGCTCCAGTTCCGTGTCAACGGCGGGATCGATTCGCGCGGCCAGCACGGCGGCGACGTGCCGTTCCGACACCTGCACGGTCACTTTCGGCAACTTCAGTTTTGACAGGCGATCCTTCAGCGCGGGCAGCGGATCGTTCACCGCGTCCTCGGCGGCCACAAGCTGCGGCCCGGTTTCACGAAGCTTGGCGGCCACTTTATCCGAGAGGCTTAGCACCAATGGCGCCAAGTCCGCATCCTTGTCGCCGCGAACGAGCACGCCCTGAACGAGGCTGGTTTCGGCGCCGATCAGTTTTGCGGTAATAAAAATCTCCTTGTCGAGCGCGAATGCCTTGCCTGTGACGAGAATCTTGGCGCCGACGAGCTTGCCGATCTTGATCGCATCATCCGGGTTCATCAGGCCGCTCAAATTCATTGAGTGTTCCGAGAGAACCTTGGTAATCGACGCGCGGTCCACGAGCGTAAAGCCAGGCTCGCCGCTAAGCGTGGCGGAAAGCGTCTCGCTGATTTCGCCGCCCAGGTCCGGCGCTCCGGGAGTGTCGGTTTCAAAATCGAGGATCGCGACGGTGAGTCCCGGAGGATTTGCCGCCGCCGGCTTCGTTTGCGGCTCGTCAGCCGTCGCCGTGGCATCCGAAGTTGCCACAACGCACGTCGCCAGGACTACCAGCAAATATATACGGTTTATCATGTTCATTCTCCGGGCAGAGCGATCCGATTGGGGTCGCGCATCACGGCGGCCTGGGTCGATGGGCGCTCGCTGGGGCGGAGCGTCGGTTCGGGCCGGGTCAGCAGATAGTCGAGCGCGTTGGAGAGCAAGAGTTGACTGCGCGGATCGGTGCGCCAATCGCCCAGCGGCAATTGGCAGAGGACGATCCGGCCGGCGCCGACACTCTTCGAAATCACCAGCGCATCCAACGCCACCGGCTGCGTCCCCGGAACTTCGCGAGGCCACCAGGCTATTTCCAGCGCCGGTTCATCGGCCGGCAGATGCACGGCCAACGCATCGGGCGAATCCTTTAGCCAGCTCTCCAAGTCAGCTCGCTCGAATCCTGCGAAGAGAGGATGATCCAACCGCCAATTCAGACGCGGCGGCATCTTGCGATCAATCCGGGCGTATCCGAATAAATCCACGCCGATTTCCCGCTGCCCGAAGACCATAACGCTTGCGCCGGCGCGGGCCTGATCCAAAAGGGGCTGCTGAGCGAAAGGCGATGGCCCAAGCACGTCGCCGCCGACGAGAATGACGTCATATCGAGTCGCAACCAGGCCCGTGCCATCGCTTGTTCTGGTGAATTCGACTTTGGCGCCGTGCAACAAATCGCTCAGACGGCCGTATGAATCCCACACGGCAAGATTTTTTCCTTTGAGACGATGCGCCAATGCGCTCAGCGTATTCCGAGGGAACAGTTGCAGCAGCAAGTCGCCGCCGCCCAGGTCCGTGCCGCCTTCGTGTTGCCGGATGCGATAGACAAACGACGCAATTGTGCGGATGCGAACCTCCGGCGGCGTGATCTTGAAAGTGGTTGTGTCTTGGTCGGATTTGATGGGAAGCGTGTCGCCGGCCAGACGAATATTTCCCATCATCAGATTCCACGAGAGGTCCACCGCCATCTTCGACTGCGTTGACCAGCGGACCGCAATCTCCTGCGGTTCGCCGCCGAACCAATATCCCTGTTGGGGCAACAGAATAATGAGCAGTGCCGCGACGATCATGGGTTGGCCGTCCTGAGATCACTTTGCGCAAAGCCGATTTTCAGTTGATACGCGCCGGCCGACGTAACAAGCTGCCCGGCAGTGAATTTCTGTCCCGCCTGGGCATCCAGCGTAGTGGACAGCGCGCCCAGCGCCTGGCCGCCATTCAAGCTGATGACTTCCAGCCAGATGGAAAGACGCGTCGGCTCTCGTTCAGAGGCGCCGATCCGGTAATGGAGCAACTGTCCCGTGCCGAAGGGCACCTTCAGGTTGGCCGTCTGACCGGGAATAATCATCAAATCGGCGTCGGAAATCGTCTTCGCCCCGAGCGACGTCGTTAGACGCACAAGCAGCACCCGTCGCGCGGGCGGGATGGGTCCGGAACAAAGCCCGACATCCGAAGCATCCCTCGACACCAAAACCCAACTTGCGCGGCCGTCAAAAACTCTCGAAACCTGCTCGAACGCGCTGATATCCGTCGGCAGATCACGGGGGGCGAAATCGGTGGATTCGGTGGAGCCGGCATCCGGCGATCGCGCCACGTTCACTTGAGCGCGCGGCGCCGCAACGTGCAGGCCGATATCGAATGCCGCAATTGCAAGCAACAGCGACGCCGCGATCGCCAGTGTCGGCGAAAGACTCCAACGACGATTGGGCGACAAGACGTTTGCGCCGAGATCGCGCTCGAACCGCGCCCAGCCGCCGTTCGGAGCCGCAACGTCAGCCGATGAATCAATCGCCGCTGAAATTCCGTCATATTCCCCCATCCCGGCTTGGCAGGTCTGGCAGCGTTCGAGATGCTGAAGCGCAAGATAAGCGTCTTGACGCCGCGGCTTGTCGATTCCAAGCTCAAGCAGAATTTGTCGTGTTGTTTCACAGTTCATGCGATTCACTTTGGAGCTGCCTCCCATTCTGCAAGCAGTTCTCGAAGCATCTCCATTCCCAGGTAAAGCTGTCGGGAGACTTCCGAGGCGCTGCAACCAAGGATTACTTTGACCTCATTGCCGCTCATTCCCCGCATCAGCCGGAGAGCGATTACAAGCCGCGGAGTTTCCGGCAGGCGATCCAGGGCAGCCAGCACGGACTCTCGCAACTCTGTTTCGTCTTGCTGCACGTTGGATAGCGCCCGATCAAGCTCCGCTCGCGTGGACAACGCTCGTTGCTCGGCCTTCCGGCGTCGCGCGATTGCCAAGCTTTCGTTAATCACGACTTTGGCCAACCATCCACACAGCGACTCTGAATCCTCAATTTTGCCGCGACGTTCCCAGGCCCTGGAAAACGCCTGTTGGCAAACGTCCTCGGCGCTGGCGGTATTTCGCAGAATGCCGAACGCGAGCCGAAAAAATAGCCGTCCGTTCTGTCTGATCTGCTCAGCCAGCAGGGACGCCCAAGTTGCCTCTTTTCCCGGTTTTTCGAGCACAAATTGCGTCCCGCAATGTTTCCTTTAATCATTAAGATGCGCCGCCCGGCCGGTTTTTTCAAAAAATAGGCAATCTATTCCGAAGCCGCGGTGCATCCCGGCTCTTGGTTGCATTGCAATCTTCCTCTTTGATTGAGACGGCGCAGCCGACTATGGAGGCAACGGTATGCCCTGAAGAAGGTGTTAGGAGCCCAAGGAGAACAGGGTTAGACGTCTGGCCGACGCTCGTCAGGATTCGAACTGTTGCCCGATGGTCGATCGCCTCAATTCCGCCATCTGCGCCATCATGCCGTATCGTTCAGCGTGCTTGCCAACGTCTTTGCGAGGTCGATCGCGATGTCCGTGGCACGCTTCGATGGACGGTGCATGCCGCGAACGAAATGGCTTCGAACGGTCCGGGAGATTTCGGCGCGGTCCTTGGCTGAGGTGATCTGCTCTGCGAATTCGAGTTGCTTGTCTGGCTCCAGATCGCCGATCCGCGCGGTCTCCTCCAGCCTCACGAGACCGCGACGGAAGGCATCCTGCATTTTCTGCGGTGTATTTGCGGCGCGGATGTGCCGCGTCGCGTTCTTTTCGGACATCCCGTTGCATGCCGCAGCAATTTGTCGCGCGAGCTTTCGCCGTTCAGCCCCGGACAGTTTTCCGCGCTACGGAGCGTGTGGCAGCCGATTTAGTTGGCGCCATGGGTGGCGTGTTTGCACTCGGCGCGGCGCCAGGTTTCCGCCTCGGCCGGTGAAAACAGATACGCGGTTACATCGGCTTTGAGGAACGGACGAATGACCTCCTGAGCCCTGGGTCCCAGATAGATAACTCGCTCGTGCCCACGGTGGCGATTCTTGTGCCGGCGGGGCGGTAAGCCCAGGGTTTGGTACTCGTGTCGATGTCCATGTCCCGCATGATGGTCACTTCGTCAGGTCTCATGCCGGTTAGCAATTGCAGACGGATCATCGCCACAACTTGGGGAGAAACATGCGGAAAAACGGCTTCGACGAGTTCAACCGACACCGGCCTCACCGGATCGCTTTCGGCGGCACTGCTTCGTCCAGGCTGTAAACCGCCTACCGCCGTACGGCCATGATGGACAGCCGGGGCAATCAGCTCGTTTTCAGAGGCCCACTTGAAGACGTGACGGATTCGACCGGCCAGCCGGTTGATATTCGATCGCACCCGGCCGGCGTCGATGAAATTTTGCCGGACCGCCCTGAGGCGCAGGGGACCGAACTCCACGGCGGCTGTTTTGGAGTACAACGCCAGCAGCGGGCGGACCGCCTCGTCGATGTTGGCTACGTGCTTGGCCACATGCCCGTCAGCGTCTCGATAATACGAAAGAGCATGACGCCGGAAGGCGGCAACCACTTCGGCGACGGTGATGGCGTTTGCATCGACCGGCACTCTTCTGCCGGCTGCCAGCCATTCGGTGATGGTTTGGTCGTATTCTCTCTTGGACTCCTTGCTCCCAAATGTCCCCGGGTAGATGGTCTGCTGGTCGAGAGTTACATAAGCCTGACGCGAAACTTTGTGATGGCAGTAGCTCGGGAGGCGTCGGATGAGTTTTGGCATGGCGTCGCTCCGAAGCGCAAAACAGTAGACTTGTTTTGCGAGCGTCTTCGAGCCGCGCCATCCGACATAGGACGGGTACGCTATTTCCAGCGTTCGGCGTAAGTTAAATCCAAAGCGGGCGAGGAGGTTCGAACTCCCGACATTCAGCTTGGGAAGCTGACGCTCTACCAACTGAGCTACGCCCGCGATGTCAGGGCCGCTTTCGTATTTTAATTGTAGTGCAATTCACGCCTTTGCACAACCGAAACTTCCACGCAGCCTCTGCTTCCCTTCCAATCGCGAATTGGCCGTGGGCGCGGTATTCGTTGTAGCCGTTCCCTCTGGTATATTAGGGGCGGCGCGAAAATTCCGCCGAAGGATCGATCATTTTATTTTGCAGGATTCCGAATTGCGCCTGCTCGTCCGCGACCGCTTGCGTCTTCGTATCGAGCCGGAGATGTGCAAATATCTCCTGCGCAGGGCGGCGGATTCGGATCGGCCGCTTGCCGTCATCGGCGGCGACGCGCGCACCGGCGTCCCTCGGCGCGAAGTCCTTGACCCGCGCCTCCTCTGTCAGGAACCGTCATGATTTACACCGCCAACGCCTTCGCCCGCGCCGGAATGGTCGGAAACCCCTCCGATGGGTATTTCGGAAAAACCCTCTCCTTCGTCATCCGCAATTTCAAGGCCACCGTACGCCTCTGGGAAAGTCCGCATTTTGAAATCGTCCCGGACAGCGGCGATCTCACCAAGTTCGAGACCGTCGATGCCTTCCTCGGCGACGTCCGCCTGCATGGGTATTACGGCGGCATGCGCCTGATCAAGGCCACCGTCAAACGATTCCACGACTATTGCCGCCAGAACAACCGCGAACTCCACAATCGCAATTTCACCGTCCAGTTCGACACCGACATTCCCCGCCTTGTCGGCCTCTCCGGAAGCAGCGCCATCGTCGTCGCCACCTTGCGGACCCTCATGAGATTCTACGACGTGGAAATCCCCAAGCACTTGCTCCCGACCCTCACGTTGAGCGTCGAACGCGAGGAACTCGGCATCGCCGCGGGAATGCAGGACCGCGTCGTCCAGACCTACGAGGGGATCGTCTACATGGATCTCGACCGAAAACTCGTGGAATCGCGCGGCTACGGTGATTACCAGGAGCTTCACCCGTCCAGGCTCCCGCCGCTCTATCTCGCCTACGATCCCAACTGCGCCGAAAGCAGCGACATTCCCCATCGCCATCTGCGCTCCCTGGTTGACAGCGGCGACAAGACCGTCATGGAGGCGATGCAGAAATTCCGCGACCTGACCGATCGCGGCCGCGATGCCCTCATGGCGGGCGATTGGGACCAACTGCACCAGATCATGGACGCCAATTTCGATCTTCGCCGAACCATCATGCCCATCGCTCCGGCGAATTTGCGCATGGTCGAAGCCGCCCGGGGCGTCGGCGCCAGCGCCAAATTCGCCGGAAGCGGTGGGGCGATCATCGGCCTTTATCACGGCGCCCGGCAATATCAGGAACTCGTCGATGCCCTGGCTGCGCTGCGCTGCGTCGTCCTCCGGCCGGCGATTGTTGAAACTTAGGACTCCCACCCGCCGGGCGAAATTCTCCGCTCGCCAAATTCTCCGGGTGCGGCCATAATTTTTTGTGGAACCCCACCATTTCCCCCTCCCCCTGTACTCAGGGGGAGGGTTGGGGTGGGGGTTCTTCTGAGCTTGCAAAAATCTATGGCCACGCCCAATTCTCCGCGCAGCATATTGACGCGTCGCAACGGCGCGTTATCTTTTAATCAACAAATCGGGACCTTGATGCGGACCGAGGGCGGTGGCTCCCCTTCGGTCCGTTTTCTTTTTTATCCCCGCTTGCGGCCGACGAATTCCTTCAACTTCGCCGCCTTCAGGCAATTGATCACGTCCCCGGCCGTCGCCCAGGCGCGCTGGGCCACGAAAATCCCGAATTGCATCTGATCCAATTGATCGACCGAATGTGCGTCGGTGTCGATCGCCAGCTTCACCCCCGCGGCGAGGGCGCCGTGGGCGTTGGCGTCGTTCAGGTCCAGCCGCGGGAACGCCGCGTTGATCTCCAGCGCCGTCCCCGTCTCGGCCGCAGCCTTGAATATCCGGGGGAAATTGAGCGGCAGTCCCTCCCGGTCGAAGATCAACCGGCCCGTCGGATGCCCGATCACGTTGACGTAGCGGTTCTCGATCGCGCGCAGAATCCGCTCCGTCGCCTTTTCGGTCTCCTGCTTCAGCGCCACGTGCGGACTGGCCACGACGAAATCCAGTTCCGCCAGCACCGCGTCCTCAAAATCCAGCCGCCCATCCGCCAGAATGTCCACCTCGCATCCCGCCAGCAGCACGATCCCCTTCATCCGATCCGACACCCGCCGGATTTCCGCCGCATGCTTCATCAGCCGATCCGCCGAAAGCCCGTTGGCGATCACCTGCGTCTTGGAATGATCGGTGATCGCCATGAATTCATATCCGCGCGCCAGCGCCGCCTCCGCCATCTGCTCGATCGTCCCCTGACCGTCGGATGCGGTTGTGTGTGAATGCAGGTCGCCGCGGATGTCCGCAAGTTGCACGATCTTCGGCAACTTGCCCGCCAGCGCCGCTTCGATCTCGCCCCGATCTTCGCGCAGCGTCGGGTCCATGCAGGCCATGCCCATCGCTTTGTAAATCTCCTCTTCGGTTTTGCCGGCAACGGGCCTGGCGTTTGGCGGGAAGCCCGGCTTCTTCTCCGACCGGTCGTACTCCTGCACCTTGTACAGCCCCCATTCGTTCAGCGTCATCTGACGTTGCTGCGCCAGTCCCCGCAGCTTGGTGTTGTGTTCCTTCGATCCGGTGAAATATTGCAGCGCCGCCCCGAAATTCTCCGCCGGCACGATCCGCAGATCGACCTGCAATCCCCGCGTGGCCAGGATGCTGGCCTTGGTTGGCCCCTGAGCCAGGATGCGCTGCACCAACGGCAGCTTCACAAACGCCGCCGACACCGCCTCGCCCAAAGAATGGTGCTTGAGCGCGCAAACCAGATCGATGTCCCCGATGGTCTCCCGCCGTCTCCGCAAACTTCCCGCAATCTCGGCCTGCGACACGCCCGGTAATTGCTTCAGCGCGTCGAGCATCGCCCGCCCGATTTCCATCGCTTCGACGATCCCCACTCGCCGCGACGCCTGCGCCCGCAGGGCAATTCCCTCCTTGATCGCCTCGATTTTCTTTTCCCCGATTCCCTTCAGGCCGTCCAGCTTTCCCGCGTCGATCGCCTGCGACAGCTCTTCCACCGACGTGATCTTCCGCTGCTTCCACAACGTCGCGATCGTTTTGGGACCGAGGCTGGGAATGTCCAGCATCGGAATCAGCCCCGCCGGCACGCTCGCCGCAACCTCCTCGAAATCCTCGCTTTTTCCCGTCGTGACGTATTGCTCGATAATCCGCTGGCTTGACGGCCCGATGCCTTCCAATTCCTTGAGCTTTCCATCCCGGCAGGCTTCGCGCAGATCGAGCGTCATGTCCTTCAGGATGCGCGAAACCTTCGAGAACGCGATCGCCTTGAACGGGCTTTCCCCCTTGATGTCCATGAGCGCCGCCAGGGTGCGGAAAAGACTGGAAAGCTCGGTGTTGAGCGACATGATGGGAAAGGATAATGGATAAACTCGAAATCCGAAATCCGAAACTCGAATCAAATTCAAAATTCAAAATTCGAAACGGCATTGCGTTTGGTCATTCGAATTTCGAATTTGATTCGAGTTTCGAATTTCGAGTTTCGAATTTCCCGCATTATCATTCCCCCCATGCACCTTTCCCTCGGCACAACCCCCACCGTTCAGCAAACGATGATTTTCGATCACGTCGTTCCCGACGAGGTCAACCGGGCGGTGGAAGTTCGCCGATCCGCCGCCGGCAAGCCGATCAACGTGGCGCGGGTGCTTCACACTTTGGGCGACCCGGCGATGGTCTGCGTTCCGCTCGGCGGCGACACCGGGCGGTTTATCCTGGCTGATTTCGTTGCCTCCGGCATCGCACACGATTGCGTCGAGTCCCCCCATCCGACCCGCACCTGCGTCACGGTCGTCGATCGCAAAGCCGCAACTGTGACCGAATTGGTCGAGGAGCACTCCCCGCTCGCGGGGCAGACTCCAGGCCAACTCCTGGCGATTCTGACGAAACATCTGCCGCATTGCCGGTCGGTGATTCTTTCCGGCACGGTCGCTCCCGGCGCGGGTGATGATTTCTACGCCGATTGCTGCCGCGCCGCCGTGGCAGCCAGCGTGCCGGTGATACTCGACGCCCACGGCCAGCCGCTCCTCCGCGCCCTTTCGTTTCATCCCCTGATCGTCAAACCCAATCGCGCGGAACTGGCCTCGATGTTCGGAACCCAGATCAACGATGATGCCTCGCTTCGCCATGCCATGATCGATCTCGTTCGCCGCGGCGCTCAATGGGCGATCATCACCATGGGCCGCAACGGTGCCGTCGCCTCGGACGGAAAGACATCCTGGAAAATTCCCGCGTTGGAGGTTCCGGCCATCAGCCCCATCGGTAGCGGCGACGCATTTTCCGCCGGCCTGGCCAGCGGCCTCGCCGCCGGGCGCGACATACCCCAGTCTTGCCTTCTCGCCGCGGCCTGTGCCGCCGCAAACACGCTCGTGCCCGGCGCCGGTTTCCTTCGCTTGGAGGATGTCCATCGCCTCGAGCCGCTCGCTCGCATCCAAAAATGGTGAATCGCCGCGCCCCTCGGCATTGTTATCGGACCGGTACCGAGCGGAACAGGCGATGCTCATCGCCATCAGAAACGCTTTCGTTCCAGGAGGTTGATGACCGATATTATCAACCACTGGATTATGAATACTTTATTGCCCCTTCTGAACCTGCCCGCGCCGAGCATTGAAGATCGCCAGCCCGCGCCCGCCCAGCCCACGCTGAAGCTCGACCGGCGCACCTACGACCGCGCCCTTTCGTGCAACAATTGCGGGCTCTGCCTGCCGGCCTGTCCCACCTATCTCCAGACCGGCCACGAAGCCGAAGGCCCCCGCGGGCGAATCCAACTCATGCGCGGACTCTCCGACGGAAAGATCGATCCCACCCGCAAGGTCCGCCAACACCTCGATTCCTGCCTCAATTGCCGCGGCTGCGAAAGCGCCTGCCCCACCGGCGTCGTTTACCACGAGCTGATCGAGGAAACCCGCGACCGCATCGCAAAACACGACCGCGAGAATCCCCCGGCTTTCGAATCCTATCGCGGCGTTCTGCGCTGGTTCGTCCACAACGTCGTCACCCATCCCAACCGCCTCAAGGTCTCCGTGGCGCCCATTCGGCTCCTGAAACGCGCCGGCGTCTATCGGGTCCTGGAACGCTTCCGCGTCATGGAGCTGCTTCCACCGGCGCTCCGCAAAATGGAACAAATGCTTCCGGAATCCGGCCCCATCTGGCCCAGGCCGCTTCCACGATTCACCGGCGCTAAGGGAATGGATGCCGTCCTCGTCGCCCTCCAGAACTCGGCAATCCTCGGTCAAAACGGCGTCGAGCGCCGACGTACCGTCCGAAACGAAAAACACACCCGCAAGATCGTCGGGTTCTTCGCCGGCTGCGTCGGCAGCATCTTCTATGACCGCGTCAACCGCATGGCCATCGAACTCCTCGCCGCCAGCGGCGTCGATGTCTACACTCCTTTCCAGCAAGGCTGCTGCGGCGCAATCCACAAGCAGACCGGCGAACTTGAACGCGCCCGCCAACTGGCTCGAAAGAATATCGATCTGTTCATCCCACGCGACGCAACCGCCGTCGATTTCATCGTCACGAACATCGGCGGCTGCGGTTCGACCCTGATGGAATACGACGTGCTGCTTCGCGACGACCCCGAATACGCCAGTCTCGCCCGCGAGTTCCGCCGCCGATACCGCGATATCTCGCAGATGCTTGCCGAACTGACCCTGCCCAAGATGATCCATCCGGTCAATCTCACGGCCACGTATCACGACGCCTGCCATCTCTCCCACGCCCAGCGCCTTCGCCAGCTTCCCCGCGAGCTGCTTGCGCGCATCCCGGGGCTCAAGCTCGTTCCCCTGGCCGAGGCCGATCTCTGCTGCGGCGCCGCCGGCGCCTACAACCTCGAACAGCCCCAGATGGCCGCCGGACTCGCCGATCGCAAGCTCGACAACGTCGCCGCCGCCAAGGCGGACGTGCTGATCTCCGGCAACGCCGGCTGCGCCTCGCACCTGGCCGCCCAGGCCAAATCCCGCGGCCAAAGCATCAAGATCGTCCATCCGGTAGAATTGATTCATCAGGCCGTCTTCGGCCCCATGCACGTTTAGCGGTGCAAAGCGCCGCGGGCTGGCACGCATTGTTCCAATGACCCACGTTTCCCACAGCGTCGCCCAAACGGAATCAATTGCCGCCGAACTCGCCGAAACCCTCGTCGGCGGCGAATGCATTGCCCTCGACGGCCCGCTCGGCGCCGGCAAAACTCAATTTGTCCGCGGCCTCGCCGCGGCGCTGGGCGCAAACCCCCGGGCCGTCAGCAGCCCCACGTTCGTTCTGCTGAACGTCTATCAAGGCGGCCGCCTGGCGGTTTTCCATCTCGACGCCTACCGCGTCGCCGGGCCGCGGGACTTCGAATCCATCGGATTCCCCGAGCTTCTCGATCAACACGGCGTCATCGTCGTCGAATGGGCCGGCCGCGTGAAGGAAATACTTCCACCCAATCGAATCAACGTCACGATGGAAGTGACCGGAAAATCCGACCGCCGCCTGATGATCGATCGCGTTTAGCGGGGTCTTTATCCCCGCCCGCCGCGCATTTTCGCCAACGCCGTCTGTTCGATCTGCCGCACCCGCTGCTTGGAAAGCCCCATCCGGGAACCGACCTGCGCGTACGTGGCCGGCCCGGCTTCGCTCAGGCCGAAATGCGCCGCGATCACGTCGCGTTCGCGCCGTTCCAGCCGGGACATCAATTGCCCGTATCGCTCTGAACCGCCTCGTGCCCGCGCGACAGCATCTCCGGCACGCTTCGCGCAAAACCCTTCATCAGCGCGAACGTCGCGTAGGTGCTGAAGCGATTGCCCTTGTGAATGTCGAACGATTCCACGGCCCGAATCAGGGTGAAGTTTCCGTCGCTGATCAATTCCATGAGCGACAGCCCCGGGCGCAAATGCTTCCGCGCCACGCTGACCACCAGGCGGAGATTCGCCCGCACGATCCGGTTTTTGACCTCCGCGATCCGATGGCGAATCGCCTCCAGGCGATTGAGGTCGCGCGCCCGGGCAAACTGCGGCTCCAGCTTCCGCCGCGCGATCACGAATTCATATTTGTGGAAATTCAGCTTCAAAAACAAAGCCCGCTCGCGTCCCCGAGTCAGCAGGGGCGTCCGGTACAAATCCTGCAAATACGCCGGCAAATCACGCGGAATCCGCATCTCCTCCGGCTTGGCTTCGGCGGGCAATTCCTCCTGCGAAACAATCTGCTCGACGACGTCGGCGGCGTCCGGCTGGTGGTAGAGCGGATCGTCGATGAACCGCACTTTTCTCCGCAGCAGAGCGGCTAGCCGCTCCTCGACGACCGCGCGATAGACCGCCGTCTTGCCCCGGTTCGTCCGCCGGGCGATCTGGCCGATGCCTTCTCCGCCGCGATAGGCCGCCGCGATCTGGGCGCGTTCCTCGGGCGACATTTCCACGGCGGCCTGCTTGAAGATCGCCGATTGCGGATTGGCCTGATCGTGATCGCGGATGATGTGGGCGATGGTCAGCGGCGAGCGGTCGAACCGCCAACCGATGCGCCGCGAAATCTCGCTGATGCAGCATCGGCAATGTCCCGCCAATCGCCGCGCCCGGCGAAGGATTTCCGCCTTTTCCTTCTCCGTCGCCTGAGAGAAATTGCCCGCGCGGATCACCTGATCGTGATGGATGGCCAGGAACCGCTCGACGGTTCCCAGCATAAACCCGACGCGGCGTTTGCCGTCCTTGAAGACGAACCGCCGGGCTCCCAGGCCCCGCCGACGCCAACGCTGGATTGTCTTGCTGGTGACGTTGAATCGCTGGGCGACATCGTCGATGGTCATAACCGGCTGCGGCGATTCCGCTTCGCTCAAATTCAGCGTCTCGCTCACCTGCTCGATCAACAGCCCCAGATCGTGCTGCAAGGCCATTCCGGTCAGCAGAGTCTGGTCGAGTTTCTTGGGATGGTAGCCGGTGATGCGGAAGACGATGAAGTTGAACGGATAGGCCTTGTCAGCCCCCAGTTCGAGCAGAAGTTCTTCCGCAGCCGCGAGTTGCGCAAGCCGGGCGTCCTGCGGCGTGAAGGACATTTGCCGACACAAATCTCCGACCTTGTCGATCCGAAACTTCGGCATAATACCTATTATCCCTACGGGCTAGATATCGGTCAAGATCAAAATGAAAGCACAGAATCCGCGGGCGATTGTGCGTTCAGAATACGCCGGGCAATGATCGGCAGCTACACGATCGTCGCGGCGAAATTGCACACCCTGTCCGAAAATGTCCCAACCCACCCCCCCTCCCCCCCAAAGGGTGCAACGCATAGAGGGGCGGCGTGCGCACAGTCTCTACGGCATGGACAACCCTTTGCCATCCATTCTGCGAACATATACCTAACTTCGGCGGATTTTGCAAGAGAAAAATCTTACGATTGAGTGACCGGGCGAGGGGGCCAGAGTCGCCGGCGACGCGGCCAAATGGGTGGACCAAACACTCAATTCGTCGATCCCTGCGGCCTAGAAGCGGGGGGCTGGGTGGCCATGCTTACTGCCGTAAAGATCAGATCGTAATAGGCATGAAGGTCCATGGTCCCGACGAGGTCGCTGCCATTGACGGCGAATTTCTCCGTTGCGAGGAATTTTAACATGCTCTTGGCGAGCGGCGTGGTTGCGTCCGACGGCGATTTGACGAACGCGTGGGCAATCCGCTGTTCGGCGCTGGTTTTGGCCGTTTCGGCCGATGCAGCGTCCTTGTAGTGACTCGTGATTACAAATCCGGGGGATTCGGCCGGAGGGAGCACGAGGGAAACCGAACCATATTCGACGCCGTCCCATTCATTGCCGGCGATGTTCGTGGAAACGCTGCCGCTCGACAGGAGCTTGGGAATGATCTCTTTGAGCTTAAGCGGATTGATGGCCGCGCGGACAGGCGAATCGCCCGCCGCCGATAATCCCGCCGCCAGCGCCAGTCGAGGATCGGGCGAGGTCCCCCAATGCGGTAAGGCGGGCTCCGATGCTCTATCCACCACGGCACTGCCGATCACTCTCAGCCCCCGGGAACCCTGGCTCGTCAGGAATTTGGCCAAAGTCCGCGCCGCTTCCGGCGATTCAGCCGGGTAGACAGCGGTGGCCGTCAGGTTCAAGCCCGAGGCGCCGGGTGAGGCGTTGAGCGTCAACTCGTCGGATCGGCTCAACAGAAACAAGCTGCTTCCCCCCGCTTGCTCGAAACCACTGATCCGTTTTTTGCCGGCGCCCAGGCCCATCTGAATCAACCCATTGATGCGGGCGGTTGACGGCGCATCCATTTGGGTTTGGCCAAGTTCCGTGCGCACGTCGGCGGCCAAGGCATCCAGATCAATTGTGGTGAGGTCTATCTCGATGATGAGGTCAGTGCGGTCGGTTACGAACGGCGCGATGCGCGGGTCAAGGCCGAAGGTTGCTTCCGGGACGGCGGGGGCGGCCGGCGTCACGGCCTGCTGCGGGGCGGCCACCGAGTGATCGGCGGAAGGCGCCAGGAAATAGACCCCGGCTCCGATCGGGATTCCACCGATCAGGATGAGCGCGGCGGCGATTTTCAGTTTTGTGGACATCAACATGGTGGTAACTCCTTTGGACATGGCTGTCGCCTTGATGGAGGCGGAAGCCGCCAGACAACCCGCGGCAACCGTCGCCGGCGCCGCGTGCGTGGTATGCGCCAGCAGCGCCGCGCCCAGGGCGTCGGAGGGAACGGCGATTCCGCGGCGGCGCAAGAGGGCGCGCAGTCTTTCGATTGCGCGAACAATGCGGATTTTCGCCGCGCCTTCCGAGACCCCCAAAGCGGCCGCGACTTCGGCGAGTTTTTTCTGCTGATAGAATCGCAAGAGCAGCGCATCGCGGTCGCGGGATCGGAGGCGGCTGATGGAATCGTCCAGAATCGGCGCGATTTCCTGCCACGTCCGGTCCGGATCGGACTGGAGAGTTTCGCTGGTAGACATGGCAGCGAGCCTTTCGTATTTGTCACGCCGGGCCCGGGCACGAATGGCGTTGGCCGATGCGTAGCGCGTGACCTTGAACAACCAGCGATGCAATGGAACGTCGCTAAGCTTGGCCGCCTTGCCGGATAAAACCAGAAAGACAGCCTGGGCGACGTCCTCGGCCAGATGAGGGTCGCGCACCATGCGCGCCGCGGCACAGTAAACCCAGTCGGAGTGCCGCGACACCAGTTCGGTAAACGCGTCCTGCGAACGGTGTGCCGCGAATTCCTGGAGGAGCGAAGAATCGGATTGGTCGTGGATCACGGTCATTCCATCATAATGTGTTCTGCCGAGCGGAATGGGTACGGAAAATTTTCATTTCTGTGAGCTTTGCCGTCGGCGGTACACTTATCTCATACATGGACGATGTGCGCCAAGATTGGGATTTGCTGCGCGAATACCTGGGGTCAGGATCGCAGGAGGCTTTCCGAGTTTTGGTCGAACGTCACATCGGACTTGTATATGCCGCGGCACGGCGAAGGGTGGGGAATGTGGAATTGGCCGAGGATGTCACGCAGGCGGTGTTCATGATTCTGGCCGCCAAGGCCGGGACGATTCGCCGAGGGACGCCGTTGCCGCCGTGGCTCTATAACGTGACCCGTTACACCTGCGCCAACGCGATGAAAATGGAAAAACGCCGACAACGTCATGAATGCAAGGCCGCCGCCCAGCGGCCGACGATGGTTGAGGATACCCAAAGCGCAGCCGAGGAAAACCAAGTTCTGCTGCCGATGCTCGATGCGGCGATAGATTGGCTGGGCGCTCGGGATCGGGGAGCGGTGCTGCTGAGATATTTTGAGGGTTTTTCATTCGAGCAGGTCGGCGCGAGCCTGGGAAGCTCGGCCCATGCGGCGGAAGTTCGGGTGTCGCGGGCGGTTGAGAAGCTGCGGCGATTCTTCGTGGCGAAGGGCGCCGTTGCGCCGGTGGGAATGGTGACGGCGACATTGGCCGCGCGGGCGGCCGATGCCGCGCCGCCGGCCGTGGCTGGCGCGGTGACGACGGCCGCGCTGGGAAAATCCGCATTGGGGGAGGCGGCAACGCTTGCTTCCGTGACGTCAAAATCGATGTCTGGCTTTAGCGCGATGGGCGTTTGGGCCGCCGCGGCAATTTTGCTCCTGGTTCTGACTACGGGTGGTGCGGCGTTCTTCATGCAGTTTGGTGGCGTTTCCAATTCCCCGATTCCGGCAAGTCCGATTTCGAATAATCTCCCGGCCACACAACAATCCCCCGCAACGCGGCCTGTTCCAGCCAATCTCGACGTCGCCGCCCTGGTACGGAAAGTGCGTGAGGACGAAAGCTGGATTGACCGGGCGCAGAGTTTCCATATCACGCTCGAAGATAAATGGATTAAACCGCCCGAGGGGATCGAGTTGCACCGCGCGGAGCTTAAAAAACAATTCCCTCTGATGGCCATCAATGAAACCACCTTTCCTGAATTGAAGCCGGAGACGGACGGGACATTGGAACTAGCATTCGACCAGCGCCGCTTGCTCAAATTGTCGCAGTCAAACGGATTCAGACCGGAGGATTTCCGTTTCTGGGATGGGCAGAAGGCGGTTATTCACGAAAGATATTCCAGTGGCCAGGAGAATTACGCATTCGACAAAGAGCCGGAAAGATTCATTGTGAGGGCTTTCCTGATTGACATTCCTTGGCCGGAGGCGGACTTTCACCCCTTCTGGTGGCATCCACGACAAGTCGGGCCGGGCGAGGCCATATCGTTTGGTTTGCCTGAAGATTATCGCCTGACAAGCCGAGAGGATTTTCGCGCGCATGATTGTTATGTGCTGGAAGCCTATGCGCCGCGATTGTCGCTATATATCGGAGTCGCGGACCAGCGGCTCTATCAAATTGTGGAACACGTCTTGTCCCGGAGCCAGATCGGGAGTGGCGCGGCCCAGCGATTGGAAACTCAACTTGCGGCCGATTTCGGCCGGCCTGGGATCACAACCGCTAGGCAATACGACAAATGGCTTGCCGCGTTGTCGCCGGAGCGGCAGGCCGAGGTGGAACGCGAATTCGACAAGCGACTTTGGCCACTTTGTGCGCCGTTTGTCACGCAGTGGTATGAAAATTACGCCGAGGTGGTACCCGGGTGCTGGATGCCGATGCACATGGGGTACGACATTTGGAATAGGGATAATCCTTCATTCATAACGGCATCACGCCAACAAAAGGTGGTCTCGGTCACCGTGGACCAGCCGCTGGCGGATGACCTCTTCACGATGCCGATGAAGGAAGGCGTGCAGGTGAACGATTGGGGCCACGATCCGCCGCTGTTTTATAAATTCAAGAAGCACACGACGGCCACGGAGTGGGACAAGGTTTTAGCCGAAGCGCGGCAGCGAAAGCAGGACGAGTTGGCGCGAGAGAGCGCGGAAAATGTCGCACTCGGCAAACCCGCGCCGGCCTTTGGTCAGAGCCAATGGCTCAACAGCAAGCCGCTCGCCTGGTCCGACCTGAAGGGGAAGGTGGTGATCCTGGATTTCTTCGCGGAATGGTGCGGCCCATGCCAGAACGACCTGCCGCGCGCCGTGGAAATCCACAAGAATCGCCAGGACACGGGCGTTTTGATAATCGGCATTCATCCGCCCGGCAGCGAAATGGGCAAGATCCAAAAGATCATGCGGGCGTTTCAGATCACGTATCCGGTCTACATTGATCTGTCCCCGCCGAAAGATGCCGACGCGTGGGGGCTGATGTACAGCCAATTCGGCGTGCGCGCCATTCCGGATACCTTCCTGATCGACGTCAGCGGCAACGTAGTCGCTCACGGGCCCCTGGCGGAAATGAGCGTCAAGGCGAGTGAGTTGGCTGCGAATGCCAATGCCAGCAAGTGATGCCCATGTGTCCCGCCGATTTTGACTAATTTGAAGGCCCATCCGATATTGCTCGACACCCATGTCAATCGAGCAAGCCGCCAATCCATCCGCGATCGCCGTCCCGCGGCTAATGGGCAGTGAAGCTCGCGTCGCAACCCGCGCGGCCAAACGGGTGGCGGTCTGCGCGGGGTTGCTGGCGCTGCTGATGGTCTGGGCCGTCATTTTCCCGCAGACGGGGGATGGCGATGCCAGCATGCATTATCTCAACGCCCATGACAGCCTTTGGCAGCCGGCCAAATTGATGGGGTCCTGGGCGCGGGTGGGGGCGAAAATTCCGCTGCTGATTCCGGCGCAATTCGGCATCCTGGGAGCGAGATGGGCGGCGGCGGTCGTCTCGATCATCTGTGCATGGCAGACCATCCGGCTGGCAGACGATCTGGGAATTCGGCGATCCATTCTGGCCGCGGTGTTTCTCATTTTCCAGCCGTACGTTTTCAGCCTGGCCGGCGACACGATGACCGAATTGCCGTTTGCGCTGGGGATGGTGATTGCCATCCGACTTTGGCTGGCGGGGCGGCCGCTGGCATCGTGCATGGTGATGGGATATTTACCGACGGTTCGGCCGGAGGGATTTTTTCTGTGCGCGCTCTGGGCCGCCATGGTGATCGCCAATCGCCGTCCCCTCCTGGCGGTGGCGCTGGGTTGGGGGACGGCGGCATGGTTTGTCGCATGCTGGATAATTCGGGGCGATCCAACTTACTTTTTCCGCGAGGGATGGTCCTGGCCGGCTGATTCGCTACGGATTTACGGGCATGGGCCGTTCTTTGCACATCTCAACCGCTGGCCGATCTATTGCGGGCCCGTTCTCTTGCCGCTGTTTTTGCTGGGGTTGTTCAAGAACGCTTTTCCCTTCGGGACGCGGCTGAGCTATTTATTTCTTGGCGGGACCGCACTTTTGGTTCTGGAACTTCTGTTGCCTTCGGGAATTCGCGAAACCATTTTGCCGTGGCCTGCGCTGTTGTTGGTCGGGCTGATCGCATGGGCCGTTCGACGGGGGAAATTCGCCATCGGGGTTTGGGTCTTCCTTCTGATCTGCACCCTCCACACGGTCTTGTGGTGGCGGGGATGGTTCGGCTCATGCGGATTGATGCGAATACTGGCCTGCGTCGCTCCGGTCACCGCGATTGCGTGCCTGAACGGTTGGAATCTGATCGCCGATCGAATGCCGCGCATGCTGCGCGCCGGGGCCATCGCCGGCGTCGGCGTGACGGCGATGGTTTATTATCTCGCCGATCCCCTGCACCAGCGGATTTTCCCATTGCAACGAGCCTGCCAATTCGTGGCCAGTCACGATCTCCTGCACGATGCCCCGATGATCATCTTCGGCGATCCGATGGCCCAGGCGGCGTTACACCTGCCGCCCAATCCGCCCAATCTGCTGCCCAACGATTGCGACCGCGCCCGGGAATACGTTCATCTTTTCCATGCGCCTCTTGGCTCCGTGGGAATGTGGGACAACCAGCATGCCCAGGCGTGGTTCGGCGTGTCGATCTCCGATTTGCCGGCATTGGGCTACACGATTCTGTTCCAGACCCAACGCCGGGCGGCGCCGTCGATGGAATGGCTGGAGCCGGCGAATTCACCGCGGGATCAGGTGTATGTGGTCATACGGAAGGACCGGCCGGGGAAGATACCTTAGCCGTGCCATCGAATGCCGGAAAAGGGGGCTCGCGCGGGGAGGGACGAAGCGGGGTTCTCGACATTTGCCGCCGGCGCCGGGACGGTCGTGGGAGCGGTGGCCGGAACCCATGAGCGTGACAGCCGGATCTTGATCTCGTAGGGTGCCGTTCCACCTGGAGTGTCGCAGAAATAAATGGTCAGGGCACCGTCGGCTTTCTCCATGACCACCGTATCGCGGCCGCTTTTTTCCACCACCCGCGCCGATGAAAGATCGGCGCCATCCAATCCGATGTTGCCTAGGACGGGCGTAGCGTCGACCTTCCACGGCCGGTTGTTGATCGTCACGTTCGACGGCAAACCCATGGCGACGTGTTGCCACTGAGCGCTTTGGGGAGTGATGGTGAGCACATCGGAACCGGCAATCGTCGCCTTCACGTCGAGCAGAACAGATTGACCCGATTGCCGCGTGGCGGCTGAAATCGGCGGCGGGGATGTTCCATTGGCGGATTTGGGAAGGAAGGCCATCGTGATCTCGTATGGCGCCGCGCCCGACTGTGGGTCGGCGAAATGAATGGCCAGGCCATTTTCGGTTTTCTCCATCGCGACCGTGCCGCGCCCACTTCGGTGGAGCACCGTTGCGGAGGAAAGATCAGCGCCCGAAAGGCCGATTTGATCCAAACGGAGTCTCCCTTGCGGTGAGAAAACAGTTCCGTTCAAGGTGATATGCGAGGGCAACTGAAATGAGATATGGGTCAGGGCGACGCCCTCCGGCGTGATGTTCACGACGTCGCTGCCGTCGATCTGGGCCTTGATGTCGAGCGTCATCGTGGCGGCGGTAACCGGAACCTGTGAGATAGCGGAGTCGGACTGGCCGTCCGCGAGCATCCAGACCGCTCCGGAGATCAGGCCGCCGAGGAGCACGATGGCCACAACGGTGACGGAAACGAACGTGAGTTTAGTAGTAGTCATCATGGTGAGTGCTCCTTTGACGATTGTGGTGGTTGAAGCGGCCATCGCCGATCCGGCGGGGGCCGTGGCGGCGACGGTGGCGGTCGCTACCAATCCCGGCGGTGGGGGGATGCGCACGAAGGTTGCCAGGCCCGCCGCGAGCGAGGCGGCCGATAGGGCGCCGCCTTTTTCGGCGGCCAATTGCCGGAGTTTCTCGACCCCGCGCTCGACGCGCTTGCGGGCGGCATCGGGGGTGACGCCCATTTGTTCGGCGACTTCGGCAAATGAAAAATCGCGATAGTAGCGCAGGAGAATCGCCTCGCGATCGGCGCGGGGCAGTTGGCCGATCAATTCATCCAGGACCGGAGCCAGTTGTTGCCAGTCGGCGGGTTCTTGCGGCGCAGCGGCTTCAGGGCGTGACATGGCGACCTTGCTTTCGCGGTTTTGACGGCGGCGTTCGCCTCGGGCGGCGGAATCCGAGGCATAACGTGCCGTCTTGTAAAGCCAGCTCATCATGGCGCGGTCGCCCGCGAATTGGGGGGATTTGCGGTGGAGAAGCACGAAAACCGCCTGGGCGACGTCTTCAGCCAAATGCGCGTCCCCAAGCCGTCGCCGGGCCAGGCCGTAAACCCATGCCAGATGCCGCCGGACCAGGTCGGCGAACGCCGAGTCGGAGCCATTGCGATGTTGTTTGAGCAGTTCGACGTCGGTCATTTGCTATATGATTGCCGCGGGCCAGTGAAACGGACAGTTTTGGCGCATGGAGTCTTGCCGCTTACACTTCCACCCCGGCATGAGCACGCTTTCTTTTGATATTGACGCGGTCATCGCTGGGCAAAGCCGTCTGAGCGATGCCCAGGGCCTGGAACTCTATCAGAAGGCTTCGATGCACGATCTGGGGAGTTGGGCCTTGGCGGCATCGCAGCGCCTCCACCCCGAGGATTATCGAACCTACGTCATCGACCGCAACATCAACTACACCAACGTCTGCACGGCCAAATGCACGTTCTGCGCTTTTCGCCGCGACCATGAGGATTCCGACGCATACACGCTTTCATTCGAGCAGATCGGCAAGAAGATTTCCGAGCTGGTTTCGATCGGCGGAACGCAGATTCTCATGCAAGGTGGGATGAACGACCGCCTGCCGATCGAGTATTACGAGGACCTGCTGCGTTACGTCAAGACGAATTTCCCTTCGGTTCACGTCCACGCGTTTTCGCCGCCGGAATTCGTGGAGTTCGAGCGATTTTTCCGGATGGACGTTCGCCAGATTATTCGCCGGTTTCACCAGGCCGGCCTGGACACGATCCCCGGCGGCGGGGGGGAGATCTTCGCGCCGCGCGTCCGCCGGCGCATCGGAATCGGAAAATGCACCGGCGACGACTGGCTCCGCGTCATGCGCGTCGCCCACGAAGAGGGAATGAACACCAGTTGCACGATGCTCATCGGACATATCGAGTTCGCGCGCGAGCGGATCGAGCACATGTCGGCGTTGAGGGATATGCAGGATTATGTGAAAGCATCGCCGATTGCCGATTGCCAATTGCCGATTGGGAAGAGCAGAGACCAGATCATCCGGGATGTGCAGGCGCGATGGCCGGGCGTTTTTTCCAAGTCGGTGATTGATCTATCTTCAATTGGCAGTTGGCAATCGGCAATCGGCAATTACACCGCTTTCATCCACTGGCCGTTCCAGCGTGAAAACACTCCGCTGGGCCGCGCCGCCGAATGGGACCCGGACATTCACGGCCCGTTCGACGATTCCAGCAATGAGGACGTGTTACGCGGCCGGGTCGTCCGCTCGGCCGGGGCGCAGGAATATCTCCGCACGTTGGCAATCGCCCGGCTGTTCCTCGACAACATTCCATCTCTGCAAAGCAGTTGGGTGACGATGGGCCCGAAGGTGGGCCAACTGGCGATGTTCTTCGGCGCCAACGACATGGGCAGCGTCATGATGGAGGAAAACGTCGTCAGCGCGGCCGGGACAACCTATCGCCTCAACGAGCGGGAGATTTGCCGCCTGATCCGCGATGCCGGTTGGGTCCCGGCCCAGCGCGACCAGTATTACAACGTCCTTCGTCGTCACGACGGCGCCGATTCCCCCGATCTGATTCCCCAAGAGCATCCCCCGGTGCGCGCCGTCAGCCAGATCGACAAGCAATTCATCGGCTCAGCGCCGGGGTTGGACGACGGCGGCGACAGGAGTGCCAAGGTTCAGCTTCCGATCCTTGGGGGGCAGTAGGGAAGAAATTCGAAATTCGAAACTCGAATGACGAATCAAATTCGAAATTCGAATGGCGAAACGATCTTCGCTTCGAATTTGGTTATTCGAATTTGATTCGAGTTTCGAATTTCGAGTTTCGAATTTCGGACCCTCAGTCCGTCATCGCCCTCGGCCCGATCACGTCCGCCGAAAACGTGCGCAGCTCCGCCGACGGCTGCTTCCACGTGTCCTCCGGCATCCCCATTTTCTCCGTGCACAGGCGTGACAAAAGCTGCTGGCGCGTCCAGCCCGTCTCGCGCGCCACCTGCGGCAGAAATAGTCCGGATCGTCCATGAAATGAAAGATGAATCCCCCGCTCCAGCGGCTCGAAATCCAGCGGTGAGGAAGCCTTCTGCAATGGACCGAGCACCGTCACTTCGACGTCCAGTTCGCTCAACTCCTCCCGTGTCACCGGCTGAGCGAGAAAGCGCGGGTCTCCCAGGACGGATTCGGCGGCGGCCACCAGCATTTCCCGCAGCGGGCGGCCGGTATCCAGCAATCCGATACATCCGCGCAATGCGTGAGTGTCGCGCCGGTGCAGCGAAACGAAGCACCCCGCGGGCTGCCGGAATATCGGATCGTCCAGCGGAGGCAGGGGCCGCGGATCGCCCCCAAGCCGGCGGGTGATTACGTCCGATGCCAGGTCCAGGATCGCTTGTTGGGTTTGTGGCGAGATGTCCATCGCGAACACTATGTTACCGCGCGGCGCCGAATTATCTGCGCGGTCAGATTATCCACCACATTATTCACCGCCATTTGCCTTGTCCGGCAAGCAGTTGCGCGAATCGGTGGATAAGTGGATCGACGATCTCGAAAAAAAGAGGGATTTCACTTGCCGGTGGATATACTGCGATCCGTTGTCGGGCACGAAAGTGACCGGCGAAAAAGGAAAACGCTCCTGACAAGGGAGTCCGGCTTTCTGAATGCGAAAGACCGTGCGAAGCAACCAAATGCGGGCACGGCGAAAGTCGGCGGCCAGCGACCAGGCCACCCGATGATAAGCGGCGTAAAAACGCCGAACTTAGGCA
>JBEKEC010000051.1:0-35479 GCA_050014015.1 Tepidisphaeraceae bacterium
ATCCTGTGCTGCTGTGGTAATATCCATAAGCCCTTCCTTGGGTTAGACGGTTGAAAAATGGAACAACCATTCCAACCCCAAGGCGGGGCTTTTTCACCTACAAACTTGGCTCAGACCCTTTTCGGCGTTTCCTTTGTAAACGGTGCGATTCATCCCACTTTCGGCTCCAAATCCGGTTCCGGCCACTTCGGAGGAGGTTCCGGCAACGCGGGCGGCGGGGGATCGGATATGGGGAAGTAGCTGAGGGGCAATGGTTTGAATGCGCCGGCCATGTTCAGGACGGCCAGGGCGGCGGGAAAGCGGCGGTCGTCGGCGGGATCGTCCAGGAATTTGGCGAGAATCGAGGTGGCGCGGCCAAGAAGCATTTGGTAACGATCAGTGGCGGCGGCGTAAAGCTGGATGCGGGCTTGGGCTAAGACGCGGCGATAGCATTGATCGAGGGTCTTCCATCGCCAGAGGGTCTTGCGGTTGATTTGAAGCCGTTGGGCGATCTGAACGTCGGTATGTCCCAGCATGGTCAATTCAATAGCGCGGAGTTGGCGTTCGGTAAGCTCGTCGAACTGGGAGAAATCCCAGTCGTCCCCGGAATGTCCCATTCCCCCCCGGGGGGGTGCGGGCATGGGCATCTTGCAGGCGATGGGAGCGACGAAGTCGGCATAGGATTTGGTTTGGAGGTTGGTTGGGGAAGGATCGGTGGACATGGCGGGAATCTCCTTTCGGGGTTTGGGCCGACAGCGCGGAGCGATTTGGAATCGCGCGCGGGTTGGGTAACACAATGTTGCCCGCTATACCAAACATATACCTAACATTGATTCGATTTGCAAGGAGAAAATTTGGAGTTTTTTTGGAATAACGAGGAGATCGGGTGGAGCGCATGTGCTTGTCTATGTGTTGGCTAAGCTTGTAAATCAACTCGCTCGCCGCATTCCGAACCTTGAATTGGACGCCGATGTTGTGAGGGTCCAAGTGCAGGGATTCAAGGCTATGGAATCGTCTATTTTGAAATCCGCTGTAGCGACCGGGGGGAAGAAACCGACGGCCGATGTTGCCGAGGAGACTGCGGTCGCGAAGCTCGTCGAGGAAATGAAATCACTTCCTTCGCGCGTCGCAGAGCGCCTTGCCGAGGAGGGAAGCCCATTTCGACGTCGCAGGATGATGCGGATGTTTCACCCGCACATGCTTGACCAGCTTATAGATATGTCCGGGGATCCAGGGGACCCCGTAGGAATCTTGATGGTGGCAAGCGTTATGCGCGATGATGCGCCCTGGTTATATGAGTTGGCAATGGAGGTCTATCGAGCCGTCAAATCTGGAGATGTCGAAGGTATTGAGCGTGAAATGACGCGTCTTCGCCGATTTTCGGAGATGATGATGGAGGGTCCGTTTTTTAGGGATTTCGGCGACAAGGAAATGCACATGTTCACAATGGAGCTTCCGCGAATGTTAGAATATACGTTGCGTCGCACGCTCGAGCGCCGGAACGCGATCCCGGCCAAAAAATCCCCTCCGCCCCCTCCCCGGCGGCACTTCACGAAGCCGCATCGGGAACCCGAATAATTCAGCTAACCTGGCCGACCGTGCCAGTAGATGCGAGGGGCAAGTTCGCATGGTCTACCCGCCGAATTGGGTCGTGACGAAATCAAACTGCCGTCTCACGCGGACTTTCGGCTCCTGGGCGCTGGTACGAACTCGATCTTCACGCGCTTGTTCAGGGCCGCCGCGATGCGGTTGAGCATTGCCAGGGAATGTCCTTCGTAATCGGCATCTTCGAGCCGGCAGATGACCGATGCGGTTGTGCCGACGAGTTTGGCCAGTTGCCGTTGCGTCAATCCGCCCGCGGTGCGGAAATTATAAATCTTACGGGCAATGTCGTCGTTGACGCGCGCTTCTTCAAGCATTTCCAGCATGTCGGGCTTTCCACGAAAGTACCGTTCGTGGATGATGTCGATGGCATCTGTGGTTTTTCTCTTTCTGGACATTTTACGTCTCCTGCGTGTGGCGCGGCCCGCAGGGAGCAAGCTCCCTGGGCTTTGGAAGGGGAAAGTGAGCGGCTGACGGGAATCTGGTTTTGCAACTAATCCGCTACGAAAACCATGGCGCGGGTGGCGGCGGCGGCTTTGGAATAGAGGTTGCGCACGTTGGTGAAGTTCTCCCAGGCGTAATCAAAATCCTCGTTGGTGATCAGCCCGGTGTAGCCGCTCGATTCCAGATTTCTATAGCGCTGAATGAGCCACTGGGGTTCGATTTCGTCCAAGGCCTGGGCGACCTGAGAAACCTGCTCGGGGGTGACGTAGCAAACGATGAATTCCTTGCCGGCGTGGAGGCTTTTGCCGCCGAGGATGCACCAACTGAGGGGGGTGGCGCCTTTGCCGAGGTCGCGAAGGGTGCCGTCGGTCAGGCAGCGGTGGATGGGGTCCCAAGCCTTGTCGACGGCGGCGATGAAACGGGCCCTCTGGCGTTCGAAGGAATGGAGATCGAGCGCTTCCCTGGCAACCTCGGCGTCGTTTCCGACAAGGGCGAGCAGGCGTTCCGCTTCGTCCGGGGTGATCGCGTAAAAGGTTCCACGGTGCGGCATGGTGGATCACCCTCAATGCCCCCCGCCGGAGCCGGGGACGATGTCGATCTGCGGGCGCTTGGGCTCGGGCCAATCGAGGTGGAAGAATTTTCCGCGCGGCCCGTCGACGCGCTCGTAGGTGTGGGCGCCGAAATAGTCGCGCTGGCCCTGGAGAAGATTGGCGGGCAATCGCGCGCTGCGGTATCCGTCGTAATAGGCCAGGGCGCTCATGAACGCCGGGGCGGCGATGCCGTTGGTGGCCGAGAGGCCGACGATTTTGCGCCAGTTGGCCTGGGACTTGGTGATCTGCTCGATGAAATAGGGATCGAGGAGAAGGTTCACCAGGTCGGCGTTGCGGCTGTAGGCATCGGTGATTTTCTGGAGGAATCGGGCGCGGATGATACATCCGCCGCGCCAGATCGAGGCGATCTCGGCGAAATTCAGCTTCCACTTGTATTCCTTCTGTGCCTCGCGCATGAGCTGGAAGCCCTGGGCGTAGGCGCAGATTTTGGAACAGTAGAGGGCGTCGCGGACGGCGGCGATCAGTTCGTCGCGGTTGCCTTTGTAGGCGGGGTCGGGGCCTTTGAGAGATTTGGCGGCGGCGACGCGCTCTTCCTTCAGGGCGGAGAGGCAGCGGGCGAAGACGGCCTCGGCGATGGCGTTGGCGGGGATGCCCATGTCCAGGGCGTTGGTGCTGGTCCATTTCCCGGTACCCTTCTGGCCGGCGGCGTCCAGAACGTAATCGACGAAATATCCCTCGGGATGGACGGGGTCTTTCTGCTGAAGGATGTCGGCGGTGATCTGGATGAGATAGGAATCCAGATCGCCCTGGTTCCATTGGGCGAAGACCTTGGACAACTCGGGCGGCTTCATGCCCAGGAGATTCACCAGCAGCCAATAGGCCTCGCCGATGAGCTGCATGTCGATGTACTCGATGCCGTTGTGAACCATCTTGACGTAATGGCCCGCGCCGTTGGGTCCGATGTAGGCGGTGCAGGGGACTCCGCCGACGATGGGCTTGCCGGGGGCGTAATTTTCGATGGGCTTTCCGGACTTTGGATCGACCTTGGCGGCGACGGCTTCCCAGATGGGTTTGAGATGTTTCCAGGAGTCGGGATCGCCGCCGGGCATCATGGACGGACCGAACCTGGCGCCCAGTTCGCCGCCGGAGACGCCGGAGCCGAAGAATTTGCACTTCTGGGCATAGTCGCGTTCGCGGCGGATAGTATCGGTCCAGAGGGAGTTACCGCAATCGACGACGATATCGTCGGCATCGATGCCGGCGTCGATGAGTTCCTTGGTGACGGCATCGACGGCGGCGCCGGCTTTGACGAGGATGATGAACTTTCGGGGCTTCTTGACGGCGGCGACCAGTTCCTTGACGGTTTCACAGCCGAGCAGACCGCCGGGCGGATTTTCGCGGGCGATGAATTTCTTCATGATCGCGGTGGTGCGGTTATAGACGGCGACTTTGAAGCCGTGATCGGCGATGTTGAGGGCAAGATTTTCGCCCATGACGGCCAGGCCGAGAAGGCCGATGTCGGCGACGGATGGTTGTGGCATGAAATACTCCAGTTAGATGTTGCTTATATCCAATTAAAAGAAAAATACGGGCTCACGCAGAGGCGCAAAGGCGCAGAGAAAACAAAGGCATTTTCTTCTCTGCGCCTTTGCGCCTCTGCATGAGATTCTTCTCTTTCACTCGGCAATTGGCAATCGGCAATTCCTTAAAATTGATTCGCCTGAATGTAATCTTTATCTCCGTTAAGAAAATTGACGAGATTCAGAACCGCCCGCATGGCTTGGCGCTCGACGCTTTCGAAGGTGCGGCTGCCGACGTGCGGGGTGACGATTACGTTGTCGATCTCGCGGAACGGATGATCGGGCACTTGCGGCTCCTTGTCCAATACGTCGGCGGCGTAACCACCGAGGTGGCCGCTCTTGCAGGCTTCGGCGATGTCCTTCTCGACGACCAGTCCGCCGCGGGCGGTGTTGATCAGATAGGCGCCCTTTTTCATTTTCGAGAGCAAATCCTTGTTGAACATGCCGCGGTTTTTCTCGTCCAGATTCATGTGGAGCGAAACGACGTCGGCATCACGGATCGCATCCAGAACGGTCGCGGCGCGCGGGACGTTGTATTGCTTGGCGAATTTGTCGTCCCAATAAACGTCGTATCCAATCGACTTCATGTCGAAGGCGGCGGCGCGCTTGATGACCTCCTTGCCGATCCGGCCGACGCCCAGGACGGCGATGGTTTTGCCGAATAATTCGTTGCCGGTGATCCGCTTCCATTCGCCCTTCTTGGTGGAGCGAAGGTGGGGCCAGAAATGCTTGGCCAGGGCGATCATCAGACCGATGCAGTGCTCGGCCACGGTGGTGTGATTCACGCCGGGGGTGTAAAGGACGGCAAGTTTCTTTGCGGTGGCATGTTGGACGTCGATGGAATCGAGGCCGATGCCGTACTTGGCGATGACGCGAAGGCGCGGGAGTGCGGCGTCGATGACCCTGGCGGTGATGACGTCGTCGCCGTTGAGAAATCCGTCGAAGCCGCTGTTGGCGTGATTGAGCATTTGCGATTCGGTGAGCGGGCCGCGGTCGGCGACGATCTCGAAGCCGGATTTCTTCAGGGCATCGTGATGCGGGCCGGGGGTGTCCTGGAAACTGGTGGTGGTTAATAGGATTCGCACGGACGTTGTTCTCCTATCGAAAAAAGTGGGTTGTTTGTTTGGCCTCGATCGGCAAATACACCCCCGCAGAGCGGGGGGCTAACGGAGGGGAATCGACGTTGGTTCCGATCCGTTAGCCCCCCGCTTTGCGGGGGTTTTTCCGTCATCGCTTAATCCTGGCGCTGCCGCCTTTGAATACGTGGTTCAATTCTTCCAGATCGATTTGGCTGGTGTCGCCGCGGGTGGATTGGAGCAGGGCGCCGTGGGCGGCGCCCAGATCGACGCATTCCTGCGGGCTTTTGCCGGTGAGGAAGCCGTAGGCGAATCCGCTGGAGAAGCCGTCTCCGCCGCCGACGCGGTCTTCGATCTCGAGGTTGTCGAAGCGTCGGCTCTCGTAGAATTTTCCGTCCACGTAGAGGATGGCGGACCAGTTGTTGATCAGGCCGCTCTTGACCTCGCGGAGGGTGGTGCCGACGACTTTCACGTTGGGATAGGTTTTGACGACTTTCTCGACCATTTTCTTGTAGGCGGAGGTATCGAGTGCGGAGAGATTCTCGTTGACGCCTTCGACCTCGAAGCCGAGGACTTTCTGGAAATCCTCCTCGTTGCCGATGATGCAATCGAGATGGGGGACCAGTTCCTTGGTGACCTGCTGGGCTTTCTGGCTGGTCCAGAGCTTGGAGCGGAAATTCAAATCGTAGCTGACGACGGCGGCGGATTCCTTGGCGGCAAGGATGGCCTCCTTGCAGACGGCGGCCGAGCCGTCGGACAGGGCGGTGAAGATCCCGCCGGTGTGGAGCCAGCGGGTCCCTTGTTCCTTGAAGAGTTTTTTGAAGTCGATGGTTCCGGGCTTGAGGTTGCTGGCGGCGGAGTGTCCGCGGTCGTACATGGTGACGGAGGCGCGGACGCCGGTGCCGACTTCGGTGAAGTTCAGGCCGATGCGGTCGGCGCGGCCGACGCCGTCGTACTTGGCGACGGCGACGTGGCTGACGTCCATGCCGACGCTGCGGGCGTGGTTGAGGATGATCCGGCCAACGGGGTTGTCCACGAGCCGGCTGGTAAATCCGGTGCGCAGGCCCAGGCGGGCCAGGGCGTAGGCGACGTTGTATTCACCGCCGCCGGCCCAGACTTCCAGGGTGTTGGCAAATTCAATCCGCCCGTGCGCCGGTGGAGAAAGGCGAATCATGCATTCGCCCAGACTAATCAAATCGAACCGCGTATCTTTGGAGTTGCGAATAGTGAGCATAGTGGGTTCCCAATGACAAATGACCAATGACTAATGACAAATGACATCCTTCACATTCCCGCTTTAAGCGCCTCGAGATGCTTTCCAAAATGCTCGTCGAGAATCTGGGTGTAGAGCGCCTGGTTCTCGGCGACGAGTTGCTTGACCTGGGGTCCGAGCTTTGGATCGCAAAGGACGGAGCCGAAGGTGCAGTGGACGATCTGACGGGCGGGATCGGACAGGCCCTTGCCTTTGGGGGTATCGGACCAGAGTCCGAGGTAGGCTTTTTCCAAGGCGCGGGCATCGGAGATGTCGTCGGCGGGCTTTGCGGATTGCAGGGTGGCCGAGACGTGATAGGTGGCCCGGTCGGTGTCGTAGCGCGAGCGGGAAAGCTTCACGACTTCGCGGAAGAGTTTGGGATCGACGCGAACGACGGTTCGCAAGGCCTCAAGATAGCTGGTGCCGGCGGTCTTGACGTGGAACAGGCCGGCGGTGGCGCGGGCGAGCGACGGATAAATCGAAAGCTTATCCGATCCGCTGTGGAGGCTGAGCTTGTAGGGGCCGAGCTGCCGGGCGATGGCGGCGTGGTCGGCGAGGGATTTTTCCAGGGCGGCGACGTCGCCCTTGTAATCGACGCCCTTCTCGAAATCACCGATGAATCGGGGTGCGAGGCTGACCAGTTTCATTCCGGACTTGGCGCACTGATCGGCGATGACGTAATGCTCGGCGAGGGTGGTGGGCTTGGGCGTTTCGTCCACGCTCAACTCGATTTCAAAAGGCTGCTTGAGTTTCTTGGCGGTTTTTTCGATGTGCCTGGCCAACTGAACGGCCATGGCGATGGCCTTGCCATATTTGACGGCGGCGCGGCGGCAAACGGCCGGGGAAAAATCGATCGCCGTGCCCGTCGCCAGCTTGATCTTCTTGCCTTCGTACTGGCCAAGCCAGGCAATTTCGCCGGCGATGGGCTTGAATTTCTCGGCAAGCTGGTCGGGGTTGTAATCATCGGCGTGGGCATCGACTTCACCGGATGGGTCGATGGTGAAGAAGACAAACCCGGCCTGGGCGGTGCGATCGACGTCGGCGGGCGTTTTGAGATGATCGGCATCGGCGCCCTGGATGCCGGTATAGCCGGCCTGGCGCAGGCCGGTCTGGGCATCCTCCATGACCTGCTGGGGCGTGCGATTGGTGCGGGTCATCTCGCGGATGGATTGCTGGGCGAAGATGGGGAGGATCCCCGATCCGGTGCGTTTGAGCGCCGCCGCGTGGCCGGGAGTGGCCAGGCCCAGGCGGTCGCCAAATCCAAAGCTGGGTTTCGTCCCCAGAGTAGTCGGTCGGTTTTCAGCATTCATGGTTGTGTAACTCCTTTATTGAACGACTCCGATGGTAAGAAGAACGTTTGCGTAAATCTGAGTTTCGGCGGTGGCGACGATCAGCGCGAGGTCTTCGGTTTGGGCCTGAAGGTTGAATTCGGGTTTTTGGAGCTGAACAAGCTCGCCGTGGAAGCTGGCGTCCTGGCGAAGAATCTTGCGGAATTCCTTCCAAATGGGCGGATCGTGGGCCATGGCGTACATTCCGGATCGAGCCGGGGCCATGACCTCGACGCCTTCGATGGGAACCAGGCCGCAGATCAGGCGAAGGACGGTGCAGGCATCGACGATGCCGGGGGTGAAATTCGCCCAGACGATTTTTGCCCGCGGATTGGGCTTGGTGCTGCTGGGATAATTGCCGTCGGCGATCAACACCTTGGCCAGATGGCCGGCTGACGCCAGGCCTCCCAGGATTTCGGGATGCAGAAGCTTTGTTCTAAGCATAATTCGTCCGCCATTCAGGATGGAACTTAGGGAGGAACAGGTTAAGGCGAAGCGAGTCGGCTGGCAAATGGCGGAATGATACAAATTGTCCTATGTTTTAGCGCTTTGGCCAGAGTGCGATGTCTGGCAAGATTCCGGGGAGACTATCAATTGAACCGCCAAGACGCCATGACGCCAAGGTGAAATCATGCCAAGGTCGCTCTGGCCGCATTGCCCACCTTGGCGTCATGGCGTCTTGGCGGTTCAATCGCCTCTATTCCCGGAAGAGTTGGCAAACCCAGAGTGGGTTTGAATGCCGACCGGGGTATTTGCCACCCCCCGCCCGGCACGCGACAATCGCGGCAGGCCGTGCGATTCTCACTGGGTAAACCGATCCTCACGCTGCTGTTGGCCGCCGCCGTCAGCGGCGTAGCGGTCTGGCGGCGGGCCGGAGCGCCCCGCGCCGATCTGATCGTCTGGTCATTCGACCAGACTCACGTCAGGACGTTCCGTGATCCCCTGCCCGGCACCGTCGGCCGGAGCGCACCATCACTATTCGATCAATTCCGGCGGCAAACCGGATTCAGCGCTGCCATCAGCCTCATGGGCCAGATGGGCCAGAACGTGCGGCTTGGATCGGCGTTCATGTCGGGCGCGTCGGGACCTTCGGCGCCCGACCTGTGCGAAATTGAAATCCATTCCATCGGCCAGTTTTTGCGCCCGCCGGTTGACGACATCGGGCTGTTGCCGCTGAACGATTTTCTGGAGCAATCCGGTTGGGATCGCCGGATCGTCGCCAGCCGACTGGCGCCCTGGTCGAAGACCGATCCGCGCACCGGACGCCGGATCGTTTACGGCATCCCGCAAGACGTGCACCCGGTCACGATCACCTACCGCAAAGACTTGTTCGACCAGGCGGGAATCGATCCGCGGCAAGCCGGGACGTGGAGCCGGTTCCAGGGACTTTGCCTGGCATTTCAGGATTATTGGGCGGCGCACGGGCGGCCCGATCGCCGCGCCATCGCCCTTTCAACCGACTCGCCGGACGAGATCGTGGAGATGCTGCTGCAACGGCACGTGAACCTGATCGATCAATCCAACCGGCTTCATTTCAACGATGCGAAGGTGCTGGAAACGGTGGTTTTTTACGCTCGGCTGGTTGCGGGCCAGCGGGCGATCGGCGCCGATGTCTCGCCGGGGGTAGGATGGACCCAGGATTTGGAACGGGGGAACGTGTGCGCCGTCTGCACGCCGGATTGGAAGGCGGATGATCTGCGTGAGTTCGCGCCCGACCTGTCGGGCAAGGTGGCGATGATGCCGCTGCCCCGGTTCGACGCCGACGATGCGCCGACCAGCACGCTGGGGGGAACGATGGTCGGCATTTGCCGCTCGTGCCCGCATCCCGAAACGGCGTGGAAATTGCTGGAGTTTTTGTATCTGGGTCCGGAGGCGATCCGCGCCCGGCTGGCGGCGGGAGACAACGTCCTGCCGGCGATCCCCCAATACTGGTCCGACCCCGCGTATCACAAGGGCGACCCATTCTTCGCCGGCGGGCAAAACATCGGCGATATGTACGTCACCCTTGCCGGGCAAATCCCCGAACGATTCGTGACGCCGTATTCCTATCAGGCGGAGCTTGCCCTGGCGGCTGTGATGCACCGGGCGCGGCAGTACGTCGCGGCGGATCGCCGGATGGATGGATTGGATCGGGCCTGCGCCGGCTGGCTGGCGGAGGCGCAAGAGGACGTTCAACGCCGAATCGACTTCGGGAACTTCGAGCCATGAACCGTGACCGCTGGTGGAAATTCCAAAGCCGTGCGGCGCCGTACCTGTTCGTTTCTCCGTTTCTGGTCATCTTCTGCGTATTTCTGCTCTATCCGCTGGCGAGAAGCCTTAACCTGAGCTTTCACAAAACGTTTGGGCCGCGACATGCGGTTTACACCGGATGGAGCAACTATCGCTTCCTGCTCGGCCATGACGTTCTGTTCGGCCTGGCGGTGATGAATACGGCCTTCTACACGGTCGCGTTCGTGGCGATCGAGATTCCGCTTTCGCTGGGTCTGGCCGTGCTGCTCAACAGCCGGGGAGTGCGGCTGCGAAACCTCTTCCGATTCAGCTTCTTTTCCAGCTATCTCGTCGGGCAGGTCTTCGTCGGCGTGATCTTCTTCCAACTCTTCAGCCCGGATGGATTGGTCAACCAATTCATCAGCACGATCCTCGGCCATCGCATCGTCATCCCGTGGCTGAGCAGCCCGGCGATGGCCATGCCGTCCATCCTCATCGCCAGCCTGTGGCTCGCCACCGGATACGGCATGGTTTATTTCCTGGCGGCGCTCCAGGCGGTCGATCCCGAACTGTACGAAGCGGCCCAGATCGACGGGGCCGGCGGCTGGGACAAATTCTTCCACGTCACGCTTCCCAACATCCGGCCCATGCTGCTGTACATGGTCCTCATCGGAACGATCGGCGGATTCCAACTCTTCGAGCTCCCGTTCGTCCTGCTCCAGGGGGCCGGACCCGATGGACGCGGAATGACCATCGTCACGTATCTGTTCATCATGGGATTCGGCGCCGGAGATCTGGGCTATGCCTCGGCCATCGGATGGATGCTGGTGGCGATCCTGCTCATCGTGTCGCTGGCGCGGTTCCGATTCTTTAGCCGGGAGATCGGCGCATGACGCGGCGGATCGGACTGCATCTTCTGCTGATCTGCCTGGCGGCGGCGGCGATACTGCCGTTTCTCTGGCTGATCTGCGCGGCGTTCAAAACCCCGGCCGATCTCCTCAATAGCACGCTGCTTCCCTGGCATCATCTGGATCGGCTCACGCTGAACAACTTCCGCCTGCTTGGCGATCGGCCGTTCGGCCGCTGGCTGGTGAATTCCATCTTCCTGGCTTCGGCGCACACGGTGTTGGTCGTGACCCTCGGCAGCCTGGGCGGATTCGCACTGGCGAAATACCAATTCGCCGGCAAGGGGCCGATCACGGTCATCATGCTGGCCACCCTGCTCATGCCCCCGCAGGTGCTCCTGCCGGGAAGTTATGAGCTGATGTATCGGTTGCATTGGCTCGATTCGTATCTGGCCATCATTTTGCCCGGGGCGGTGAGCGTGTTTGGAATCTTCCTGTTCCGCCAGGCCATGCTCGGCGTTCCCGACGAATTGCTGCACTGCGGCCGGCTGGACGGTTGCAGCGAACTGCGGCTCTGGTGGGACATCGCCCTGCCGGTGGTCCGCCCGATGATCGGGGCGTACACCCTCCTGAGCTTCCTGACCGAATGGAACAGCTTTCTCTGGCCGCAAATCGTCTTGCAGACCGAATCGAAATACACGCTGCCGATCGGCCTGAACGGCCTGACCGGATTGCCGGAATACCAGCACAATTATGGCATCGTGATGGCCGCGACGTTGATGAGCATTGTGCCGGTGATCGTGCTGTTCTTCGCCCTGCAGCGCGACTTCATCAGCGGGCTGTCATCCGGAGCGGTGAAAGGATAGGGGGGGGAAAATTCGAATGACGAAATCCGAAACTCGAATCAAATTCGAAATCCGAAATCCGAAGGGGGAAAACGCTGCCCTCATCGGCGGTTTCCACTGGGGCGGGCCGTGGCCCGTTCGCGCGGTATACTTCCCCATAGGTGACCGCCGCTTCCGCTGAATCATCCAAGGACGAATGCTATCGGTGCGGGTACGATCTGCGCGGGATCGCCAATGATGGGGCTTGCCCTGAATGCGGATTGCTCGCCGAGCGAAGCCGGCGCATCACCGATGAGTTGCACGATTCGCGCCCGAGGTGGCTGCGAAGTCTGTCGAGGGGAATCAATCTCATCTTGCTGGCGCTGGTTGCTCCGCTGGCGGGACCGTTCGTTTTCCCCGTGTTGCATACGTCTTTCAAATTGCTCGGATTCCGTTTCCCTGTATCGAATGAGTTATTCCATTTGATCGGATTCGATCTGGCCGTGGTGTTCCTGGCGCTGGGCGTATTTCTTCTGACGCGTCCGGAAGGATACGCGCCGGCCGATCGGGCGGATCGCCGCCTGCGAATCTGGCTGCGGGTGCTCGGAATTGTGCCCGCACTTGTGTTGGTCGTCGTGGATTCTTTTGCATCCGACTTCGCGGCTAATAGTAGGGACTGGCACCTGCTATGCGCGTTGTTTGCGATTTCCGCGCCTATCCTCGCCTTTTTGCCGCTGCTTTTATTCATCCATTTGCGCGGGCTGGCGCGGCGGGCGCGAAGCGCGCATCTGGCCGAACATTGCATGATCGTCGGCATCGGAACGTTCGCTTCCTTGCTATATGTCGCGGCGGTCAGCGCGATCGTGCACTCTGTGGGGGAATATCGAGGCTGGATTGTGTGGCCGAAGATGACAATGCTCATGCTGCTCGTGCTGGGCGTCGCCAGCAGTCTGTTCCTTCTTTGGAGTGTTTACCTGCTGATGTCTTTTGCGGACGCGTTCTGGACGGCCTCCCGCACGCTGCGGCGTAAGTGGTCCCGCGCTGACCGGTCCGTGACAACGTGAAGTATTGGGCGAAGAATGCGCGAGCAAGCACCGCCCCGCCTGAGATTAGCGAAAAGATGAATGTCCCCCTGATTCATCGAGTTCGATATGGGCGTCACCGGGGTAGGCGTTGCGGAGTTTGACCAGCAGATGGGCCGTGGGCCGCGGAAGGTCCGGAGCGGGGGTCAGCTCGAGCAGAACCTTCAATGCCAGAGGATAACGTCGCCATTGCGGGACTTGCATCTCCACTTCGCCGCGGTTGGAGAACCGCTGGATTTCGTTGGCGGCCGCGATCTGGTTGGCCAGGGAAATGCCGTAATTGGTGCTGAGGGTTCCGGCATTGCGGGCGATGGTCGAGGCGACGATGCATACGCCGAGCAGTATTGATGCGGCATAAATTGCGATGGACGTACGAACAACTATGCCGCGGCGGGAGCGGGGCAAGATGCGTGACACGTTCTGCGATCCCTCTTCTTCCCCTCCCCCTGTACGCAGGGGGAGGGTCAGGGTGGGGGTTTCCTGGGCTAATCGACGTTCGACGGTGGAGGGCAAGCCCTCTACCCCCACCCCAACCCTCCCCCTGAGTACAGGGGGAGGGGGAAATTCTCCGCGGCAAGTGTCACCCACCCGGCGGGACATCGCCCAGTCAACGGCCAGCCAGGCGAGAAAGACGTAGGCCAGCCAGGTCGCGCCGTAGTAATGGGGGCTGAAGTAGATTCCTTCGAGTCCGTCGAGAAGGGTCTGGCAAATCCAGGCGGAGAGGGCGATGAGACAAAGCTGATCCCAGACGCCGGCGGCGTTGGGCCGCCGGAGCGCCTGGAGCGCTCGCGGGATGGCGAGGATCATTCCAAGCCAGACGGCGGCAAGTGCGGCGCGGGAAATCCATTGGGCGATGGCGAAGAGATTCTGGAGGATTTTGGGAGCGAAATCCTGCCACCCGTCACCGGGCATTGTTCCAGCCACGCCGAGGGTGAGAAAGTGTCCGCCCAACAGGGGGTAAAACCACCCAAGCCAGGCGTGAGAATCCGCGGGGTGGGAAGAACGCACGTGTTCAAATAGATAGTACAGATATGGCCAGAAGAGGAAGAGGCATATCGCCAGGATCGCCAGAAGGCTCCATTTCCATCGCCGGAGGCTGGGGCGATGAAGCCAGGCGATGTGAAATGCCAAAGGCGCGATCATCGCCATCGCCATGAAGTGGATGAACGGCAGAAGGACGCCGCACAGAACCGCGATGCGGAGTGCGGATGCGTTTGGTCTGGCGAGGAAGTCGGCATAAGCGGCCAAAAGCAAGGCGGAAATCGGGATGCAAAAGCTGCTGTCCCAGAGGCTGCGGCTATATATCCAGAGCCAGGGCGACAACATCGTGACCACGGCGAACCATGGACTGAGTTTGAGCGTCCGGGCGAGCCAAAGGACGGCCAATGCCGTCAAGGCCGTGAAAACCGCCGCCCGGCAGGCGACCATGACAACGAGGTTGTGGGTGAAGGCGAGGAATATCTGATCGATCCAGATGGGTAGCGGGCCATAGACGGCGCCGCGGGTGCCTTGCAGGCCATAGGGGCAGGGCGTGAAGGGGAGATTGAACCCGTAGAGATTGCTGGCCGTGTGGTTATATCGGATGGCCATCTCCATCATGATCGGTTCATCATTGACCCACGAGGCATCGCCGGGGCGCAGGATCGTCAGGATGAGAATGGGAATAAGAAGAATCTGAGGCCGAAGGATGGTCAATTCAGTTGCAAGTGGCAAGTTGCAAGTTGGGAGTTAAGTCCGAACTTGCAACTTGGCACTTCCAACTTGCAACTTTCCTCCCCGATCAACTGGGCGGCAATGCGGCGGCGGAGGGGGCGTCGATGCTGCGTTTGCGTTTTGAGCCGGCGGGGGCGGCGGACTTCTCGGCGTCTTTCGACGATTGCATGCCGCGCGTCATGGCGATCACGCCCGTCCGAGCCAGTTCGCGGATGCCGTAGGGGCGCATCAATTCCACGAACTTTTCGATTTTTTCCTCGGTGCCGGCAAGCTCCACCATCAGGGTTTCCTTGCCCACGTCCACGACCTTGCCGCGGAAGAGGTTCACCACTTCGATCACCTCGTGCCGGCTGGCCGGCCCGGCGCCGATCGTCATCAGCGCCAGGTCCCGTTCGATGTAGGCCGAGCCTTTGAAATCCTTCACCTGCGTGACGGGCACGACCTTGGCAAGCTGTTTGCGCACCTGCTCCAGGGTGTTTTCATCGGCATCGACGACGATGGTCATGCGCGAGAGGTTGGGGTCTTCGGTGCGGCCAACCACCAGCGAGTCGATATTGAACCCACGCGCGGCGAACATGCCCGCGACGTTGGCCAGAACGCCGGGCTCGTTCACCACCAAAGCGGAGATCACGTGACGCATGGCGGGGATATTACGGGATTTGACCGAAAGGATAAAGGCCAATGCAACGCTCAACACTCAACACTCAACGCTCAACCTTCAAGGATTTGCAAAAAAGACCTTGTGCGCCAAGACCGGAACTTTTTGCGGGTTTTCCGTTGACCCAAGCCGAGTTTTACGCAATTTCCACGCGTACGTCGGCGAATTTGCGGAAATCCTGGTCCAACGAGGCGACCGGCGTGCTTTGCGAAGCGGCGGCCGCGGCGAGCAGGCAATCCACCAAATGAATGCTCGTTTTGCTGTAGCGGTTGAGAGCGTCGAGATGTACCTCGACGTCGCTGAGTTCCACGCCGGGACTGGTGATCAGCGTTCCAAGCGTCGCGGCAATGTCTCGGCGCGGATGCTCGTAGAAGGACTCCAGCACGAATACGCATTCGGCCAGGACGGCGGGAAGCAGAACAATCACGACTTCGCCCCGGTCGCAGGCATCGAACAGCTTTCCGGCTGCCTTGGCGTGCTTCTCATGGTCCTGCACGAGATAGCGAATAATCAGATTGGTATCGACAAGCCGCCGCTTGCTCATTGGAGGCCTTCGCGATTGCGGCGAGCCGCTTTAGCGGCGGCCTGGCGGATTTGAGCAAACGACATCCCTCGGCCTTTTTTGCCGGCAAGGGCTCCCTTGAGCGATCGCGTGCCCGGATGCACGCGGATCGTGGCACGATCTCCGTGCACCGCGTATTGCAGCCTGTCACCCGGCTTGATCCCCATCGCCTGGCGAATTTCGCCCGGAATCGTCGTTTGCCCTTTGCTGGTCACCGTCGAATGCAACATCGTGGAAATTCCTTACTGTTGCAGATTTCCTTACTTTGTGATTATGCCTTACTATGCGCCGGATGACAAGGGGTGGATTGCCGATTGCCAATTGCCGATTGGAATACGGGAGTCCCCAATTTGCTTTCTTTCAATCGGCATTTGGCAATTGGCAATCGGCAATATCTTCTCACGCGGCATCGGCGGGGGATTCGAGGATCGCGGCGCGGACGCGGTTCAGGCCGTCGAGCGCGGCGACCTTGTAACACTCGGCCAGCGTCGGATAGTTGAAGACCGTATCGACGAAATATTCGATCGACATGCCGGCGGCCATGACGGTCTGGCCGACGTGGATCAGCTCCGTGGCGCCGGTGCCGATGGCGTGAACGCCGAGGAGCCGGTGGCTCTCGGCGTGGAAGAGGAGCTTGAGCAAGCCGTTGGGGTCGGCGATGAGTTGGCCGCGGGCGATCTCGCGATAGCGCGCCAAGCCGACCTCGTAGGGGACGTTTTGCTGGGTCAATTGCTGCTCGCTCTGGCCGACCATGCTGATTTCGGGGATGGTGTAAATTCCGTAGGGGAAGAGGGAACTACAGGAATTGGCGAACTGATGGAACATGTGGCATGAGGCGAGGCGGCCCTGTTCCATGCTGGTGGACGCCAGGGCGGGGAAGCCGATGACGTCGCCGGCGGCATAAATGTGGGGGACGGCGGTTTGGAAAGTTTCGTTGACCTTCAGGCGTCCACGATTGTCGGCGGTCAGACCGGCGGCGGGAAGGTTCAGGGCTTCGGTGGCGCCCTGGCGGCCAATGCAATACATCAGCGAGTCGGCGGAAATGGTTTTAGTGCTGGCCAGCGTGGCGCGGACGTTGGCGTCGATGACTTCGATGGACGAGACCGATTCGCCAAGGCGAAGGCGGATTCCCATGTCGCGGAGGCGGAACTGGAGGTTTTCGGCCAGTTCATCATCGACGAATTCGAGCAACCGGGGCCGTGATTCGACGAGGGTAACGTGTACGCCGCAGGCGGCGAGCATGCAGGCGTATTCGGTGCCGATGACACCGCCGCCGACGATGATCATGCTGCGTGGCAACTCGGCGAGGGAGAGCAGGTCGTTGCTGTCGATGACTTTGCCTGGGGTAAAGGGGACATTGGCCGGTCGCGCCGGAACGGTGCCGACCGCGACCAGAACGTTCTTGCCGCGGACGGGAGTGTTCAGCTCTGAGCGTGCGACGCGCAGGGTGTTGGGATCGGCGAAGGAGGCGGAGCCGAACATCAGCGTGATGCCGTTGCGTTGCATCTGGTTGCGAATGACGTCCACCTCGGTGCGGACGACGTGCTGGGAGCGGTAAAGCAAATCGGACATGTGGATGTCGTGCTTGACGGCGTAGCCGGCGCCGTAGAGCGAGCGTTCGTTGATCCCGGTGAGGTGCAGGACGGCTTCGCGGATGGCCTTGGAGGGGACGGTTCCGGTGTGGATGCAGACGCCGCCAATGCTGTCGGTGCGTTCGATGACGGCGACGGATTTTCCGAGTTTAGCGGCATTGAAGGCGGCTTTTTGGCCGGCCGGGCCCGAACCGATCACCACCAGGTCGTATTCCGCGTGTGCCATTGTGAATTTCCAACATTCGGGCGAAACATGGGTTATATCGGCCTTCAGGACGCGGGATTGAAGGTCCGTCTATGCGGATTGGGCAATTTATGACGACCGGCGTCATTTTCGGCTCGACCCTTGTCCTTTAACCGCCGATAAGACGATTCGAGAGGAGTTGCCGGATGGACTCGCCTGACAACGCACCGGTTGCGTCCCAGAATCCATTGGCTGAAGGACCGCGACGGGGCCGCAACATCTGGCGATTGACGGTCGCGCCGGCGGCGCTGATGCTGGCCGGAGTCGCGGCCGTCGGGGTGATCGCCAAGCTCCTGCCCCTGGTATTGAACGAAAACGCGGACTTGGTTCTGCGCGTCGTCCTGGCCGGCGCCGCGGTGTGCATGGCGGTGGCAATGGCCCTGCGGCATCGCAAGCAATGGGTCCTGCCCAGCGACACGATGCGCCGGCTCGTTCACGAAATCCGCATTGGCCGGGCGCCCATTGAAGACCTCGCCGAGTTTCATCCCGGCTGCCTTCGCGATCTCTGCACCGAGGTCAAACTCCTGCTCCACGAGATGCGGCATCAGCGACAGGCCGTCATCGATTTGAAGGAGGAGGTTCGCCAACGCATCGCCAACCGAACCTCGGTCCTGGAACGGACGATCGTCTCGCTACGGAACCAGATCGTGCACGATCCCCTGACCGGGCTTTACAACCGGCGGATGCTGGACCAGTTGCTTCCGCAACTGGTGAGTCAATCGCTGACCGAGCGCAAGCCGCTGACGCTGATGATGGTCGACGTGGATCACTTCAAGGAGCTGAACGACACGCTCGGTCACACGGCCGGCGACGATATGCTTCGGTCGGTTGGGCAGATCATCCGCAGCACGATCCGGGACAGCGATTTTGGATGCCGCTGCGGCGGAGACGAGTTCGCGATCATTCTCCCGGGCTGCCAAGTTTCGGTCGCCAAGCGGATTGGCGAAAGGCTCGAATCGCTGGTCCATTTGCTGGTTGAAAGCTACCAGGTGACTCGGCGTCCGCGGCTGTCGATTGGGATCAGCACGCTGGAGGAACAGGGTGAGCCGACGGCCGCGAATTTGCTGAGGCGCGCCGACGAGCGGCTGTACGAATCCAAAGGGGTCCACCGCACTCCCGTTGCACCCAAGTCGGCGCCCGAAGCGGCGTGAGCCCCGCGGCGGTCGGATTCAATCGAGGGCTTGCCACGGCGGGGCATATCTGTAGAATCCGCTGCTCTTTATTGAAGCGGAGCGTTGATGCCACGAGAAAGAACGGAACGTCGCGAGAAGCAGGAGAAGTTTCAGACCTTTGCCCGGCCCAAGGTGAAGATCGCCCGGACCAGCGCCTCGGGCAAAATCTACATTGATTACAAGGACACCGAATCGCTGAGGAAGATGGTGAGCGGGAACGGAAAGATTCTGTCGCGCAAACGGACCAGCGCCAGCGCGATGGAGCAGCGCATGATCGCCCGGGCGGTGAAACGGGCGCGATACATGGCGCTGTTGCCGTACGTGACGACCGGTCTTTAGAGCCGCTGGAATCGCCGAAACAAAAAAAGAAAAAGCCGCGTGGCCAAAAAGCCCGCGGCTATTTTTTCCGAAAGAAAAAGAAGGGTTGGGCTTATTTTTTCGGCCCGAGGATCGCGTCCTTCGCCGCCTTGGCGACGGTGAAACGAACCTTCTTGCTCTTGGGGATGAGCTTTTCCTTTCCGGCGTCGGGGCCGAAGCGCATGATCATCTTGCGCGCGGGCCGATCGACCAGCTTCAGCTTGCCCAGACCGGGAAGCGTGAAGACGTTCTTGGCGTTTTTGTACGCCAGTTCCGCCTGAGCGGCCAAAAGCAGGGTGACCTGCTTCTTGGTGATTCCTACTTTTTCCGCGAGATGAGCGGCAATTTCGGATTTGGTCAAAGACTTGTTGGCCATATAGACTGATCTCCTTTCCTTCAGAGAGATGGAGCCAAGTTGAGCGGGTTGAGCGGGCACATCGCCCGTTTTGTCCGCAAATCGCCGGGCCAGTCCGGCGACGTGGAATAGAAACTAGCGAAAAATCGGGCGAATTCAATGATGGCAAGCAAAAATCGTCGGATTTTCCGGGGATTTTTCCGTCTCTTCAACAGGTTGTCCCCAAAGGCCGAACCGAATTGATGGGGCAAGCAAACGGGTGCATGCCGGCTTGGCGGCGAAGTGAAGCGACAAAAAAAAGCCCACAGCCGCCAAGACGCTGTGGGCTCGGGAACTCCTGCCAGACTTGTGGTCAATCATGCTAAACCGCGGGCACAACGCGGTCTTCGCTATGGCAGGTTCGCCAAGCGCAAGGCAGTGAGCCTTGGCCTGGCTTGAATCGGGCGCGCCCACACATACCAGCGAACGCGCATATTCCACCGATTGAAGGTCAGACTTTGACCCCTCAATCTATATGGAAGCTTAATCCCGCCCGAATGAAAATGCAAGCACAATCGCTGCGGAATCAACGTCGAAATCTTAAATATCCTTGTCAGTTAAGAGAGGCAAATCTTGTAATCTTTACGAAGACCATACGCGGCGAAAAGAATTTCGTCGCACACAAGCTGATACATATAAATATGTTATGTGAATCAAATCCGTCGGGATGTCAATTCCTAATGCCTAAGCAACGGCAGCGGATGATTTTCTTATTCAGCGTCATTATAGGCATATATTGCGACAACGCCGCGTGTTTAGGCGCGCCGTGGCTTTTTGGCTTATGATTCTCTTTGCCGTGCCGTCCTTTTCGCAAAGGCTATTGCCGGTTCTCCAATTGACGCGAATGGCGCTGGTCTTCACGGCCCTCGCCGACAGCGGCTGTGAACTCATGCTTTGGGCCAAGCAGCGGATGTGGATGAACGGTGGGGTCCTCTGGGACAAGTTGGATCCAAAGCAATGTATCGCCCTGGCACTGGTGTCGATTGGTCTGTACGGCTTTGGGATGAGTCTGAACGACATCATCGACCGTCGTCGTGACCGTCAGATTTCACCCCAGCGGCCGCTGCCCAGCGGGCGGATCGGACTTGGCACCGCCCACGTCGTCTGCGCTCTGCTCGCCTTGCTCGCCCTGTTCGGCGGAGAAATCTACAAAGCGGTCACGCCCGATGCCGGATTAAGTTTGTGGCTCGTCGTCTTCACCGGCGCGCTGATCGTCTTTTACGATTTCGCCGCGAAATATCTGGTGCCCCTCGGGCTGTTGTCACTCGGACTGATCCGATTCTTCCACGCGGCCATCGCGGCGCCAAAACTTCCCGTGCTCTGGCATCCGCTGCTGCTGATGAATCACGTGACGATCGTCTCGACCCTGGCGTATTACTGGGAACACAAGCGTCCCGCCCTGCGGCGCACCCATTGGTGGTCGATGGTCGCGGGGCTTGTTCTGCTGGACGTTCTGGCGGTGGGATTGATCTGGTGGCGGCGTCATAACGTCAGGGTCGCGTTCCCCGGTGGAATCCTCACCATTCGCCCCGGACTGATCGGTCCCGCCGCCGCGGCAATCGCCTTCGCCGTCATCGCCGTCTGGATTCGCCGACGCAGCGCCAACTCGCGCGCCGCCGGGCAGGCCCTCATGCTCACGGGCTTGATGTGGTTGATTGTCTACGACGCCAGCTTCGTTGTCGGTTTCGTTGGGATTCCCGAAGGAATCATGATCCTCATGTTCCTCCCCGTCACCTACTGTGCCGTCATTATCATGCGCTGGTGGAGCAAGATGATTCTGCTGTCTCAAAGACCCGAGTTCAAGAGGGTGGAAACGTAAAGGGGGGGACAGGGTGTAGCGAATGTTTGTGGCAAATGGGCTTCCCGATATTGCCGAATGCCGATTGCCAATTGCCGATTGAAAAGGCAGCATTTCAATCGGCAATTGGCAATCGGCATTCGGCATTGGTCGCCTCCGCCACAATCAGGCGTCACACCCCGGGGAGGGAATCGGACGGGGCATGGGGCAAAGAAGACGCAAAGTTACACAAGTTATCCAGGTCCGATAACCGGATTAAAGCGGCTAACTCATACAAGTTGGGCAGATTCACCTGAGATGACCCCGGTTTGGGACAAAACGCCGCATTATTCCCTGCGTGGCGGCGATCCGGCGGTTATATATCGGCATCGTCGCTGCTGATGCGGCGGCCTCCAGATCGACCGTAGTGGGAGAATGACCATTTCAGAGTTTACTGACAAGTCGTTGGCCAAGGCTCCATCCCGCGCGCTGGGGCTGTCGTCGGACAAGGCCGCGGAGCAACCGCTCATCGAATCGCTGTGGCGTCGGCGGCACATTGTCGGTTGGACGGTTCTGGGCGCGTTCATATTCGCCTGCATCTTTCTGCTGGTGTCGCCGCGCAGCTACACGAGCTTCGCGGAACTTTACATCGTGCAGGGCCAGGGCCAGGTCATCGGCCAGACCCCGGCCGACGTCGAACGCAGCGACGACTATTTGAACACGCAATGCGGGTTGATCACCTCGACGCCGGTGCTGGCGCTGGCGCTTTCGGAGGAGGGGATCAGCGACCTTGGAATCCTGCGCGACGCGGGAGAACGGATCGAATACCTGCAAAAGAACATTGTCGCCGACGTGGAAAAACATCGGGATTTGATATCTGTCTCGCTGGAAGCGCGCGATCCCGTGGAGACCGCCAAGTTGGTGAACGCCGTGGTCCAGGCTTACGTGACCTACCAGACGAAGATCCAGCACAGCACTTCCGCGGAGGTGTTGGATCTGCTCGAGAAGGAAAAGGCCCGGGACGAAGAGGCGATCGCGGTGAAGAACCAGCAGCTGGCCACGCTGCGCGACATGTACGGCGAAACCGCGTACGACAGCAGCCAGAACAATCCGATCATTCAGCAGGAAACCGCGTTGTCCAACGCCCTGACGGCCGCGCGCCTCGACGCGGTCAACGCCAAGGCCGCTTACGACCAGGCCATGTCCTTGATCGGAAACGACCAGGAGAAACTTAGACAGATCGAAGTTCCGGACGACGCGGGGGATTTGGTCGCGGCATCGCCGGTGCAGTTGGACCTCCTGAAATCGGAGATTTTCCGCCTGGGCCAATCGCTGAAGGACCTGGAGCGCACCTATTTGCCGGACCATCCGCTGGTCCTGCAGGTCAGTTCGCGGCTGAAACTCCTGACGGTCACTTACGTTCGCGCCGAGCGGCAGCGCTGGCTGAGCGCCAAGGCGCAGCAGGAAGCATTGCAGGCCTCGTTCGATCAGCAGCACAAGCTGGTGCTGAGTCAGGCCACCCGGGCGGCGGATTTCGACCGCGTGAAGACCGAATTCACCCGCATCGAAAGCGACCTGGACATCGTGGAAAAGCGCATCAACGAGGTCAGCGTCAACCAGGACGCCGGCAGCCTGAACATCCAGATAACCCAGCCGGCCATCCCCTCGCCCAAGCCCAGCTTTCCGCCCAAGTTCAAAACATTGTTCGGGTCTTTGTTTCTGGGGTTATTGGTGGGCTGCGGGCTGGCGATCGGGCGCGAGAAGTTCCCGCTGGGCGCGCGGCCCATGAGCCGCATCTCGTCGGAATTGGGCTGCCCCGTGCTGGGCGTTTTGCCGAGCATGGATGCAAGGGGCACGCTGGTGGAACATGCGATGCAGACGCATCTGGAGCCGGCCAGCGCCGTCGCGGAGGCGGCGCGATCCATCTCGCGCATCCTTGCCGAATCCGGTTTCGACGATGAAATCGGCCGCACCCTTCTGGTTGCCAGTTGCAACCCCCTGGAAGGCCGAACCACGCTCGTGACCAATCTGGCGTTGGCGATGGCGCAGAGCGGCATGAAAATCCTGATCGTCGACGCCAACCACCGTTCCCCCCGGCTCCACAGCATTTTCAATCTAAGCAATGGCTTTGGCCTGTTCGACGTTCTGTCCGGTCGGGCGGACGATCGTCCCGCGATCCAGGCGACGCACGTCGAGAACGTGGACGTGCTGGTGTGCGGCGCCGTTCCCGCCAACTCGGTGGAACTGCTCAACAACGAAACGCTCGTGGACGTGCTGGGCGAGTTGTCCGACCGTTACGACCGTGTGCTGATCGACTCGCCGGCTTTGGGACGCGGGGTGGAAGCCCGGATCCTGGCGGCCAACTGCGCGGCGGCGATTCTGGTGACGGCGGCCCGCCCGACGGTCCGCCGGCAGATTGGACAGGGCCTCAGGTTGCTGCGCAGCGTCGGCGCCAATGTTCTGGGTCTGGTCATCAATGAGCCCGGGGCCATTGATCCGTTGAAAGCCGTGGGCAGCGGTTTGCTGCCGGCGCGCAGCGCGTTGCCGGCGGACCGTGCAAGATCATTCCGCGCGGTCCTTACGACCGGGGATGAGGATTGAACTGAAACCGATTCGTACGCGTGGTGGGTGGCTCAGTGGGTAACTGACCGCTGGGTGTTGGTGGGTGGTTTATCAACGAGGTGCGGGAGAAGCTAATGATTGCGCAGGACACAGCGGCCGTCCGAATCGTGGACAAGCCGCATTTGGAAAGTGAATTGGCCCCGGCTCCGATGGCGCCGAGCCGCCGCGGCGCGATTCGCGCCCGGCCCCGGCCCATTCATCGAATCAAGAGCCTTCATTCCCGGCGAGACATCGATGCCATTCTCCATCGGGAATGCGCCCGATGCGAGCGTAACGGGCATGAGTTCTGCCTGGTCGTCATCTGGCCCGCCGACAGCGGCGCGGCGCGGCCGTTGGCGCGGCTGGCAAAGCTGCTTTGCCGGCGTGCACGCGCCACCGATGAAATCGGCTGGTTTGAGGCCCGCCGACTCTGTGTGGTCCTCCCCGACACTTCCACCGAGGGCGCCGTCGCTTTCGTCCGGGATTTCACCGAATCCGCCAACCACCGCGGTTTGTCGCCGATCTGCAACGTGCTGGGCTATCGCGGCCAGGCGCACAGCGACAACGAACGCCTCAGCGTCGAGCAGGTCGCCCGCGGGATCGAGGAAGCGGGGCAGGACATTCCCCTGGACTGGCGGCGCCGATTGCCGCCCCTGCGCCCGGTCTCCGCCGGCGAAGTGTCGAACCTCCTGGTCCGGCCGCTGCCGTGGTGGAAGCGGTTGATCGACGTGCTGGGGGGCAGCGTGATCCTGGCGGCGGCGCTGCCGGTGATGGCGGCCGTGGCGCTGGCCGTGAAGGTCTCAGATCGCGGCCCGGTGCTGTTCAGGCAGCGCCGCGCGGGCTTGGGGGGAAAGCCCTTCACCATCTACAAATTCCGCACCATGGTCGTCGACGCCGAGTCCAAAAAGCGGCGGCTGGCGCACAAGAGCGAGCAGGACGGACCGGCGTTCAAGATCAAGCACGATCCGCGGATCACGCGGGTTGGCCGGTTCCTCCGCGAAACCAGCCTCGACGAGTTGCCGCAACTTTTCAACGTCCTGCTGGGGGACATGTCGCTGGTGGGGCCTCGCCCATTGCCGTTGGAAGAAAGCAACCGATGCGCGACCTGGCATCGAAGGCGGCTTGACGTCACGCCGGGTCTGACCTGCATCTGGCAGGTCCATGGCCGCTCCAACGTCAATTTCACGGAATGGATTCGCATGGATCGGCGCTACATCCGGTCGCGATCCATCTGGCAGGACGTGAAGCTGATCGTGATGACGGTTCCATCGGTATTGTTGCGCCGCGGCCGGTAGTTGTGGTTTTTCCCGCCGCGGATTCGGGAACTCATCTTTCTTATTGTGATTTGGATAGGACCATGTCAAGCGGCGTTGCATTTTCCTGGCCACCCAAGCGCGAGCTTTTCGGGGTGGAGGTCAGCGTTACCAACTACGAGCAGGCGGTCGATGCGGTGATGGAAGCTGCCGCCGAGGGCCGCGGCGGCGTCGCGACGTTTCTCGCCGTTCACGGGATCGTCACCGCCGCCACCGACTGTGAATTCCGCCGGCAGGTCAATCGCTGCCAGATGGTCGCCCCCGACGGCCAACCCGTCCGGTGGGCGCTCAATTTCTTTCACGCCGCCGGCCTCACGGATCGGGTCTACGGCCCGGAGATCATGCGCCGCGTCTGCCGTCGCTGCGAGCAGAAGGGACTGAGCGTATTGCTCTGCGGGAGCACCCGCCCGGTGCTGGCGCTGCTGGCGTCGCGGCTGCGCGAGACGTTCCCGGACCTGAAACTCGCCGGGGTTGAATCGCCCCCGTTCCGGCCCATGACCCCGGCGGAGAACGACGCCCTGTGCCGCCGCATCAACGACAGCGGCGCCGCGGTCGTGTTCGTGGGGCTCGGCGTGCCGCGGCAGGAAACGTTCGCCGATTCCAATCGCGACAAAATCCGCGCCGTGCAGCTTTGCGTCGGGGCGGCGTTCGATTTCCTCGCGGGCAACAAAAAAACCGCCCCCGCGTTCATGCGGCGTCACGGATTGGAATGGCTGTTCCGGCTGATCCAGGAGCCGCGGCGTCTTTGGAAACGGTATCTGGTGACCAACAGCATCTTCCTGGCCTTGGTCGCGATCAACGCCGTCAGGCAAGCCTGCCGCCGGCGCGTCTCAGTCGAGGGGGCCCCATGACCGCGACGCTGAACGTGCCTCCCATTCGATCGACGTCCACCGTGTTCCGCAAGGGCTTTTGGGCGGTCGCGGACCAGGGGTTGTTCGCCGGCTCCAATTGCGTCGTCAACCTGATGCTCGCTCGCTGGCTGTCGCCGATGGAATACGGCGCGTTCGTGACCGCGTTCGCGGCGTTTTTGGGGCTTGGAGTAATCCACACCTCCCTGCTAACCGAGCCAATGCTGGTCTTTTCCTCAGACCGCTACCGCGACCAACACCGGCATTATTTCGGCGTGTTGCTGTATTGGCACGTGCTGGTGTCGCTGGGGGCGTCGTTGATTCTGGCGCTGGGCGGATGGTATCTCCAATCCCGGGGCCAGGCGGCCCTGGCCAATGCGCTGTACTGGTTTGCCGCCGCCGGACCGTTCATTCTTTTCCTCTGGCTGATGCGGCGGACGTGCTACGGGCAGTTCAACCCCCGCCGCGCAGCCATGGGCGGGGTGGGATATCTCATCCTCATGATGACGGGCCTGGCCCTGCTACACGTGCTGGGAACGCTGAGCATCGGAATGGCGCTGACGATCATTGCCGTCAGCAGCCTGGCGGCCGGCGCCGGGCTGGGAATCGGGCACGTGGATTTGCATCCGCCCCGCGCCCTGATCCGCGACGTGACCATCGAGCACTTGCGTTACGGACGCTGGGCCACCGCGACGCAAATCCTCGGGTTCATTCCCGGCAATATCTATTATTTCCTGCTTCCCGCGATGGCGTCGCTCGAACAATCCGGCGCGCTGCGGGCGCTGACCAACCTTTTCATGCCCCTGCTCCAATCCAACACCGCCCTGTGCATGCTTCTCCTGCCGGCTTTCGTCCGCACCCAGGGCACCGTCGAGGGAAAACGTCTGCATCGCCTGTCGCTTCTGGTCCTGGCGGGAACCCCGGTGATCTACTGGATTGTCCTTGGAGCGTTCGACCGCCGCGTCGTGATGCTCGTCTATGGCGGGAAATACCTGGAGTATTCCGGATTGCTTTGGGTCCTGGGGCTTCAACCCATCATCGGGGGGATGTGCGGCGTCTATGGCGCGCTGCTGCGGGCCAGGCAGAAGATGAACGCCGTCTTCTGGGGCGGGGTCGTCGCCGCGATCGCCGCCGTCATTCTGGGCATCACCATGACCCGGCGTTTCGGACTGGCCGGCGTTTGCTGGAGCATCGTGATTACATACGGTCTGCATCATGTCACGCTCTGGCTCTTCAGCCGGCCCATGATGCGGGACCGAACCCCGTTGCCGGACGTTGAATTGGCGGAGAACCTGATCGAAGCGGCATAGCCGGGCGAACCAATGATCTCGATGTTTTTCACAAAATTCTCGGCATGGGTCACGGGGGCGGCGGCGGCGCACCTGACACCGACGTTCCACCGGCGAAAAGGGCATCTCCAGCCCGATCCGGCCAAGCCATCGCCCGCCGCGCTCCGGGCTTCGCCCTCCGCGCTCCGGGTACTTTTCCTCTATCGGAATTTGCCGTTTCACGGGGGAATTCCCCGGTGCCTGTTGTATCTGGCGCGGGCTCTCGATCACCTCAGGATGGACCTTCACGTCGCCAGCATGATCGAGCCGTCAGCCTCCATGCGCGATGCGTTTGAGGCCCTGCAAGTCGAACCGTCCTGGCTTGGGGACAACGGATACCTTTCGCCGGCCCGGCGTCTTCGGCGGCTGGTGGAAGAGAAGGACATCGACGTTGTGGTCGCCACGACTTTCAAGACCTACCTCTGCACCAAGTGGGCCTTGCGCCGGCGTGATGTCGGCGTGGTTTTCTGGGTCCATGCGGTTCGCGGAGTCATCAATGGTCCCATTCGCCGTGCCCTGGTCTGGTTGCTGTGCAGGAACGATCCGATGCTCTTTGTTTCGCGGGCGGTTCGGGATGCCCATCTTCCGGCCAACCATCGCGGCCCCGCCCAGATCATCTACAACGGCGTCGAGGACGTGGCGGGCGACCGCTGCCACAAACCGTACGGTCCGGAGATGCGCCAAGCCCTGGGATTGCCCGCGGACGCACTGATGCTGGCGTACGTGGCGGAGTTCGTCCCCTGCAAGGACCATCCCACCGCGATCAATGCGATGCACGAACTGGCGCGGCGGCACGTCAACGCGCACTTGCTGCTGATCGGAACCGGCGAAAAGATCGAATCCGCCCGCGCCCTGGCCGCCCGCGGACCCGCCGCCGAGCGAATCCATTTTCTCGGCGCCCGATCCGACGTGCGGCGGATTCTCGGCATCGTGGACATTTACCTTCACCCCGGACGCGAGGAGGGATTCGGCCTGGCGATCGCCGAAGCCATGCTCGCCGGGCTTCCCCTCGCCGGGGCGCGCGAGGGCGCGCTGACGGAATTGATCGAACCGGGAAAGACCGGCGTGCTTTTCAATCCGGGCGACGCTCTGGACCTGGCGGACAGCGTGGTCTTCCTTGCCGCCGACCGTGATCGAGCACGGCGGATCGGGGCCGCCGCCCGCGAATTCTGTCTCGAAAAATTCGACGTCGAGAACTTTGCCGACGCCATTACCCGGTTCCTCGAAGACTGCTTTTCCCCGGCAGCCGGGCAGACGGAACCGGAGCAGATCGAGCCCCAAACCGCCGGAGCACACGGATGACGGCGCATGGAGACCGATATCTTCGCGTCCTGTGCATCCTGCTCCTCGGCTATGCGCTGATGGGCAAGGGATTCGCCTACATCGGGATCGCGCCGTTCTACGTGGGCGAACTGACGATGATCTGGGGCGTGGTGGTCCTGTTTTGCAGCGAGAACTGGAGCCGCGTGCTGCGAACCGCCTGGTTCTGGCCCCTGTTCGCGCTGATGCTCTGGGGAGGGATCAGGACGGTTCCGTTTCTGGGAACCTACGGCACCGACGCGCTGCACGACGCGGCGATGTGGATTTGGGGAACGTTCGCCGTCGTGCTGGCCAGCCTTCTCGCCGCTGAACCACGCCGATTGGCCTACCTGGAAAAAAAGTTCCGGACGTTCGCGGTTCTGCTGCTGATCCTCGGTCCGGTTTCCTATTGCATCTCGATCTTTGCCGATGCGTATCTCCCCAACGCCCCCTGGGCGGACGTGCCGTTCGTTCTGGTCAAGGGGGGCGATCTGGTGGTTCATCTTTGCGGGATATTCGCATTTTTCGTTCTACTGGGCGGGCCGCAGATGGCGTTCGTCGTGCCCATGATGATCGTCAACCTCGTGCTTTATTTCACCGGCCGCGCCTCCATGGTGACCTTCGGATCGTGTAGCGCCATCGCCGCCGCCCTCCGCCCCCAATCCGCGCTGCCATGGCGGTTGTTTCCCGCGCTGGTCATCGGCGTTACGCTGATGTGGGTGTTCAATATCCAAATCCAAACCACGATCCATGATCCGGGGCGCGTCGTCTCAGCCGACCAGATCATCAACAACGTCCAAAGCATCTTCTCGGATTCCGACAACGAAAACCTCGACGGCAGCCGGGAGTGGCGGCTGCTCTGGTGGAACACGATCGCGGATTACACGATCCACGGGAATTATTTCTGGAAGGGCAAAGGCTTCGGAATCAATCTCGCCGATGACGACGGGTTCCAGGTCGAAGCCGATCACAGCCTGCGTAACCCCCACAACGGACATCTCACCATGCTCGCCCGCGGAGGAGTGCCCATGCTGGTCCTTTGGGCCGTCTGCCAGGGCACGCTGGGGTATGGGTTGATCTGGTCGGCCTGGTCGGCGCGGCGGCGCGGAGATCGCCACTGGCTTGGGTTCCTGGCGTTTTTGTTCATCTATTGGCTGGCATTTCTCGTCAACGCCTCTTTCGACGTATTCCTGGAAGGGCCTGTGGGGGGCATCTGGTTCTGGTGCGTTTACGGCACGGGGATCGGGGCAGTCTGGATTTACCGGAATTACCCGGAAGCCCTGCGCGACGAACGCATTGCCGGTGGAGGGCAAGCCCTCCACGTCCAACGCAAAACCCGGGCGCTGGAATTATGCGGGTCCTGATTTGCCACAACTTCTACCGGCAACCCGGCGGCGAGGATCAGGTCTTCGCGGCCGAAACGGAATTGTTGCGGCGGTTCGGCCACGACGTGGAAACTCATGCGGTGCATAACGATCAGGCCGAATCACGGGGCCGGTTGAAACTGGCCGCGGCGACGGTCTGGAACGGCGCCGCCGCAGGGGAAATCGCCCGGCGGGCTTCTCGGCATCGCGCCCAGATCGTTCATTTCCACAACACGTTTCCGCTGTTTTCGCCGGCGGTGTATTCGGCGGCAAGGAAGACCGGCGCGGCGGTGGTGCAGACGCTGCACAATTACCGGCTCATCTGCCCCAGCGCGACCCTGTTCCGCGACGGCAAGCCGTGCGAGAAATGTGTGGGCCGATTGCCGCTGCCCGGCGTGGCGCACGGATGCTACCGCGGCAGCCGGGCCGTCACCGCGGTCGCCGCCGCCATGCTCGGACTCCACCGCGCCTTGGGAACCTACGCCGATCAGGTCGATGCCTACATCGCCCTGACCCGATTCGCCCGCGGCAAATTCCTCGCCGCCGGCTTCGACGCCCAGCGTATTCACGTCAAGCCGAATTTTCTCGATCCCGACCCCGGTGAAGGCTCCGGCGACGGTGGGTTCGCGCTGTTCGTCGGGCGGCTCACCGAGGAGAAGGGGATTCGCCCGATGCTGCAAGCGTGGAAGAAGATCGGCTCGGCGATGCGGCTGAAAATCTGCGGGGACGGCCCGCTGGCGGCGGTGGCCGCCGTGGAGGGCTTGCCCTCCACGATGGAGGGCTTGCCCTCCACCGACTCGCACGTCGAATGGCTCGGCCGCCGGCCGCTGCCGGAAGTCATCGACCTGATGGGCCGAGCCTCCCTCCTGGTCTTTCCGTCGCTGTGGTACGAGGGATTTCCCCGCACGATCGTCGAATCTTTCGCTCGCGGAACGCCGGTGGTGGCCAGCGATCTGGGCTCCATGCGGGAGCTGATTCAAACCGGCCGAACCGGCGCATTGTTCGATCCGGGCGACCCCGACAGCCTCGCCCGGACGGTACTATGGCTCCGGCAAAATCCAACCGCGTTGGCGCAAATGCGCCGCGAAGCTCGCCATGAGTTCCTGTCGAAATACGATCCCGCCCGGAATCACCGGATGATGCTGGAGATTTATCACCAGGCGACGGCCCGGCGTGCCGGCGCCGACGAACCCGAATTCGTCGCCGCGACGTGAACTTCCCGGTGCGGCGATCGACGTTCGACCCCCACCCCAACCCTCCCCCTGAGTACCAGGGGAGGGGGAAATTCTCGGCGGCAAGTGGCATGCACCCGACCTTCCCGGTGCGTTGACTTGAACTATCTCCGTTCATTCACGACGATTTGGACAAGGAAGTACTTTGGCGGGTACTTTGGAAGGTCCGTTGAAACGTTTTTCGCGGTTCATTTTGGGTGTGATGGTCGTCGGGGCGCTGTACGTTTTGATTTTCGGACCGCGCTCGGAGCCGTCGTTGCCGCCGGGACGCCAGGGCGATCTGGTTCTTCACTATTGGGAGAAATGGTTGGGCAAGGAAGCGGAGGCGATGCAGCAGATCGTCGACGATTTTAACAACACCGTCGGCGCGAAAAAACACGTCTACGTGGAAATGATGTCGATGAGCGACATCGATCAAAAGACGCTGGTGGCGACGGCGGGCGGCGTGCCCCCCGACATCGCCGGGCTTTGGGATCCCATGGTCGTCCAATTAGGAAGCCTGGGCGCGCTGGAACCGTTGGAGGATTTGGCCAAGGCGCACGGAATCACCCAGGGGTATTACCGGCCGGTTTTTTGGAATGGATGCCATTTCAACGGCCATCTTTACGCGCTGGTAAGTACGCCGGCGGCGGTGGCGCTGATTTACAACACGCGGATTTTCCATGAAAACGCCGGGAAACTTCGGGCGGCGGGTTTGGACCCGGATCGTCCGCCGCAAACCATCGACGAACTGAATCGCTATGCCGATGTCCTGACGGAATTCGTGACCGACGCCCAGGGCCAGCGGCGTGTCCGCCGCGCGGGTTACCTGCCGATGCCCCCGGATTTTGATTGGTACGTCACCAGCATGCCGTTGTGGTTTGGCAATGATGAATGGGATGCGTCCGCCCGGCGGTTCACCCTGACGGACCCGGCGGTGTTGCGGGCGTTCCAATGGCTGGAAAGTTTTCCGCGCAAGCTGGGCAAGGACGCGGTCAGCGAATTTTCCACAAGCCAGGGCGGGTTCAATTCCCCGCAGAATTCCTTCATCGCGGGAACGCTCGCCATGGAGATGCAGGGGCCGTGGATGGCCAATTACATTCATATCCTGCGTCCATCGATGGACCACGATTGGGCCGCCGCGCCGTTTCCTTCGGCCGTACCCGGTCTTAAGAACGTCACGTATTGCCCCTTCGACGCGCTGATGATCCCGCGCGGGTGCCGGCACGTTTCCGAGGCCTTTGAATTCATCGCCTTCGTCAATCAACCGGATGAGATGGAAAAGCTCTGCACGTTGCATTGCAAGAATTCCCCGCTGACGGAAGTGAGTTGGAATTTCCTGCATCACCATCCGAACCCGTACATCGGCGTATTTGAAGACCTCTCCGCAAGCCCCAACGCGCACGTGACCATGCAATGCCCGATCGCCCAGGAAGCGGGGGCGGAGTTGACGGCGATCGTCCAGGGCGTGCTGGCGCTGGAACTGGATCCGAAACCAGCCCTGGAACGGGCCCAGGTCCGGCTCCAGGCAAAGTACGAGGAGTTCGAAACCAATCTCAATCGCCGGATGCGCCAATGACCGTCACCCGCGGAGAATTTCGAAATCTGCTCAAGGGCCTGGCGTTCCTCTCACCCTGGCTCGTCGGTTTCGCCGCGTTCATGCTTCTGCCGATCGTTTTGTCGCTGTATTACAGCCTGTGCGATTACAATCTGCTTCAGGGTCCGGCGTTCATCGGGACGGGAAATTACCGTGGGCTGCTGAACGACGGCGTGTTCTGGCGATCGTTGCGGGTGACGATGCTGTACGCGGCGATTTCCGTGCCGATGGGGCTGCTGGTTTCCCTCGGCGTGGCGCTGTTGCTCAACGTCAGGCTGCGCGCCCAGCCGATTTTCCGAACCCTCATTTTCTTGCCGTCGCTGGTGCCGACCATCGCTTCGGCCATTCTCTGGAAATGGATGTTCAACCAGCGTCTGGGGGTCATCAATCGGGTTCTGTCGCCGCTGCTGGGCTGGCTTCACCTACCCGGTCCGCCGTGGCTCGATCAATCCAAATGGGTCGTGCCTTCGCTGGCGCTGATGAGCGTCTGGAGCGTCGGGAACACCGTAATCATCTATCTCGCCGGCCTGCAGGACGTGCCCCGCGAACTCTATGAGGCCGCCGAACTCGACGGCGCAAACCCCCTCCAGCGGCTTCTCAACGTCACCCTGCCCATGATCTCTCCGGTGATTTTCTTCAACCTAATCATGGCCATCATTGGAATCCTCCAGGTTTTCGACACTCCGTTCATGATGACCGCGGGCGGACCCAATCGCGCCAGCTATTTCTACACCTACTATCTCTACGACAATGCGTTCACGTATCTGAAGATGGGCTATGCCAGCGCGATGGCGTGGATTCAATTGCTCCTGGTCCTGGCGTTGACGGGCATCGCATTCTGGTCGAGCAAACGATGGGTTCACTATCAGGGCAAATGACCGGCGGACGCGCAAAACCTCTCTCCCGCCTGGCGACGTACGCGGCGCTGATCGTCATCTGCGCCCTGGCGATGTTTCCCTTCCTGTGGATGATTTCCACCAGCCTGAAGCCGGATTGGCAGATTGTCAAATCCCCTCCGCAGTGGATGCCGGAGGAGTTTGCCTGGCGCAATTACAAGCTGGCGGTATCCAGCGAATCCACGCATTTCCCGCTCTGGACGCGAAACACCCTGATCATCGCGATCCTGGCGGTCATCGGCACCACGTTTTCCAGCGCCGTCGTCGCCTACGGATTTGCCCGAATCCGTTTCCCCGGCCGCGGTGCGCTGTTCACGCTCATGCTCAGCACCATGATGATTCCTTTCCCCGTCACGATGGTTCCGTTGTTCAGCATCTTCGTCTGGCTGGGGAAACATACTCCGTTCCAATGGCTGGGCACCTCCAAGCCGCTGTGGTTCCCGGCGTGGTTCGGGTCGGCGTTCAGCATATTTTTGTTGCGGCAATTTTTCACCACCATTCCGGATGAATTGTCCGAAGCCGCCCGCATTGACGGGTGTTCCGAATGGGGAATCTTCTGGCGAATTATTCTTCCGCTTTCCCGGCCGGCGCTTTCCGTGGTCGCCCTTTTCACCTTCATGTGGGCTTGGCGCGATTTTCTGGGGCCTCTTATCTTCCTCCAGCGACCCACCCAATACACCTTGTCATTGGGGCTTCAAACCTTCCAATCGCAGCACGGCAGCACGCCGTGGAACCAGCTCATGGCCGCCAGCGTTTTGGTCATTCTGCCGGTGCTGGTGCTCTTCTTCATCGCGCAAAAGACGTTCATCGAAGGGATTGCCACCACGGGAATGAAGGGATAGCCGTGGTTATCGGAGGTGGCTTGGATGTCTATTATGCGGTTTGCATTTTTTGGCTGCGCGACAATCGAAGCCCCGGATGTACATCCGGGGCTACGGGAAGCGCAAAGATTTCCTTAATCGGTATTAAAGCCATCGCCATCTAACCGTCCGGTCCGTTCAAACCGATGACGGTTGCAGGACGTATGTCTATTGGACGAAGGAGTTTGTCGATAGGGAGTCTTATGAACGGGGAATTCGCTTATTCGTTGAACGGAGAACATTACCGCGGCGCCTATCCGACGCGGGAAGAAGCGCTGGCGGAGGCAATCGAGGCGGCCAGGGGCTGCGACGATTCGCCGCAGATGGTTTACGTTGCGCGCCGCGTCCCGGCCGACCCCATGGCCTCGGGCCACGCCCGCACCGTCCTGGCCAACATGTCAGCCCGCGCTCGCGAGGAGTTTGGCGATTCGGCCTCTTCCTATCTCAGCGGCCTGGCCAGGCAATCCGTCGATAATCTCGATAAATCCCTGGAACTGGTCATCCGGGGCTGGCTGGAACACAACGAACTTCTCCCCACATTCGGCAAGATTGAAGCCATCGGCGAATACCCCGTGCCCAGCCCCTCGTCCGAACGTCCCAGCGACGATTGCCGCGAAGTCCAACAAATCGGCGTGGCGGGCGATTAGCCCGGATTATTCACGGCGAAGGACGCCCAGCGCTGGCTGTGCCCGCAACCCAAAGAGTTTAACCGAGAAGAGTTTTACCGCGAAGACGCGAAGAGCGCGAAGTTGCGCGAAGGAATATCAATTTGACTTCGCGCAACTTCGCGCCCTTCGCCGCTTGTATGTTCAAGAATACCAAGAGACGTTCTACTATGCCTCGTCGTGTTCGCGTGACGACGAGCGCAGCGAGGAGTCATGCGAACACGACGATCGGCCCAAAACCGATCGCGTCCGGGCCA
>JBEKEC010000052.1:0-35116 GCA_050014015.1 Tepidisphaeraceae bacterium
TCCGGCGCGCAATCCGTTTTGTCGCTGCGTTCCGCATGGCTCAACGACCAATGGGAGGAATTTTGGAGTCAACGCCCTCTGGCGGCGTAAGAACCCACCTACTTTGATGGCTCAGACCCGATTCAGATTTCAGCGCTGTGGCGGCACTTGCTTTTCCGCCGCCGATTGGCAAAGCTAGTTCTCCAACCATGAAACCAACCATTTTCGCGGCCGTGACAATTCTCTTCGGTCTATTTTTGGCCCAGGCCAATGCCGATCCCGGACACGTGAATGTGGACGTGCAGCATCCCGGCGCCAAGATCAGTCCCACGTTCTACGGCCTGATGACCGAGGAGATCAACCACTCCTACGACGGCGGGCTGTATGCCGAGTTGGTTCAAAACCGCGCCTTCAAAGACAGCGCCGATCAGCCCGCGCACTGGTCGCTGGTCAATAGCGAGTCGGCCGAAGGAACAATCGCGTTGGACGATCAGAACCCGGTGAACGCGACGGCGCTGACCACGAGCCTGCGGCTGAACGTCTCGGCCATCGCCCAGGGCCAGCGCGTCGGCGTCGCCAACGATGGATTCTGGGGCATTCCCGTGTGGCCCCAGACTCAATATCGCGCCTCGTTTTACGCCAGATCGGCCGATGGATTGGCCGGGCCGTTGACCGTCGACATCGAAAGCAACGACGGCGCGACCGTTTACGCCACCACCACCGTTCCCCAGATCGACGCGCAATGGAAGAACTACCAGGTAACCCTCTCCACCGCCAAGGTCGATCCCACGGCGGATGCGCGCCTGGTGATTTCCTCGGGCAGCAAGGGGACGCTCTGGCTCAGTCTGGTTTCGCTCTTTCCACCGACTTTCAGCAACCGCCCCAACGGCAACCGCATCGACCTGATGCAGGTGCTCGGCGATCTCCATCCGGCGTTCCTGCGCTTCCCCGGCGGTAACTATCTCGAAGGCGATACCATCGACCAGCACTTCGCCTGGAAGAACACCATCGGCGATATCGCCCAGCGCCCGGGGCATCTCAGCCCATGGAAATATCGTTCTTCGGACGGACTTGGCCTGCTGGAGTTCCTCGACTGGTGCGAAGACCTGCACGTGCAACCGGTATTGGCGGTCTTCGCAGGATATGCCCTGACCCACCAGCACGTGGACCCGGGACCGCAATTGGAGCCGTTTGTCCAGGAAGCCCTCGACGAAATCGAATACTGCACCGGCGACGCCTCGACGAAATGGGGACAGGAGCGCGTCAAGGACGGCCATCCCGAGCCGTTCAAAATCCAATACGTCGAAATCGGCAACGAGGACTGGTTCGATCGCGCCGGATACGACGGGCGGTTCACGCAATTCTATGATGCCATCAAGGCCAAGTATCCCGATCTCCAGCTCATCGCCACGGCCGCCGTCAAAACCCGAACGCCCGACGTGATCGACGACCACTATTATCGTTCGTCGCGCGCCATGGAGCGCGACGTCCATCACTACGACAAGACGGACCGCAAGGGCCCCAAGATTTTCGTCGGCGAGTGGGCCACGCGGGAAGGAAGCCCCACTCCCAATTTCGGCGCCGCCATGGCCGACGCCGCCTGGCTCACGGGCCTGGAGCGCAACTCGGACATCGTTGTCATGAACTGTTACGCACCGCTGTTCATCAATGTAAACCGCGGCGCCAACCAATGGGGAACCGATCTGATCGGATACAACGCCTTGACCAGCTTCGGCTCCGCCTCCTATTACGCGCAGAAAATGTTCAACGAAAACATGGGCGACACGATACTCCCCGTTGACATCGCCGAGCAGCCGCAAACTCCCTCCACGCCCCCGCCCGCCCCCGCCGGTGGAATCGGCGTGGCCACGTGGAACACCCAGGCGCAGTTCAAGGACGTCAAGGTCACCGCCGGCGACCAGGTCCTCTATCAATCCGACTTTTCCAAGGGCACGGACGGCTGGCGCGCCCGCGGCGGGGAATGGGACGCGGTCGATGGGGCGCTCACTCAGACTTCCGATTCCACCGATTGCCGCATGACCGCCGGCGATCCCGCCTGGACCGATTACACCTACAGTCTCAAGGCCCAAAAAACCGGCGGCAGCGAAGGATTCATCGTCATGTTCCACGCCCGCGGCCGCAACGATTTCATTTGGTGGAACGTCGGCGGTTGGGGCAATACCCGCTCGGCGCTGCAAAAGATGGCCGATGGTGAAAAGTCCGAATTCGGCCCGTCCGCTCCGGTCACCATTAACGACAACCGCTGGTACGACGTCCGCATTGAACTGAAAGGAGCGGACGTCAAGTGTTATCTCGACGACAAGCTGATCACGGAGGCAACCGACACTCCCCCATCCCCGGTGCCGGCGGTTTACGCCTCGGCCAGCCGGGCCAGCGCGACCGGACAGCTGATCTTGAAGGTCGTCAACGTCTCCTCAGCTCCACAGGATCTTCAGGTCAACCTGCAAGGGGCAACCGATGTCAAGGCGGACGCGCAAGCCATCGTGCTGAGCGGCCAGCGGGGGGATGTGAACACGCTCGACGAGCCGCGAAAGATATTCCCGAAGGAAGCCGATTTTCACGATGCCGCCGCATCGTTCAGCCACGAATTCCCCGCGTATTCCGTGAGCGTCCTGAAGATCGACGCCAAACCATGAACCGCGACAACAATAGAGAACGCCCACGGCGCTGCCGTGGGCGTTCTGTTTGCATTGCAAGCAATTCACGCCGCGTTGCGAATTCGCCCCACCGCGCCCGGGGCGAAGTTTTCCGGCGGGATGTGCACCCCGATCGACTCCAGCTTGTGCATGAATTGCGGCCGCAATCCGCAAGGCAAGAGGCAACCCTCCACCTTGCCCGCGGCCGTGCCGTTGGGCGCTTCCTTGAACCGGAACAGTTCCTGCATCAGGACCCTGTCCCCCTCCATGCCCGAGACTTCCGTCACGCTGGTGACTTTTCTCGACCCGTCGCGCATTCGCGACTGTTGCACGATCAGTTGAATCGCCGACCCGATCTGTTCCCGAATGACCCGGATGGGGAAATCGATCCCCGCCATCAGCGACATGGTTTCAATTCGCGAGATCGCGTCGCGCGGGCTGTTGGCGTGCAAGGTCGTGAGCGAGCCGTCGTGGCCCGTGTTCATCGCCTGAAGCATGTCCAGCGCCTCGGCGCCGCGGCACTCGCCGACCACGATCCGTTCCGGACGCATCCGCAGCGCGTTGCGCACCAGCTCGCGAATCGTCACCTGTGCCCCGCTGTCCTGGCCGGCGCGCTTCGCCTCCAGCGTGATGACGTGGTCCTGGTGCAATTGCAATTCGGCCGCGTCCTCAATCGTCACGATCCGTTCGTCCGGACCGATGAAGCCCGACAATACGTTCAGCAGCGTGGTCTTGCCCGAACCCGTGCCCCCGCAGACGAGGATGTTCAGCCGGCCTTGAACGCACGCCTTGAGAAATTCCCCAATCGGCGCCGTGATCGACCCGAAGTTCACCAGGTCTTCCATGGTCAGCCGCTGCCGGCTGAATTTGCGGATGGTGAGGCACGCCCCGGCGATCGCGATCGGTGGAATCACCACGTTCACGCGCGAACCGTCCGGAAGCCTGGCATCCACCAGCGGATTGCTCGCATCCAAAGTCTTTCCCAGCGGCTTGATGATCCGGTCGATCACCGACTTCAGGTGATCCTCGTCGTCAAACACCACTTCCGTTCTTACGGGCTTTCCGTTCCGCTCCACGTACACCCGGTCGGCTCGATTCACCATCACCTCGGTAATCGTCGGATCATCCAGCAGCGGCTGAATCGGGCCGAAGCCGTACAGTTCGTTCATCACCTCGCTCAGCAACTCCGAGCGCGCGTTGTCGATCAACGTCGCATCCGCGGCCCTGAGCATGCTGGGAACCTCCTGCTCGATCCTTCGCCTGGTCGCGGCATCGGCGGCGGCGTCGCCCGTCGGCTGCGCCTGCTTGAAAAAATTCTCCACCAGCCGTTTCCTGATCTTGCGAAGTTCCGCTTTGGCCGTGCTACAACCTTGCCCATCCGCTTTTGTGAGATTGGTATCAGCCATGGTCTGTTCTATCGGCCGCTTCCCGATCGGCCATAAGATTTGGGGGGAACAGGCAATTTGCCCGATTATTGGGCCCTTCGCCTTCCCCGTGCACCCGGTGATCCTTGCCCGCCGTATTGTCTACAAACGTGGAAACCAACCCGCTATCCACGGCTTTGCAGGCAATGTTAAGATTTAGGGAGCACTGGAGAATTGTCAGGTGGAAGGCCGCGTCGCCGGGGATAACGCCCGAACCGGTGATTTGCCGAAACAGCGGTCAAAAAAGTCGTACACCATTGTCAGGTCGTCCCGGTTCTTGAACCAGCCGTTGCCATGTCCGCCATGCAGGATCACCAGCCTCGCGGCCCCTCCCGCCTTTTGGAGCTTTTGGAAAAGGACCTGGCTCTGATGAAGCGAAACCAGCGGATCCTGATCTCCGTGCATGATCAAAAACGGCGCGAGCGGCGCTCGCCCCACTTGCTCGGCGGGGCTGGCCAGCGCCGCGGCCTGGGCATGCGCCGAAACCACGCCGCCGAACAGCAGCCTCGCCGCGCTGGCGCCGGCGCCGTTCCAATCCGTCGTCTGAAGAAAATCCGACGGGCCATACCAATCGCACACCGCCTGCACGCTGCTGGACGCGCCCAGCACCCCTTCGGTCCCCTCGTATTCCTTGCGGCCGTTGGTCGTTCCCAGCAGCGCCGCCAACTGCCCTCCCGCCGAGTCGCCCCAAACGCCGATGCGCATCGGGTCAATCCCATATTCCCGGGAGTGAACTCGCAAAAATCGAATCGCCGCCTTGCAATCAAAGATTTGCGCGGGGAACACCGCCTCGCCGCTCAGACGGTAGTCGATGCTCGCCACCACGTACCCGCGAAGCAGCAGACCCAGCCCCGGCGGCGCGGACTTGTCCCCGCCATACCACCCGCCGCCGTGAATCCAGACCATCAGCGGCCGCGGCGAGGTCGCGACATCCGGAACATATAGGTCCAGCATCTGCGATCGAAGCCCATGTGGAACGTACGCAACGTCGCGAATCGCATGGAAGCCCTTGGGTATCCACTGCCGCGCCAGAATGTTGACCGGCCGCGTAGCCGGACCCGCCGTCGCCGCGCCGGCCATCGCAGCCCACGCCGCGATTCCAAGCGACGCGACGATCACAATGAATTTAGCCCTCGACTCCGTCATAAACCCTGCGTCACGTAGAATATTGCATTATACAACGGAGTGCACCCTTTCGCTACCAATTATTGCTTTTTGCGCGACCGCGGTTTTCCCCCGGTGAGAAGGCCGGGTAAGCTGATGGACGGGCCATCGTGGACGAGTCGACCAAAACCCGCATCGTAGTCGCGCTGCGTGAATTCGTGCGGCAGGACCTGCGCCCCTCTCACCTGATTCTCGCCGCCATGATCGTCGTCGGGGCGTTGGTGAATCTTCTGTTCGCCCACGGCTGGACGGTCTGGCCGCTGGTGCTGGCGTTTGGGATTCTCACCATCATCAACGAGGCCGCCGACCGCAACGGACAGGGAATCCCCCCGTTTCAGGTTTATCTTTTCTTCCTCGGCGCCGGCGCTGCATGGATCGTCCTGGTGCTGGTTCTGTGCACCATTCATCCGATCGTGCTCATTATTGGCATGGCCGCGCTCCTCTATCGCGTCGCCGAGGCGCTGCTCAAGCAACGCGAGCGCGATCGGCTCATCGCCTTCAGACGCGCCCAAGGCGTCTGCCTTCATTGCGGCGAGGTGTATGACCCCAACGCGGTCTTTTGCGAATCCTGCGGCGAAGAGCCCAATCCCGACGCCGCCATTCTCAAGCGCGTCGCCCAGATTTATCGGTCCTCCGAGGAAATGGCCCGCGCCCGGGCAATCCTCGGCCGCCGCGTCAGCGCCGGTTCCCCCGCCGCCAAGGAGCAGGCCCTCATCGCCCGCCATCACGGCGGCAAAATCTCGCCGCAATCCCCCCTCCCAAAAGCCGCCAAACTCGGCAGCTCCGCCAGTGCCAAGCACAAGCGTTAGATATGCCCGCGTCCAGCCCTTCGATTCATCCATGAATCGGCTTATACGCCACCAGATACGCCCCCGCCACGATCAGCCCCACCCCAACCCAATTCAGCGCAAAAAGCTTTTCCCCCTTCAAAACCAACACCGCGATGACCACGGTCAGCGGCACGCTGAGCTTATCCAGCGCCGACACCTTCGAGATCATCCCCCCCGGAAGTGTCAGCGCGTGATATTCAAACAACCACGATGAAACTCCCGCGATCCCCGTCAGCATCATGAAGATCACGCTCTTGGCTCCCGGCAACCTGCCATGCGGCCATTTTCCCAGCAGCGTCGTCACCAGCAATACGTAAATCGTCCCCACCACCGCCCGGATCGCCGTCGCGAACGTGGAATCGATCCCTTGTGTGCCGACTTTGGCAAAGATTCCCGCCAACGCCGCCATCACCGCCCCCAGCAACGCGTAAATCAGCCATGGTTCGATTTGCATGTCCGACAGTATATCTTCTGGCAGGTCGTGGATTACTTTGGCAATCCAAAGCCCTGGGAGCTTGCTCCCTGGGCATGCCAAATCGCTTCACCATTCAAATTGACCCACTATCCATCTTCTGGCAAGTGAATCGCGGTAGATGTACGATATCTAATAGCATGGATGCTGTTTCCACCGCCACGCGAACGGATTCGCCCGCCGCCAGTCAATTCCGCGGGAAAAAGGTGCATTTTATCGGAGTGGGCGGCAGCGGCATGAGCGGGCTGGCCCGAATGCTGCTCGACGCCGGGGCGTTCGTCACCGGGTCCGAGCCTCGCCCGGGACCGCAAACCTTCGAGCTGATCCGCCGAGGTGCAAAAATTTCGCGGGATCAGATCGGGGAACTTTTGGGCCGCGACGTCGATCTGGTCGTCCGCACCGCCGCCGTGCCCAATGACAATCGCGAGATGCTCGCCGCTAGCGCCCTTGGCCTAAAAACCGTCAAGTATGCCCAAATGCTCGGAATGGTGATGGGCGAGCGTTTCGGCGTCGCCGTCGCCGGCACCCACGGCAAATCCACCACCAGCGCCATGATCGGCTTCGCCCTCAGCCAATGCGGCGCCGATCCCAGCTTCGTCATCGGCGGAACCGTCCGGCAACTGGGCGGCGGCAGCCATTCCGGCTCCGGCAATGTCTTCGTCGCCGAGGCCTGCGAATTCGACCGCAGCTTCCACAACCTCCACCCCAAAATCGCCCTCATCACCAACATCGAACGCGACCACCTCGATTACTACCGCGACCTCGACGAGATCGTCCAGAGCTTCCGCGATTTCGCCCGCCGCGTCCCGAGCGACGGCCTGATCATCGCCGCCGGAAAGGATCCCCAGGTCGCCCTCGCCCTCACCGGTCTGCCCACCCCCGTCCAAACCGTTGCGCTGGGAGAAAATTATATTTGGTCCACGCGCGTTCTGGCCATTGACAACGGCTGCTACAGCGGCGAAGTATCCTATCGGAATCAGCCCGTCGGAACGTTGCGTCTTTCGATTGCCGGCGAGCACAATCTGATGAACGCGACCATGGCGACCGCGGCGTGCGCGGCGTGCGGGGTTCCCGCCGCCGACGCCATCGACGCACTCGGACGATTCGAAGGCGTCGATCGCCGCATGACCGTCATGGGTCGATATCACGGCGCGACCGTGGTGGACGACTATGGGCATCACCCCACGGAAATCCGCACCACGCTCAAAGCCCTTCGCCAGCGCTTCGATCCGCGCCGGTTGATCTGCGTCTTCCAGCCGCATCAACACAGCCGGACCCGTTCGCTCATGGAGGAATTCGCCGCCAGTTTCGTCCTGGCCGATGAAACCATCGTGCCCGACATCTATTTCGTGCGCGACAGCGAATCCGAGCGCCAGCGCGTCACCGCCGTCGACCTCGTCGAACGCGTCCGCGCCAACGGCCAACGCGCCGTTCATCTGCCCACCTTTGGGCAGATCGTCCAGTACCTGAAGGAGAATGCGCGCCAAGACGACCTGATCGTCACCATGGGAGCCGGAAACATCTGGGAAATCGGGAGGGATTTGACGGGCGAGTGACATTTGCTTCAGAGAATTTCCCCCTCCCCATGTACTCAGGGGGAGGGTTGGGGTGGGGGTCGAACGTCGATTGTCCGACGAAACCCCCATCCTGACCCTCCCCCGGAGTACCAGCGGAGGGGAAAAAGAGGACTCGCAGAATGTGTTACGCACCCGGATTGAAGGATCGTTTATTACTATGTTGAAACTCTCCAACCCCTTTTCCGGCCTCGAACCGATCGTCGAGGAAAACGTCCCGCTGTCGCGCCACACCTGGTATCGCATCGGCGGCCCGGCGCGATGGTTCATCCGCCCCAATTCCCTGGAAGAACTCCAGGAAGCCGCCCGCCGCTGCGCCGACTCGAGCATCCGCACCTACGTTTTAGGCTTGGGCGCCAATCTCCTGGTCAGCGACGCCGGCGTCGATGCCGCAGTCTTCAAGTTCGATTCCGATTTCTGGCGCCGGGTCGAGTTCGGCAAAGATCACGTCGAAGTCGGCGCCGGCGCGGACATGCAAAAGCTCCTCCTCCGCACCATCCGCCACGGCCGCGCCGGCATCGAATGCCTCGCCGGAATCCCCGGCACCATCGGCGGCGGAATCCGAATGAACGCCGGTGGAAAATTCGGCGACATCGGCTCCGTCGTCCAATCCGTCCAGGTCATGGACAGCCACGGCAATCTCTACGAACGACACAAAGACGATCTGGTCTTCGATTATCGCACCACCAATATCTCCGCCCCATTCATCCTTGGCGCAACCCTCGACCTGGAAGAGGACGACCCCAACCGGATTCTCCGCAAGACCAAGGAAATCTGGATGTACAAACGCAACACCCAGCCGCTCAACACCAAGAACGCCGGTTGCATCTTCAAAAACCCGCGCGGACTCAGCGCCGGTGCTCTCATCGACCAGGCCGGGCTCAAGGGGCTACGCATCGGCGGAGCCGAAATCAGCGCCAAGCACGCCAACTTCATCATCGCCCATCCCGGCTGCACCGCCGACGATATCCTGTCGATGATCAAGCTCATCCGCGAAAAAGTCTTCGACCGCAACCAGATTCATCTCGAAAGCGAAGTGCAGTTCTGGCCATGAAAGTCACCGTCCTGTATGGCGGCCCCAGCGCGGAGCGCGAGGTAAGCTTGGTGAGCGGCCAGGCGGTCATCGACGCCCTCCGGTCCGTCGGTCACGACGTCTTCCCCAGCGACGTCTCCCCATCCGATCTCTCCGGCCTCGATCATCCAGCCGACGTCGTCTTCCCCGTCCTTCACGGCGCATTTGGCGAGAGCGGCGAGCTTCAGGAAATCCTCGAACAACGCCGCCTGCCCTTCGTCGGCAGCGGCTCCAAAGCCTCCCGCATCGGTATCGACAAAGTCCGCACCAAACAGCTCTGGGAAAAAGCCGGTCTTCCCACGCCCCCCTATCGCGTGATCCGCCGCGGCGATGTGATTCCATCCTTCCCCGGTTCATGCGTCGTCAAGGCCGTCGACAGCGGCAGCAGCATCGACGTATATCTCTGCAAGGCCCCCGCCGAAGGCTCCGCCGAGGCCGCCGAGGCCATCCAACAAGTCCTATCCCGCCACGAATCCGCCCTGGTCGAAAAATTCATCGACGGCATCGAGGTAACCGTCGGCATCCTGGAAGAAAAACCCCTGGCCCCCATCCGCATCGTCCCCAAGCGCGACTTCTTCGACTATGAAGCCAAGTATCGCGCCACCGACACCGAACATCGTTTCGACACCGGCTTGCCCGTCGAGATCGTCGAACGATGCCGCGACCTAGCCCGCCGCGCCAACGAAGCCGTCGGCGCCCGCGACCTGGCCCGCATCGACATCATGCTGGACAAATCGAACCACCCCTATCTCCTGGAAATCAACACCCTCCCCGGCTTCACCCCGCGGAGCCTATTACCCGAAGCCGCCAAGCACGCCGGCATCGAATTCGGCCCCCTGGTCGACCGCCTGGTCCGCCGCGCCGCCGCCCGCGGGGGCCGCATCCAGAATTCCATCCCGAAGAAATAGCTCACGCAGAGATAGACGCCGAATAGTTCGCATGAAATAATTCAGCCCGGCCGACGACAACGTATATGACCGCATCCTTGTGAATGGTTCGGCAGCCCACCAACCAGTGGCCGCGAAGGGAGCCGTTAACATGCTTGCCGAAATCCTTTGGAATCAAAACACGATTGCCGTCGTTTGCGTCTTTGCCGTTCCGATCGTTGCAATCATCGCCGGCGTATGGTCGAAGGTCGAATCCCGAAAATCCGACAACGACCTGAAACGCAGCATGGTTGAACGCGGAATGTCCGCCGACGAGATTGAGCCCATCCTGGCCGCGAAAGTCTCGCACGGCCATAAGCGAGAAACAATTTGAATTGCTTTCACCATTCTTTTTCAAAATCATGCAGGTTTCCGTCATCGTCGCTCATCCCCACTTGCAAAGCTTCAATCATGCGATTGCGCAAGCGGCCGTTTCGTCGCTCCGCCGCAATGGACATCAGGTCGTTTTCCATGATTTGTATGCCGACAAATTCGACCCCGTTCTTCCCGCCGCGGAGATTCCCCAGGAATCCGCCCTTCCGGCCGACGTGGAGTTGCATTGCCAGGAGATCGCCTGTGCCGACGGCATTATCGTCGTCCATCCAAACTGGTGGGGCCAGCCTCCCGCAATCTTGAAGGGCTGGGTGGACCGCGTCCTTCGTCCCGGCCGGGCGTATCAGTTTGTCGAAGGCGATCAGGGCGAAGGCATCCCCGTCGGTCTGCTCAAAGCCAAGGTCGCCCTGGTCTTCAATACTTCCAACACGCCCGCCGAGCGGGAACGGTTGGTATTTGGCGATCCCCTCGAAACACTTTGGAAGAACTGCGTCTTCCAGTTGTGCGGCGTGACGACCGTCCATCGCCAGACGTTCAGCGTTGTCGTTACCAGCACTGTGCAGCAGCGCCAGGCGTGGCTTGCGAAAGTTCGCGACGCTGTGGCCCATCACTTTCCCTGCGCAAAACGCGGCTGAGATGAGAAAAACGCACTTCCAAGATCTCAAGCGCGCCAATCGAAATGGGGCGCCGCATGGATGCCAATTGCCATGCTCCCGCCCCCGGCGTTGACAACCGAACGGAAAAGTGAACCCTTTGTCCCCAAAGGAGAATCCGCCAATGTCCAAGCAGTATCAGCAGCCGCCCAAGATGGCCATCGATCCCGGCAAGAAATACGTCGCGACGTTCGACACCTCCAGGGGCAAAATCGTCTGCGATCTCTTCACCCAGGACGCTCCCGTGACCGTCAACAATTTAGTCTTCCTGGCCGGCGAAAAATTCTACGATGGAACCAAATTCCATCGCGTCATCGGAGATTTCATGATCCAGGGCGGCGATCCCACCGGCACCGGCAGCGGCGGGCCAGGCTATCGCTTTGCCGACGAGGTGAAGAACAATCCCCACAAGCACCAGGTCGGCTCGCTGTCGATGGCCAACGCCGGCCCCAACACCAACGGCAGCCAATTTTTCATCACCCACGTCGTCACCGACTGGCTCGACGGCAAGCACACCGTTTTCGGGCAGGTGAAGGACGCCCAAAGCCAGCAGGTCGTCAACGCCATCAAGCAGGGCGACGTCCTCAAGGCCGTAACCATCGCCGAGGGATGACGCTTGTGTTTCACGGCGTTTGCAACCACGGATTACCGCGTAGAACGGATTACCGCGAAGGCGCGAAGAACGCGAAGTTGCGCGAAGACCAATTAGATATTCCTTCGCGCAACTTCGCGTTCTTCGCGCCTTCGCGGTTAATCCTCCTGGTTGGCCTGATGCTTGCGGGGACGCTGTGGATTTCGGCGGCGCCGGCGTCTGAGCTCCCGGCCCAGATGTATCAGCACGAATTGGGCAACCAATACGATCCGGCCGCACTGTCCAAGCTCGCCGCGGTTCACCAATTGATCGAAAAGTTCTTCGACCCCGATTCGGCCAGGCAACGCAAGCAGATCGTGACCCAGATCGACGCCTCCGGACTGCCCCCGTCGATCATCGGTAAAATCGCGCGCCTGCGCAAAAGCTGGACCGCCCTGGCCCCCGGCGTCTATTACGTCAACAAGAAAGTCGGGCCGATCGACGTGCGGTATTTCCTCGGCATACCCAGGCAATACGACGTTTCCCATTCCTGGCCGCTGGTCGTGAAGCTTCCGGCCGCCAATGCGTTTCTGACTCAGCCCCCTCCCGACGCCCAGACCGTAACGGGGATTTATGCGCAGTGGATGACCGATGAGCTCACCGCCCATCCCGATGCGATTGTGCTCATGCCGCTGTTGAATCTCGACGAGTTGTACGGTCCCGGCCCGATCGGCATGAACCTGGTCATGCAGCCGATCCTCGACGCCGCCGATCAAGCCAACGTCGATCCCGCTCGCGTCTATCTCATCGGTCATTCCATGGCCGCCCACGCCGTGTGGAACCTGGCGATTCATTACCCGACGTATTTCGCGGCGATCAACCCCATGGCCGGCTCGGCGCACGACTCCTGGCAGCGCGTCCGCCTGGGGAACCTGCAAAACGTCCTTTGCATCGTCTGGCACGACGCCTCCGACGACGTGGTCGACGTCGATGAGTCACGGTCGATCGTGCGCTATCTCCGAAATCTGCAATACGACGTGGATTACACGGAAACCCGCGGCGTTGGCCACCGGCCGTCGCCGCAAATCGTCGAAGACGAATACAAAAAGCTCCGCATCCGCACGCGCGATCTTTATCCGCCGCGGGTGTTTATCCAGTCCAACAACCTCGATACGCCCTACAACCGCGCCGATTGGGTCCAGATTTATCAGCCCATGACTCCCGGCCATCAGGCCAAGGTAAATTTCTCTCACGGCGCCGGCGGGATGTACCTTTATGAAAACGGGTTTAGGGTGATCGCCGAAATCTCCGATCCCCACACCATCAAGCTGGCCACCCACAACGTCCGCCTGGTGCGGCTCTATTTGAACGAACAATTGGCTGACCTGGACCATCCCTTGAAAGTCATTGTCAACGGCATCACCCACTACGACGCGGTGGTCCCGCAAAGCACGGAGGAGATGCTGAAGGACCAATTATTCCTCGGCCGCGGCTGGCGGTATTACACCGCGGTCATCGACTTGGATTTGAGCGAATCTCCCGCCACCGCCCCGTCCACTCAGCCGCACGCGCCGATCGAGTACGTCACGCCGGAGGGAGAACACAAGATATGGGTTCCAAAGGGGAATTGAAGCGCGTAACGTCCGCTTGTGACGGAGAGGTCTGGCGATTGCCGATTGCCGATTGCCAATTGAAATACGGAAGTCCGCAATCCTCTCCTCCTTCAATCGGCAATTGGCAATCGGCAATCGGCAATCCGCTTAAGATCACGCCGACCCCGCCCGTTCCGACGCGCGCAATTCCGCCATCAGCGACCTCAGTTCCGTCTCCAGCGTGTCGATGATTTCCTGGCCCTTCTTGCCGTTGAAGTCGATCGGCTTGCCGTATTTCACGCGGACCGGATGCGGGTGAAAGATCATCGCGTCTTTCGGCCACGCCGCGAACGATCCGACGATCGCGACCGGCACCACCGGCACCCCCGCCTTGCGGATCACCAGCGCCACGCCCTTTTCCAGCGGCGCCATCTCGCCGGTTTCCGTGCGCGAGCCTTCCGGAAAAATGTTCAGCGCGTTGCCCTCTTCCAGCCGGCGAATCATCTCTCTCACCGCCCCGACGTCCCCCTCACCCTGACGCACGGGAAACGCATGGAGCTTGCGGATGAACCACCCGAAATACGGGTTCTCAAACAATTCGCTCTTGGCCAGGAAACTCACCGGCCGATAAAGATGAACCGCCACCAGGAGCGGATCGAGATAGCTCTGATGATTGGCGACCAGCAAAACCCCGCCGGATTTGGGGACGTTCCGGCTGCCGTAGGTTTTCAGATCGAAAAACACGGTGGTCCCAACCCGCGCGATGATCTGAAGTAATTTCCAAACCACGGAGCGCTGATTCATGTTCGGACCGCGCCTTTTTGCAGTTGCCGCGCCTTTCCCACGATGTGATCCACCACGCTCTGGAGCGGCATATCCGTGGTATCGATCACCTCGGCGCCCGGCGGGACCATCAGCGGGCTCACCGCCCGCCGGGCGTCTCGCCAATCGCGGTCCATGATCTGCTTCTGCAGCATGGCGATATCGACCATCTCGCCGCGGGCGCGCAGTTGGCTGGCCCGGCGCCGGGCGCGCTCCACGGGGGTCGCGTCCAGATAAAATTTCAGCTCGGCGCGCGGAAAGACCACCGTCCCCTGGTCTCTTCCTTCGGTCACGAGGTTCGGGCGCGACGCCCCGATCTCCTGCTGCTGCTTAACAAGCAGTTCGCGCACAGCGGGCACCACCGCCACGAACGACGCCGCCCGCGTCGCATCCCCGGCCCGCAAAAGATGCCCCACGGGTTCCCCATTCAGCGTCATCCCGGGCGGACGCACGGAAAAATCAAATGCGATCCGCGCCAAACGCGCCACGTACGACAGCTCCCGCTCATCCTCCAGGTTGGCATGCCGCCGCAGCGCCGACAGCCCGATGGCCCGATACATCGCGCCCGTGTCGAGAAAGTCGAATGCCAGTTCCTCGGCGACTTGCTGCGCCACCGTCGATTTTCCCGTCCCGGCCGGGCCGTCGATCGTGATGATCATGCCTCTGCCTTTCCCTGTCAGAACGCGCGAAACATTCTGCGGAAATGCCTGCCGCCTGCAAGCCGCCGTGAAATTCGGTAGTAGGTTACTTTCCCAATCCAAAGCCCCGGGAGCTTGCTCCCTGGGGATGCCAAATCGCTTCACTATTCATATTGACCCACTACCTGAAATTCAGTTCACTTCCGTCGATTGCCGGTCTATAGTCCGTCACAGTCGTGAAACGATCGCCATCATGGAAAACGTGAGTTCATCCTCAATATTATCCCCCGGCACGGTCGCCCCGGATTTCTGCCTGGCCACCGAGCCGGGAAAACTCCTGCGCCTCTCCGATCTCCGCGGTCAGCCCGTCGTCCTGGTTTTTTATCCGGCCGATTGGAGCCCCGTTTGCGGAGATCAGCTCTCCCTCTATAACGAAATCCTTCCCGAATTCGAGCGATTCAATGCCCACCTCCTCGGCATTTCCGTTGACGGCCCATTCTGCCACGCCGCATATCGCCAGCATCGCAATCTCGATCTCACCCTGCTATCCGACTTTGAACCCAAGGGCGCCGTTTCGCGTCAATACGGCGCGTACGATTCCAAGAACGGCATTTCCCAACGGGCGATCTTCGTCCTCGATGACAAAGGCATCATCCGCTGGAGCTACCTTTCCCCCATCTCCATCAACCCCGGCGCGGACGGGATTCTGGCGGCGTTGGAAGAGTTGCAGCGAGAATAGCCGGTGCACACGATGATCAACTCCGGCCCGACTCCACCTCTTACGATGCCCCTGGGCACGCGCGATCACGTTCTCGGTCCGCCGGACGCGCGCCTGGTTTTGGTCGAATACGGCGACTATCAATGCCCGCATTGCCGGCGCGCCCATCCGATCGTGCGGCAGATCGTCGCCCGGTTCGGTGACCAATTGAAGTTCGGGTTCCGCCACTTTCCGCTGTCCAAAATCCATCCCCAGGCCCGCCTCGCCGCCCAGGCCGCCGAGGCCGCCGCCGCTCAGGAAAAGTTCTGGCAAATGCACGATCTGCTGTTCCGACATCAGGACGAACTCGAACTGGACCATCTCGCCCAATATGCCGCCGTGTTGGAACTCGACGTCCCCCGCTTCCGCGACGAGTTGAACGCCGGTCTCTACGCCCGGCGAGTTCAGGAAGACGTCGTCAGCGGGCTCCGCAGCGGCGTCAACGGCACCCCCACGTTTTACGTCCACAACAAACGATTCAACGGCGGATACGAATTGGACGCCCTCGTCAACGCGCTTGATACCCCGCCCACCCCCGATACCCCGCCCACCTGAATGTTTCCGCCATGATCCACGTGATTTCCGGATTGATCGGCCTCGCGATGCTCGCCCTGGTCTTGCTCGACCTTCTCTGGACCACGTTCCTCGAAGGCGCGGGACCTTTGACCAAACACTTATGCGGTTGGATCGGCTGCATCATGCTGGCCGCGCATTTCCGCACCTCTTCGCGCAGGATCATCACCAAGACCGGCCTGTTCACCGTCGCCGCGACGATGCTCGCCTGGTCGATGCTGCTCTGGCTGGGCTGGGCGCTGATCTTCAACGCCGATCCCAATTCCATCTCTCCCACCTTTGCGGAATTGGGCCCTCCCACCGTTTGGGACCGGATCTATTTCGTCGGATGCAATATCACCACGTTGGGCACCGGCGATTTCCGACCCAACGGCCGATTCTGGGAATTGGCCACCGTCCTAAGCGGAGGCAGCGGATTCCTGCTGGTCGGCGTCGCCATTGCCTACGTCGTCCCCGTCGTCACCGCCGCCACGCAGAAACGCCAGCTTGCGCTCAACATCTGGAGCCTGGGCAAAAATCCCGGCGACATCATCTCCCGCGCCTGGAACGGCGCCGATACCACGGCCCTCGGCCCGCATCTGGTCTCTCTCAGCTCCATGCTCGCGCTGCTCGGCGAAAGCCATCTGACTTATCCCGTTCTCCACTATTTCCACAGCAGCAAGCGAAGCTCCGCCATCGCCCCCAACCTCGCCGCGCTCGACGAGGCCCTGACCATCCTCGAATGCGGCCTTCAGCGCGGTTGCAGCCTCGATCTGCCCGCCCTCGGCGCGGCGCGCGAATCCATCACCGAATTCCTGTCCACGCTGCGCCCGGCCCTCATCGAGACGGCGGCCGCCGATCCGCCCGAACCCTCCCTCGCCTCCCTCCGCGACATCGGAATCGCCGTCGTCGACGACGAACTGTTCAAATCCGCACTTCGACCGCTGGCCCAACGTCGAAGACTTCTCTTGACTTTGGTTCGCAACGAAGGCTGGACCTGGGACGCCGTCTGGCCGGCCGCTAAGCCTAATACCGTTTAATGGCGGTAGTTGCCTCTTTCCGTTTGCCCCCGGCTCCGCCGGGGTTCGCGCAAGAATGGATCGGTCTCTCATCACGGAAAACCCCGGCAAAGCCGGGGGCTAACGGAAAGAAGCTGCTCCCGTCGTTGAACGGTTTTGCGGCTAGGCAGTGAATACTCAGCTTTGGAAGAAAACCTGCTGGCGGGACTCCCGTACGCGAATCCGCTATGACTCCGGCGGATTGAGGCTTTCCTCGCTTTGCGGAAGGTCTTTGAGGGAATTCAGCCCGAAGATCTCCAAAAACCGCTTCGTCGTCCCGTAGAGAATCGGCCTGCCCGGCTCCTCGGCTCGCCCGGCGATGTTCACCAGCCGCTTTTCCATCAGGTTGCGGATCGTTTCCCCACACGCCACGCCCCGGATGGCTTCGATGTCCGCCCGCAGGATCGGCTGCTTGTACGCGATGATCGCCAGCGTCTCCAACGCCGCCTTCGTCAGCTTCGCGTCGATCTCCCTCTGGTGAAGCTTTTTCAGATGGTCGCCAAACTCCGGCATCGTCAGAATCTGGTATCCCCCGGCAACCTGCTCGATCCGGAACGCCCGGTGCGATTCCTCGTATTGGAGGTTGAGGTCCTTGACGGCCTGCCGGACCGGCTTGGTGGCCGGCAGGTCCATCAACTCTGCCAATCGCCCGGCCGTCAGCGGATGGTGCGTGGAAAGCAGCAATGCCTCCAGCAGCCGCATATCCACCGCCGGCATATCCCCCGAGCTCTCGGAATTCTCCGCATCGCCGTCCAATTCCTCGGGAACTTCCTCGACGGGTCCGTCCGCATCGTCAGCCGGTTCAATTTCCATGACAGGCTCATCCCTGACCAAACGCATGCGCCGACTCCGTTTCCTCGGCAGTTATCGGCCACTTCCGCCGCCGAGGTGCAAAGAAACCGGCTCACCCCTGATCGTAAGGCCGCCGACGGACGGGTCAAGGCACGTTCCGGCGTTTTCCCGTCACCGGGTCGGCCAATGCAACGCTCAACACTCAACACGGGAGGCTTCGCCTGCCCGGCCCAACGCTCAACTTTCAGGGAAATGCCAAATCCCCGCAATTCGCCATTTTCTCACTTCAACGTTGAGCGTTGAGTGTTGAGTGTTGAGCGTTGCATCAATCCCAACTGTTTTTCCCCTCCCCCCGCCATCGCCGCCCGTGCTATACTTCCGGTGGCGGTGAAACATGCCCGAACAGCCCCAACCGACCGGACCCGATGTCGAGCGCCTCATTGTGCCCGACGATCTGCTTCGCCAGCTTCATGACGCCAACGAGCAGTTTCGTTTGGCCAAGGAACAGTTGCATCACGCGACGGACGCCTCGGATTTCGAACACCAAAAGGGCGTCGAAGTCCGATTCGTCGAGCTGCGCAAGGCCGAGCGCGACCTTGAGGAACTTACCGTCAAGGTTCAGGAAATCCTGCGCCGCCCGGCTTAGAGACTGTCTCATGGCTGATTATGTACGGTTACCGCTACGAGCGTCGGAAGATCGCCAGGCTGAAGGGCATGGACTATCTTTGGCTTGGCCTCATCGGTCAGATCGCGGGTTTCATCCTCGTCGATGCTGGGCCGCCCGGTCCGTCGAGCGCGCCCGTGATTGCCGGCGAATTTGCCATCGTCCTGTTTACGGGCATTTTGGTCGGCGGGTGTGGAAAGTATGCCCGCTATTACGGCCTGAGCCGCTGGTGGGGATTGCTGGGATTTCTCAATGCGTTGGGCGTGCTGATCCTGATGCTTCTGCCGCCGCGGAATGACTGGCCGACGCGCAGCGCGGGGTTCTCCGTCGTTTTTGCCGAACCGTATCGCCGCGATGTCTGGCGGATGGACGTGCGCGTGATGCTCGACGAGGCCCTCGGCACCGGCGTGCGCGAGCCCATCATGCTCCAGCTCCCACGCGGCGCCAACGTCGGCTCGGCGATGAAGGTTCTGGCCGGCGCCATCCCCGGCCTGTTCGACGGCGAACTGCCTTCGGCCAGTTATTCCATCAACGGCCAACCCTCCGACCGCCGCGCCGAACTCAGCGACGGCGACGAGCTTGTCGTTCGCGTTGTCCCCGAACAGGTAGCTGTAACATCGTCGCTGCCCGCGCATGGATAATGACGCTTCCGTAGCCCCGGATGTACATGGGTGTGTGACTCAATCGGCGGCCTATTTCCTTCCCCCTCTCCCTGTAATCAGGGGGAGGGTTGGGGTGGGGGTTCCCGACGCATCGACGGAATGCACGATCCTGTAATGATGCTCGGACGGCAGATCGGACACCACGACTGAGAACGTTTGCCAGACGCCTCCGCGAATTGGAAGCCTTCCGACCCCCACCCTCCGCCTGGGTACAGGGAGAGGGAACAAAACAAGACAGGTCCGCCGATCGAGCCACGCTCCCAGAGGATAACCTGTCTTGCCCATGGGTTTCCCTTTCCTTCCATTTCTCCTTATCTTTTACGCCCTATGGCAGCGATCAAATTACCCGATGGAAGCCGCAAGGAGATTCCCGACGGCAGCACCGTGCAGCAATTGGCCGAGTCGATCGGAAAAGGGCTGGCCAGGGCGGCGGTCGTCGGCAGGGTGGACGGCAAGCTGGTGGATATTTCCTCCCAGCTTACCGGGGAACACGAAATCTCCATCGTCACCGACCGCGACCCCGACGGCCTCTACGTCATGCGCCACAGCACGGCCCACGTGCTGGCGCAATCCCTGCGGCATCTGTATGGAGATTCCGTCCAGTACACCATCGGCCCCGTGATCGAAAATGGATTTTATTATGATTTCGAATTGCCCCGCAGCTTCTCGGCCGAGGATTTGCCCAAGGTCGAACAGGAAATGCAGAAGCTGATCGACGCCAATCTGCCGTTTTCGCGGCAGGACGTCGAGCCGGCCAAGGCCAAGGAAATCCTGCACCACGAAAACCAGCGGTTCAAGGATGAGATCATCGACGAGCTTGCCGCCGCGGGCGAGAAGACCGTCTCGATTTACCGCCAGGGCGATTTCACCGACCTTTGCCGCGGGCCGCACGTGCCGGGAACCGGCAAGATCAAGGCGTTCAAGCTGATGAGCGTGGCCGGGGCTTACTGGCGCGGCGACAGCAATCGCGAACAGCTCACCCGCGTATACGGCACCGCGTTCTTTGATAAAAAGGATTTGGAAAAATACCTCCAGCAGATCGAGGAGGCGAAAAAACGCGACCATCGCGTCATCGGCCCGGCGCTGGGGCTGTTCGTCATCGACGAAAAAGTCGGCCAGGGACTGGTCCTCTGGAAACCCAAGGGCGCGCAGGTGCGCATCGAGCTCCAGAATTTCATCAGCGAGCACCTCCGGCGACAGGGATATCAGCAGGTCTTCACGCCGCACATCGGCCGGCTCGATCTGTATCGCACCAGCGGGCATTACCCCTACTACCGCCAGTCGCAGTTCCCTCCGCTGATCGACCGCGAATATTTCGAGGCCTTGGCCAAGGAAAATTGCGGCTGCGCGGAGTTGGCCAACCGGATGGAAAAGGGACAGATCGACGGCTACCTCCTCAAGCCGATGAATTGCCCGCATCACATTCGCATCTACGCCAGCGAGCAGCGCAGCTATCGCGATCTCCCCGTTCGATTGGCGGAATTCGGCACCGTTTATCGGTGGGAAAAATCCGGAGAATTGGGCGGCATGACCCGCGTCCGCGGCTTTACCCAGGATGATGCCCATCTATTCTGTTCTGAAGACCAGCTTCAAGCCGAATTGCACGGCTGCCTGGATCTGGTGAAGATCGTGCTGGGGACGTTGAAGATGAACGATTTCCGCGTGCGCGTCGGGCTGCGCGATCCGGACAGCGCCAAATACGTCGGCCGGGCCGAGCAATGGGACAAGGCCGAATCCGCCTGCCGCGCCGCCGCCGAGCATTTGGGCGTCCCGTTCAACCTGGAGCCCGGCGAGGCCGCGTTTTACGGGCCGAAGATCGACTTCGTCGTCAAGGACGTCCTGGGCCGCGAATGGCAGCTCGGCACCGTCCAGGTCGATTACCAGTTGCCCGAGCGATTCGATCTCACCTACGTCGGCTCCGACAACCAGCCGCATCGTCCCGTCATGATTCACCGCGCCCCGTTCGGAAGCATGGAGCGTTTCATCGGCGTGCTGATCGAACATTTCGGCGGCGCGTTCCCGCTTTGGCTGGCCCCCGTGCAGGTCGCGGTCCTTTCCATCAGCGAAAAATTCAACGACTACGCAAACGCGGTCGTGTACGAGATCAACAAAGCTGGCCTTCGCGTCGAAGCCGACCTGGATGCCGACAAGATCGGCGCCAAGATTCGCCGCGCCACCATGCAGAAAGTTCCGTACATGCTCATCGTCGGCGACAAGGAGATGCAGGCAAAGCTGGTCGCCGTGCGGACGCGCATCGGCGAAGATCATGGGCAGGTTTCCCTCACCGAGTTCATCGAGCGTTGCCAGCAGGAGATCGCCACCCGCGGCGCGGCGAAAGTGTGATGCCAAAGCGGGGTGGATCTGCTTTTGGCTCCCAAACCCCCCTGGCAACGTCCCCGTGGGGCCGGAAGACTAAAAATTCCCCGAATGTTCTTGAAAAATCCGACCGGCTTGCCGATAATTCGGCCTTAGGATCCCTGATTTTCCCATTCCAGCGTTGGGATGGCGGATTTTGGCTGTGGAAGAACGCCACGGATGAGTACCGGAAACGAACTTTGGCTTCAGCGGCTTTGAGCCGGATTGCCGGGGTTTCGGGCCGGTCTTTGGCTCGTTTTTTGCTATAGTCTTCTTCTGGTCCAGGGACGCCGGCATGCCGTGATCCGGGGCAAGCGCCCCGGCGGCTGAAGTGGTATTTTGGAGGATTGCTATTCCTACGAATTTTCGTCACAACGAGCAGATTCGCATTTCGCCGATCTTTTTGATCAATGACAAAGACGAAAAAATCGGCAGCGTTTCCACTGCGGAAGCTTTGCGATTGGCCCGGGAAGCCGGGCTTGACTTGGTCGAAGTCGCCCCCACCGCACGCCCGCCGGTCTGTAAAATCCTGGACTACGGCAAGTGGCGTTACCAACAGCAAAAGAAAGTGGACAAATCGCGCTCCGCCGTGCGCGGCGGCCAACTCAAGGAACTCAAGCTCAAGACCGTGAAGATCGGCGATCACGATCTGATGATCAAGATCAACCACGCGCGCGAGTTTCTTAAAGACGGCAATAAGGTTCAGTTCACGCTTCAATTCAAGGGGCGGGAAATGGCCCACCTGGATTTGGGCCGCGACATCTTCGTCAAGATCAAGAACGAATTGTTCATGGTCAGCAAGATCGAACGCGACAGCAAGATGGAAGGCCGGCGCATGACTCTGGTATTGCAGCCGGACCACAAGCAGCCCGGCGCCAAGCAGCAGGTCGCCGCGGGGACTCCCCCCGCCGTCAAGACGCCGTTCTCCGCCACAGCCGCCTTGAATCTCCCGCAGCGCGCCGCGGCCCCGCAGCCCGCCGCTGCCACTGCCGCGGTCGCTTCGCCATCCGCTTCGACCGCTTAGGATGACTATCGTCTGACCTTCATTTTGCATTCATGATTCGCCGCGGGTCCTATCGCGCGCGCTTCCTCCTTGCAAACCATGGCGACCGAAATAAAATTACACCCCGAGTTGTTCTCATCCCCCGGAGGATGAGACTGTCTCCCGAAGCGTGCGAACAGGCAAGTGGCCATTGACGCATATTTCTTTTTTGTAACTTCGCAGACGCAGTAGAACGATGTCGGCCTTCAAAAAGGGGCGGGAAAACCGTAGCGTCCACCGTTTCATTTCCTGGCAGGCATCATCGCTGCACTGACGAAGAAGATGGCTCGCCGCTGAGGGACATTGCCCATTTGCGGCGGCACTCTGGAAGGGACACAGGTAAAGCACCATGGCTAGCATTTCCCGCGCGGCTCATGGATTGAGCCGACGGCGATTCATCCAGGGTTGCCTTGGAGCGGCGGTCGGGTTGCCGGCGCTGGCCACGCCGCGGCCGGGCCGCGCCGCGGTTCCACCCCCTCCGGGCGCTCGATCGCTCCGCAGGCCAAACCTCATCGTTCTCGTCACCGACGACCAACGCTGGGATTCGATGAGCTGCGCCGGCAACGCAATCTTGCAAACGCCAAACATCGACGCCCTGGCCGCCGGCGGCGTAAGGTTCACCAATTCCTTCGCCACGACCGCGATCTGCATGTCCAGCCGCGCCAGCATTTTCACCGGGCTTTACGCGCGATGCCACGGCGTGCTGGCTGGGATGCAATCATTGACCCCCAGAGTATTGGCCGACTCCTATCCGATGCTGCTCCGCAAAGCGGGCTATCGGACTGGTTTCGTCGGCAAATGGGGCTTGGGCGGGGCCTTGCCGATCAGCCGCTTCGACTATTTCGCCGGGTTCAGTGGTCAGGGAAACTATTTCGAGCGGGGAGGGACCAAACATCTGACGACGCTTCAGGCGGACCAGGCTGTCGAGTTCCTGCGCGGGTGCCGCGCGGACCAGCCGTTTTGTCTTTCCGTCAGTTTCAAAGCGCCCCACGTCGAGGATGACGGCCGCAACCAGCCGGGCATTTACGCGAAATATCCCTACGACCGAGCTTTGGAGCCGCTGTATCAAAACGCGAACGTTCCGCCGCCGGCAACCGTGGACGCCGCGCCTTGGCCCGAGTTCTTCGATTCGACCATGAACCGCACGCGCGAGGGAATGGATTTCCACCCCGAGCACTATCAGGAGACAATGAGATCGCTGTATCGCCTTCTGGCCGGCGTGGACATCGCCGTCGGCCGGATCATGGCGGCCCTCCGCGATCTGGGCGCCGACGACAACACGGTCGTCATGTTCACGTCCGATCACGGGTCGTTTTACGGCGAACACAATTTCGGCGGTAAATGGCTCATGAACGAGGAATCGATCCGCTCGCCCATGATCGTCCGCGACCCGCGTCTTGGCGCGGAATTGCGCGGCATCACGTGCGACGAAATGGTCCTGAACATCGACCTCTGCCCCACGCTCCTTGCCCTGGCCGGCATTCCAGTCCCTCTCGGCATTCAGGGCCGGAGCCTTCTGCCGCTGATTCAAGGCGACCGCCGTTCGCCCTGGCGCACCGAATGGTTTTACGAACATCATTACCTTCCGACCATGATCGCGCCTTCGGAGGGAATCAGGACCGATCGCTGGAAATACGTGCGATATACCGACGCCCAACCGCCCTACGAGCAACTCTTTGACCTCCGCGCTGACCCGCGCGAGCAGAACAATCTGGCCACCCAGCCGGACCACTTCGCCACCTTGCAGGCCCTGCGCCAGCGCTGGCAGGTCTGGCGGGTCGCCCTGGAAACCGCGCCGCCGGCCGGCCCATGGGTCGAGCCGGACGCCAGTCTTGCCGTAACCTCGATGCTCGCGCCGCGCCGAGCGCCAGGATACGTGTCACTTGCTGCAAAGGATTTCCCCCTCCCCATGTACTCAGGGGGAGGGTTGGGGTGGGGGTCGAACATCGATTGACCCAACAACCCCCACCCTGACCCTCCCCCGGAGTACCAGGGGAGGGGAACAAGAAGGCTGTAAAATGTATCACACACACCGAGCACCATGCCCGCGAACGTCGAGCCTTTCGTGAACAGCCCGACACTCGACAATCTCGCGCCGGCGCCGTCCGCCACGCCCCGGACCTTCCACATCATGGCCAAGCCCATCGGCCCGATCTGCAACCTCGATTGCAAATATTGCTTTTACCTCGAAAAAGAGCGGCTTTATCCCCAGAAGAAAAACGCCTCGGATTTCCGCATGACCGACGACGTCCTGCGGAACTACGTCCGCCAGCACGTCACCCAGCAGGACGTCCCCGAGATCACCTTCGCCTGGCAGGGTGGCGAGCCGACCTTGATGGGGCTGGATTTTTTCCGCCGCGCGGTCGAGCTTCAGGCCGAGTATTGCCCCCCCGCCAAACGGATCGCCAACGCCCTGCAAACCAACGGCCTGCTGCTGGACGACGCCTGGTGCGATTTCTTCCGCCGCGAAAATTTCCTCGTCGGGCTGTCGATCGACGGTCCGAAAGAATTTCACGACACATATCGCGTCAACAAGGCGGGCCACGGCACCCACGATGCCGTCATGCGCGCCTGGGGTCTGCTCAAAAAGCACGGCGTGCAATACAACACCCTAACGGTCGTCAACCGTCTCGTCGGCGATCATCCCGCCGAAGTCTACGAGTTTTTGAAGAACAACGGCTCGACATTCATGCAGTTCATCCCGCTGGTCGAGCGCGTCGGCGCCGAACCAGACACTTTGGCCGGGCCACCGCTCCTGAAAGTCCTCGCCCCGCATGCCGACGTCACCCCCTGGTCCGTCCTTCCCGAGCAGTTCGGCAATTTTACGTGTGAAATTTTCGACCGCTGGGTCCATCGCGACGTCGGCAAGATCTTCGTGCAACTGTTCGACGTGCAACTGGGCATCGAAGTGGGCGCCGGCTCAAGCCTCTGCGTTTTCGCCGAAACCTGCGGCCGAGCCATGGCCATGGAACACAACGGCGACCTCTACTCCTGCGATCATTTCGTCTATCCCGGATTCAAGCTCGGCAACATCATGGACCAGTCCATCGACCAGATGATCCATTCCCCCGCCCAGACACAATTCGGCAACGACAAGCGCGACGCGCTGCCCCAATATTGCCAACGCTGCCAAGTGAAGAAATATTGCAACGGCGAATGCCCCAAACACCGGTTCCTGACGACTCCCGACGGCGAGCCGGGCCTGAATTACCTCTGCGCCGGCTACAAAAAAATATTCACACGCATGCAGCCGCACCTGCGCATCATGGCCGATCTTCTCCGCCAGGGCCGCCCGGCCAGTGAAATCATGTCGCTCGGCCGCGACGACCCCTGCCCCTGCGGCAGCGGAATGAAATTCAAGCGATGCTGCGGCCGGAGCAGCGTTGACCGCGTCGCCGTCTTCGACTGAGCATTCCCAGTCCGGCCAATGCGACCAAGCCCGTCGTCGCCGGCTCCGGCACACTGGACGTCGGTAAGGACAAGCCGTTTGCCGTGGCGAACGCGTCCAAGGCCGCAACGTCGCCGGCTGATACGGCCGCGCCGCTGACGGGCTGGTTGAAATTCGCCGCAAGGTCGGTGAAGTCGGCGGCGTTGACCAGGCCGTCGTAGTTGAAGTCGCCCTGGTCCCAACTGGTGACAGGCTGGTTGAAGTTCGCCGCCAGAATCGTGAAGTCCGCGGCATTGACCAGGCCGTCCAGATTGGCGTCGCCCAGCAGCGTGTACTTCACTTCGATCTGGCCGGACGTCAGGCCGGAGACCTTACCATCTTTGCCGTCGGCATAGCCGAGGCCATACTTCAATCCGTTGGTGAGCGTTTGTGCCGCCGTGGACATGATTCCCGGGCCATTCCAATTGCCGCCGTTGTAACCGGACTTGACGTAGCCGGCGATGGTCGTGAACGGGTCGGGCCCGGCGCCGTAATCGATGATAAAGTGGTTGTTGTTCAGGTCTAGCGAGGTCGATGCCGCGATTGAGAGGGAGTCCTGGCTGCTCCCGCCGGCGCCCAGAGCGAAGGCAAGCTTTCCTCCGGAGTTTATAACAAGTGTGCCTGTTCCGGTGATGGCCCCGGTCGCGCTGACGGTGGAGGTGCTGGATGAATTGGAATCAATGGCAATGACGCCGTTATTCACGATTGTGCTGGAAATATTGAGGTCCGTATTGCCAACCACGTTCAAGGTGGAAGTGTTCGTCAGCCCGCCGATGGTATTGGTGCCGGAGGAGTTGTTGACGGTGCCGCCGCTGAGCGTTCCGCCGGTGACGGTGGCGCCGCCGGTGAGGTTGACGGTGCCGCCGGAAGCTTTGATTTGACCCCCAGCTCCCTGTGTGATCGTGACGCTGCTGATGTTAAGCGACCCACCACCGGTCGCCTCCATCACGCTGTTGTTGGTCATGGGGCCTGTTGTAAGAACAATGGTCTGGCCGCTGACGTTGGCATTCACGGTGCCGTTGTTGGTAAGAGCGGCGGTGATTTCGCCGAAGCCGTTAATCGTGTGTCCGCTGGATTGAATTAGCGTCCCCGCGACGACCGCGCCGGTGCTGCCGCTGTTGAGCGTGATGGTTCCCGTGCCCGAGAGGGTTCCGCTGGCGAAGTCCAACGTGGATGTGGCAGAACCATTGCTGTTGACGGTGATCAGACCGTTATCGACGAGATTGCCAGTGACGTTCAGGCTGGAATTCCCGACGATGTTGAAGGTGGCATTGTTGGTCACATTGGCCAGAGTATCGGTGCTGGAGCCAGTGGCCTCAATAACGCCGCCGGATGAGCTGTTGAGGGTTCCGCCGGAAACGGTGGCGCCGGCGACAAGCTCCACCGTGCCGCCCGCGGCGCTGAGCTGGCCGCTGCTTCCCTGCGTGAGCGTGATCCCGCTGATGGCCAGGACTCCGCCCCCCGTCGCTTCCATCAGGCTGTTGTTGGTCATGTTGCTAGTAGTCAGGAGGGTGATCGAATTGCCGCTGCTGTTGGCGTTGACCGTGCCGTTGTTAATGAACGATCCGGCGATCTCGCCGAGTCCGTTGATCGTGTGATTCACGTCCTGCGTCAGCGTGTCGCCGGTCCCGGTGGCGATCACCGCGCTGGAGTTGGCGGCGCCGAGGGTCAACGTGCCCGTGCCGGTGAGCAAGTCGTTGGAATTCACCTGCAACGTCGAGGTGGCGGAATTGTTGTAGTTGAGGAGGATGCTCCCATTGTCGGTGAGCGTGGAACCGGTCAGGGTGAGGTCGAAAGCTCCCTGCACGTCGACGGTGGTGTTGGCCGCGATCGTCAGCCCGTTGAACGTGGCGTTTTGCACCAGGATCACGTTCGGACTGGTGGATTCCAGCGTGCCGCCGGTGATCGAAGCATCGTTGAACGTCACGTTGTTGCCAACCGCGGCGATGGTGCCGCCGGTGTTCGTGACGGCAACGCTGTTGTTAAAAGTCAGCGGACCAGTGGTAGCCTCCATCGTGGAAGTGTTGGTGATGGCGGAGCTGCTCACGAAAAGCGTGCCTCCGTTAACCGTGGCATTGACCAGGCCGTTGTTGGTGAGCGCGGCAGTGATCTCGCCAAAACCATTGATGGTATGGCCGCTGGATTGGGTAAGCGTGCCCGCCAGGACGGCGCTGGTGCTGCCGCTGTTGAGGGTAATCGTGCCAGTCCCGGAAAGCGTTCCGCCGCCGAAGTTCAGCGTGGAATCGGAGGAACCGTTGCTGTTGACGGTGATGGCGCCGTTATTAAGGAGATTGCCGGTCACGTCCAGGTTGGAAACGCCAATAATGTTCAAGGTCGCGTTGTTGGTCACGCTGGCGATGGTGCTGGTGCTGCTGCCGGTCGCTTGAATAATTCCGCCGCCGGAACTGGAAAGCGTTCCATCGGTGATCGTGGCGTTGATGAGGTTGACAATGCTGGGGCTGGGGCTCATCCCACCGCTGTTTCCCGAGGCGCTGATCGACCCGCCGCTGCCCTGGGTCACGGTGATTCCGTTCACGCCGACAATCCCGCCGCCTGTCGCCTCCATCAGGCTATTGTTTGTCTTGGCGTTGGTTAGGAGGGTGATCGTCTGCCCGTTGAGATTGGCGTTCACTGTACCGTTGTTGGTGAGCCCGGCCGTGATCTCGCCGACGCCATTAATGGTCTGTCCGCTGGATAGGGTGAGCGTGCCCGCGACCACCGCGCCGGTGCTGCCGCTGTTGAGCGCGATGCTTCCCGTGCCGGAAAGGGTTCCGCCAGAGAAGCCTATTGTCGCAGTGGACGAAGCATTGCTGTTGACGGTGATGACTCCGTTATTGACAAGGTTGCCGGTGATGTTGACGTTGGAAACGCCGACGATGTTAAACGTCGCATTGTTGGTCACATTGGCCAGGGTATCGGTGCTGGAACTGGTGGCCTCAATGACGCCGCCGGATGAGCTATTAAGCGTTCCGCCGGAAACGGTGGCACCGGCGACAAGCTCCACCGTCCCCCCGGCGGCGCTGAGCTGGGCGCCGATTCCCTGCGTGAGCGTGATGCCGCTGATGGCCAGGACTCCGCCCCCCGTCGCTTCCATCAGGTTGTTGTTGGTCATGTTGCTCGTCACGAGGGTAATCGCCTGCCCGCTGACGTTGGCGTTCACCGTGCTGTTGTTGATGAACGATCCGACGATCTCACCCAGTCCGTTGATCGTGTGATTTGCACTCTGCGTCAGCGTGTCGCCGGTCCCCGTCGCGATGACGGCGCCGGCGCCGGATGAGTCCAGCGTCAGCGTGCCCGTGCCGGTGAGCAAGTCGTTGGAATTCACCTGTAACGTGGAGGAACTTGAATTGTTGTAATTGAGGGCGATAGTGCCGTTATCGTTGAGGGTGGAACCGGTCAGGGTGAGGTTGAAAGCTCCCTGCACATCGACGGTTGTGCTGACGGCGACCGTCAGCCCGCTAAAGGTGGCGCCCTGCACGAGAATCACATTGGGGCTGGTGGCCTTCAGCGTCCCGCCCGTGATCGTGGCATTATTGAGAACTACTGTGTTGCCGACCGCGGCGATGGTGCCGCCGGTGTTGGTGACGGCAACGCCGTTATTGAAAGCCAGCACACCGGTCGTGGCCTCCATGGTCGAGGTGTTGGTCATGGCGGCGCCGTCGACAAAAAGCGTGTTTGAGACCACCGTGGCATTCACCAGGCCGTTGTTGGTGAGTGCGGCGGTGATCTCGCCATAGCCGTCGATTGTATGGCCGCTGGATTGGATGAGCGTGCCCGCAAGGACTGCGCCGATAGTCCCGCTGTTGAGGGTGATCGTGCCGCTGCCTGAAAGGGTTCCCCCGGCAAAGCTCATCGTGGAAGAGGAGGAATTGTTGCTGTTGATGGTGATGGTGCCGTTGTCGAGAAGATTGCCGGTGACGTTCAGGTTGGAATTGCCTACGATGTTCAAGGTACCGCTGTTGGTTATGCTCGCGATGGTGTCGGTGCTGCCACCGGTGGTTTGAATAATTCCGCCGCCGGACGTGGAAAGTGTTCCATCCGTAATAGTCGCGTTGGTGAGATCGACCGTGCTGCTTGCCGCGGCGGTGATGGCGCCGCTGCCGCCTTGGGTAACGGTGATTCCGCTCACGCTGAGAACTCCGCCGGATGTCGCTTCCATTACGCTGTTGTTGGTCATCCCGCTGGTTGAGAGCGTGATCGCCTGGCCGCTGACGTTGGCGTTGACGGTGCCGTTGTTGGTCAGCGCGGCGGTGATCTCGCCAAGTCCGTTGATGGTGTTCCCGCTCGATTGGATGAGCGTGCCGGCTACGACGGCGCCGGCGCCGCCGCTGTTGAGGGTAATTGTGCCGGTGCCCGAGAGGGTTGCGCTGACGAAATCCAACGTGGATGAGGAGGAATTATTGCTGTTGACCGTGATGACGCCGTTGTCGGTGATGGCCGACCCGTTAAGCGTCAGGTTGAAGCTTCCCTGGATCCCCAGCGTGGCGCTGGTATTCAGCGTCAGCAAATCGATCGTAGCCGTGACGTTCAGAATGGGCTCCGTCGCCACCGAGGGAATGACCACGTCGAAATCACTGATCGAGGCATTCCCATTGTTGGGGGATGTATTGTTTGGGTTCCAATTCGCCGCATTGTTCCAACTGGAACTGGTGGTCCCGACCCAAGTGGATGTCTGAGTCGTCGCATGCAGCCGCGACGTACAATCCACTACTGTGATGGCCGCCACAAGTGATGCCAGCGCACGTCGGCGAGCCTTGGTGCTGGCCGCGACTTTTCCGTTTTGATTGATCGAATAGTCCGAATTGATGCCGCAGAGATTCCCTGATTGCATGATTCCTCCAAAAGCTTTGCGGTGCCCACTAAAACCAACCACCCAAAAGTGACTGGGGTCGGATAATATCCAACCTTAGGAAATCTTGCAACAAAAATTGATGGGGCGCCCATGATTCCGGGCAACCGCATTCATAACCGAGTACCCCGTTGCACATCCGCCCGCCGCCGTCTTCGACTGAGCATGCCCAGTCCGGCCAGTGCGAGCAATCCCGTCGATGCCGGCTCCGGCACGCTGGACGTCGGTAACGACAATCCGTTGGCGATGGCGAAGGCGTCCAAGGCCGCAACGTCACCGGCTGATACGGCCGCCCCGCTGACGGGCTGGTTGAAATTCGCCGCAAGGTCAGTGAAGTCGGCGGCGTTGACTATGCCGTCGTAGTTGAAATCGCCCTGGTCCCAACTGGTGACCGGCTGGTTGAAGTTCGCCGCCAGAATGGTGAAGTCCGCGGCGTTGACTATGCCGTCCAGGTTGGCGTCGCCCAGCAGCGTGTACTTCACTTCGATCTGGCCGGACGTCAGGCCGGAGACCTTGCCGTCTTTGCCGTCGGCATAGCCGAGGCCATATTTCAATCCGTTGGTAAGCGTTTGTGCCGCCGTGGACATGATGCCCGGGCCATTCCAATTGCCGCCGTTGTAGCCGGACTTGACGTACCCGGCGATGGCCGAGATCGGGTCGGACCCAGAGCCGTAATTGATATAAAAGTGGTTGTTGTTCAGGTCCAGCTGGCCGCTGCCCGTAATCGAAAGCGAGTTTTGGCTGTTGCCTCCCACGTTCGCGGCGAAAACCAGGGCGCTGCTGGGCATTACCACGAGACTGCCGGTGCCGGTGATGGCCCCGCTGGCACTCAGCGTGGACGAATAGTATTGATTGTTGTTGAGTGTGATGGTGCCATTATTCACGATGTTGGATGACACGTTCAGGTCGGAGTTGCCTCCGACATTGAGCGTGGCGCTAGTGGTCAGGCCACCGATAGTGTTGGTCGTGCCGGAGGCCGTTTGAATAATTCCACCGCTGGAACTGAGGAGCTTTCCGCCGGTAATGGTAGCGCCGCCGGTAAGGGTGACCGTCCCGCCCGCCGCGCTGATCTGTCCGTTGGTTCCCTGGGTAATGGTCACGCTGCCGATATTCAATAGCGCGGTGCCGGTGACCTCGATCAGATTGTTGTTGGCCATCGGCCCCGTTGTCAGAGTAAGCGTCTGCCCGTTGACGTTGGCGTTGACCGTCCCGTTGTTGGTCAGGGCGGCCGCGATCGTGCCATACCCGTTGACCGTGTGGCCGCTCGACTGCGTCAAGGTCCCGCCCAAAACCGCGCTGGTGCTGGAATTGTCTAACGTGATGGTTCCCGAACCCGAGAGCGTTCCGCCGCTGAAATCCAGCGTTGACGCATAGTATTGATTGTTGTTGACGGTGATCAGCCCGTTGTTGGCCAGGTTTCCCGTGACGTTCACGTTGGAGTTGCCTCCGACGTTGAACGTGGCGTTGTTGGTCAGGCTGCCAATGGCATTGGTGGTGCCGGAGGTCGTTTGAATAATTCCGCCGCCGGAACTAAGAAGCGTTCCACCCGTAATGGTGGCGCTGGACAGATCAGCCGTGCTGTTGGCGGCGACGCTGATCTCGCCGGCGCTGCCCTCGGTGATAGTAATACCGTTGATGGTGAGATTCCCGCCGCCGGTTGCCTCCATCAGACTGTTGTTGGTCATGTTGTTGGATTGGAGCGTAAGCGCCTGCCCATTGACGTTGGCGTTGACCGTCCCGTTGTTGGTCAGGGCGGCGGTGATCTCGCCGTAGCCGTTGATCGTGTGGCCGATCGATTGCGTCAAGGTGCCGGCCAGAACCGCGCTGGTGCTGCTACTGTCCAAGGTGATGGTTCCCGAACCCGAGACCGTTCCGCCGCCGAAAGTCAGCGTTGACGAATAGTATTGATTGTTGTTGACCGTGATTAACCCGTTGTCGGTCATGTTTCCCGTGATGGTCAGGTTCGAGTTACCCAAGACGTTGACGGTGCCGTTGTTGGTCACGGCTCCGACGGTGCTGGCGCCGGCGGTAGTTTGAATAATTCCGCCGGAATTGACGAGCGTTCCGCCCGTAATGGTGGCGCTGCTGAGATCGACCGTGCTGTTGGCGGCGGCGCTGATCTGGCCGCCGCTGCCCTGATTAATGGTGGCGTTGGTGAAATCAGCCGCGCTGTTGGCGGCGACGCTGATCTGGCCGGCGCTGCCCTCGCTGATAGTGATACCGTTGACGGTGAGATTCCCGCCGCCGGTCGCCTCCATCAGACTGTTGTTGGTCATGTTGTTGGATTGGAGCGTAAGTGCCTGTCCGTTGACGTTGGCGTTCACCGTCCCGTTGTTGGTCAGGGCGGCGGTGATCTCGCCGTAGCCGTTGATCGTGTGGCTGCTCGACTGCGTCAAGGTCCCGGCCAGAACCGCATTGCTGCTGTTGCTGTCCAAAGTGATGGTTCCCGAACCCGAGAGCGTTCCGCCGCTGAAAGTCAGCGTTGACGCATAGTATTGATTGTTGTTGACCGTGATCAGCCCGTTGTCGGTCAGGTTTCCCGTGACGTTCACGCTGGAGTTGCCGACAACGTTGAAGGTGGCGCTATTGGTCAGGCTTCCGATGGTACTGGTGCCGCCGGTGGTTTGAACGATTCCACTGCCGGAAGAGGTGATCGTTCCACCCGTAATGGTGGCGCTGGTGAGATCAACCGTACTGTTGGGAGCGGCGCTGATCTGGCCGGCGCTGCCCTGGGTGATGGTGATGCCGTTGATGCTGAGATTCCCGCCGCCGGTCGCCTCCATCACACTGTTGTTGGTCATGTTGTTGGATTGGAGCGTAAGCGCCTGCCCGTTGACGTTGGCGTTGACAGTCCCGTTGCTGGTCAATGCGCCGGTGATCTCGCCGAAGCCGTTGATGGTGTGGCTGCTCGACTGGGTTAAGGTGCCGGCCAGGACGGCGCTGGTGCTGGAGTTGTTTAAGGTGATGGTTCCCGTACCCGAGAGCGTTCCGCCGCTGAAAGTCAGCGTGGATGGGTAAGACTGATTGCTGTTGATCGTGATCAGCCCATTGTCGGTCAGGTTCCCCGTGACGTTCAGGTTGGTATTGTCCAGGACGTTGAAGGTAGCGCTATTGGTCAAACTTCCGATGGTACTGGTGCCGCTGGTGGTTTGAACGATTCCGCTGCCGGAAGAGGTGATCGTTCCGCCAGTAATGGTGGCGCTGGAGAGATCAACCGTACTGCTGGCCGCGGCGCTGATCTGGCCGGCGCTGCCCTGGGTGATGGTGATCCCGTTGACGCTGAGATTCCCCCCTGATGTCGCCTCCATGACGCTGTTGTTGGTCATGTTGTTCGATTGAAGGTTCAGGGTCTGCCCGCTCACATTGGCGTTCACCGTCCCGTTGTTGGTCAATGCGGCAGTAACATCGCCAAGGCCGTTGATCGTGTGGCCGTTCGATTGCGTGAACGTGCCCGCCACGACCGCGTTGGTGCCGCTGCTGTCCAGCGTGATCGTTCCCGAACCCGAGAGCGTTCCGCTGACCAAATCCAGCGTTGAGGGGTAGGACTGATTGTAATTGACGATGATCGTCCCGTTATTGGTCAGCGTCGGCCCGTTGACGGTCAAGATGGTGCTGTCTTGAATGTCGAGCGTAGCCCCCGTGCCGAGGGCCAGGGTGTCGATGGTGGCAGTGACGTTGAGGACAGGTTCGACATTGGGAGTGACGACCGAATTGATAACCACGTCGAAATCGCTGATCGATGCGTTGCCATTACTTGGGTACGTCGTGCTCGGATTCCAGTTCGCGGCAACGCTCCAGTTTGCATTGGAACTGCCAACCCAACTGAATGTCTCCGTTGCGGCCCCTGCCCGCGTGGTGCAATCGACCACCGCAATGGCCGCAAAGAGCGAGACCAGCGCCCGCCGGCGAGTCTTGGCTTTCGCCGCGATTTTTCCCCTTTGATTGATCGAGTTGCAAGAATTGACGCCGCACCGCTTCCCTGATTCCATAACCCCTCCAAAAAAAAGAGCCTGATGCCCGTTAAAAGCAGACGCTCCGCTAAAGTGATTGGCTTAAACCCTATCTGGACGTAAGAAATCCTGCAAGTTGAAGTTTGAGCGCACGCCCATAATTCAGGGCAACCACATTCAAAAGGGTCTGAGCCAAGTTTGTAGGTGAAAAAGCCCCGCCTTGGGGTTGGAATGGTTGTTCCATTTTTCAACCGTCTAACCCAAGGAAGGGCTTATGGATATTACCACAGCAGCACAGGAT
>JBEKEC010000053.1:0-35105 GCA_050014015.1 Tepidisphaeraceae bacterium
CTGCCTGGCCATCACGCAGAATGGCCACAATCTGTTCTTCGGTGAATCGCTTCTTCATCACAGCCCTTTCCGGGCCGCGATTCTATATCATCAACCTGGGACATTTTCGGGGCGCAGGACATACTGGCTGCGCCGGTTAGAAAACTTTGGGCGAAGAGAACGTGTGCCGGTGGACGAGTACACTATCGAGCATATCCTGCCTCAGAACGAGAAACTTTCGAATGTCTGGAAAGAAGAACTCGGTGGGGAATCGGAACGGATTCAACAGACGTGGCTCCATACGCTGGGTAATCTGACGTTGACGGGTTACAACTCTGAGTACAGCGACAAGCCTTTCAAAGAAAAACGCGATATGCAGGGCGGCTTTCGCGAGAGTCCGCTTCGTCTGAACGAAGGCCTGGGTTTACTCGACCACTGGAACGAATCGGCGATCCAGCAGCGCGCGGACAGACTTGCAACTCAGGCCGTGCAAGTTTGGTCCGCACCCGCCCTCGAAGCGGGAGTTCTTGACGCCTATAGGCCGCTGGCCCCGACGGCGGGCTACTCGATCGACGACCACCCGCATCTTGCAACCGGAGCCCTACGAATAATCTTTGACACCTTCCGAAAACAGGTACTTGCGCTCGATCCATGTGTCACAGAGGAATTCCTTAAGCTTTACGTTGCCTATAAGGCGGAGACCAATTTTGTGGATGTGGTGCCACAGGCAAAGCGACTGCGATTGTCCCTGAACATGACGTTTCCTGAGATCAGCGATCCCAAAGGGCTCTGTAAGGACGTGACGGGACTTGGCCGTTGGGGCAATGGCGACGTGGAGATTGGCCTCGCGTCGTTGGACGAACTACCTTATGTGCTCGGCTTGGTTCGGCAAGCGCTCGAAAGGCAACTCGGAAATGGACCCGAGGCTTAGCATGAGAATAGTAAACGGGACATCTCTGAGGAACGCTCAAGGTTACGCAAGCCGTTGACCGCGAGTATCTGCGAACATGCCGCAGTTGAATGGTGGGACAAATACGCCAGCCTGTGGGGACACAAAAAGTACATCGTGATTCATCGCCGCTAAATGACGATTCGCGATTCCGACACGTCAAGAAGGACGCGCGTCGCAAGCGACGCGGCTAAACGAAGGCAAGGCGAGGCGGGGTTCTGATTTGGCGTCGGGACAAACGACTTCTGTTTGGCGGGTGGTTGAGAATCCCCGGGAGTGGGATAAGCCCCACGGCGGCCGCGGAGGCTTCGCCTTGCGCGCCGTGGGCGTTCGGGGGAGGGATTGGAATTGGTTGGCAATTTTCCGGGGGGGGGGAAAACGCCGCGTAAACGCGGCCGCTAAACGAGAAGAGGTGGCGGGACTGTGATTTGCGACATCATTTAATATTCATTCTAATGGGCTGAAGACCACGAATCTTTTAGAAATGAATAAATTGTCGCAACCACAGAATACATTGACGTTTTTTTGTTGCATTTGTCTGTTTAGCTTACTATGTTCATTCCCGCATATTGGGAACCCGGAGGCGAAAGGTGCGTCATCGGGCTCATTTCTGGGCGGTCAACGGCCGCGCGATCGGGAAGCCACGTCGTTCATATGGGAGGCACAATGCATTTACATGGGATCGCGGGAAGCACTCGGAGGCGGCTGGCGCGGGCGGCGGTGATGGCGACGGCGCCGGCGGTTGTAGGCCTGTTTGCCGGGCAGACGCAAGCGCAAATGACGTTTGGGAACACGTCGACGTTGATCCGGCCGCTGGTTTGGGTCCGTGACATCTCTTCAGCCAACGCGAGCTCGACGGCGCTGGGATTGTTCGACACTGGTTCCCCGGGGACGTTCGTCCCAGCGTATACCACAACCACGCCCAAGCCCAGCAACGCGTCGACAAACTCGGTCTGGGGGATCGCCGCTAACGCCGCGACGGCGGCGGCCGGCACAAACAGCGCGAACTGGAGCACCGTTGGGGTGCCGACCAGCTTTAACGTGGGCGGGATTATGGGGGGCGCATTTAGTGGGCCGGAGGTCGGCGCGCCGACGACACATACGTTCACCACCGTGACCAAAATTGCAAACACGTCCCTGACGGGGCGTCTGAATATTTCGCCGAGCCTGACCTATTACAATACAAACAATAATTTCGTGAACGTCGGCATGGACTACGCCGACGCGGCGGGAGGGGCGCCAGCGTACGTGGTGGAAGTCGACCCGACGAATGCGAGTTGGATGCCGTTCGCGTTCAACAACCGAGCGGCCGGCGCCACGAACGACGCGGGGGCAGCGCTGAACGCGCCTCGAAATTCAGGCGAGCAGGCGACGTCAAGCCTGAGCTTTTATTTCGCGAGTGACCCGCAGGCGCCGACACCAACGGCCAACGCCGATCCCGGCTTCCTGACCGTGCTGCCGTTGCAGCCGGCGACGTACAATCCAACCAACGGGGTCAACACGAATGTCGCGAACTTTACCACGACGACGAACGCCGCCATCGCCAGCGGCGGCAGCCTTGGCGCCCGGCCGCTGTACATCGTCAATGCCGGGGGACCGAACCCGTTCAATTTGCCCCTCGGAACCTACATCGTCGATACCGGAGCGCCCATAACCGCCAGTCCCACTTCCGCGATCGGCCTCAGGGTGGGCGCGGGCCTTTTGGGGACTAACATTCTCAACCAATACGGCCAATACTTTGACTTGACCAACAACACACTGATGCTCTTTGCGCCGACGATGGCAGCGGACCAGAAAATCGTCGGACCGGGCATCCTGTTCGACGTTGGCCGATCGACAACCGGGCTAGCCAATACCGGCGTGAACCAATTGGCGACCAACGGCTCGCTGCCGGTGAACACCAGCGGAGGCGGGGGCGCGGCCATCGCGGGTGACGGCATCGCCGGACAGCAGGCATCGGCGATTTTCAGCACCCAGTTGACTCACTCCAATAAGGCTTACGTCAACGGAATCGCGGCCTTGGGTCTACAGGCCACCGATCACATGAACGGTCTGTCGATGGGCGCGGACCAGCCTGGAATCCCGACCGAGGGGCTTCTGTTGGCCGGGGCGGACAAGCCAGCGGTCCAAAATCCATCCTCCAGCTTTATTCCGTCTTCGATTAGTAATGCACTGAATTCCGGCGGTCCTGTCGGCAGCGACAACTGCGCCCTGCTCTTTTCGGTCGATGGGAATAGCCAAGGGATCGCCGGCAGCGGCGTGGCGGCGCAAGCGGCGCTCGGCAAGCAGTCTGCGCAAATGTTCATAGGCACGACCCCCTACTTTAACGACACCGGGCACCTCGGAGAAACCAACACGTTGAAATACAGCGGCGACCTGCTGGGGCTGGGTCCCAATGCGGGTCCAACGACCGCTGCCGCCGGCCGCGGGCACGTGGACCAGTTGGGCGACTTCGTCATTGAGAGCCAAAACGGCTACTACAACGCTACGACATACCAGAATACGGTTGCCCCGAGCACGGTACAGCGCAATATCGATCCGACCATTACCTCGGAGACGTTGGCGCCTTTGAATACGGGCTCGGGTATAACCCTACCCTCGACAACCGCTACCCCCGTCGGCACGCCACCCAACATCTTGCCGCCTCCAACGAGCACGCCGCCCACGAACGCGCGCGGGGACATTTTGGGCTCGACGTTCGACACCTACTTTACGCTGGACAACGCCAGCCCGACCCTGGGCAAAAATGGAAACAGCTCCGCCGATATTCTGGTCAACAACCAGGCGACGGCGGGCGGGACTACGGGCTATCACGTTTTCGCCAAAGCCTCCACGATGGGATTGAATCCCGCCGACCAGATCGACGCGTTGGCGTTGTCTGGGGAGGGACTGGGCGAGAACTTTGGACTGGTTCCTGGCAAACCCAATACGTCCACCGACATGATCGGGAATTTCGACGCAAATTTCTTTGGCAACTTTCAAGGCGTGGATGCGTTCAATGGCGGCAGTTCAGACTACGACCTGTTCACACTGGCTCGCGGCTCCCCGGATCTCGGCATCTTTGATCCGACGATCGGGCGAGACCTGTCGGCGGCGGACGTGTTTGTCAGCGACTTTGATGGCACCTTCGCCCTTTACGCGACCGCCGAGAGCTTGGGTCTCAATGCCACTAGTGACGAAGTCACCGGGCTCAAGCCGCTGCCGCTGTCGGATCTTCCCGAGCCGGCGACATTCGCGCTGCTTGCAGTCGGGGCGGCAATGTTGCTGAGCCGGAGAAGTCGTCGATGAATAAACGGGGCATTTAGGATTTGCCTTGTGAGGGAAGTTAGCTGGTGCTCGACGTCCGCTGCGGAACGTCGGGCAATGGCTTGTCGCGCGATTTCTTAGGGGAAAACGCCGCGTAAACGCGGCCGTCAAACGAGAAGAGGCGTCGGGACTGTGATTTGCGCGACGATTCAATATCCATTCTAATGCGCTGAAGACCACGAACTTTTCCGAAATGACCTAATTGTCGCAAACACAGAATGAACTGACGTTTTTTTGTTGCAATTGTTTGTTTAGATGACTATGTTCATTATCCACGAATAGGAAGCCGGAGGCGGAAGCTGCGTCATCGGGCTCATTTCTGGGCGGTCAAGGGCCGCGCGATCGGGAAGTCACGTCGTTCAAATGGGAGGCACATTGCATTCACATGGGATCACGGGAATCGCCCGAAGGCGGCTGGTAGGGGCGGCGCCGTTGGCGACGGTACTGGCGGTTGCGGGGCCGTTCGCCCGGACGGCGCTGGCTCAGATGGTGGCGGGCAACATTGCCACCGAAATCCGACCGCTCGTGTGGGTTCAAGACACTTCTCAAACACCGGCTGCCGCCAACAACACCACTGCGGTTGGCCTGTTGGATACGGGTGCATTTGGCGGCGTCTTCGTTCCCCCCCCGACCAATTCGCTGTGGGGGATCACGACGACCGTCGCCGGCTCCAATAGTAGAAACTACGGCATCGTCGGCGCGCCCACCAACTTCGCCGTCGGCGGGATCATGGGCGGCGCCTTCAGTGGGCCCGAGGTCGGCGCGCCGCCAACGCACACTTTCACCAGCATCAACAACGTCGGCCACTCGACGTCCTACACCAGCGCCGGCAACATCTCGCCCAGCCTGACCTATTACAACGGTGTAAAGAGTTTCGTGAACATCGGTGCGGGCTGGTACGACGGCCCCACCGGCGGCACCCCGCTCGAAATTGAAGTCGACCCGACCAATGCAAGTTGGATGCCCTTTGCATTTAACAACATTGCCGCCGGCGCCACGAACAGCGCGGGGAAAGCGCTGTCCGGGCCTACGATTGCACTCGACCAAGCCACTTCAAGCGTCAGCTTCTATTTCGTGGGGGACCCACAGGCGCCGACACCGACGGCCAACGCCGATCCCGGCTTTCTGACCGTGCTTCAGTTGACGCCGTCCGGAGGCGCGGCGACATTTGCGGGCTACGCCGGTACAAATGGCGCGACCGTTGGCAGCCGGCCCACCTACATCGCCCCTCCGGGAAATCCGCTGGGCCTGCCGGCGGCAACATACGTCGTCGATACCGGAGCCCCCCTCACCTACGCTGCGGGCGCTCTCTATCCTGCAGGTGCGTTCGGTCCGAATAGCCCGGCCAGCCCGCCCCTGCTCGGAACTAACGTCCTGAACCAATACGGCCAATACTTTGACCTCAAAGACAACGCGCTGCTGCTTTTCGCGCCGCAGAGCAAGACCGACCAGAACATCGTCGGCCCCGGCATCTTGTTTGACGTCGGTCGCAAGTCCACCGGCTTGGCCAACACGGGCGTCAACCAATTGGCCACCAACGGCTCACTCCCGGTCAATACCGGCAACGGCTATTCGATTGCCGGCGACGGCGTTACCGGCCAGCAGTCCTCCGCAGTTTTCAGCACCCAATTGACCCACTCCAACAAGGCGTACATAAGCGGCATTTCCGCCTTGGGACTCCAAGCCAACGACCAACTCAACGGCCTGTCCATGGGCGCGGACCAGATCGGCACTCCCCAAAGCATCGCGAACGGGGGGGGCTCGGACAACTGTGCGCTGCTCTTTTCCGTCGATTCGGGCACGCAGGGCCTGCCCAACACCGGCGTGGCAGCCCAAGTCGCCCTCGGCAAGCAGTCGACAAACATGTACATCAGCACGACCGGAAGCTATTTGGCCAATCAGGTCGGGGCCAACAGCCTGAAATACAGTGGCGACCTGCTGGGCTTGGGTCCCGATGCCGGTCCATCCGCCAGCGCCGCCGGCCGCGGCCATGTCGACCAACTGGGCGACTTCGTCCTCGAGAGCCAGCGCGGCTATTACAACAGCAGTACCTACGTGCCCGGCTCAAATTCTGGCGGCTCCTCGACCGTCCAGCGCAATATCGACCCCACAATTACTTCGGAGACGAGCAGGCCACTGATTACCGGCTTAGGCGTCACGCTGCCATCCGCAACCCAGACGCCGGGGCCCGGCACCAATCCGCCCTCGATTGCCGGGACGCCAGTCACCTCCACGCCGCCCAGTAGCTCCTACAGACAAGATGACTACGGCTCGACCTTTGACACCTATTTCACCCTGGATAACTCCAGCCCGACGATTGCCAATACCGTTTACAGCAGCGCCGACATCTTGGTCAATAACTCGGCACCTGCGGTCGGCGCCTCGACCGGGTTCCATCTTTTCGCAGACAATACGGAGATGGGCTTGAGCGCGGGCGACTGCATCGACGCCCTGGCGCTCTCCAGGCCGATGCTCGGCGCGGCCAATCCGCTGGTTTCCGGCACGGCCAACCGGCAAAACCCTTATTTGATGGGCAACTTCGACGCAAACAAATACGGTGACTTCCTCGACGTGAACGCGTTCAACGGCGGCACTGCTACTGACTACGATCTGTTCACGCTGGCGCGGGGCTCGCCGGATCTGAACATCTTTGACCCGGTGATCGGCCGAACGCTGTCGCCGGCGGACGTGTTTGTCAGCGACTTCGACGGCACCTTCTCGCTGTATGCGACGGCCCAGAGCCTGGGACTGAATCCCGCCACGGACGAAATCACAGGACTCAAGCCGCTGCCGCTGTCGGATGTTCCCGAGCCGGCGACATTCGCGCTGCTGGCAGTCGGGGCGGCAATGTTGCTGAGCCGGAGAAGTCGTCGATGAATAGACGGGGTATTTAGGATTTGGTTCGTGAGGGGAATTGGGTGGCGCCCGGCGTTAACTGCGGAACGCCGGGCAAGGCGAGGCGTGGTTCTGGTTTGGCATGGGGATGAGCGCGGGGGGTTTGGCGGGTTTTTCGAGGGAGAAACGCCGCGTAAACGCGGCCTAAAAGGTGCGGGGTACGCGCTTTTGGGCGATTCTTGTGCCATTTCCCGACCACATTCTTCAAAGGCGGTTGCCCTGACATCTTTTCCAGTTTCCGGCGTTGCGGGTGGAAAAGCTTTGCATTGGACCGGAATTGTGTCCGTCTTTCACTTCGGGGAGGTACATTTAGTTCAGAATCCAACCTTATGAGCGACGCTGAGCTTCTCCACGAATATCTGGCAACCGGCTCGGAGCCGGCGTTTGGGGAGTTGGTGGAGCGGTATATCAATCTGGTTTATTCGGCCGCGCGGCGGCAGGTACGCGATTCGCACGTGGCGGAGGACGTTACGCAGGCCGTCTTTATTGTCCTGGCGCGCAAGGCGGCGGCGATTCGGAATCCGGGCATGCTGGGAGCGTGGCTGGTCAAGACCACTCGGCAGACCTCGTGCAATGCGATTCGCTTTGAGCGTTGCCGGCGCCGCCACGAATTAGAGGCCGCGACTATGAAGACCCTACAAGAGCAAACCGGCGAGGAGCCGGCGGGCGCGAGGATTGAAGGCGTTCTGGATGAATTCCTATCGCGGCTGGGGGATCGGGACCGCGGGGCGATTGTGCTTCGATATTTGCAGGATAAAAGCGTGAACGACGTGGCACTGGCTCTGCATATTTCTCCACCGGCGGCGCAAAAACGGATCGCACGAGCTTTGTCGCGCCTTAAAAACATGCTGGCGCGTCATGGGATCGTCACGGCTGGGGCGGCGCTGGAACAGGGTCTTGGGTCGCAGGTTCTGCACGCCGCCCCGCCGGGGCTGGCGCGACTGGCCAGTTCCAGCGCCATCGGGAAAGCGGCTGGCGGCGTGGGGCCGATGCTGGCCCGGTCCACGATTCGGGCCCTCTTCTGGGCGAAGATTCAGTCACTGATCCTGGGGCTGGCGGCGTCGGGGGCGGCGGTGGCGATGACGGCGGCGGTCGCCGTCAATTCGTTGCCCGACACTCGCGCCTCGGCCGCGGGCACGGCGGTCAACAATCCGCCGACCCCGGCAACAGTTCCAGCGACGGCTCCCGCACCCATCGCAGCGACGGCCGAATCTGGGGTCGTTCATTTGGCCAACGACCTCTTCAAAGGCATAGGCCCGGCTAATGAATATCTCAACGAACTCGATCCCAACACCTTGCGTACGCCCGGCTCCGCGCCGGCCGGGCACATTAAAGCACTGGTTCCCAACATTCCCACGGACGGGCACTATGATTTCTGGACCAATCCCGGCAAGATGATCGCGAGGCGAGTGTTTACCAGTCCGCTCGATAAACTTCGCGGAAAACGGATTCGCATTTCCGGGTGGATCAAGACCAAGGATGTCCGCGAGTGCGCCGGGTTGGACATGTATGCCTATAGCGCAGTTGGCGTATTGGTCGCGTTCGACCAGATGATGTGCGCGCGTCCGATCCACGGCACGACCGATTGGCAGAAATATGAGATCGTCCGGGACATTCCGCAGGACGCGACAAGGATCTTTCTGGGCGAGATATTATTCTGCTCCGGGGAGATCTGGACGGACAATTTCCAAGTTGAGCCCGTGGGAAACGACGTGCCGCTGACGGACGATCAATACTGGCAGATTTTCAGTCCGATTGCCCAGCGGTATTCCGCGGCGCTCGATCCGGCGGTGCAACACGACGGTCACGGCACGACGTGCTTCCAATCCAGGACCGCCCCGCACGCGGGATGGGCTATCTATCAACATCTCGACCTGCACCCGGATGCAAAATTCCTGGGGCATCGGATGCGCGTGAGCGCCTGGGTCAAATCCAGCGGAGTCACGGGCGGGTCGGGATTTCAGATCATCACTTTCGGACCAAACGACAAGAAGCTCAGCGACGAAGGTCAGCGCGGACATCGGCCGATCATCGGGACGCGTGATTGGCGGCAGTACAGCGCCGTCGCCGACGTTCCGCCGCAAACCACGTCGATCGAAATAGGTCTAACGATGAACGGGCGCGGGACACTCTGGATCGACCAGGACAGCGTTCAAGTCGAACTGGCGGACGACACTCCTAATCCCGCGGAGGGGCCGGGGAATTAACCGGTCTTCATGCGCGATTTCTTGGGGGGAAACGCCGCGTAAACGCGGCCGCTAAAAGCCTGAATGCAAGGCGTGTGCGGGGGCGTGGCGGCGTTTACTTTGGCGCGGCTTTCGTTGACAATGTCACCATATTTCGCGGCAGAGGATTATTGGAAAGGATGGATGCGATGGCGGAATGGTATTACCACAAAGGGATGAAATGGGGTATCGTCGCCGCGGTCGCCTTGGCGGGCGTGTTAGCGGCGCGCGGCGCGAAGGCGGATGAGATGCCGAAGTATAGTTCAACAATCAGTGACAAGGCGGAGCCGATGCAAACCGGGAAATTCGAGCCGACGTGGGAATCGCTTGGGCAATATCAGGTTCCCCAGTGGTATCGCGACGCCAAGTTCGGCATCTGGGCGCATTGGGGCCCGCAGTGTGAGCCGGAACATGGGGATTGGTATGCCCGTCAGATGTATCAGGAGGGAAGTGCGGACTACAAATACCATGTCGAGCACTATGGGCCGCCCTCGAAATTTGGATTCAAGGACGTCATTCACGAATGGAAGGCGGGGAATTGGGACCCGGAAAAGTTGCTGGCGCTGTACAAGCGTGCCGGGGCGCAATATTTCTTCGCGTTGGCGAATCATCACGACAACTTCGACAATTTCGACAGCAAATATCAGCCGTGGAATTCGGTGAACATGGGTCCGAAGAAGGATTTGATCGGGGGTTGGGCCAAGGCGGCGCGGGACAACGGGCTGAGATTTGGGGTGAGCGTTCATGGGGCGCACGCCTGGAGCTGGTATGAGGTGGCCCAGGGCGCCGACAAAGACGGACCGCTGGCGGGCGTGCCGTACGATGGCAAGGTGACGAAGGCGGACGGGGTTGGGCAGTGGTGGGAGGGATACGATCCGCAGGACCTTTACGCGCAGAACCACGTGCCGGGGAAAAAGCTGGTATGGGATTGGAATGCGGCCGAAGGCAGCAGCATTCCCGATGCGGCCTACTGCGAGAAGTTCTACAACCGGACGATCGATCTGATCAACAAGTACCACCCCGATCTGATCTACTTTGACGACACGGTGCTGCCGCTATATCCGGTCAGCGACGCCGGCCTGAGGATCGCGGCTCATTTCTACAACACGAGCATGAAATTGAACGACGGCGAGCTTGAGGGCGTGCTGTTCGGCAAAGTTCTCAATGCACAGCAACGGCATTGCATGGTGTGGGACATCGAGCGCGGCCAGAGCAACAGAATCGAACCGCTCCCGTGGCAAACCGACACCTGCATCGGCAGCTGGCATTACGACCGCCGGATTTTCGAGCGGCACGGATACAAGACGACCAAGACGGTCGTTCAGACGCTGGTGGATATCGTGAGCAAGAATGGGAATTTGCTGCTGAGCGTTCCGGTGCGTGCCGACGGGACGATCGATTCCGACGAAGTTGCCGTGGTTGAAGGCATCGCCAAATGGATGGACGTGAACCGGGAGGCGATTTTCGGCACGCGGCCATGGAAGGTGTTTGGCGAAGGCCCGGCATCCGAACATGCCGCTCCGATCAAGGCCCAGGGTTTTAATGAAGGCAAAGGCAAGCCCTTCACCGCCGACGACGTGCGCTTCACCGCAAAGGGTGACGTGCTCTATGCCATCGCGTTGGGCTGGCCGAGCAAGACGTTACACGTCAAGTCTTTGGGAAAGGACGCGAAGCTTCTGGAGAAACCGATCTCCGATATCCAGTTGCTCGGCAGCGACGAGAAGGTTCAATGGTCGCAGGATGCGGATGCGCTGGCGATCGAGCCGATGCAGAACAAGCCGTGCGACGATGCTTTCGTGTTCAAAATAATGACGGGCAAGTGAATTTGGCGACGTGGGCGGCCGCGATGTGAAACATTTTTAATATTCCATGAAGCCGATTCTAATACTCGCGGTAGGTTCGGCGCTTCTTCGCTGTTCATATTCGCGGGATTTTTGCAGGGGAACAGGCGCATACGTCCTTGGCGCCATTTGCGACATTCACGCCAAATGTTATTATAAACCTGCGATTCACGGGGTGGCTTGGTAAAAGGAACTCCGACCATGCGAAGTTCAAATCACATGCTCCTTCGGGCAGCATTGTATTCATGGATAGCACTCTCCCTGCTGGCATCCGTCCCTACCGCTCGCGCCCAGTTCGGGGCCGGATTCAACTCGCCGACGAACAGCCCCCCCGCAAATCGGCCCATGGTGGTCAGGTTCAAACGCTATCTCGTTAACGACGATCAAGGCTTCCAAATGCCTTTCGTCCGCGGCATCATTCCGGCGGACTGGACGGTCAAAGGCGGGGTCGTTTGGAGAATGGCCCTCGGACCGCCAGACCTGATGCGATTTCACTGGGGCGACGCGCAGGACATTCGCGCGATTGATTCGTATCCCTACGTGCGCTTCGTCTGGGAGAATCCCGACAGCCCCTTGGCTCGTCGACTCAACGTCCCGGGGCGCGTGCTTGGCCACTGCATCGTCATGGAGCCGCCCGCCGATCAGTTTGATGCCATCGACAAAGTGATCGTGGGAATGTTTCGGCCCGACTTGAAGCAGGCACAGGTCGTCAGCAAAGAGAAATTGCCCAAGGTCGCCAAAGCGAACTATGACGAGTTGGCGAAGAATTTGGGTCCGCAGTTCGCCATTGAAGTGTGGGCGGGAAGGGAAACCTTTGAATACCAACTTCACGGACAAACCGTACAGGAATTGGTAAGTCTGGTTTTCGCCGAATCCATGTTCAGGCCGTCCGGCAACAGGGGATGGGACATCAGCTACGCGACCTCCGAACGCGCCCCCAAGGGAACGTTGGATAAACTCCAGCCCATCAGCATGGTAATTTTCAGATCCCTTCAGCTCAATCCAGCCTGGAGCCAGCAACTTGCCCAACTCATCGAGAAGCGCCAGGCCGCCGAACGACAACAGCAGGAGGAGACCTTCGACAGGATCGAGGCCCGAATCCGTGCACAATCCGAGGCCAACGACGAGGAACATGCAAACTATTGGCAACACAGCGAGGACCTCAACCGCCAATCCGAAAACTTTGCCGACTATCAGCGCGAGGTCAGCCCGTGGAAAGACAACGAGGGCAACTCCTACAAGCTTCCCACGCAATACAGCTACGCCTGGTCCGGCGCCGACGGCCAAATCATCATGAGCAACGACGCCGGCTACAACCCCAACGCCGACCCCGACCTCACCCCCACCAACTGGGCCCCAATGCAACCATCGCACAACTGAGCCGATCGCACCAACGGGGACGAACCATCAAAGTTCGCGGCATTCGCGGCGGATTTTTATCGGTTAGCGTTCTTCTAAAAATGGCATGGCCGGAGGTTCGGATCGGGGGCGCGTTCAGATCCCGCGCGCAATCTATCTTGGTCGCGATCACCCTGCCGACTGAAAGTCGGCAGGCCGCTATCGGGAGATCGAAAACGCTTAGACTTGTCCCGGCGTGGGTTTGGCGTCGGGAATCCGGAGCAATGCGGCGGCGCGGCGCCAGTAATCGGCGTCGAAGCCCAGCTTTTGCTTGATCAGAACGTCGCGCTGCATCCAATTGGATTCGGATAATAATTGCAGGCTCGTTTTCGGCCCCAGGCGAATTGGGGGCGGGATGGAGACGATGGGCCAGTCGCTGCCGTGAACGAGCTTTTGCCGCAGGGCCGGGTCGTGAAGGATGGTGGCGTAGGCGTACCAGCGGCTGGGGACGTTCAGGGCGGCGGTGTCGCCATAGAAATGCTCGAACTCGCGGGCGAGATGGACCCAATTGGGAAGGAAGTCGATCTCCCAAGGGAATAGGCGGGTGCCGCAGTGGGCGGCAATGACGCGAACTCCGCGGCGCAGGGCCTCGAGCAAAAGCATCGGATCGGCGACCGTCGCGTCGAGGGTCGGAAGCACGTGCTCCCAGCCGGTATGGCTCAGGAGAGGGATGGCGTGGTGAACCAGCGCTTCGTAAAAGGGGATACATTTCGCATCGGCGGGGTTGAATCGCTGGGTGATCGGAAGCCATTTTACCATCACGGCGCCTGCGGCGATGCAGCGTTCAAGCTCCGCCACGGCGTCTTTACGATAGGGGTGGATCGAAGCCGCGAAATGGATCTTGGGATAACGCGCGGCCAATTCGATGACGTAATCGTTGGTGACGTAAAGATGCGTGCTGGGCAGGTCGACGTTTCCATCCCGATCGTGAACCGCGTCGAAGGCGAGAACGACGGCGCCGTCCAATGCGCTGGCGCCGTCAATCGTCTCGACCAGGAGCTTTTCGACTTGCCGTTCGGTTTCGGCATCGCTGCCCTTCAGTCCGAAATGCCAGCGCATGATCGCGAAGGGGATGCTGGCGAGCAGCTTTTTCGACATCGATCCATGGCTGGGGTCGAAGGCGGAAACGTGGACATGGCAGTCGAGGATCATTCCTTGTCCACGATTTGCACGTAGCGCTGATAGGCCGCATCCCATTTGGCGACGTTGCGCGGTTCATAGCGCTGGACGTTGAAGTTTTCGCGAACGATGGCCCGGGCTTCGGCGAGCGATTTCACCCGCCCCACCGCCATCGCCTGCACCAGGATGTTTCCGATGGCCGTGGCCTCGACCGGCCCGGCGACGACCGGGCGGGCGCAGGCGTCGGCGGTCATCTGATTCAGCAACTCGTTTTGAGATCCGCCGCCGACAATGTGAATGACGCCGATCTTTTTACCGAGAATGTCTTGCAGGCCTTCCAGGGTTCGGCGATAGGCCAGCGCCAGGCTTTCCAGACAGGTGCGGACATAATCGCCGCGGGTGGTTGGATTGCGCTGTCTGGTTTTGGCGCAGAAATGGTCGATTTTCCCGACCATGTCGTCGGGCTTGAGGAACGGCGAATGGGCGGGGTCGATCAGCGGCCCGAACGGCTCGGCCCGCTCGGCCATGGCGGTCAGCTCGGCATAGCCGTGATCGTGGCCCTGCTTTTGCCAATGTCGGCGGCATTCCTGGACGAGCCACAGGCCCATGATGTTCTTGAGGAACCTGACGCACGGCCCCACGCCCATTTCGTTGGTGTAGTTGTATTTGAGCGCTTTGTCGGACACGATGGGTTCTTTCAGTTCGACGCCCATCAGGGACCAGGTGCCGGAACTGACGTAACAATAATCCTCGCCGTCGGTGGCGGGCACGGCGGCGACGGCGCTGGCGGTGTCGTGGCATCCCGGGGCGATCACGGGCGAAATCTTCGCGCCGCACTCGGAGGCGACATCTTCACGCAGATTGCCCAATACCGTCCCGGATGGAACGATCTGGGGCAGAATCCGCGTGGGGATTTGGAGCTTTTCCAGGATTTCCGTGGCCCAGCGGCGCTTTCGCGGATCGTACATCTGGCTCGTCGAGGCGATCGACAGCTCGCTTTGCCGCGAGCCGCACAGGAGGTAGTTGAACAAATCCGGAGTGAACAGCAGGGTCTGGGCGGCATTCAGCAAATCGCTCTTGGCCAGGCCCATGGCGGCGAGCTGAAACAGGGTATTGAACTGCATGAACTGAATGCCGGTGGCCTGGAAGATTGCTTCGCGGGGGATGCGGGCGAAGGTCCGCTCCATGACCCCGTCGGTGCACGGATCGCGGTACATGGTGGGATTGGCCAGGATTTCACCCGCAGCGGTGAGGAGACCGAAATCGACGCCCCAGGTGTCCACGCCGATGCCGGCCAATTCGCCTTGAAGGTCCGTGCAGGCATTGCGCAGCCCGGTCTTGAGCTGCTCCCACTGGCCGAGCAAATCCCACTGAAACCGCCCGAGCATTTTTCCATGGGGATTGGCAAACCGGTGCTTTTCAGTAAGGGAGAGCTTGCCGCCGTCCAGCGTGCCGAGAATGGCCCTTCCGCTTTCGGCGCCGAGATCGAACGCCAGGAAATGCGATGACGCCATAAGTTGCATCCTCCAAGTTCCCAGTTCCCCGCTTCTCGATTACCATCTTACCGTGGCGCGAACGCGAGTGAAAATTTGCGGTATTTGCCGTCCCCAGGACGCCGGCGCCGCCGCGAGCGCCGGGGCCGACGCGATCGGAATGGTTTTCGATCCCAAGAGCGGCCGACACGTTTCGGTTGACGATGCGGGAGCGATTCTGGAGGCGGCTGGGCCGTTCGTGACGACCGTCGGGCTTTTCGTCAACGCCTCGGCCGGGGAGATTCGCCGCATACTGGGCGCCGTTCACCTGGGTGCGGTTCAATTGCACGGGGATGAAACGCCGCGGCTGGTAGCGGAACTCAAGCCGATCCGCGTCATCAAGGCCGTGCATCTGGCGGCCGGCGACTCCGGGACGCTTGCGGCCTGGCGCGCGGCCATCGCCGATCTTCAATTGACGAACCTGATCGGCATTCTGCTGGAAACGCCGAACCGCGGACCGCAGCGCGGGGGCGTGGGGATCGCCAACGATTTCGCCGGCCTGCACGCGATGCAAACCGCGGGCGAGTTTGCGGGATTGCCGCCGATCATCGCGGCCGGGGGACTCACGCCCGCCAACGTCGGGGATGTCGTCCGCCTTCTGCATCCGTTCGCGGTGGACGTGAGCAGCGGCGTGGAAGGGGCGCGGCGGGAGAAGTCGGCCGACAAAATTGAAGCCTTCGTCCGCGCCGTCCGGGCCGCCGACGGGTCCTAAGAAAACAGAAGAGCGAGGGTTTTGCGCTTGATGCGGCTGACGGGCAGGCCGATGGAAAATCCGTTGATCAGGACGCGGGCGAGCGGCCAGCGCATCAGGCGGCGATAGCCGCGGCGGATGTTGGAATAGAAACGGCGGGTGTCCGAGTCGTAGCTGGCCAGATCGCGTCTGACCTCGTCAATTTCGCCGGCAAAATCCGTTCGTCCCGAGCCATTGCCGTGGATAATTGCGTGTGCGGCGAGTTGGCCGCTACGGATGGCGTTATAGATTCCCTCGCCCAGGAGCGGATCGATCAACCCGGCCGCGTCGCCGATCAGGCAGGCATTGTTCCAGGCAAACCGGGCGCGGCGTCCATCGTGGGGAATCCTGTGTCCGTGGATCGGGCGCGAGATCGTGAGGCCGGTTTTGGCGGCGACGAAGGCGGCCAACTTTTCGGCCGCGTGCGGAATCGTCGGATTGAGGCTGTACAGGCCGACGTTCAGATGATCGTCCTTGGGAAAAACCCAGCCGTATCCGCGATCGACGGCGGCGAAATCGAATTCCATCGGCCAGTCGCCGGGCCGATCGACGGCGACGCACGTTTCCAACGCCAAGCCAAACCGAAGCGGATTTGTGCGGGACAGCAGCTTTCGCACCTGGCTGTTGGCGCCATCGGCGCCGATGAGGAACCTGCCGCGGAACGAACCGTGATTCGTGGAAACGATCCAATCTTCGCCATCGCGGGCAAGGGCGGTGAGGCGGTGAGCGGCCCTGAAATCCGCCCCGCGGGCGGCACACTGATTCAGACAAAACTGATCGAATTCCTCTCGGACGGTCATGGCGGCGATGGGGCGATGGTTGGTGAGAATTTTGCCCGATTCGCCCAGCGAGAGCTTCATTTCTTGGCAAACGCGGCGTATCACGGGCGCCGGGTCAAACCGCAGGGCGTTCAGCGTTTTGATCGTCAGCGCCCCCGCGCAGGGCTTGAGGCGGGGGAAATCGCATTTGTCCAGGAGCAGGACCTGCCGTCCATGCGCCGCCAAGTCGTAAGCGGCGGCGCACCCCGCCGGTCCAGCCCCCACGACGATGGCGTCGAAACCGCTTTTCATATTCGAATGCCCCCGGATGGCCATCCGGGGGCTTTTTAGTTTATGATGTTTTGAGGATCGGACCAGTATCCGGGCACATGCAAGACCAAGTTCCCCCGCAATCCCTGAACATTCTCATCGTGGATGACGAGATCAACATCCGCAAGACGCTGGCGATCGGGCTGGAAATCGACGGCCATCGCGTGACGGCGGTGAGCAACGCGCGCGACGCCGTGGCCGAGGCCACGCAAAAGCCGTTCGACCTGGCGTTCGTGGACCTTCGTCTGGGGGCGGACCTGGGTTTGAATCTCATCCCGGAGTTGCTGGCGCAGAGTCCGTGGATGCGGGTTGTCGTGATTACCGCGCACGGCTCGATCGACACGGCAGTGGAAACGATGAAGCGCGGAGCGGCGGATTATCTCACCAAGCCATTTACTCCGGGCCAGGTGAAGCTTGTCGTGGAGCGCGTGGCGCGGCTGCGGGCGTTGGAGCAGCAGGTCGCGGGGCTGGAGGAAATCGTCGGTCAATCCAAGGGCGAGCCGACGCTCAAGAGCAACTCCCCGGCGATGCAGCGGGCGATCAGTCTGTGCCGGCAGGTGGCGGCGAGCGACACGGCGGTGCTGATCCGGGGGGAAAGCGGCACGGGCAAGGGAATCCTGGCCCGGGCGATCCACGGGTGGAGCAATCGCGCCAACAAACCGATGGCGACGATTTCCTGCCCGACGCTTTCGCCGCAGCTTCTGGAGAGCGAGCTATTTGGCCACGCCAAGGGCGCATTCACCGGCGCGATCCGGGACAATCTGGGCCGGATCGGGGCATCGGACGGGGGGACGCTGCTGCTGGACGAGATAGGGGATTTGCCGCTGGAGCTTCAGCCCAAGCTGCTGCGTTTTCTTCAGGACCACGAATACGAGCGTGTGGGCGAGGCGCGGACGCGCCGGGCGGACGTGCGCGTGATCACGGCGACGCACGTCGATCTGGAAGGCGCGGTGGCGGCCGGGGAATTCCGCGAGGATTTGCTCTATCGCATCAAGGTGATTCAGGTGGACCTTCCCCCGCTGCGCGATCGGCCGGAGGACACGGTGATGCTGGCGGAGCGATTTCTGGGAGAGCTGGCGCGGGGCAAGTCGATCGGGGGATTTTCTCCGGAGGCGATCGAGGCCCTGAAGAACTACCGATGGCCGGGCAACGTCCGCGAGTTGCACAACGTCGTGGAGCGCGCCGCGTTTTTATGCCAGGGCCAACAGGTGGCGATGCAACATCTGCCATCGGAGTTCTGCGGGGGCAAGCCGTCGCCGGAGGGTATCGGCGATGCCATCTCGCTGGACCAACTGGAAGAGATGCACATCCGCCGGGTTTTGGCCAGGAGCAAATCACTGGACGAGGCGGCAAAGACGCTGGGGATCGACCTGGCCACGCTGTACCGAAGACGGCGGAAGTACGGCATCTGATTCATCGCCGCATCGTGCAATTTGCGGATGACCCAAGTTCTACCAGTGCATTTTGCACGGCCCATTATCGGAAATCGTGAAAAAACCCATAATTTTCCTCTGCCATGGCCCGCGACGGCGGTGGCATTCCATTCGCTTAGTCACATTGGAGATAAACCATGTTTGGCTTGCGGCAGAAACTCTTCTTCGGCTTCGGTGGGTTGCTGCTCATCCTGTTGGCGGTCAGCAGCCTCGGGGTGGCGGTGCTGCAGCAGCACCGGGTCTGGCTGGACACCTTTCTATCGGAGAACTGGAGCAGCGTCGAATACGGGAAGAACATGATCGACTCGCTCCAGTCGCTGAACGGCGTTGCCCAGAGCGTTTCGGGCGACAACGGCCAGCCAACGAAGGCGGACCTGGCCGCCGCCAGGGCAGCGGCCGAAAAGCCGTTGAAGACGTTCGACGACAATTGTGATGCCGAGGACCACAATATCACGCTGCATCCCGACGAGGATGAATACGCCTCGGAATTGACACGGCGATGGTCGGGGTACGAGATCAATACGCATACGGGCCAGGCGACGGGGAAATCCACGGATGATTGTTATCGAGATGCGCTGACGCGGCTGCTGGACGGGCGGACGAGCCTTGGCGACCGCCGGGCGGCGCTGGCGTCCATTGGGCGTCTTTCGCCGATCGTCAAATCCCTTTCGCAGAAGATCATCGAGCTGAACTTCCAGAACATGCAACCGCTCAACGGCCGGATCAAGGCAAGGTCGGACAGCGCGACGCAATTAATCATCCGTCTGGCGGTGGTCGGGGTGGGTCTGGCGGTGGTGTTCATCCTGCTGATGAGCCGGGCGATCCTGCGTCCGCTGGGAACGCTGACGCGATCGTTGGAGGAGATCGCCGCAGGGAATCTGGATCAGGTGGTGCAGGTGAAATCGCATGATGAGCTGCACAAGCTGGCGGAAGCGTTCAACTCGATGGCGGCAAAGCTGCGCGAGTTCCGGCGGAGCGACCGGGCGAAGCTGTTGCGCATCCAGCGGACCACGCAGCTTGCGATCGACAGCCTGCCGGATGCCATCGCGGTGGTGAATCCGAGCGGGATCGTGGAACTTTCCAACCAGACGGCGCAGAAATTGTTCATGCTGTATCCCGATCAGTCGGTGCTTCAGCTTCGGGACCAGCGATTGGGGGAGTTGTACCAGCAGGTTTCGCGGGACGGCAAGCCATCGCAGCCGAGGGGATACGAATCGGCGATCGAGGTTTACGACGCTGGGGGACAGCTTCGGTTTTTCCTGCCGCAGGCGGTCCCGATCATGGATGCCGGCCAGCATCTGCTGGGCGTGACGCTGGTGATGGGTGACGTGACCAACCTGCGGCGTCTGGATGAAATGAAGAGCGGACTGCTGTCGGTGGTCTCGCACGAATTGAAGACGCCGCTGACGTCGATCCGGATGGCATCGCATCTGCTGCTGGAAGAGCGGGTGGGGTCGCTGAACGGCAAGCAGACCGAACTGCTGATGGCCGCGCGGGACGACGCCGATCGGCTTCAGAAGATCATCGAAGACCTTCTGGACATGGGTCGCCTGGAATCCGGGCGTGTGAAGCTGGATTTGCAGTCGGAGCCGTCGGAGCGGCTGGTGTCGGATGCGGTGACGCCGCTGGAGACGGCTTTTCACGACAAGGGCCTGGACCTGGAAGTGGAAGTGCCGGTGGAAACTCCGCCGGTGTTGGCAGATCCGGCGCGGATCGGGCACGTTTTTTCCAATTTGCTGAGCAACGCGTTGAAGTTCACTCCGCCGGGCGGGAAGGTGCGGATCAGCGCCGAGCCGCTGGATAGATACGTCCGGTTCATCGTGGAGGACACGGGGATCGGGATTGAGGCCGAATATCTGGGTCGCGTTTTCGAGCGGTTTTATCGAGTTCCGCGTGAGAACCAGCCGAGCGGCGCCGGCCTGGGGCTGGCGATCGCCAAGGAGATCGTCGATGCCCACGGGGGCACGATCGCGGTGGAAAGCAAGCCCGGCGTTGGTAGCCGATTCAGCTTCACGTTACAGCGCGCCGACGAGCAAACCGAAGGGGAAACCGGCGGCGCGCCATCCGAGGTGAAATATGAGACCAGCATCAATCCTAATCACGGATGACGAAAGCGGCATCCGCCTGATGCTCCGCACGACGTTGGAATCGGACGGCTATTCCGTCACCGAGGCCAGCAACGGGCGCGAGGCGCTGGAGGCGATCAAAACCAACACGCCGGACCTCATGGTGCTGGACTTGAACATGCCGGTGCTGGATGGAATGGCGGTGCTGGAGCAGATGAAAGCGCTGGCGGCGCACGTGGTGCGGCCGCGCGTGATCATCCTGACGGCTTACGGTTCGATTCCGTCGGCGGTGAAGGCGACGCGGCTGGGGGCGCTGGATTTCCTGGAGAAGCCGATCTCGCCGCGCGAGCTTCGCCAGGCGGTCAAGAGCGTGCTGGACGAGCCGGAGCTTGATTCACCGCCCGACGTGGTGGTGGACGTGCCCGGCGGTTACGAGTTGGTTCTGTCGCGCATCCGCAAGCTGCTGCGTCTGGCCGAATACGAAACCGCCATGTCGCTGCTGATGAAGGCCGCCGACCGCAAGGACCAACAGTCGGCGGAGTATTTCAACCTGCTGGGCGTGTTGTACGAGGCGCAGCGCAAATGGCGGCTGGCGCAGAAATGCTACGACAAGTCGATCGCCGCCGACGAGCATTACCAACCGGCGCGGACGAATCTGCGGCGATTGCTGGAGCTGCGGCGGTACGGCCGCAGCTCGCAGGCGGTGGTGCTGGGCGACGAGGCCGAGGACGTCTGGTTTGCCAAGCTGCCGGATTCCCACAACTGATGCCATGACAACCGCCGGAAAAACCATTCTCGTGGTGGACGACGAGCAGAATATCCGGCTCATGCTGCGCTCGGCGCTGGAGACGGATGGATTCGTGGTGCGCGAGGCGGCCGACGGCGAGGAAGCGATCGCGTCCATCGAGCGCGAGATGCCGGCGCTGGTGCTGCTGGATTTGTGGATGCAACGGAGCGACGGCATGACGGTGTTGGAACACCTGAACCAGAAACCGCCGCAGCAGCGTCCGCGGGTGATCGTGCTGACGGCGCACGGGCGCGTGCCGGTGGTGGTGAAAGCGATGCGGCTGGGGGCGTCGGATTTCCTGGAGAAGCCGACGACGCCGGAAGATTTGCGCCTGAGCGTGGCGGCGGCGTTGGAAGATCAGGCCGACGCCGAGAACGAGGCCCAGGGCGCCGCCGCACTGAGAGCCGGTCCAAAGCTTAGCCCGGGGCTTTGGCGGATTCGGCGGGCGATCTGGAACCAGGACATTCATTTCATCGAACGCGCGCTGAACGTTCTGTTCCGAAAGGCCTGGGGCGAGCCGTCGTATTTCAATCTTCTGGGCGCGGTCTTCGAAGCCGAAGGAAACCGCGGCGCGGCCAAAAGCTTCTATCAGAAGGCAGCCATTTCACCCGCCGGCCGCGAACTGGCGAGCCACAACTTGCGGCGGCTGGACGAGCTGGCCGCGGATGCCGCCGACGTTGCGGACGTGGAGCTTGGCGAGCAGGAGAAGTATCTGGACGAAATCTGCGCCCAGCGCGAATTGCATCACGCGGAACCAACTCCGCAGACTCTATTGAACAAAGGAAACCACTCATGACGGACCTTCTTTACGTGGGCTTGACGGTCGGGTTCTTCGTAATCAGCGTGCTCTACGTGTACGCCTGCGGAAAAATGTGAACTAACGGAGATTTGGCGATGGAAAACATCATTGTTGGAATCGTATCGGTTGGACTGCTGATCTACCTGTTCTGGACGCTGATCCGCCCGGAACACTTTTAGGCAATGCCCATGACTTGGTCGGGCTGGATACAACTTGGGATATACGTCCTGGTGCTGGTGGCGATCACCAAGCCGCTGGGAATCTATCTGCTGCACGTTCTCGATCCGGAAAGGGCGGGCGGTGGGACGTTCCTGGACCCGGCGCTGGGCGGGTTGGAGCGGCTCATTTACCGCATCCTGCGCGTCGATCCCAAACGCGAGCAGAACTGGAAGCAATACGGCTTGGCGATGCTGATCTTCAGCCTGGTGACGACGGTGATGACCTACGGCATCCTCCGGTTCCAGGAACATCTGCCGTGGCATCAGAATCTGGACAATCTTTCCGACCGGACCGCCATGACCGGCGACCTGGCGTTCAACACCTCGGCGAGCTTCACGACCAACACGAATTGGCAGAGCTACAGCGGCGAGAACACGATGACGTACTTGTCGCAGATGCTGGGTCTGGCGAGCCACAACTTCTTTTCCGCCGCGGTGGGGATCGCGGTGGCGGCGGCGGTGATCCGGGGCATCGCGCGCAGCCGAATCCGCACGATCGGCAACTTCTGGAAAGATTTGGTGCGGATCCACCTGTATCTGCTCCTGCCCATCTGCATCTTGTATTCGCTGTTCCTGGTCAGCCGGGGAATGATTCAGAATTTCAAGCCGTACACGACGGTGAACGTCGTCGATCAGACCGGAGCCACCGCGGCGCAGGCGAACCAGCAAACCATCGCGCAGGGCCCCACGGCGTCGCAGATTTCGATCAAGATGCTGGGGACGAACGGCGGCGGGTTCTTTAACGCCAACGCCGCCCACCCGTTCGAGAATCCCACGCCGCTGAGCAATTTCATCCAGATCCTTTCGATCTTCGCGATTTCCAGCGCGCTGACATATTACCTGGGGCGGATGGTCAAGGCTCAGGGCCACGGCTGGGCGGTGTGGGCGGCGATGTTCATGTTGTTCATCGTGGGCGTGCTGGTGGCGTGGCCGTCGGAAGCGGCGGGGAATCCGCGGCTGGCGGAACTCGGCGTCGATCCGGCCGCCGGAAACATGGAAGGCAAGGAAGTCCGCTTCGGCGTCTTCAATTCGGCGTTGTTCGCGACGATCACCACGGACGCCTCCTGCGGCGCGGTCAACTCCATGCACGACAGCTTCACGCCGCTGGGCGGGTTGGTCCCGATGTTCAACATTCAAACGGGCGAGGTGATTTTCGGCGGCGTCGGAGCGGGGATGTACGGAATGCTGATTTTCGTGGTGTTGGCGATCTTCATCGCCGGGCTGATGGTCGGACGAACGCCGGAATACCTGGGCAAGAAGATCGACGCGTACGACGTGAAATGCGCCGGGCTGGCGATTTTGGCGCCGGGGCTTTGCATCCTGGCATTCACGGCGTGGGCATCGATCAGCGGTTGGGGCCAGGCGGGACCCGGCAACAACGGCCCGCATGGATTCAGCGAAATCCTCTACGCATACACCTCGTGCGCGGGAAACAACGGCTCGGCCTTCGCCGGGATCACCACCAACACGCCCCAATACAACGTCACGCAGTCGTTTGACATGTTCCTGGGCCGGTTCTTCATGATCGTACCGCTGCTGGCGATGGGCGGGCATCTGGCCGCCAAGAAAATGGCGCCGCAGAGCGTGGGCAGCTTCCCGGTGTCCGGTACGACGTTCACGTTGTTGTTGATCGGCACGGTCATCGTGGTCGGCGCGCTGACGTTCCTGCCGGCGTTGGCGATGGGGCCGATCATCGAGCACTTTCAGATGTGGGGATCGAAAATGACTTTCTAAATCGGCGTGGCAAATTGAGTCAGTCGAAATAATGCGAGGAAATGGGTCCGTAGGCGAGTAACTGAGAGGGCTGGTAAGGATGGTCGGTTTATGAGCTTCATGCGCGGTTTTGATTGGATCCAGTTGATCGTGTTCTGCATCGGTTTGTTTTTGATAACCAAGCCGATGGGAATCTATCTTTTGCGGGTGCTCGACCCCGATCAGGAAGGCGGTCTGGGCATACTCGAGAAGATTCTTGGCCCGGTGGAGCGGCTGGTTTACAAGTTCGCGGGCGTCGATCCCAAAAAACAGCAGAACTGGAAGCAATACGCCCTGGCGCTGCTGTTGCTGGGTACGGTGACCATGCTGCTGAGCTACGGATTGTACCGGATTCAGGATGTCCTGCCGCTCAAGCAGAACATGGCCAATCTGAGCGCCACCGTGGACAAGAACGACGTGATCAACGGCGGCGGCAAGGTGCCGGGGATCATCGCCTTCCTCCAGGCGGGGAGCTTTGTCACCAACACGGACTGGCAGAGTTATGAGCCGGAGGCGATGTTCACGCACTTTTCGCAGACGGTTTCAACGGCGCTGCACTTTTTCTTCTCTTCGGAGGTGGGCATTGCCGCCGCCGCCGTGGTGGTGCGCGCGGTGAAGCGCAAGCAGACCTGGGAAATCGGCAATTTCTGGGTCGATCTGACCCGCCAGACGCTTTATCTGTTCCTCCCGATCTGCGTGGTCTTCGCGATGTTGGACGTGTGGCAGGGAATCCCGATGAACTTCCGGTCGTACACGGCGGCCACGGCGATCGATCAGTCCGGTGCGACTTCCGCGACCCAACCGACGATTCAGACCATCGTTCAGGGACCGATGGCATCGTATTGCGCGCCCAAAGTCCTGGGCCTCAACGGCCCCGGGATTACCGCCGTTGACTGCTGCCATCCCTTTGAGAATCCAACACCCCTGTCACAGTTCCTTCAGTGGATGTTGTACTTCTCGATCCCGTCAGGCATCGTTTATTACTACGGCCGAATGATCGGTCACACGCTGCACGCGTGGAACATCTGGCTCATCATGTTCATCATGCTGCTGGGGACGCTCCTGGTGACCTGGTATTTCGAGGCCCAGCCCAATCCAAATTTGGTGGCGCTGGGGGTTGATCCTGCGTACGCCAACATGGAGGGCAAGGATGTCCGCATCGGAATCTACAATTCGGCCGCCTGGGCCAACGACGTGACCGACACGGCCGAGGGCGCCAACAACTGCCAGCACGACTCCATGACTCCGATGGCGACATTCATGTTGATGTTCAACATGCACATGGGCGAGGAAATCTTCGGCGGCATCGGCACCGGAATGTACACGATGCTGGTCTTCATCTTCGTGTCGGTCTTCCTGGCCGGCCTGATGATCGGAAAAACGCCGGAATACCTGGGCAAGAAGATCGACGCCTACGGTGTAAAGTGTTGCTGTTTGTATCTGCTGGTGATGGTCATCGACGCGGTGGCCTTCACCGCGTGGGGTTCGGTCGCGAACTGGGGCCAGACGAACGTCGGCAACGGCGGTCCGCGCGGCTTCAGCGAGATATTTTATGCCTACAGCTCCGGCATGGCCAACAACGGCACCGCCATGGGTGGATTCACCTGCTCTCCCACCACCACCAACGCCGCCGGGCAGACCGTGTACACCAGCACCATGTTCAACGTGACGCAGACCTACTGCATGCTTATCGGCCGGTATTTCGAACTGATCCCCATCCTGGCCCTGGCCGGAAGCGTGGCCCTGAAAAAGACCGCCCCAGCCTCGATCGGCAGCTTCCCCGTCGTTGGACCGACTTTCATTCTGCTGATCATCACCGTCATCGTGATCGTCGGGGCGCTCAACTTCCTGCCGGGATTGGCGATGGGACCGCTCCTGGAGCACTTCATCATGCGTGGTGGAGGCATTTTGTACTGACGCAGTCCTATTGACCAACGCTCTACTGAATTGATTGGAAAGTGATTTCAACTGAATTGAGGAAAGGTTATGGCAGCCAAAGCAAGACCCTTATTCGATCCGGCCATTGTAATGCCCGCGATCCTCGAGAGCATCAAGAAGCTGAACCCGGTCCACATGGTGAAGAACCCGGTGATGTTCGTCACCGAAGTGGGCGCGGCGCTGACGACGCTCGATCTGTACTTCACCCACGACGCCAAGTCCTTCGTTTTCCAGATTTCGTTGTGGCTGTGGTTCACGGTGTTGTTCGCGAATTTCGCCGAGGCGATGGCCGAGGGGCGAGGCAAGGCGCAGGCCGATGCGCTGCGCAAGAGCCGCACCAAAAGCGTCGGACGCAAGATCATGCCGGACGGGTCGATTAAAACCGTTCCCGCCGAGTCGTTCCGAAAGGGCGACATATTCGTGGTCGAGGCGAACGAATTGATCGCCGCCGACGGCGAGATCATCGAAGGGGCGGCCAGCGTGAACGAATCGGCGATCACGGGCGAATCGGCGCCGGTGATCCGCGAAGCCGGCGGCGACCGGTCGGCCGTCACCGGCGGCACGACCGTGTTGTCCGACCAGATCAAAGTCCGCGTGACCGCCAATCCCGGCGAAAGCTTCATGGACCGGATGATCGAACTGATCGAAGGGGCCAAGCGTCAGAAGACGCCCAACGAGATCGCCTTGTCGATCCTGCTCTCGGCCTTGACGATCATCTTCCTGGCCGTCTGCATCACGATGCTGCCGTTCGCCCTTTTCACCCAGACCTATCTGAGCCCCGACACGTATGGCAAGGTGACCCTGATATTCTCGGTGACGGTGCTGGTCGCGCTGCTGGTGTGCCTGATTCCGACGACGATCGGCGGATTGCTGTCGGCGATCGGCATCGCCGGCATCGACCGGATGGTGCAGCACAACGTGCTGGCGATGAGCGGCAAGGCCGTCGAGGCCGCCGGCGACGTGGACGTGCTGCTGTTGGACAAGACCGGCACGATCACGCTGGGGAATCGCGCGGCGACGGAATTTTACCCGGCCCCCGGCGTCACGGAGCAGGAGCTGGCCGATGCCGCGCAGCTTTCGTCGCTGGCGGACGAAACTCCCGAGGGCCGCAGCATCGTTGTTCTGGCGAAGGAGCGGTACAACATCCGCGGCCGGGAGATCCATGAATTGCCGCACGCGGAGTTTGTTCCCTTCACCGCCCAGACGCGCATGAGCGGATTGAATATCGACGGCGAAATGTTCCGCAAGGGCGCCGCCGACAGCGTGCGGCAGTTCGTCGCCGCCAGCGGAGCGGCGTTTCCCGCCGAGATCGACAAGACGGTTGAAACGATCAGCCGTGCCGGCGGCACGCCGCTGGTGGTGGCGCGCAAGAACAAGGCGCTGGGCGTGGTTTATCTGAAGGACATCGTCAAGCAGGGCCTGCCCGACCGGTTCCAGCGATTTCGTGCGATGGGGATCAAGACGGTGATGATCACCGGCGACAACCCGCTGACGGCCGCGGCCATCGCCAAGGAGGCCGGCGTGGACGACTTCCTCGCCCAGGCCAAGCCGGAAGACAAATTGGCGCTGCTGAAGTCGGAGCAGTTGGCCGGCCATCTGGTGGCGATGACCGGAGACGGAACCAACGACGCCCCCGCGCTGGCGCAGGCCGACGTCGGGGTCGCCATGAACACCGGCACGCAGGCCGCCAAGGAAGCCGGCAACATGGTCGATCTGGACAGCAACCCCACCAAGCTGATCGAGGTGGTTGAAATCGGCAAGCAACTGCTGATGACCCGCGGCGCCCTGACGACCTTCAGCGTCGCCAACGACGTGGCCAAATACTTCGCCATCATTCCGGCGATGCTGATGGGCGCGTTTCCGCAGGTGGCGCCGCTTAACGTCATGGGGCTGGCCACGCCGCACAGCGCCATCCTCAGCGCCGTCATTTTCAACGCGGTGATCATCATCCTGCTGATTCCGCTGGCGCTGAAGGGCGTGAAGTTCCGCCCGGCATCGGCCGCGGCGATCCTGAGGCGAAATCTGCTGATCTATGGAATCGGCGGCATCATCGCGCCGTTCCCAGGGATCAAGATCATCGACTTGTTCATCAACCTCATACACCTGCCCGGTCTGGCGATGCCGCATTAATTGCAGAAAGAAGGAATTACCATGGCTAAAAGCACAATAGTTGTTCCACTGACCAATCCGCACCCCAACGACTTGCCCGGAGGCTCGCTGCTTCGGCAGATTTGGGCGGCGATCGCCGTCACCATCGTGTTGGGCATCATCTGCTGCGCCATCTATCCGTTTGTCATCTGGCGGATCGCACAGTGGGTCTTCCCCATCCAGGCCAATGGCTCGTTGCTGAAGAAGGACGGGACGTACACTTCAGACGACAGCCAGGCCGTCGGGTCGGCGTTGATCGGGCAGCAATTCACGGCGGCCCAATACTTCCACCCCCGGCCCAGCGCCGCCAACAACAGCGCCGGAACGTCCTTTTCCTCCACGGCGGGGTATGACCCGACCAGTTCGGGCGGCACGAATTTCGGACCCTTGAGCGACAAGCTCATCAACGGCGCGACCAATCCCGCCACCACCCAGCCGACCACCCAGCCGGAATCGCTGAATTTCGACGGGGTCCGGCTGCGCACGATCCATTACGCCATGGACAACGGGTTGTCGTTCAAACTCTACAGCCAGCGCGCCGATGGAACCGGGGACAAGGTCGAAGTGCCGATCAAGAAGTATGAGGATGCCCAGGGAAATCTGCAGGACGTGAATCTGGTGGACGCGTTCCCGCATCCCCCGACCGACACGCCGGACCGGATGGTGCTCACGGCCGGACCGTTCACGGATTCCAGCGGCAATCCGGTGCTGATTCCCGGCGATGCCGTGACCTCATCCGGGTCGGGCCTGGACCCGCACATCAGCCCGGCAAACGCGGCGCTTCAGGTCAGTCGCGTGGCGGCGGCCAGGAAAATGTCCCCCGACAAGGTGAAGGCGCTGGTTCAGAAATACACCGATGGGCCGGACCTGGGAATCCTGGGCGATCCCGGCGTGAACGTCCTGAGGCTGAATATTGCTCTGGATCAGGCGAAATAGACGAATGGAGAGACGGGCTCAAGGGTTCAAGGGTTCAAGGGTTCAAGGGCTCAAGGGAAAATGCCCTCCCTTGAACTCTTGAACCCTTGAGCGCATCGCCATACGCGATGGCCCCGGCCACACGCCGACCCCGCGGTCCCGTTTGGGCGAGTGACACGTTATGCAAGCCGTCCACCCCCACCCCAACCCTCCCCCTGAGTACAAGGGGAGGGGGAAATTCTTTGCGGTAAGTGACACGCACCGGTCCGGTTTGCAAAAATAGTGTAGAATTCCGCCGCCAATGCCCGACGACCGCGCACAAACGTTTCTGCAGATGATCCGCCGCTCCGAGCGCGGCCGGTTGAAGATTTACCTGGGATACGGTCCGGGCGTGGGCAAAACGTATCGCATGCTCCTCGAGGCCCACCGCCTCAAGGGCGAGGGAATCGACGTCGTGGTCGGGCTGGTCGAAACCCACGGCCGCCCAGAAACCGCCAAGCTCATCGAGGGGCTGGAAGTCGTCCCCCGCCGAAGGGTCGAATACCACCAGATCGTCCTCGAGGAGATGGACGTCGATGCGGTCATCAATCGCCATCCCCAGGTTGCGATGGTCGATGAGCTGGCCCACACCAACGTTCCGGGGAGCAAAAACTCCAAGCGATACCAGGACGTCCAGGACATCCTGGCGGCGGGAATTCACGTCATTTCCACGCTGAACATCCAGCATTTGGAAAGCCTGTACAACACGGTCGAGCAACTCGTGGGCGTGAAGGTGCGCGAGCGGATTCCCGATTCCGTGCTCGCCGAGGCCGACCAGATCATCAACATCGACCTGTCCGCCGAGGACCTTCAACAGCGGCTGCGCGAGGGGAAAATATATCCCGCCGAGCGCGTGGAGTCGTCGCTGGAGAATTTCTTCACCAGCTCGAACCTGGAGCATCTGCGGGAATTGGCGCTGCGGGAATTGGCGTCGCAGATCGACTTCAAGCGCCGGGAGACCGTCCAGGAGAAAATCGCCGCACCCAACGATGGCTCGCCGGATCAAATCATGGTGTGTCTCTCCTCGCGCGGCCCCAACAGCGCCCGGTTGTTGCGATTTGGCTCGCGGCTGGCGGGCCGGCTCAATCGCAACTGGTATGCGCTCTACGTGCAGACGCCGTCGGAGGAGCCGACCGTGATAGACGCCGTCACGCAGCGCCTTCTGTCCGATACGCAGACCCTGGCGCAGCAATTGGGCGCGACGGTGTTCACCTACAAGGGCCAGAACGTCGCCGACACGATTTTGCGATTCGCCGGGGAATACGGGGTGGGACAGGTTGTGATCGGCAGGCCTCGTTTGCTGCCTTGGTGGAAGCGCATCATCGGCGAACGCAGCGTCGCGGAAGACCTGATTCACCGCGCCAAAGGGGTCAACGTCATCGTCGTTGACGCCGAGAGCGAGGAACGCAGAACCATGGATTACGTGGAGCCGTCGTCGAATGCCACCATGTCCGCCGTCCGCCCCGCCGGCACGCTCAGCCGGCTTCTCACCCCGCAACGGATCGTCATCTGGGACGATCCCGCGCCCAGGCAGGACGTCCGCAAAAAACTGGTCGAAACGGTCGTATCCACGACGCCGGGACTGAGCGCCGAAGCGGTCATGAGAAAACTGGCCGAACGCGAGCAGCAGGGATCGACCTTCCTGAACGAGGGCATTGCGCTGCCGCACGCGCGATTCGATGAACTAACTTCTCCGCAGGTGGCGCTGGGATTGACGCGAGCCGGACTGCTGGACGTGGTCACCGAGCAGCCGATCTCCGCGGTATTCCTTTTGCTGTCTCCCTCGACCGGCGCGAACGTTCATCTCCAGCTCCTGGCCAAGGCCGGGCGGGCATTGCAAAACCGCGAGTTGCGCGCCACCCTGGCGCGCGTCGGGTCGCCCGAGGAGGCGATGGAAGCGATCCAGGATTTCGAAGCCGCCTTCAGCGGACAGAGCGTGCCGCCCAAATAGTCTGGAATCGCAAAACAAGTCGCCCGGCGTTACCAGCTCTTGGCAATTCGATCCAGGCCCGAGCGAGCCAGGTCCTCCGGCGTCATGGCGATGCGGAAATTGCAGTCCGCGTTGAAGCTGAGGAACCAAGGCTCCGCCAGGGACGGGATGGCCGAGGAATCTTTCATGTCCACGATCAGGAGCGCGCCGCGATGGCCGTTCTGTTCCGTGAAATATGCGGCCTCGGGCTTGATGGCCTCAAGGATTTTCTGGATTGTCTTGCCCGCCGAGCCTTTCCGAACCAACGTGTTGAACGGCTCGCACGGGATGGAGACATTCATGATCATTCGCATGCGGAACTCCTATCGGTAATGGCCGCCCTATCGCGGCGGCGAGAGGCTATGTAAAAGGGCGGGGAATTGCAATAAAAACATGAAGGCGGTGGTTGGATCGTTCAATCCTTGCGCCGATCGTTCGGCTCGTCGTCGAAAAGCATGCGCAGCGGCGGAGTGTCGAGATCGTCGAACTGGCCCTTGCGAACCGAGAGGATGAAAGCGGTCAACGCCACGCCGGCCATCACGATGGCCAGGGGAAGCACGATGTACAGCACGCTCATGGCTTGTCCTCCGCGTTCCGCGGCGTCTTGCGGTCGATCCGGCGAATCGACGCCATGGCCAATGACAGAACCGTCGCGGAACTGACGGGCATCAGGATGGCGCAGATCAGCGGGCTCATTTTTCCGGTCGCGGCCAATGCCGCGGCAACCAGATTGTACACCAGGGATATCGCCAGATTCACCCGGATCGTGCGCATTGTTTTTCTGGCGGCGGTGACGAGATGGACCAGCGGGGTGAGGCCGGGCGAGGCGATGTAGACATCGGCGGCGGCGAGGGAGGCTTCGGCGCCGCCGTGGACGGCGATTCCGACGTCGGCCGCGGCGAGGGCGGCGGCGTCGTTGACCCCGTCGCCGACCATGACCGTCAGGCATCTTCCCTGATACTCTCGGACCAGGGCGAGCTTGGCCTCGGGAGTCATTTCGCCAGTGGCGCGGCTGGGATCGATGCCGACGGCGCGGGCGACTTTTCGGACGACGGATTGAGAGTCGCCGGAGAGAATCTGTTCGTCCCAATCGAGCTCGTGGAGTGCGTGGACGGCCCAGCGTGAATCGTCGCGGATTTGATCGCCGAAGCCCGCCAGGGCCACGGCATTCCCATCAACGGCGACCAGAACGACGGTGGTTCCGACTTGCTCCAATTCATGCTGTAGCCGCGCCAGAGAAGGCGGGACGGAGATGCCGGCGCGATTGACAAAAGCCGGCGAGCCGACATGGACCGCTTGGCTGCCGAGCATGGCGCGGATGCCGCCGTTTGGCTGCTCTTTGACGTCATGGAGCAAAGCGGATTGCGCCGCGGGCAATTCAAACGCGGCCAGGGCCTGGCAGAACGCGCGGGCGACCGGGTGCTGGCTCTGTCTTTCCAGAGCGGCGACGAGGGGCTTGAATTGTTCATCGCCCGTGGAGGCGAAGCCTTCCACGTGCCAGCAGACCAGCCGAAGCTGGCCGAAGGTGAGCGTGCCGGTTTTGTCGAGGAGGATTTGTCCTCGGCGCGCGAGTTTTTCGATGGCCGCGCCGCTCTTGACGAGAATGTCCCGGCGTGCCAGGCGGCCGATGGCGACGGCCAGGGTGACGGGCGTCGCCAGGCCCAGAACACACGGACAGCAGACGATCAGCAGGGCCACCGCGTGATCGACGGCGGCGGCGACGTCGAAGCGGCTCCAATACGCGAAAGTCCCGGCGGCGGCGAGAGTGACGACCAGGACAAACCGCGCTGCGATGCGATCGGTGAACTGGACGATTGCGGGCTTTTCGGCAACGCCGCGCTCGACGACGCGCATGAGCCGGCCCACCCGGCTGTCCGCGCCGACCTGGCTGACGCGAATGCGAAGACTGGCGCCTTGATTCGGCACTCCGCCGTAGACTTTGTCGCCGACGCCGACCGGAACCGGCTCCGCCTCGCCGGTCAGCAGCGCCTGGAGCACGTGGGATTGGCCGGATTCCACGACGCCGTCGGCGGCGATGGTCTGGCCGCTGAGGACTTCAATCAGATCGCCGGACACGACCGCTTCGATGGGCATTTCCTCGATGCGATCGCCCTGGCGGACAGTGCGGCAAGTTGAGGGGGCGAGGCAGAAGAGCAGTTCGACCGCGTCATCGGCGCGGCGCTGCTGGCGGAATTGCAGGAATCGTCCGACCAGCAGCAGGAAGACCAAAACGCTCAGCGAATCGAAGTAAACCTCGCCGCGGTTGAGAATGACGTTGACGATTCCGGCCACGCCGCCCGCGAGAAGTCCCAGGACGATCGGCACGTCAAAGTTCACGGTCCGAAGCCGGACCGCGGCGATCGCGCCGCGAAAGAATCCCGCGCCGGGCCACGCCAGCGACAGGATGCCCAGCACCGCGCTGATCCAGCGGAAGAACTCGCGATAGGAATCTTCCATCCGGCCGCCCCGCCCGGCGTACAAGGCGCACGCCACCAGCATCGCGTTGCCCGCGATCGCGCCGGCGACCGCCAGATCGATCAACCGCTTGCGCACCTCGATCCGAGCAAGCTGTTTGCGGGGAAGGCCCTTGGCGGGATGCGGCGTATAGCCGAGGCCGTTCAGCGTTCGGCCGATGCGCGAAAGCGAAAGCTCCCGCGTGTTCCACGTTACCCGGACGATGGCCTGGCGGAGGCTGAGACGAGCTTCAATAACGCCGGGTAGCACGTGCGGCAGGCGCTCGATCAGCCAGACGCAGGCGGCGCAGGTGACGCCTTCAAGCATCAGATCGACGCTGGCAACGGTCTGGGACTGCTGCTGGACAAAAAGCTTATGAAATGCCGGCGCGTCGAAGGATTCGAAAGTGGATTCACTTGGCTTGGGCGGCGCGACGGCGGCATTGCGCAACCGGTAATAAGCCTCAAGACCGCAGGCATGAATGGCATCGTACACGGCCCGGCAGCCGGCGCAGCAGAACTGCAACTGGCTCTCAACTTCGACGAGGCCGCGGGGAACGTCCTGCCCGCAATGCGAGCACGGGACCGGAGCCGTGGCCGGCGGCGAAGCGGCGAGAATTTCAGTGGCGAGCGTGGTCATTGGTGTTGCAGCAGGCTGCCGAGCCGGGAACGGGGATTCCGGCGGAAATTGATTTGGTACCGATCAGCGCGCGCGGATCGACGCCAGCGCGGCCAACGACCGTGTAGAGGCCGATGGCAACCAGCGCGACACAGGTAACGAGCGGCATCCGGCGGTTCAGCGGACCCAGCACCGTGCGCACTCCCGCGCCAAGCGCGATCATGGCCGGCAGCGTGCCAAGCCAAAAGACGCCCATCACCCCGGCGGCGGCGAGCGGCGAGGCGGTTCCGGCGGCGGTGGCGACGAACGCGTAGAGCCAGCCGCAGGGCAGCAGCGTCGTGCACAGTCCAATCAACAGCGCGCGCGGAATGGGTGGGCGCTTCATCGCCCGGACGTAGGCGGCCCGGCCGAGCCGGCCAAGCCAGGACGGACCGGCGATGCCGGGTGCGCGGACGCCAAGGATGCGCAAAAGCGTGACCGCGGCGAACAGAAGAATGGTTACACCGGCGAGCACGGCGGCGGCGGATCGCACGCCGGCCAAGGCGCCGCCAAGATTGAGAATTTGTCCCGCGGCGCCGGCGGCGGCGCCCAGCGCGACGTAGCAAAGCAGCCGGCCCCCATGATATGCCGTTTGGAGAATGGCATGTCGCCGCCAATCCCCGCGATCGTCCACCGCCAGCGCGAGAAAAGCGCCGCACATCCCCGTGCAGTGCAGGCTGCCCAGCAGGCTCGCAAGGAAGATGGCGCTAATCAACGGCATCATACTCTTGTTATGCCTTTCCATGAAGATGAACCGCGAAGCGGCTGTGTCTAATTTCAAGTGGTTTGGAGTTGACATTTTGGACTCCATGTAAGGCCGTCGCGGGCCATGGCGTTGAGAATGGTCAACAATTTTCGCATGCAGGCG
>JBEKEC010000054.1:0-34423 GCA_050014015.1 Tepidisphaeraceae bacterium
GACGCTGAAGGTTGCTGGCGACTTGCATCTGGAGTGGACGCTGCATCCGCGTGGCCGGCCCGAAAAGCCGAAAGCGGCGGTTCAAAACGATGAAAAAGAGCTACGTCCCCTTTAATCAATCCCTGTATGCCGGCGCGACGCAAGCGAATACGAAGTGACCCGGAACGGTAGGCCCGTGAATTACGGGGTCTACGAAACCGCCTCTCCGATGAGATGGGCTTCATGTCGGGCAACGCATGTCTGCCTGAATTGAACCGTGCGCAGCGGACGGCAGCGAAACCGGGGCACAGTGTCGCGAACGCTCCGCCGTTACTTGGCAGGCGTGGGCGAAACTTTGTTAAGCTGTCGATCGAACTCAGCCACGGAGTTACTCGCTTCGGGTGCCCAAATGTAAATGTGACCGCCGCTCACAGTGTAAAGGGCGGCATGTTCGCCAAAGCTAAAGCGCCCAAACACGGGCATTAGATAATCATGGAGCGCAACGGCCCCGAGCAAAAAGCATCCAAACAAGAGGGTGCAGATGATGGGTGTAATGGCAATCTTCATGTCAAAAGAAAAACCGCGGCGATGCTCGCCAGTCGCAGGGGCACCGACGCCAAGCATCGGCACTGAATCGGGCGGTTTGACAAAATCCATGACCTATTCCTCTGTCTGTGGGACGGGCACAATGAAGTCTCGCCCTATCTGCGACGGTGGTGGCACAGAATCAATGAGCCGATGGCCAGCAAACCGACAGATGATGGCTCGGGGACGACCGTGGAAGTGACCGCGACAGTGAATGCCCCGGAATTGTCGTCATAGGCACCGGGCGCTCCGTTAAAGTACAGTCCGTCGGGCACGCCGAGAAAAAGTCGCGTAGCGCCGACCGGGGTGATGAAGCTCTGAGTTGTTTCGGCCCCCGTGCCCGTCAATCCGTCGCCGATGAAAAACACCTGATTCAACGATGGTGCCAACACTGTGAAGCTGGTGTCTCCGGCGCCGGCGAAGTCGAGGGGCAAGGGGGCGATTTCGCTTTCTGGATCGGTGCCGTTCAAAAAGACGCCCGCCAGCGCACCGCACGGCCCGAGATAACCGCTAATGCCGGCCAAGCTGTTTATAGAAGAAGTCCCCACAGCCGGAGCAGTGGAGCCGTCAGGCCCGAAAAAGTCGCCGCCGGCAACATAGCTGACGATCCCCGATGCCGAGAACTGGAACTGTTCACCTGTGGATGCCGCCATTTCTTCGGGGAAAGTCTCGGCATAGGCCCCCGGCGGACTGAGCCGCACTAGCGGATACCCCACCGGCGGAGTGCCAGCCGGTGCCAGTGTTACGTCCGTGCGTCCGGCGAGAAATATCACGTCTGTACCGTTCACGGTCACGATTGCTGCCGAGGCGGCGCCCGCCGCAACGAACAACGTGCCCATTAGGATGCCCAACGATCGTCCAGTGCCCATGATCGAACCTTTCGTATCGGCGACGTTGGGCGATCATCGGGCACGGAAGCGGCGTAGCTCCAGTCCACTGAACCCAAAATGGTTATCAGACAGCCCTCGCGACCCCCGATGCCTTAGTGTAATATCTTACACTTACCGTGCTTGCCGCTGCGGCTACTGTGCCCGGCAGTGTTAAAAGATGAATTGCGAAAAGGCCAGACAGATCAGTGCTTGGGACGGCCGCCCTCATCATTTTCCTTGGCGTCATGGCGTGCTTGGCGGTTCTTCCGGATTTTTGGGCACACCCCTCGCGTCGACCCTTCGACTACGGATTTGACTGTTAGACCGTAAATCGGTATAGTCTCTTGCGGTGGCCATCCGGAGCTTTAAGGACGCTGGAACCGCGGACATTGCGGCTCAACGTGCAACGAAGCAATCGCGGCGCACGTTGGCCGCCGTACTGCACAATGCGGCGCTGGAAAAGCTGATCCTCCTCGACGCGGCGGTGGCTCTGGATGATTTGGCCATCTGGCCCAGCCTGCGGCTCGAAAAGCTCATGGGCAAGCGCAAGGGCCAACACAGCATCCGAATCAACCGGCAATACCGGATATGCTTCGTATGGGCGGGACAGGACGCATTTGAAGTTGAGATTGTCGATTACCACTGAGGTGCCGTTCCATGCTCAAATCACCCTTTCATCCCGGAATGTACCTTCGCCGGCTCCTCCAGGAGCACGGAATCACGCAAACCCGTTTGGCCCGGCATATCGGAGTCCAGATCGGCGTGATCAACCAAATCTGCAACGAAAAACGCGGCATCTCCCCCGCAATGGCCCTAAAACTCTCCCACGCCCTGAGGACCACGCCGCAATTCTGGCTCAATCTTGAGAACGCGTACAACCTGGGCCGCACCCAGGTTAAGCGCCCAATCAAGCCCCTCATCCGCGTGGCTTAGGCGTTAGTTTTGGCTTGATTAAAGGGTACGCTCGCTTCCCGTTTCCGCTCTCAAATCACCCTCGAATTTTTTCTTTGCGAGCCGGCGACAGTTAGGTTATTGTTTGGCAACGGTGTTGTCCAACGGCCAATTTTCGCCTCTTCCTTCTTCTCCCCATCCCCTGTTCTCTCCTGTCTCGCGCAGCGGGGGGGAGGGGGGGGGTGGATGGGACATTCCGGGACAAAGTGCGACATTTTCAGACGCAAAACCGGGAAAATCACCCCTGTTTTGCGACAGGCGAAGTTGAGCGAATCGGGAATCTAACCCGCATTATTCACCGCTGAGAGCGCAGCGCGGCCCAGCCGCAACCAAGAAGGAAAATGCGGGTGAACCGCCAAGACGCCAAGGTCGCCAAGAATGAAAATCGATTCAACCGCGGATTGCGCGGATATCGCGGATAAATTCAATTCTTATCCGTGTCATCCGCGTAATCCGCGGTTCTTTTCTTCTTGGCGTCTCGGCGGTTCAATGAATTATCCCGGCTAAGCACTTGCCGTTGGCTATTCTGTGAGCAAGATGAGGAATGTCGCCCCGAATTCCGGGGCGAGGGAAGGCGTTAAGACCAATGCGTATCGGAGTTCCCAAGGAAATCAAGCCGGATGAATATCGTATCGCCCTGATGCCGGTCGGCGTGGAAACGCTGGTCAAAGGCGGGCATCAGGTGTTCGTCGAAACCTCCGCGGGCGTCGCCAGCGGGTTCAGTGATGAGGATTACACAAGGGCGGGGGCCGGCATTGTGCCGTCCGCTGCCGAGGCGATCTCGGGCATGGAGATGGTCATCAAGGTGAAGGAGCCGCAGGCGGCCGAGATCGGGTTGTTTCGCCCGGGTCAGATCGTCTTCACGTATTTTCATTTCGCGGCTTCCCCGGACCTGACCCAGGCGTGTCTGGAATCGGAGATCGTGGCCATCGCCTATGAGACGATCAAGGACCGGACCGGCCGGTTGCCGTGCCTGACGCCGATGAGCGAGATCGCCGGCAAGATGAGCATTCAGGAGGGCGCGAAATATCTGGAGAAGCCGATGATGGGGCGGGGAATTTTGTTGGGCGGCGTGCCGGGCGTGGCGCCGGCGGACGTGGTCGTGCTGGGAGCCGGGGTGGTCGGCACGCACGCGGCCCGGGTGGCGGCGGGATTGGGCGCCAATGTCGTTTTGATGGACGTCAATCTCGAGCGCTTGCGGTATTTGTCGGACGTGATGCCCGCCAACGTGCAAACGATTTTCAGCGACGCCCACACCGTGCGCGACCATTTGCGCAACGCCGACCTGGTCGTCGGGGCGGTTTTGATCCCCGGCGCCAAGGCGCCGCGCCTGGTGTCGCGCCAGGATTTGGTGGAGATGCGCAACGGCAGCGTCATCGTCGATGTCGCCATCGACCAGGGCGGATGCGTCGAGACCAGCCGGCCCACGACCCACCAGCAGCCGACGTTTGTCGTCGAGAACGTGGTGCATTATTGCGTGACGAACATGCCCGGGGCCGTCGGACGCACCAGCACGATCGCCCTGTGCAACGCCACTTTGCCCTATGCCCTGAAGATCGCCAATCGCGGCTTTGAAAGGGCCGCCGTCGAGGATTCTGGGCTTGCCGAGGGGATCAATCTAGCCGGCGGGCGGATCACGAATTCGGCGGTCGCCGAATCGCTGCACATGCAACATAAGCCCCTCAGGGCCAAGGCCGGGTAGAATATGCGGCCCTTCTCTTCATCCAGCTTTTGTTGCGCTGACGAAGCTCAATATATGGATTACCGCGAAGGCGCGAAGGAGCGAAGTTACGCGAAGAAATACCAATTTGATTTGATTTCTTCGCGTAACTTCGCTCCTTCGCTCCTTCGCGGTAAATCTTTTCGGAGAAGCGTGACAACCGAATTGCCATGATGAACCGCCTGGTCGATTATCTGAACAAGCCCCATTGGCGCCGCCAGGAGAAATGGCGCCGCGCGATTTGGATGAACATGGCGCGGCTCGGCCTGACCGGGATGCACGCCCTGCCGGTCAATCGCCGATGGGTCGAGATCCATCGCCGCTCTATGCCGATGAAGCACCTCGATCCAGCCATGGCCGGCTGGAAAATCGTGCAGATTTCCGATCTTCACTACAGCCCGGTCGTCTGGCAGCGGTATCTGACTCAATACCTGAATTGGGTGAACGAATTGGAGCCGGAATTGGTCGTCGTTACGGGGGATTTGATCACCGGCGGGTATCGTTTCGCCCAGCGGATCGCGACGTTGCTATCGCACGTGAAGGCTAGGCACGGGGTGATCTGCACGTTCGGCAATCACGATTACAGCATCTACGGGAGGCGCGTGAACGGTGAGGGACGGCGCCGCGCGGATTTCCTCGAATCGTGTTTGCGCAAACGTGGGCTGATCGTCTTGCGGAATCAGTCCCTCCGCGTGAAATGCGCCGGAGCACAAAAGCCGCTGGTGATCGTCGGCCTGGACGATGAGTGGTCGGGAAACATCGATCCGGGCAAGGCTTTCGCCGGGGTCGATTCTTCTCAGCCGATCATCTGCCTCAACCACAATCCCGCCAACGTGCGGGAGCTGATGGGCTTTCCCTGGCAATGGATGCTCAGCGGCCACACGCACGGCCGGCAGGTGGCGACGAGCAAATTGGGCAGGGCGCTATATCCCCATCGCTTCCGCCATTACACGCACGGGTATTACTCGGTCAGCGGCCGCCATCTGTACGTCAACCGCGGCCTGAGCTACGGCCAACGCGTCCGGGAATGGTGCAGGCCGGAGATTTCGGTGTTTAAGCTTCAAGCCAGTTTGCCCAGGACTTGAGCGATGCCGAATCGCCCGATTCAGGCGGTCAAATCCAGGCTTTCGCCGTCGGTTTGCGCCTCCGGCTCCTGGGGATGGCGGCGGGCGTAGGTCTTGCGGCCTTTCTGGCGGCCTTGTTGATCGTTTCCGGCCGGTTGAACCTGATCGGGGCTGGCGACGGATTGTTCCACTTCATGCTCGTCAGAGGCGGCGGCGTTCTTTTGCCGGTCCTGCCGCTGGCGAATCTGCTGCGCTTTGCCCATCTCCTGCTGCCGCTGCACCGTCGGCGCCTGCACGATCGAACCGGTGATGGCATTGATCTGACTCATCGCGTTTCTCGCCGGACCCCGCGGCCGTCGGAGTCCATCTATCAAATTATTATCGGCAAAATCGAGGTTTTCGTATAGGTCCGGCGGATGCCCAATAAAATCCGATCAGTTCTTTCCCCCGTCGATTCGCGGGCGTAATTCGCCTCACAGAACTCAACGCCGTTGCCGCCCGCCGCTCTTAACGCGCTGGAGGCATAACCGACTGGATTTTTCTTTGACGCTCGCCGCACGCCTCGGTTTCGTGGGTTATCTTCCGGGCGTTCAACACATCCGGTTGCTCACTAAAGCAAGCGGGACTGGTTTTCTGAAAACCGCGGATCCGCGGTGACGTGCGACGTTCGCGCATCACTCGGCCGCTGAGGGTCTTTTTCTCGAAAGGGCTACTGCAATGTGTAAATCGATAGCGCTTGGCATCGCCTGCCTGACGCTTGCTTTTTCCGGCTATTGCCGTGCAAGCATCATCAGTGTGGACAACGGCAAGGGTGGAAAGCACGACTTCAGTTGTAAGACCGAAGACAAGGGCAACTCGTGCAAAGTCGATTTCAAATCGGACAAGTGCGACAAGGGTGACAAGGGCGGCAAGGATTGCATCACCCCGGTCCTGGACGACTCTTCCAACCTCAACCTGGACAAATGCGACAAGGACCTTAAGGACTGCAAAGGCGATAAAGACGGCAAGGACAACTGCAAGATCGATTTTCGCAAGCACGATCATGAGCCGTCCTACTGCGACAACGGCGGCAAGGATGATGGCTGTGGTGACCATCAGCTCAACTGCGGCAACTACGCGCCGAGTTGCCCTGAAGGCGGTCATACCTGCACGTGCGCGTCGGTTCCCGCGCCGGCTGCCTCGGCAATGGGCGGAATTGGCCTCGCCGGCATCATGCTGATGAGCTGGCTGCGGACTCGCCGCTCGATCATCGCCTGATCCAGCCAACTACTGGTTCTGCATCCCCTAACTCGGCCGGGAGGCTTGTTGCCTCCCGGTCTTCTTCTTTTGCCCGATCCCGCCCCGCGAAAGTGCAAAATTTGCCACCCGTCCCAAACCAGCTTGCTTTCATGGACGCCACGTGCCGATGGATTTTCACCAGTTTAACGTGGTGCCCATTTCTGCCCTTCCAGGGGCCTTCCCGGCCAATCGTCGCAGCCAATACGCATGGCACAAATTCCCCCAGTTTAAGCAATCGAAGCGGTCCGAAGGCGAAAACCACTTGTTCTTTCCGCCTCGTCTCCAATTCTGGGATAGACTCGTTTCAAGTTCATTCAGTTCAGTGCAGATCGGATTTGGCGATTCACATCCGGGCAAATCGAAAGGCATGGTTGGAACGCGAATATTCGGCCTGCATATTGCTGTTCGAATTCGGGCTTTTATAGAGAGGAAGATTTATGAAAACGTTATTGCGTGCGAGCGCCGCTGGATTGTTGCTGATGCTTCCGGGCATTTCAGTCGCGTCGCAAGTGGATTTTGTTTCGTCCGGATCGCAATGCACGTTGTTTTTCGATCCGTGCGGGAGCGGCAACTCGGATCTGCCCTCGCCGTGCTTTTATCGTTCTTATGATTGCCGCATCGGCAGCAAGCCGAGCTTGCCGGAGGTGGTATTCACGAAAACCGTTCACATCGTCAATTCCTCCACGGGCAATAAGGGCACCGGTGGAACGAACCCCGGCTCGACCGGCACGACTGTCCCGGCCGTCACGACCGTCACGACCGGCGATACCGGAACCCCCATTGACCCGGTAGTGACCAATCCGGTCATCACGCCCCCGGTTGATTCGGGCTCGACCACGACCGCCGCCTCCGTGCCCCTGCCGGCGCCGCTGCAGATGGCGGGCGCTGGAGTGGTCGCCACCATGTTGCTCTCCTGGCTTCGTTCCCGACGCCACGCGCGGGCCTGAAGCGATGTTCTGACGTGGAGGCGAAGCCTTCCACCGTGGAGGCGAAGCCTTCCACCGTGGAGGCGAAGCCTTCCACTTCGCCACCGATAAAATCAACACCGGAAGACCCAGGCGTCTTCCGGTTTTTGTTTGCTCGTCCGCCGATTGTTAAGCCATGACACGTTCTGGCCGAAATGGTGCTGGAATATCCCGGATTTGGGAGGCCGTCGCGGTTTATCGGACCCCTTGAATGGAGACAACGAAATGTCGCGAGTAATCCGGTCTCTGGCAGATCTGGCGAACGACGACGCCGGCGGCGAAGTGATCGAATATGCCATCGTCGCGGGCCTCATTTCCATCGCCGCCCTCACGGTCATCGGCGCCTTCGGCGTCAAGGTCCTGGCGCGGTGGAACTCGGTCAACAGCAGCTTGTAAGCCTGTTCGCCGCCCTTTTTCACCCCTTCTGATATGTCCGCGTTCCGGCGCCGGTCAGAGCCACCAGCACCTGTTGCTCGCTACTTCCCCAGGCGCGGGCGATTTCCGCTTCGGCCAATCCGTCTCCCAGCAATACCACCTCATCCCCGTTCCGATCGTTCGACCCCGCTTCGACGAACGCAGACTGCATGCCAACCTCCAGAATCGACCGGCGTGCGCCGTTGACGAGGCACGGGCCGCGGCGAAGGCCATGGGAATATCCGCAAAGAATCACGCCGAAACAATCGGCAACAAACCCGCCGTATCCCGCCGGGACCCCGCCGTCGTGAAGCTCCACCAACCGGGTGGACACCCGCACTGCTCCCCGATAGATCGCCATGCCCGGCCGGACGGCGTTCAGATAAGCCTCCGGTTCGTTCAATAGCGCCGACGCCGCCGCATGCACGCGCAATCCCCGCCCCCCGACAAGCGACACCAGCAGCCGGACGTGCTCGATTCGCGTGGCGTGGGTAAAAGCCTCGTGGATTCCACCGGCGGCGATCACCGCATCAATCTGGTCCGGCGGGCAGGCGAATCGCCGCATCCCCGTATCAACGCACAGCAGGGGCCTGGCATCCCGCAACCGCCGGGCCTCCTCGGCTGTCCAGACCGCCGGGCGAACGTGCGCCTCGGCCAGTTCCCGTACCCCAACGCCGATCGCCGGCCCCAGCGCCATCGACGGCTTTTGCGCCACATCCCACAGCGACGCCGCCCGCGCCTCGGCCACGCTGAACACGCAGAACTCCGAGACAAGATCGCCAATCGCCTCGGCCACACGCCGCGCGCCCACGCCGTACGCGTCCGACTTCACCACTGCTATAACGTCAACCCCGGTTTGCCGGGCGATCGCAGCGGCGTTCTCCCTGACGCGACCCAGATCGATCTTTACCTGCACATATTCGGTTTGCATCCCCGTTGCATCATACCCGCGTTTGCATAACAATGCCGTCCCCCTTTTCCAGGATTTTTCGATATGCCCAACAAGTACCAACCCGATCCGAAATTGAAATTCACCTTTGGCCTGTGGACCGTCGGCAACGTCGGCCGCGATCCGTTCGGTGGGCCCGTCCGCGCCCAGCTTTCGCCCGTCGAGATTTGCGACCTCCTCGGCCAAGTCGGCGCGTACGGCGTCAATTTCCACGACAACGACCTCGTCCCCATCGACGCCACACGCACCCAACGCGATCAGATCGTCCGGGATTTCAAAAAGGCCCTCAATGCCAACGGCCTTCTCGTCCCCATGGCCACCACCAACCTCTTCAGCGATCCGGTCTTCAAAGACGGCGCGTTCACCAGCAACAACGCCCAAATCCGCGCCTATGCCATCCAGAAAACCATGCGGGCCATGGAACTCGGCGCCGAATGCGGCGCGAAGATTTACGTCTTCTGGGGCGGCCGCGAAGGCGCCGAAACCGACGCCGCCAAATCCCCCGTCGAATCCATCAAGCGCTTCCGCGAAGCCGTCAACTTCCTCTGCCAATACAGCATCGACCGGCGATTCGGATACAAATTCGCCTTCGAGGCCAAGCCCAACGAGCCGCGCGGCCATATCTATTTCGCCGTTACCGGCAGCTACCTGGCGTTCATCCCCACCCTCGACCATCCGGAGATGTGCGGCGTCAATCCGGAGGTGGCGCACGAACACATGGCCGGTTTGAATTTCGTTCACCAGGTCGCCGCCGCCATCGAAGCCAAAAAACTTTTCCACATCGACCTCAACGATCAGGAATTCGGCCGATACGATCAGGATTTGCGCTTCGGCAGCGCCAACCTCAAACACGCCTTCTTCCTCGTCAAATTGCTGGAAGACCACCAATACAACGGCCCGCGCCATTTCGACGCCCATGCCTATCGCCAAAGCGATTACACCGACGTCAAGGAATTTGCCCGCGGCTGCATACGCACGTACGTGATCCTCAAGGAAAAGGCCGCACGCTGGAACGCCGACCGCGAAATCCAGCAGATCGTCAAATCCATCAACGTTCAGGACCCGGCCCTTTCCCGCTTGACCGCCAAATATTCCAAATCCAACGCCGCCAAGCTGCTCGACGCTTCCCTCGATCGCGTTGATTTGGCCGCTGCCCCGCTGCCCTACGAGCGGCTCGATCAGTTGACGATGGAACTGCTGATGGGCGTGCGGTAAGCTGTCCCGGCGACGAATTTCGGGGCCGTAGCTCAATTGGGAGAGCACTGCCTTTGCAAGGCAGGGGTTGCCAGTTCGATCCTGGTCGGCTCCAATAGCGTGACAACCAAAAACTTATGGCCAATCAAATGTGGCCGCCTTTACTTTGCGGTAATTTTCGTCCAGTTTTGGTTGCAGCAGGATGATTGCCGCGATGCGGCGCGCCATATTGGTCACTTCGCGGGCTTCTTCGGGCTTGAGGGCGCGCCCGAGGATTTTGTCTTCCCGGTAGCTCAGCCATTTCTTGATGACCTGATATCCGCCGATGTAATACTCCCAGACGTTCAGCGGGATATTGCGCCAATAGGCTACCCCGTTCAGGTACACGTCGCAGGTCTTCTCACCCAACAATTTCCGCGCATCTGTGGCCGACAGGCGCCGCGCCTTTGCTTCGGCGTCGATGGCTTTGGCCTCGCCCTCGTCGTACGGGCGTTCGGTGAGCTTGCCCTTGCCGGGCATGGTGACGCCTTCTTGACCTGTGTGTCCCCAGCCGGTGGTGACGGCAAAATCTTCAGTATTCGGGTCGAGCTCCCCGTCGCCTGTTTTGGATGGCACGCAGAGGAATCGAAATACCGGCGATAAAGTGCCACTGGTAACACTTGGCACGCCAGCTTCCGTGTCCAGTAGCGCCGCGATTTGCTCCCCCAGGGCCGCCGACGCTTCCAGGGCTTTGCGGGAATCTGGCAGGGGGACGCGCGGCCATTCTCGCCGGATGCCGTCGGCGTTTTCGGTCAGATACGCCGGGCTGAAGCCGATGGCCAGAGCGTGCATCCAGATCAGCCCCGCTGTCTTCGTACCGACCTCGGAGTCCTTACCTCGAATTGCGGTGAAATACTGCCGTGCTGGAGCCGAGAGATTCGCCACCGGCTCGTCTATCGCCGGTTTATCCCCCAGCGCCGCGAATAATGTTGCCTCTGCTTCTTTTTCCAGACGAGAGCCATTTCTCAGCAGAATCGGAAAATGCCTCGCATGTCCGGAAATTGAGTCATAATCGCAAACAACGCGAGAAAAGAAGAACGGAGGCCCTTCCGGCACTTTGTCGGCCGTATCGCGAGAGATGAAGAAGGCGTTGCCGGGGAATCGCTGGGCTAGTAGTTGAGGACTGGGCTCGCTGAAAAGCGGCCGAATGTTGGCCAAATAGGCCCATCGCACGTCAAAGACTTTGAAGGGATATCGAACAATAATCTTGGGATCAAATTCATGCTCACTCAAAAGCTTTCGTCGGGCCTCGGGGCCGACGATGCGATTGCCCGTCATCATCAATGAGGGATGAAGTGCCGCCACCTCGGTGTCCTGAACTCTTGCGTCGAAATACGCCTTAAGGCGGATGTGCAACGGCTGGCGATCGACTGAGATGAGCGAGCCACCACGTCGCTCCACTGGTCCGTTGAACGGCGCCACCGCGCTAAGCTCTGTCAGCTTGGGCCATCCCGAATACTGCGTGGCCACGTCTTCTGGGCGAAAGGAATTCCGGTTTTCGCTTGCCGGCGCGGCTTTCAACATCGCGCCGCGTTTCTTGTCAAGAGACGCCAAAAGGTCTTGTCGCTTCGTAACCCCCCAAAACTGTCGAAAGAGAACGGTCGGCTTTGGATCGCGTTTTGCCTTTCGCACCATTACGCAGATCGCAGTTCCGACGCGAATGCCTTCGCGGTTGTAATCGGTGGAGAAGACCGATGGATCGGGTTTGCCATCGGGCGTCAGCTTGCCGGTTTCGCGGCTGTCGCCGTTCATGCAGTCAAACCATAGCTTGTCGAATTCCGCCAGGAATCTCTGGCGCATCACCACAAAAGACGGATCGCCCAAGTACGAGAAGTTCGAGATGAAGGACACGACGCCCTTGCCGCTCATCTCGGCGATGCGCCGTTCGGCCAGGCGGAAGAAGCGGATATAAAGATCGTCCAGATTGAACTTCTTGATGCCCCAACCGCCGGCGCTGGTGGGCTTGTTTAAGTCTTTTTTGTAGGGTTCCACGAGCCCTTGTTCCTCTTGCGGGCTTACACCTGCGAAGGCGTTGTAGGGCGGGTTGCCCAGCACAACCAATATTTTGCTCTCCTGTTTAACGTGTTCCGCCGCGTCACGTTCGTCTTGCAATTCCGCCCATGACAGGACCTGTTGCTTGGGGCCTTTGGGTGGCTCCCAGCCGGTCAGTGAATTGGTCAAATAGACGGCGGCACGTTCGCCTTTTGAGGCGGAAAACGGCAACCCCACCTGCTGGACGAGCAAGCCGATTTGCAGATGCGCGATGACGAATGGCGCGGGCATGATCTCAAAGCCGAAGACGCGGGTCATGGCGGCTGTCTTGAGATCATGCCCAACCAACGCATCGTCATGTTTATCGCGGATGGTCCTCTCGATGCGGTGCAGCACCTCGATTAGATACGCGCCCGTGCCACAGCATGGATCCAGTACGATAACGTTCGGATCGGCCAAGCCGTCAGGCAGGTTCAGTTCTTCTCGCAGGACGGTGTCCACGCGGGCGACCTGATACTTGACGATATCGCGCGGGGTGTACCAGACACCCAATTCCTTGCGTAGCTCCGGATCGTAGGCTTCCAGAAATGGTTCATAAAAATATTGAACGGCGTGTTCATCCTCGAAACTACTGAAGAACCGGCTTCGGTCCACGCGGTTCAGCACACTCGCCGTCCAATTCAACACTTCCACCAGCCCCAACGGTTCCAGCTTCCCGCGCGTTGCAACCGCTTCGTACAAGGTACGGATAAACGGAACGTGCAGCGTCCATTCGGCGGTTCGCCAATCAAACTTTGCATTGGGGCCGGGGTTGTCTTTGTGCCACCGGACCCACGCCGAAAAAACGCCGTAGAATAGGGTTTGCACCAGCGTCGATCGAAAGAAATGCTCGCCCTTGTCGCCGGTGAACTTCATCCCCAGCGCTTCTTCCAAGGCCGATCGGACCGCTTGCAGGGCCGGCAGTTCCTTCTTCTGCTCAACCCGAAAAAGCGCGTCGCGGGCGTAGGATGCCAAGAACCACGCCACGTCTTTCGGGTTGGCGAGCGGTGTGTTGTGGAGACAGGCGCGGCGGATGAATTCGATAAACTGGTCGCCCTTGAGTTGCGCGGTTCCGCGCGGGTGGGCTGCCACACGGCTCCAAAAATCCTGCTCGCTTTCGGCCAACGAAACCGCCTCCATCGGCTCCGGCGCGCCGCTTGGGCCGCGCATAACGATCATAAAATCGCGCAGATTGGTTGCGATAACGATGCCGTACCTGGCCAGATAGTCTTTCACCTGAGTGCTGAAGGCAATGGCTTTGATATCGGGCTTTGTTCCCTTGGCTTCAATCGCTCCGCGCGATGGCAATTGCCCGGCCTTGGGTTGGCCGTCAGTTTGGCGCTGAAATTGATCGACGGTGAACAATCCGCCGTCAGGGATGCCAGCGCCTTGGTTGCTCAGGTGGATGACGCAGCGGACCTTGGGTTTGAGCGTTCGGCCGACCGCGTTGAAGAGACCTGACAGGGCCGGGTAGTACGACGTTTCCGCCACGCCCGCACCGGATGCACGGATTGCCTTCAATTCGCCAAGATATTCCTCGATCATGCGGTGATCCGGCTTGCCGGAAGTTTCTTCGCTGCCATTCGCGGTTTCGTTTGAAGCTTCCTTCCGCGCCATGAAATGTCCTCACCCGATTCGCCGTCGCGCAGCCCCTAGGCGTTGTCGATGGCGGATTGCAATAATAGGATAGCAGATCGTGACCACAAAGCGGAGAATAAGGAGCCAAAACTTACGGCGCCCGGAAACCACCTTGGGGGAATCCTGAGAGTGGGCGAGCCGCACTGTTTCGTGACAATGGAACCAGCAACATCCGCATCTTTTCTGTCTCGTTGGATTGCTCCCGAGCGGGCGTTTGCGGTTATCGCTCTGGTATTCGGTAACGCCCTGGTTCTTGTTATCCCGCCGTTCCAAGCCGCCGATGAGTCCTTCCATTTTCTTCGTGCCTATCAGATCACTGACGGCGTTTTCGTTTCGCGCCAGCCCGATGCGCGCGGCGTTCCCATGGGAGAGTTTCCCGTCAGCCTTTTTCAAGTCTGGCTCCCATTTTCGCACATGGGCTTCAATCCATCGGTCAAAGCGTCGTTGCAAGACATCCGCGATGCGCTGCGCATCCGTCTGAATCCGAACCGACGAATGCAAATTGCGCTTCCGAGCACCGCCTACTACAGCCCGGCGTGCTATCTGCCGCAGTGTCTGGGCATAATCGTTGGCCGAGCGCTCGGCGTTGGGCCGCTGGCAATGTTGTACCTCGGCCGCGAGGCCAACCTGCTTGCCTGGACCCTGCTTGGGTACGTGTCCTTACGATCGGCCTCCGCGATTGCTCGACCGCTCTTTCTCCTTCTGTTGATGCCGATGTCGATGTATCTCGCCTCAACCTTGTCCGCCGATGTTTCCACAACCGCCTTCGCAGTGCTCTTTACCGCGACGGTATTAAAGTACTCCGTCTTGCCGGAGCCTGATTCAATCGGACCCGGACGTCTTTTGATTCTCCTGATGCTTTCGCTTGCGGTTTGTCTTTGCAAGTTCGCTTACGCCCCGCTCCTGGCCCTGCTCCTGCTGATTCCGCCCCGGAACTTCGGCCGCCCGGCTCGCTACGCCGCCCAGATCCTCATCCTCGCCGCCGCCAGCGCTTGGGCTTGGTTCTTCACGATTTCCGTCGGCCCGGGTCTCGATGCCAAGATCCGACTGACTGACGACGTCTCCGCCCGAGCGCAGCTCGACTGGCTTACGCACCATCCTCTTCGCTTCGCCCCGGTGTTGCTTCAAACGTTTCACTTGAAAGGCTGGGTCTTCCTTCAGGGATACGTCGGCCTGATCGGATGGCTCGACAGGTATCTTCCCGCGGCATTCGTCATCGGCTATTTGATCCTGTTGGTTCTGGCATGTTTGCCGAACGAAGATAAGCCGCGGCTTCCGCGTCCGCGCCGAGCCGCCGTCATCGTTCTGCCCGCCGTTGTCTGCTCCTTCCTCATTATCGCACTGCTGGATTATCTATATTGGACGCCCGTGCGAGCCGCATTGATCGACGGCTTCACGGGCCGATATCTCATTCCATTGTCGCCGGCCGTATTGCTGGTGATAGCTTCCGCGATGCGCCACGCGTCTCGATTTCGATTGCCATACTCCGCGCGCACGCTCAACACGCTGATGATCCTCGTTTCCCTGTTCGCCTGCATTTATTTTCTCGCCGTGGTCTGGAATCGGTATTACGGCTGAAGCTTGGGAGCTACTCCGTGAAAATGGAACCAGCAAACCTCGCATCCTCTCTGGCCCGCTGGATTGCTCCCGAGCGGGCGTTTGCGGTTATCGCTCTGGTATTCGGCAACGCCCTGGTTCTTGTCATCCCCCCGTTCCAAGCCGCCGATGAGCCGTTCCATTTGCTTCGCGCCTATCAGATCACCGACGGCCGTTTCATTTCACGCCAGCTCGATGCGCGCGGCGTTGCCATGGGTGAGTTTCCCGTCAGCCTTTATCAAGTCTGGCTCCCATTTTCGCACATCGGCTTTCACCCATCGGTCAAAGCGTCGGTCCAAGACATCCGCGATGCGCTGCGAATCCGTCTGAATCCGACTGAACGAATGCGAATTACCATTCCGAGCACCGCCCACTACAGCCCGGCGTGCTACCTGCCGCAGTGCGCGGGCATCCTCGTTGGCCGCGCGTTGGGCTTCGGGCCGCTGGCAATGTTGTATCTCGCCCGCGAGGCCAACTTGCTCGCCTGGACCTTGCTTGGGTACGTGTCCTTGCGGTCGGCCCCCGGAATTGCCCGGCCGCTTTTTCTCCTTCTGCTGATGCCCATGTCAATGTATGTCGCCTCAACCCTGTCCGCCGATGTTTCCACAACCGCCTTCGTAGTGCTCTTTACCGCCACGGTATTAAGGTACTCCGTCTTGCCGCAGCCTGATTCAATCGGACCCGGACGTCTTTTGATTCTCCTGATGCTTTCGCTTGCGGTTTGTCTTTGCAAGTTCGCTTACGCCCCGCTCCTGGCCCTGCTCCTGCTGATCCCGCCCCGGAACTTCGGCCGCCCGGCTCGCTACGCCGCCCAAATCCTCTTCCTCGCCGCCGCCAGCGCCTGCGTTTGGTTCTTCACGATCTCCGCCGGGTCCGGCCTCGATACCAGAATCCGAACGTCCGGCGACGTCTCCGCACGAGTCCAGTTCCAATGGCTTGCGCACAATCCTCTTCGCTTCGCTCCGATTTTGCTGGAAACGTTTCATGTAAAAGGCTGGGTCTTCCTCCAGGGCTATGTCGGCCTGATCGGATGGCTCGACGTGTATCTTCCCGCCGCATTCGTCGTCGGCTATTTGATCCTTTTGCTCCTCGCCGGATTGCCGAACGAAGACAAACCGCCGCTTCCATCCCCGCGGCGAGCCGCCGTCATCGTCCTCCCCGCCGTTGTCTGTTCGTTCCTCATTATCGCATTGTTGAGTTATCTCTATTGGACGCCCGTGCGAGCCGCGTTTATCGACGGCATCGGCGGCCGATATCTCATCCCATTGTCCCCGGCCGTCTTCATATTGACCTGTTCCGCCATGCGCCGCGCGTCTCGATTTCGATTGCCGTACTCCGCGCGCACGCTCAACGTACTGATCATCCTCATTTCCCTGCTCGCCTGCATCTATTTCCTCGCCGTGGTCCGGAACCGATATTACGGCTGAAGTTTGGGAGCTTCCCACTTCACTTCCCCGCCGACGATCGTCGCCCGCGCCTGCCCTTTCACTTCCCATCCATTGAACGGGCAATTGCAGCTTTTGCTGTGGAATTTTCGCGCATCAATCGTCCACGCCCGCCGCGGATCGATCACCGTCACATCCGCCACCGCCCCGTCCCGCAGCGTCCCCCGATCCAGTTTCACGATCTGCCCCGGCCGCGTGGACGTCAACTCGATCAATTTCATCCAATCGACGTGGCCGGGTTCAACCAGCGCTTTCACGTACAGCGGCAGCGCGCATTCCAACCCTATGATGCCCATCGGCGCATCCGGAAATTCCAATTCCTTTTCCTCCGCCCGGTGCGGGGCGTGATCGGTCGCCAGGCAGTCGATCGTCCCGTCTTTCACCCCCTCGATGCACGCGGCCACGTCCGCGGCCGTCCGCAGCGGGGGATTCATCTTGAAATTCGTGTCGTATCCCCGGCACGATTCGTCCGTCAGCAGCAGATGATGCGGCGAAACCTCCGCCGTCACCACCTGTTTGTCACGCTTGGCCCGGCGAATCAACTCGACGCTCCAGGTCGTGCTCACGTGTTGAACGTGATACCGGCATCCGATCGTCCGGTTCAGCAGCAGATCGCGGGCGATCATCAGTTGTTCCGCCTCCGCCGGGATGCCGCTCAAGCCCAGCGTCGTCGAAACGATCCCCGAATGCATCGATCCCCCAGCCAGAGTCGGCTCCTCGCAATGTTGCATGATGCACGCGTCGAACATCTTGGCGTATTGCAGCGCCTTACGCATCACCGACGCATCCGCCACGCCCACCCCGTCATCGCTCAGCGCGATGGCGCCGCGCTGAAGCATCGACCCGATCTCCGCCAGTTCTTTTCCCTCCCGGCCCTTGGTGATCGCCCCGATCGGCAGCACGCTGGCCAGCCCCACCCGCTGCGCTTCACGCAGGACAAATTCGATTTGTCCCTCGTTATCCAGCGGCGGCTTGGTGTTGGGCATGCAGCAAACCGTCGTGAATCCGCCCGCCAACGCCGCCAATGCCCCGCTGGCGATCGTTTCCTCCTCCTCATCCCCAGGCTCCCGAAAATGCACGTGAATGTCGATCAGCCCCGGCGTGACGAAACATCCCTCGGCGTCGATTGTCCGATCCGCCTTCCCCAAATTCGTGCCGATCCCGGCGATCTTCCCATCGCGAATCAGCAAGTCCGCTCGCCGCTGAAGCTTCTGCGACGGATCGAGGATCGTGCCGTTTTGAATCAGGATGCTCGGCATCAATTCAACCTTCTCCAAAGAGTTAACCGCGAAGGAGCGAAGGAGCGAAGTTGCGCGAAAAAATCAAATCCAATTGGTATTTCTTCGCGCTCCTTTGCTCCTTCGCGGTAAATCTTTCCCAAGTTGCTACCTTTTCCTGGGATCATGACTCCGCTCGATTCCCGCTTGTGCCACCAGATACAGCACCGCCATTCGCACCGCCAGGCCGTTGGTCACCTGCGTTAGAATTCCGCTGTTGGGCCCGTCGGCGATGTTGGACCCGATCTCGATCCCCCGGTTCATCGGGCCAGGATGCATGACGAACACGTCCTTCTTGCACCGCGCGAACCGCTCGGTTGTCAACCCGAACAGCCGGGTGAATTCCCGAACCGACGGGAACTGGCTGGTCTTGATCCGCTCGAACTGCACGCGCAGCATGTTGATCACGTCCACTTCTCCGACGATCGAGTCGAAATCGTACACGCACCGCGCCCCCAGCGATTCAAACGCCCGCGGCAGCAGCGTGGGCGGGCCCACCAGGATCACCTCCGCCCCCAGCTTCTTCAGTCCCCACAGATTCGAGCGGGCCACCCTGCTGTTGGCGATGTCCCCGACGATCGCCACTTTCAGTCCCGCGATCGTCCCGAATCGCTCGCGGATCGTGTACAGATCGAGCAATCCCTGGGTGGGATGCTCGTGCGCCCCGTCGCCGGCGTTCACCACGCTGCACTTCACCGACCGCGAAAGCATCTCGGCCGACCCGGCGGCCGGATGACGCAGGACGATCACGTCCACCCCCATCGCCTCGATGTTCCGGGCCGTGTCGATCAGCGTTTCACCCTTGCTCACGCTGGAGCCTTTTTCCGAAAAGTCGATCACGTCCGCGCTGAGCCGCGACGCTGCCAGCGAAAAACTCGTCCGCGTTCGCGTGCTGTCCTCGAAAAAGGCGTTGACGACCACCCGCCCGCGCAGCGCCGGCACTTTCTTGATGCTGCGCGTCGAAACCTCGCGGAACGACTGGGCCGTGTTCAGCAAAAATTCCAATTCCGCCGCCGACAGCGATTCCAGCGTCAGCAGGTGCGTCCGCGTCCAGACCCCGGATCGATGTGGATGAGTGTGGGGCATCAGGTCCGAGGCTCCACCAGAATTTCATCGCGCCCGTCAGTTTCGCTCAGCCGCACGTTCACCCGATAATCTCGCGGGATGTCCCCAAGCGTCAGCCCGACGAAATCCGCCTGAATGGGCAACTCCCTGCCTCCGCGATCCACCAGCACCGCCAGCCGGATCGCGCCCGCCCGGCCGAAATCGCTCAGGGCATCCAACGCCGCCCGGATCGACCGCCCCGTGAACAGCACGTCGTCCACTAGGAGCAGCGGAACCGCGTCGATGTCGATGTCGATTTCCGTCGGCCGCACCACCGGATTAGGCCCGATTTCCGACAGGTCGTCCCGATACAGCGTGATATCAAGCACCCCGCGTCCGACATGGCCGAATCCGCGCGACGCGAGTCCCTGTGCCAATCGCTCAGCCAGGATTTCGCCTCGCGTTCGGATTCCGATGATATTGAGCGGGGAGGATGCAGGAAACGCAGCCGCGATGCGGTCGATCATTGTCTCGACGGTCCGCCTCACGTCCGAAACGTCGTAAACCGTGCGCATCGAAAGCCAGACGATACGGGAATATCCGCTGCATGCAAGTGGCACGGGCATCCTGCCCGTGGCATGCGGTACACCGCACGCATCGACGGTACTCCGTCGATCCTCAGGACGAGCGCAGCGCTCTCTCGATGGCGCTGCCGAGCCTCAAATACAGATTACCGCGAAGAACGCGAAGGCCGCGAAGAAAGTCCCCAATCTGAACGCTGACGGGTATGCCGAAATTTTCGGCTGCCGAAGACCGGCCGGAGGACCGGCCGGCTCCCCCTCGAAATTGAGCCGGCCGGTCCCCCGGCCGATCTTCGTTGCCCCGATCTTTGGCCACACCCATGCCGAAGCCCAGCCCGAAGTTCGATTGCTTCAAGGAATCGCCCGTCACCGTGATGTGATCGGACAGACACAAGCGGCCCCGCGTCAACCAGCATCACAGCACCAAGCCCTGTTTGCGGAATTTTTCGATCAAGCCATCGCCAAAGACGTCGGGTCTGACATTGCCAAGTGGCCCGATCCCCAAGGCGTCCCCTTCGGCCAACCAGTCGCGGATTTCCGCCCGCATGGACGACCCAACAGTTTTCTCATCGGAAAGCACGGTCACTCGGACGCGCCGACCGGCAAACTGCTCGGGGCGTCGGATCAGTTCATCCCATTGCCCTTCAATTTGTTTGAGCTGGTCGTGATTCGTTGCCATGCGGGGATTATATCACAGGCATTTCGCCAATGCAGCACGTTCTCCGGCCGATTCTCATTGCCCGGATCTTTGGCCACGCCCATGCCCAAGCCCGGCCCGAAGTTCGATTGCTTCAAGGAATCGCCCGTCAATGTGTGGGCTGGATACAGGAAGCGGACGCCCCGGTAGCACGAATGGGAGCGAGCACGAAACGATTGTCGAGGAAATCGCTTGGTGACGGCGGGCCTTGCCCCGTCTATTATCCATCTTGGCCCTTTTTCGACCTAGCTCCTAGCAAGGGGAAACCATGGGACGAAAGAAACAACGAAAGCCGCAAACAATTCCGCCGCCGGTGGACAAGGTAGGGCTCACACTCGCGTTTGCTGGTGCTGTCCAGGTCCTACGTCGTCAGTGGGATTCACTCTATTTCCTGTTCCTGGCGAACAAGGATCGGCGTCGCGCCCTTGCCGATTTCGCGCCGAACCTCTCTGACGCCGCTGCGCTCGCATTTACCGTCATGGTCTATATGGATATCGCCAAGCTCCACGATCCGGTAATAAGCATGAATCAGCCGAACAAGCGCAATCTGGTGCTGCGGAGAGTCATTGATGAAATCGCGCCACCCGCCGGGACGGCAGAACGTGTTGCCATTGAACTGGAGTTTGCGAAGATCCAACCCACCGTGGAAAAGATCAAAGGGTGGCGGAACTTAGTCGGAGCGCATCAGGATTTGCTCACATCCCTTGCCGTGATTAACCGTGTACTCGATCCTACAAAGCCTCACCCAATGCCATACATTCCTCTCAAAGAGTTGGAAGACGCCGTCACCAGCATCGTAGCAATAAACGACGCAGTTGTGGCGTTTCGCGCCCCGACGCTGCCTTGGTACGAGGCTGATATAATCTCTCGGGATGTTGAGAGATTCATAGCATTATTCACTGCGGCAAACCCGCCTTCATAGGAGTTTTTGTCTCGGCGCCCTTCGCTTCTTCGCGGTAATCTGTACTTGAGGGCTGCCTCAGGCGGGGCCGTTCAGATGGAACAGAAACACCGCCGCCGCGACCGCGACGTTGAGGGAATCGGTCCCCAGCTTCATCGGAATGGTCACGCGGCGGTCGCAGTGGCCGAGCGTGATCGGGTCCAAACCCTGGGCTTCGCTGCCGAAGACTACCGCCATGCGCGGGAGCCGTTTGACGGATCGCAGCGGCTCGGCGTCGTCCGCCAGCACGGCGGCGAGCCGGTCGATTCCCATGGCTTTCAATATGTCCAGATCGGCCAGGAGATCGTCGCACCGGATGATCGGCAGCGAGAAGATGCAGCCCATGGAAACGCGGATGCTCTGGCGGAAATAGGGGTCGCAGCAGCGCTCGCCGCAGAGCATCGCCCGGGCGCCGAACGCCGCGGAAATGCGAATGAGCGCCCCCAGGTTTTCCGCGTTGGTGATCTGTTGGCAAACCGTCAACAACACCGGCTCCGGCGGCGGCGGAATGACGGATTGAAGGGAAGGCGAGCGCGGCCGGATTCCGCAGGCCAACACTCCGCTGTGAAATTCGAATCCGATGACGCCTTCGATGAGTTCATCGGATGCGACGAACACGGGAACATTGGCCGGAACGAGCGGGCCGATGGCGGAAGATCTTCGCTCGGCGAGCAGCACCGATTCGACCGGTGTCGAGCTGGCCAGCAATCGCCGCACGACGTTCTCCCCCTCGGCGATGAAACGATTTCCGTCGCGCGCCAGCTCCTTGTCCTTGAGATTGCGGTAGGGGGCGAGCAGCGGATCATCCAGGGAACGGATGGAGATAATGGATAATGGACAATGGATAATTGATAATTGTCAATTGTCCATTATCCATTGTCCATTGTTTACGACCACGGCGTCTGCGACGCCGGCGGCTCATCACGGCGAAGGCGGGGGCGCGGAAGGTTGGTGACCGGCGGCGGCGCCGTGATGCGAGGCGGAGCAGGGGGCGGAGATGGCGGCGGCGGGGGAGCTGGCGGCGGTGGTTCCGCCGGGGGTTCGGGTTCGACGACCCGCACGCGCCGTGGCCGGCGGCCGCGGGTGCGGTTCATCTCGACGAGGTCCTCCCAGGCGTATGCGCATGGCACGCTCAGCAGCGCGCAGGCAATTCGCGCCGTCAGCTCGGCCGCCACAGGCGCCTTGAAATAGGGGCCGGTCAACGGCAGGAGGAGAAGCACCAGCTTGAACAGGGCCGAGATGCTGATGAGCAGGACAATCGTCCCAGGCCACAGCCGCCCGGTTTTTATCAGCACTCCCATCAGGATCAGGACCACCCCCGGCGCGAGATACAGCACGCAGGTGGGCTGGAGCATTTCGATCAGTTCCTGTCTGGACCTGTTGGGAAAGTTGGGATCGGACAGCAGAACGATTCCCCCGGCGATCAGCCAGACGAACAGGCAAATCGCGCCGGCGAGCCGGGCGGCTCGCGACAGGAAGACTACATTGGAAGCGTTCGATCCCATGAGCTCCGCTGCAACTATTTATCGGATTGGAAACCGGGCCAATGTTGCATATATTGCCGGCACGCGAGTCAAATCACGCCATCAGAACGGATCGAATTGAGCACCAGCAAGCCCGAGAATCCCGCAAGTCCAACGCATGATACTCCAAATCCCCGCGGCGGCGGCCTGCGCCCGATGGATTATGGACTGCTTGCCGGGTTTTGTCTGGCGCTGTTCGGATATGTGGCGATCAGCGGCCGGCCGCTGACCCTGCACGAGGCCCGACTCCCGGAATGCTCGCGCGAGATGATGGCCGGCCACAACCTGCTGGTTCCCATGGACGGCCAGCGCCCCTGGCTGGAACGGCCCCCGTTTCCCCACTGGTGCATGATCGCCGTGGCCACAGTCATAAGCCAGGCTTGCGATAATGAGTGGTCGGTCCGAATCCCCCCGGCTCTGGCGGGATTACTCATCGTCGTCATGGTGGCGCGGATGGCGGCGGGGTGGTTTGGTCGGGGCGCTGGAATCATCGCGGGGCTAATCCTGGCGACGATGTGGGAGTTTTATGCCTATTCTACATTGGCCGAAGATGACATTTTTCTCGCGCTGCTGGTTGTGGCGGCGATGGCTTTGTTCGTGCGGATGGAATTCCCGGTCGATCCCATAGTCGAAGATCGCAGAGTGAAATTACTGGGCTGGCGCCCGTGGCGCGTCGTGGCGTTCTTCGTTCTGCTGGGCCTGACGAATCTGGCCAAGGGTCCGGTGGTCGGCGCCGCCGTGGTGATCGGTACGATCGCCGCGTATTTCCTCTGGCCGCCTCCGCAATGGCGAAGCGCCCGCCGATACCTTTGGCTCTGGGGAATCCTGGCCGCGGCGGCCATCGCGCTCAGTTGGCACGTGTATATCGCCCGCCTTTATCCCGGCCCCGGCGGATATCTGGCCAACCTTCGCTACGACTTTTCGATCACGCACGAATTCGACGAGCCGTGGTGGTATTACCCCGTGGCTCTGCTCGGACGCGCAATGCCCTGGACGCCGGCGGCTATCGTGGCATTGGCATTGACCGCGCGGGCCGCATGGCACGATCGTGATCGGGTCGTGCGCTTCCTGTGGTGCTGGGCCATCGTGCCGATCATCGTTCTGTCGATTCCCCATCGCAAGCACCACCATTATCTGGTGCCGAGCCTCGCCCCATGGGCGATCCTGGCCGCGCTGGCCGTCAAGCCTATCGCACAACAGATGTTCAAAGGCCTGGCTTGGACGCGCCGGCCGTGGTTTGGATTGCTCGCGATTGGGTTTCCCGGAACGGTCGCTCTGGCGGTTCTTGCATGGAAACAACTGCTGTCTCCCGCCGCCGATTTGCATTCGCAGATCGAATCCGCGGCCATCGTCGCTGTGCTGTTGAACGGCTGCGTCTGGGCGTTCTATCACGGAATGTCGATCCAAGACGCCCGATGGATGTTGGCGGCGATCGTGATCGGCGTCGGCGGCGGATATAGCTGGTCTCAAACCCATTTGCGGGACGACACGGTTGCCGACACGCGCTTTCTCCGGCAAAACGTCGAGGCGGCCGTGCCGAAGGACAAGCTTCTGGCCATCGACGCGTCCATCGGCCCGCTCGATTTCTTCCGCGTGCAATTCTATTTGCGGGCTGGCGCGATGCTGTTGCACAACCCCACCTTTCTCCTCGGCGATCAAATCCACGCGGCCGACGTCTACGTCGTGGGAAGCGTCCAGGACCAGCCATTGCTGGAAAAACTTGGCGAAACCGAATTGATTTCCCGCTCACCGCGTCCGCCGAAGGAGAACGTGCCGGCGTTAGCGCTGTTTCACCTGACGTTCTCGCCGGATTTGAAGCGATATCCGCCGCCTCCGGTCTCGCCGATGCAGGCGATGATGCGCCAGCCCGGTCCCTGGTGCGGCCCAGACTCCGCCGCCGGCCATTAATTTCGTGTAGCCGGCGAGCTTGCTCGCCGTATGCTCCCCTAATGTCGTTCCGATTTGTACCCAGAAAGTTCAACCGCCACGCGCCGAATCACGCCGCCCCAATCCCCCGGTGTTTCCTGACGAAATAGCCGCATCGTCGGATACCACGGACTGTCCTGGCGCTCCAGCAGCCAGCGAAAATTCGGCACAAACTGAAGCATTACCCACACCGGCCTGGCCAGTGCCCCGGCCAAGTGCGGCACGGAAGTATCGGTGGTAATGATCAGGTCCATCAACGACATCACCGCAGCGGTATCGGCAAAGTCGTTCAGGTCTGGGCCGAGATCGACCAATTCCAATCCCGGTGGCGGATCTTTCGCCTGCTCCCCGGCCGGACCTTTCTGGAGACTGTAAAACTTGACGCCTCGCGCGGTAGGCTTCGCCTCCGCAGCGGCTGCAAATGGCGCCAACTGTTGCAGATTCAGCGAGCGCATTCGATCCCCCTTGAACTGGGGATTGCCCGCCCACGCCAAGCCGACCCTCAATTGCCCATCGGCAGAGCCGAGCCTTCGACTCCATGCGTCAACCAGCGCCGGTTCGGGGCTCAGATAGGGCACGATATTGGGAACGTTGGCTAAATTCGTCTCAAAAACCCCCGGCAGGCTTAGTAGAGGACAGTGAAGATCAAAGACCGGCAAGGGCTGGCCTCGGGTCACGAGTTGGCAGTTCCCGGCCATTGACTGGAAGAGCCGTTGGAGTTCGGCCTGGCATTCAATGATGATTCTCCCGCCCCGTTGGGCCACCAGGGGCAAGTAACGAATGAATTGAATGGCATCCCCAAAGCCCTGCTCGGCGTGGAGCAGAAGGGTACGAGCTTCCAATGGGCAGCCGTCCCATTGCCCTTGAGCGAAGTTTCGCGGAGAGGACGGAAAATCCTTGCATTTCCATCGCCATTCATGCTCTACCCAGCCCTGTTGAAAATCTCCCCGCGCCAGAAACGCCAAAGAAAGGTTGTTGTGGGCCTCGGCGAAGTTGGGTCTGAGGGCGATGGCTTGGCGAAGGGCGGCGATCGCCTCATCCAGTTGCCCGGCGTCCACCAGTGCGACGCCCAGATTGTTATGGCCGCCCGCGTAGGTTGGCCTAAGGGCGATGGCCTGGCGATAGGCGGCGATGGCCTCATCGAATTGGCTTTTGTCTTTCAGGGCATTGCCGAGATTGCTGTGGGCTTCGGGGTAGTTAGGCCTGAGGGCGATGGCTTGGCGATAGGCGGCGATGGCTTCATCAAGTTGTCCCTTGTCTTTCAGGGCATTGCCGAGATTGCTGTGGGCTTCGGCGTAGTTGGGACTGAGGGCGAGGGCTTGACGATAGGCGGCGACGGCCTCTTCGAGTTGTCCTTTGTCCCTCAGGGCTATGCCGAGATTGTTGTGGGCTTCGGCGTAGTTGGGCCTGAGGGCGAGGGCTTGGCGATAGGCGGCGACGGCCTCTTCGAGTTGTCCTTTGTCTTTCAGGGCAATGCCGAGATTGTTGTGGGCTTCGGCGTAGTTGGGCCTGAGGGCGATGGCCCGGCGATGGGCGGCGATCGCCTCATCGAGTTGTCCTTTGTCTTTCAGGGCAATGCCGAGATTGCCGTGGGCTTCGGGCAAGTTGGGATTGAGGGCAATGGCCCGGCGATAGGCGGCGATGGCCTCATCGAGCTGTCCTTTGTCTTTCAGAGCATTGCCGAGATTGCTGTGGGCTTCGGCGTAGTTTGGCCTGAGGGCGATGGCTTGGCGATAGGCGGCGATGGCCTCATCGAGCTGTCCTTTGTCTTTCAGAGCATTGCCGAGATTGCCGTGGGCTTCGGCGTAGTTGGGCCTGAGGGCGATGGCTTGGCGAAAGGCGGCGATGGCCTCATCGAGTTGGCCCTTGTTTTTCAGGGCTATACCGAGATTGCTGTGGGCTTCGGCGTAGTTGGGCCTGAGGGCGATGGTTTGGCGAAAGGCGGCGATGGCCTCATCGAGTTGGCCTTGGTCTATCAGAACACTGCCGAGATTGCTGTGGGCTTCGGCGTTGTTGGGGTTGAGGGCGATGGCCCGACGGATCAAACCCACTGCAATGTCATTCCATCCGGCCTGATGGGCAATCACTGCCAGATTATGCATCGCACCGGCGTGCTCCGGCTGCTGGGTTAGAACCTGCCGATAAAGCTGCTCGGCCTCCTGCAACCGCCCGGCCTTGTGGCGCCGCACGGCCAGATCGAACGCTTGTTGGATCGTGAGTTGGGTCATGCCGTAGATGGGCACTATCCGGTACGGATTACTCTTTCGCAATAGATCGCTATGAGCTGCGTATCGGGAACGTAGGCCGCAGCTTGTGGACCGGGCGTGCGCTAGCCGTGGTCCGATTTGTACCCAGAAAGTTCAACCGCCACGCGCCGAATCACGCCGTCCCAATCCCCCGGCATTTCCTGGCGGAAAAGCCGCATCGTCGGATACCAGGGACTGTCGGCGCGGTCGAGCAGCCATCGCCAATCCGGCGGGAACGGAACCAGCAGCCAGACCGTTTTGCCCATCGCCCCGGCCAGATGCGCCACCGCCGTGTCCACGGAAATCACCAGATCGAGATTCTCAATCAGCCCCGCGGTTTCCGCGAAATCCTTCAGGTTGGCGGACCAATCGGACAGAACGATGCCCCCGCCCGCCGGCGGCGCGGCGATTTGCAGGCTGTGAAATCGCACCCCTTCCACGCCGGACAGCGGCGAGAATCTCTCCAGCGCAATCGAACGATTCCGATCGTTGCGGTTGTCGGCGCTTCCCGACCACGCCAATCCGGCGTGCAGCAATTCCCCCGATTTCCCCATCCGCTTGCGCCATGAATCCGCGATCTCGGCATCGGCGGCCAGGTACGGAATCGTCGCGGGGATGGTTGCAAGCGTGGTCCTGAAAACGCCCGGCAGGCTCGACAGCGGGCATTGATAGTCAAACCCCGGCAGCGGTTGTCCGGTCGTGACGATCCGGCCCACGCCGGGGAAGTTGTCAAACAGCCGCACCAGCGCCGGCGGGCATTCGACCACGACTTTCCCGCCCATGCCCGCGACCAGCGGAGCGTAACGAATGAAATGGATCGCATCTCCGAAGCCCTGTTCGGCGTGGAGAAGAATTGTTTTGCCGTCGAGCGGTTTGCCCTTCCAGGCGGCTTGGGCAAATTGCCGCCCCGGCAGGACGCCCGCGCACTGCCGGCGCCATTCGTATTCCGGCCAGCCCCGCTCGAAATTTCCCGTGACCAATTCCGCCAGCGCCAAGTTGAGATGCGCCGCGGCAAAATCAGGCCGGAGGCGAATGGCGTTGCGATAGGCGTCGATGGCGCGATCGAACCGCCCCATGCACGCCGCCGCCGCCCCGAGGCAGAGTTGCGCTTCGGGCAACGACGGCTTCAGCGCTATCGCCTTTTCCGCCGCCGCCATCGCCTGGTCCAACATCCAGCCTTCGCGCAGGGCGTTGCTCAGGTTCATCTGCAACTCCGCGACGTCCGGCCGAAGCCGCACGGCTTCGCTAAACGCGGCCATCGCCTCGTCCGGCTTTCCCCGCCGGCCCAGAAGCACGCCGAGATTCGTATGCGCCTCGAACAAATCCGGCTTCAAACGAATGGCCTGACGAAGCTGGTCGATTGCCGGATCGATTTGGCCCGCGTGCCCCAGCGCCACCCCCAGGGCGTAATGCACCTTGGCGTCGTTGGGGAAATCCGCCAGGACCTTCCGGCAAATCCTGACAGCCTCGCCCGGCCTGCCCTGGGCGACGCTTTCGGCCGCGAGTTTGAGCGCTTGTGAAACCTTGCCCGCGCGATCGGGTCGTTTGGCGAACATCAGGATCATGGTTTTCCCATCGCAGCCGGATGCTGTCCAGTGATTCTCGCATTCCAAAGCCCTGGGAGCTTGCTCCCTGGGCAATCCAACTCGCCGACTTGACCTATCCCGATTGACTGGAATAATCGCGCCTTACGATTAATCCCATTCCCGGAGATTCATGGACCCGACTCGAACCGATTCGATCCCCAATCCGGCCGTACGCCGATTGAGCCTTTATCTTCGCCAGCTTGAAAGCTTCAAGCGCAAGGACCGCCGCACGGTCTCCAGCAAACAACTGGGCGAAAGCCTCAACCTGACCGATGCGCAGGTTCGCAAGGACTTGGCGTACTTCGGACAGTTCGGCCACCCCGGCGTCGGGTATCGCGTCGAGGACCTGATCAATCAGGTCCGTCGAATCCTGGGGACCGACAAAACCTGGGACGTGCTGCTGGTGGGCGCCGGCAACCTGGGCCGGGCCCTCATGGCCTACAACGGGTTCGATGTCAAGGGATTTCGACTCGTCGCCGTGTTCGATTCCGACCCGGCGAAGATCGGCACGCGACAGGGTCCATTCCCCGGCCGGCCCGACTCCAACGGCTCGGGCGACAAGCGCTTCTTCATCATCCAGCCGATGTCCGACCTGAAGTCCACCGTCGAGAAGCAGGCGATTCGTCTGGCGATCCTGGCCGTTCCCGCCGACAGCGCCCAGGAGGTCGCCGACCAATGTATCGAGGCCGGCATCCGCGGCCTGCTAAATTTCGCCCCGGTGTCGTTGCGTTTCCCGTCCCGCATCGCCATGAACGCCGTGGACCTTGCCGTCCAACTGGAGCAGTTGTCGTTCCAGGTGAACTTCTCCCCGCTGGGACAAACGGTGTAAGACAATCGCCGATTCGCGGTTCCAAATCGGTAATTTCAGACTTACCGCCCGCTTCGCTAGAGATCGCCGAGGAAGCGCAGAAATGCATGTTTGCCACAGATGAAGACCGATGGACACAGATGAAATGCAACGAATTTTGCTTTGAATTATCTGTGTCCATCTGATTTTCATCTGTGGCAAATATTCTCCCTTTTGTCTCAGCGATCTCGGCGATCTCTAGCGAAGCGGGTGGTAAATCATCCAAGCCAGGAATTTGCGCAGCGCGCGAACGTTGACGGGTTGCGGCTCAGATGACGCGGATAAGCAGGGAACCCATCCGCGCAATCCGCGAAATCCGCGGTTGTCTTTTTTTTGTGGCGCGGGCCGGAGAAATCCAAATCTATATCCCGAAATTCCGGATCAATTCCACGTACATTCGCATGGCGACCGGCAGGGCCGCGTCGGTGAAATCGTAGTGGTCGTTGTGCAGGGTTGGATAGCCTCCAGAGCCGGGCGGCTCCACGCCGACAAGGAAGAAGCAGCCGGGCACTTTTCGCAGGTAATACGCGAAGTCTTCGCCGCCCATCACGGGCCGGGCGGCGGGGAAATAGCGGTCCGGGCCGAGCGCCTGGCGGGCTATTCTTGCGACATAATCCGTCATCGCCGGATCGTTGACGGTGGCGGGATAGCCTTCGATCCAATCGATCGCGGCCGTGCAGCCGGCCGCGGAGGCGATGCCGGTGATGCGGCGGAAGATGGCGGCCTTCACGGCCGCGCGGGCGGCGTCGCTGATCGTGCGCGCGGTGCCTTCAAAATCGGCCTGGTCGGGGATGACGTTGGTGGCCGTGCCGGCGTGGATCATCCCGACGGTCACCACGGTTGGCTCGGTGGGATCGAGATCGCGGCTGACGATTTGCTGGAGATTGACGATGGACTCGCATGCCGGCACGATCGGATCGACGCCCAGATGGGGAAACGCGCCGTGGCAACCCTTGCCGATGATGGCGGCCTTGAAGAGATCGACGGCCGCCAGGATTGGGCCGGGTTTGGAGGCGACGCAACCGATGGGCAAGCCCGGCCAGCCGTGCAGGCCGAAGATCGCACGAACCGCAGGCCCGATCCGCCCATCGAGCGCCCCGGCGCGAACGAGCCGGTCGGCCCCGCCGCCCTCTTCCTCGGCCGGTTGAAAAATCAGTTTGACGCAGACGCCAAGCTCGTGTTGCAGCTCAAGTAGAATCGCCGCGGCGCCGAGCAAAGCGGCGGTGTGGCCGTCGTGTCCGCAGGCGTGCATGCGGCCGGGGTGGGCGCTGGAATAAGCCAGCCCGGTTTGTTCGACGATGGGAAGCGCGTCGATATCCGCGCGGAGGGCGACGCAGGGTTTGGCGGAGTCGCCGATCAGGCTGATGGTGGCGGTGGGTGCGTTGGCAACGCCGTCGACGTGGGGGATTTCCAGCCGGTCCAGTTCGGCGCGGATGATGTCGGCTGTCTGGAATTCCTGGAACGCCAATTCGGGAATGCGGTGAAGCCGATGTCGAAGTTTCGTGGCGTGCGGGAAGCGGGCTTGGATGGCCGAATCGAGATTCATTCCGCCATCATAACGCGCCGCCCCCATAACGCGCCGCCGTCATAACGGTCTGCCAAGATCTTCGCCAGAGCAGAAATTGAACCGCCAAGACGCAAAGACGCCAAGGTAAAATCAGGCGAAGAAATCCGGCGACATTGCCGTATTTCATCTTGGCGTCTTTGCGTCTTGGCGGTTCAATCGTCTTCGTACCCGGAAAAATTGCCGCCCTCATAACGCGGATGAAGCAGGCCGCACGCATGGCCTGCTTCGTGTTTCGCGGCCCCGGCCCTTCTGGCGAGAGGTCGGGGCTGGATGGCGCAAGGCGCCTCTTTGGGGATTTTCAGTCGGGCGAGCTACCCCCGGTGGTTTCTTCCAGCATCTTTCTCAGATACGAATTCTCCCGCCGGGTGGCTTCCAGATCGAACACGAGATATTTGATGCTCAGCCGAAGGTAATCGAGGCTTTCCTGCAGGCCGCTGACGGTTTGACGAAGGCGCTCGTGTCGGGCACGTGTTTCGTCCGCGAGCTTTTCCAGCTTCTGCCGCTCGCTATGGGGCAGCGTGCTGATTTCGCCCATCAATTCAGCCAGTTTGCTTTGGAACTCGTGCTCGTTCATGTTCGTCTCTCTCTCTCGATGGAGAGGCTTGAGCAAAGGTTATTCCACATCCGTGCACGAGCGTCGATCCGTCATGCCGTGGATCGGGGAGCACCGATTTACGGCCAATGGGTGCTCGATTTCCCTTCCACGGGTGTGGTTCGGAGGTTTCCGGCCGAACCAGCTTTTCCGCGTGTGGCGTCCCGGCAACAATCTCCGGTCGCGCCAGAGGCCAAAAGCCCACGCATCCCAATCCAACGTTGCCATGACGAAGCGTTCCGCTCGTCGACGAAGCGTTCCGCTCGTCTCGGACCCACACACGGCGAGTTATCCGACCCACACGGCGGCGTAACCAACGGCGTTGTCCGGGGACTGGGGCGACACGGCGGCGAGAGTCTGATAACTGTTGGTGTGCCGAAGCACCACCGCCCTTTTTGCTCCCCGGTCCTGACACGCGGCCATCATAGCGGCAATCGCCCCGGCGCCGCAGGCATTGTAGCGCGATCTCACTTCGGGAACGATTTTTTCCGGCGTCATATCCGTTACAACCCGCAATAGCCGACGATCGTTCTCCATCGCCCATGCCAATCCCACCTCACCGATCCCCGCGGGAGTGAACCGATAGTTCGGCCCGTAGTGCGTCAGGTCGCTGCTGGCCAAATAAACCGCCGACAACCCGGCGGCGGCGACGGCGCGAGCGACCGATTCTCCGATCTCGGCGGCCGACGGTTCGGGCGGAACCTCCACCGGCAAAATCTTCGCATCCGGCCAGGCGAACTGGATCAGGGGCAGTTCCACTTCCACGGCATGTTCGCGCTGATGGAAGCGGTCGTCGGTGACGAAAAGGCCTGATCCACCGGCCAATTCCTGCCGCAACGGGATGGTGACGGCCGATTCACCGCCGGGGACCGCCCAACGCGCGTGCGAATCGAAAACGCCGCGGTCGATCTGGATCGCTGTGTGGATGGCCCCGAACACCACCACCACGGCCACGCGCGGACGCTGCCGCGCCAGCGCGCCTATCGCTTCGGCGGCGATGGCGCCGCTGCAAATCCAACCCGCGTGCGGCACGATCGCCCCCAGCCCGGCGACCGGGCCGAGTTGGAAAACGTCCTGTGCCATCGACGGGCCGGCGGCGGCGAAAAGCTGCGCCGTCGCCTGGCGGCATTCCGCGGCGTTGGCGGGGTAAAACATCCCGGCCACCGCGGGATTTCGCACGGTAGCCTTTGCCGCTCCGCCGGATTGATCCCTTGGCCCGGACATCCCGGGTATTATAATCTCTCGCAAGACGCGGCTGGTAACGTCGTCGAGTTTGGCGACAGCGCGGTCGAATGTACGCACGTGAATAACGCGGCGGTTGGAAATGACGCAACCGAACCCAAGCGAACCCGACGGCGCAACGTCCGAGAATCCGGCCAGCAGCGCCCGGCCCCCAACTCCCGAATCTCGCCCAGCTTCTCCAGAATCTCAGCGGCCCGCATTGCCGGGCGCTGGGCCCTTGGATGCGCGCTTCGTGCCGGTTGCCGATCGCAGATTATTTCGCCCGCCCGCGCCGGAGGCGACCACGCTGAAGCCCAAACCGTCGGCGGCCCCGCCGCCGCGGTTGCGCCCCACCGCGCCGCCGACGGCGGCGAATGATATCGGACCAGCCCGCGAATCGGCGGCGCCGGGCGACGCGGCGGACGAGATCGCACAGATGTTTTCCGGCGGCGAGGCGTCGCTGGTTTCCTCCGGCTTTGGCAGCGGCGCGGCCACATCGCCCGCGCACAAACCTCGCCACCGCGACGATCCCCTGTTCATTCGAAAAACTTTGATTCCCATTCTCCTCACCTTCGGAGTCATCCTGGCCGGCGGCGGATTTCTGTTGCTCTGCGGCGGCGAGGACAATGCGCTGTCCGACCTGTTTCCCGCCTGGACGCCCATCGCCCTGTTCGTCCTGGCCGCGATCTTCCTGATTCTGGGCGGGCTGAATGTCTTGTCGATAATGCTTCGGCAGTCCTGAGTCGTCTCCGCCACGCCCGTCCCGACGCCGCCTGGAAATGGTTATTGATTACTGGTCATTGGTGGTCTCGAACGTCCGCCCTGCTCGCACCAATTCCGCCACATTTGGCGGAAAGCCGCTTCGACATTGCGGGCAAATCGCGGGGCATCCATCAGCGGCGACGCCAGCATCCGCCCGCGCAGCGTCCGCCGCAGCTCGGCCAGCCGCGGCAGGTCCCTGGCAAGGTCCGTGGCGATCTGCACATATTGTTCCGGCGTTCGGGCGATGAGTTCCGGCACGCCGACGTTGCTCAGGATGCTGGCGCCGCCGCGCCCCACCGCCGTTCGGCCGACGAGGCTTACCACCGGCACCCCCATCCACAACGCATCGCAAGTCGTGATTCCCCCGCCCCAGGGGAACGGATCCAGAGCGATGTCGATCCGGCCGTATGTTCGCACGTATTCCGGCCACGCCTGCCGGATCGGGAATTCCAGCCGATCCGTCGAAATGCCTTTTCCGGCAAATCGTTCTCGCACCGCATCCAGGTGCGCACCCGGATGGGAATGAACGATCAGCCGCGACCGCGGCAGCCCTCGCATAATCTCCGCCCACAGGTCCAGAACGGGCAGCGAAACTTTGGCGAAATTGTTCAGAGAGCCGAAGGTGACGTATCCCGCCGTCGCCGCGGGCGGCGGCGATGGATCGGGAGTCGGGCCGGCGACGCCGTAACACCAATAGGTTTCCGGCAGCCGGATCGTCCGCTCGCTGTAAACAGACAAATCCGAATCTGAGGGATCCAGATAGGGATCGGAAAGTCGGTAGTCCATCGCCTCCATGCCCGTGCTGCCGCAATAGCCCAGGTAGCTCACCTGCACCGGGGCCGGCTTTTGAGCGAAAATGAACAGACGGTTGTTCAACGTGTGCAGCGACAAATCCAC
>JBEKEC010000055.1:0-34253 GCA_050014015.1 Tepidisphaeraceae bacterium
GGCCCGGACGCGATCGGTTTTGGGCCGATCGTCGTGTTCGCATGACTCCTCGCTGCGCTCGTCGTCACGCGAACACGACGAGGCATAGTAGAACGTCTCTTGGTATTCTTGAACATACAAGGAGCGAAGAAGCGAAGTTGCGCGAAGGAATCAAATCAAATTAGTTTTTCTTCGCGCAACTTCGCGTCTTCGCTCCTTCGCGGTAATCTTCATCAGGCCGGTCTCGTTCTCAGTTGACGTACTGAGTTAAAGTCTTGACGAACGTTCGGCCGCCGGCGGTGGCGGTCAACTCGAACTGCCAAAACCCCGAGTATTTCGCGGGCAGAGTGAGCGCGAATTGACCGGGAGCAACCGCATTGGGCGTAAGAGTTTCGGCTTCGTCGCCGTGGGACAGGTGAAAACATCGGACGGTGGCGTCGGCGTCCGCGACGGGCTTGTCCCCGGCGGTCGTGAGCTTCAGGAGCATTTGACGGCGGCCCAGAACGTCCGTCTGCCCGGTGGGCTGAAGATCGACGTTCCAACCGAGCCGGTCCGCTTCGAGTAGCTGCTGTTTGTGGGAGTCCCAGGCTTGCTCCTTGGCGTAGTAGTCGGGAATCACGGCGGACTCGCCCGGACGCCGCGAGATAATGGAAACGGCCACCAGCATTCCGACGACGTGAGCCGCCAACAGGGCGACGATGATCGCCGGCCATCGCCAGGCGAGACGCTTGGTTGCATCCGCCGGCGGGATAACCGAATCATTGTGAGACATTGTCCGCTCCTTGGGTTGATGGAATGTTAGCGGCGGGTCCGAGCAATCGGCACGTCTGCTCGACGACCGCGCCGCCGTCGCCGCGCACGCGGAGCTGCACGTCGATCGCCCCGTTCAGGGCGGCGAATGCGTTGGCGGGAGCGCGAATCTCCACCGGCTCGGTCCACATCTGGCCGGGCTGGACGCGGATCTGGTCATCGACCGCGCGGATCGAAAATCCGGCTCGATCGGGAACGGAAAGGGTGTAGGTCATGATCTGATCGCTGCGGTTGGTGAGCTTCACGCGGAATTCGTTGGCGACGCGGCCATCGTCGGCGATGAAAAAGGGCCGTCCGAAGTTTCGCATCACGGCCACGTCGAAAGCGCTCTTGGTGAGGAAAAGAAAAACCAGCAGTGAAAGCAGCCCGGCAATGATCGCCAGGTAAGCCAGCAAGCGAGGGCGGAAGAGGCGGCGCTTTTCTCCGTTCAGCGCGGCCTGGCTGGCGTAGCGGATGAGATTTGGAGGGCGATTGATCCTGGCCATGACGGCATTGCAGGCGTCGATGCACTGGGCGCAGCCGACGCATTCAAATTGGAGGCCGTCGCGGATATCGATGCCGGTCGGGCAGACCTGCACGCACAGGGTGCAGTCGATGCAATCGCCGGCGCGGGCTTGGCCTTCGGCCCGCGCTGGGGTGCGGCTATTGCCAAGCGGGCCGCGCGGCTCGCCGCGGGCGGGGTCGTATGAAATCAGCAGCGAATCGCGATCGATCAGGGCGGATTGAAACCGGCCGTAGGGGCAGGCGATGATGCACGTTTGCTCGCGAAAATAGCAGAAGTCGAAGAGCATGAGCGCGGTGGTGACGGCCATGGCCAGAAATGCCAGCGGATGGTCGAAGGGCGAGCCGGTGATCCAAACGCGGAGCTGCTCCACGCCGACGAAGTACGCCAGAAAGGTGTGCGCCAGAAACAGACACGCCAGCGCGTACAGCAGATAGCGCAGCACGGTGCGCCATGCGGCGACACGTGCGGGTGGCGATCCGCCCTGGCCCCAGCGGCCGGAGCATAGCCGCTCGATCGGACGGAACAGGAATTCCATGTAAACGGTTTGCGGGCAGGCCCATCCGCACCAGACCCGGCCGAACAGGGCGGTGACGAAAAAAATCCCCAGGATGAGGCTGACCATCAGCAGCGCAAGCAGGAACGTATCGGTGGGCAAAAAGGTGAACCCGAACAGGGTAAATCGGCGGTGGATGACGTCGAGCAGGATCGCCGGTTTAGCCCGGACGTATATGTGTGGAATGGCCGTGAAGATGGCGATCAGGACGTACGCCGTCCACCGCCGCCAGTGCCAGAACAGACCCTTGGACAGCCGGGGGTACATCCAGCGCCGGGAACCGTCGCCCTCCAACGTCGAGAGGACGCGTCCCTCCGGGCGCAGCAGCGTCTGATCGACAGGCGGGGGTGGGATCGTCGCACTCATGGCGGCTCAATGGTCTGTCCAAGGCGGTGGAATTATGGTGCCCTCGGGCTTCTTCCTGCCACCGGGAAAATTGGTGTTGCGCAGCGACGACACGTATGACGCCACCACGATGATCTCGTTGGGTTGAAGGCGGTTGCCCCAGGCGGGCATGGCGCCGTTGTTGCGGCCCTTGGTGATCACGTCCACGAAATCCTCGATCTTCTTCACGTGGATGTAATTGTTGGCGGTGAGATTCGGGCAGGCCATGCCTTCGGCATGCCGGCCGTGGCAGGAGACGCAGTTGGTCTGGAAGATGCTCTCCCCCATTTTCTGGAACAGGGGGTCCTTGGATAGCTTGAGCAGCGTGGCCGCGTCTGGCTTGAGGACCATGGAACCAAATCTTACTTTTGCGTCTTCCACCACCGACTGCTCGTAAGAAGCAACCGGACTCATTTGGCCGCTGGTCGTGATGTCGATGGTGAAGTACAGGCCGGCGAAGACGATCGTGCCGACGAAGAGGGCTTTCCACCATCCGGGCATGGGATTGTCATATTCGTGGATGCCGTCGTAGGCGTGATCGGTGAGCGGGCCGGAGATATCCGCCGGCGGACGGCCGCGGTCCACCGCGTCCGCGCCGTCGCCGGGGTTGGAAAGATTTTTAGGGGGTTCGTTCATAAATGATTCTCTTGATCCCGCTGGTTTTCATCCGCGTCCGGGTCCAGGGGCAAATTGCTCCATTGGCGTATCTGGCTGCGGGACCGGCTGAACGCCCAGGTGGTGAAAATCACGAAGATCGCGAAAAACATGAGCAGACCGATTTCGCCCAGGCGGGAAACGTCGAACTCGGCAAGTATTTTGAGCATGACTCAACTCCAAGAGATTCCGAGACGCATCAGGGGTCTTCATATTTCAAGCCGGTGATCGTCGGCCGGGTGGCCGGCTGCCGGGGCGGAGCGACGTTGACGAACAAATCCGTGCCCAGGCGCTGGACGTAGGCGATCAGCGCGACGATCTGGCTCTCCTCCAGCCCTTTCGGACCACCTTGTTTAACGATCTTGTCCGCGACGGCCGCCGCCTGCGCCCGGGCCATATCTTCGCTGCCGGCGATATCCTGATCGGTATACGGCACGCCGATTTTTTGCATGGCGTGGACGCGCACCGGGATGGAATCGAAGTCGATCTTCTCCCTCGCAAGCCAGTCGAACCGGGGCATGATCGATCCAGGCGTCACCTGCGCGGGGTTCTCGAAGTGCAGCACGTGCCAGAACTCGTTTTGCTTCCCGCCCTCGCGCTGCAGATCGGGGCCGATCCGCCGGCTGCCCCACTGGAACGGGTGGTCGTACACGAATTCACCGGCCTTGGAATACTCGCCATAGCGCCGCGTCTCGGAGAGAATCGGGCGAATCATCTGGCTATGGCACAGATAACAGCCTTCGCTGAGATAGATGTCGCGCCCGGCCAACTCCAGCGGCGTATACGGCTTGATGGACACGATCGTCGGAACGTTCGAGCGGATCAGAAACGTCGGGATCATTTCAAACAGCGACGCGGCCGCCACGGCCAGGATCACGAGAAGCGTGAACTTCAGGGGCAATCGCTCCCACCTGCGGTGAAACCAAAGGGACTGGAAGACATCGAGCTTCTTGGCGGTGTCGGCGACGGCGGTGAGTTGCGAAACGGGCTTGGGCGCATCGCCGGCATAAACGCGGCTCAGCGCCGGGGCGTGGTGCGGCGTTTCAACGTAAACCGCCGGCCGGCTTCGCCAGGTCTTGTAGAAGTTCCAACCACCCAGCAAGACGCTGGACAGATATACCGATCCGCCAACCGCTCGCACCGCCCACATCGGGATGGTGGCCCGAACGGTTTCGATGAAGTCCGGATAGACAAGTTGTCCCTGATCGTTCATGGCCCGCCACATCAGGCCTTCCGTGAGGCCGGCAACGTAGATCGGGATGACGTACAACAGGATGCCGATGGTGCCGAGCCAGAAATGCGCGCTGGCGAGCTTCTGGCTGTAAAGATTGGTCTGAAAGAGCCGGGGCAGCAGCCAGTACATCATGCCGAAGCACATGAATCCGACCCAACCCAGGGTTCCGCCATGGACGTGCGCGATCGTCCAGTCGGTGTAGTGGGAAAGGGCGTTGACGGATTTGATCGAGAGCAGCGGGCCCTCGAACGTCGACATTCCGTAGAAGGTGATGCCGACGACGAAGAATTTGAGGACCGGATCGGTGGAGACCTTGTTCCAGGCGCCGCGCAGGGTGAGCAGGCCGTTGATCATGCCGCCCCAGCTTGGCATCCACAGCATGATGGAAAAGATCATTCCCAGGGTGCTGGCCCAGTCGGGAAGCGAGGTGTAATGAAGGTGATGAGGCCCCGCCCAGATGTAGATGAAGACCAGGGACCAGAAGTGGACGATACTCAGGCGATAGCTGAAGACGGGCCGCTCGGCCGCTTTCGGCAGGAAGTAATACATCAGGCCGAGGAATGGCGTGGTGAGGAAAAACGCCACCGCGTTGTGCCCATACCACCACTCCATGAAAGCATCCTGGACGCCGGCATAGATAGAATAGCTCTTGAACAATCCCGCCGGGACGACGAGGTTATTGAAGACGTGGAGGATGGCGACGGTGCAGATCGTGGCGATGTAGAACCAGAGGGCGACGTACATGTGCCGTTCACGGCGGCGGGCCAACGTCATGAAGAAATTCACCGCGAAGAAGCCCACCCACACGATGGCGATCGCCACGTCGATGGGCCATTCGAGTTCGGCGTATTCCTTGGCCTTGGTGTAACCGAATGGAAGCGTCAGCGCGGCCGAGAGGATGATGGCCTGCCAGCCCCAGAAATGGAGGTTGCTGAGCTTGTCGCTCCACATGCGGGCCTTGCACAAACGCTGGGTGGAATAGTAGACGGCGGCGAAGATTGCGTTGCCGGCGAAGGCAAAGATCGCCGCGTTGGTGTGCAAGGGTCGGAGCCGCCCGAAGGCGAGGAATGGCTGGCCGAAGTTGAGCGCCGGGTAAACCATGTCCAGCGCCACGTACAACCCGACCAGCATCGCCACCGCGCCCCAGATGAACATCGCGACGAGGAATTTCCGGACGATGGCGTCGTCGAAATAGTACGTTTCAAGTATCGAATCCGAGGCGCCAACGGCGGGCGGTTGGAGTTCAGAAAGGCTCTGCGTCATGAACTTCGCCTCTTCGGTTGGGGTCAATGCCGCGCCGTCGGATGCGATCAGCGCCGGGAAACGCCAATGCGGGAACTATCGGCGAGGACCGCGTTCGCTTAAATCGGGGTTCCTTCGGCTTGTGGGGTAGGGGAAACCACTACAGATCGCACCCGGGCATCGGAGATATGCGGGTTACTGCGGCGCGCCAGCGGCGCTTCGCAGGATCGAACCGGTATAGGCGCCGATGAGCCCGGGAATCAATAAAACCGCCAACATCGCCCACCTGCCGGGGGACGCCAGACGAGCGGGCAGAGCCGGCAACGGTCCGAAAAAGGGAACCCCCAGCCCGATGATGATCGCCCACCGCCAGGCGTGCCTGGGCCGAAGCACCCCAAGGACAAACGAGCCAATCAGCACAACCATCAGGGTGGGGTAAACTTCGTCGACGTTGTGACGATCGACGTGCGTGGCGTACAACGCAAAACCCAAAGCGACTGCCAGGCAAAGCATTCCGCCCAGGCTCTGCAAAGTGAACCTTTCTCGTGGAATGCTTGTGCACAGATCCCAAGCAATGCGCGTGCAAAACGTCAAGAGACCGCCGATGCCTTGTTTCGATAGCGTATCCCCTAATTGGTCGCGAAATACCTGATTCATTTCGATGCCATAGCGAAGGCGGAACTCCGGCGGATACGCATGGAGCAATCCGCGATACAGGGCGCAGGCCAACCGCAGGAGCGTATTCTTCCAGATCGCGGGCATCAGAGCCTCCCTCCGGCAAGACCGCGCTTCAGGGCGGGCAGAAGTTTTTTCGCGCGCGCCGCGGACACCGCCGCTTCCAGTCGCTGGGCCTCGGAACGGGTTACCCGGTTGCCCAGATCGGTGATGCGGTAATATCTGCGCCGTTCATCATCCAAATCGGGGTCGGGCCGTTCTTCCGATTCCTCCACCAAGCCGGCGGCCAGCATTCGCTTGAGGCAGCCATACAACGTACCCGGTCCCAGGCGCAAGCGGGCGCCGGTCTGAGTCTCGACTTCGCGCATGATCGCGTAGCCGTGCCGTTCCCGGTCGGAAAGTGCCAGCAGAATCTGAAAAACCGAGGGCGTCAGGGGAAGCAACGATTGAGGGTCGGTTAGCTTCGTCATGGATATATCCGTTGCGGATATAATAGCGAGGGGTCTTCGGTGGTCAAGAGAATTCCGAAAAAACGTTCGCGGCGGTCATTCAAAGACCACCATGGCGTGCCCGCGCACCTCCGGAACGAGCAGGGATGCCCGACCCTTCTTGTAAGTAAACGGCGTCTTTGCACTTCCGGGCGCCAGATACACGCGGCTCGGCCTTCGGTCCAGCTTCAGCGAAATTGGCACCTTGAAAATGGGCACGATGTCCTCGACCAAATCGAGGTTCGCCGCCCGCCCTTCGGGACAATACTGAAGAAGATGAACAATGGTTCGCCGTTTCGGCGTCTGTTGGCGCATGATGGTTGCCTCCATGCCGGTCGGACCCTCGACCGTGAGCAGGGGCTGGGGCATCAGGAGCGCAATGAGATTGCGCACCAGCAGCCGGTAGGTGTAGTTCCCGTGCCGGGCGAATGCGCCGAACACGGGGAAGTTGACGTAGGCGACGGCGCCGTTCCGCGTTGCGGCCGCATATTTGGAGACCTTGTCCGGCGGCGTCTGAGCATGCGACGAGAAGTGATCCCAAGCGCGCTCGAAATACGGTTCAACAACCCGGGCGAGGACTTGGGTCCCGGGCCTTGCCGTGACGCGAACGCCGGGATCGTAAACAACGTGCTCGGTGTTCGGGACGTCTCGGTCGATCTGGGCACCAAACCGAACGTACGTCGTCGTGAAGGGAGACATGCCGTGAGGGCTGATGCCAAGTATCGGCAACAGCGATCGCGTTCCCGCCGGGTTCAATCCGCTGGTTCCGCTGGCGAGAACGGCGCCCCCGGCGCGCACGTACGCGCCCAACTTTCTCGCCAGCGCCGCGTTGACGGGCACGGCGTCCGGCAGGATCAGCAGCCGGTATCCGGACAGATCGCTCGCCGCATCGACAACGTCGAACTGCAATTTAAGTTGCATAAGCAGCCGCGTGGCGCCTTCGTCGGCGCCGGAGATGCGAGTGATATCGCCGCGGGGATCGACCGGCGCCTGGAACAGGCCGATCTCGCTGACCTGCGTTGCGCCGAGCAGCCAGGGTTCGCGCTCGGCCACGCGCTTGTAAACCTTGCCGATTAATTCGTATGCGGCCGGATCGGGCACGCCGCGGGGATGAAGCTGGTCGCCGATGCTGCATCGCGCGCCCAGCGCCATCATCTGGCTTGTTTCGTATTCCAGCGCCGGATACGGCTTGAGTCCCCCGAAATCCGCCCAACTCTTGTGGAAGCGAGCGGTCATGCCGAGATAGGGTTTGTTGAAATTGCGGGCGAACCGCACGTTCTTGGCGAAGTAAATGTATCCCCATCCGCCCGTCGGCAACGCCTCTATTTCCACCTGCTCCTGATAGCGGATCTCCTCGGCGAGATTCCCGAGCGGCCGGCTGTTGAAGTAAACCGTGGCGTCCGGGCTGGATTGGCGCACCATCCCGTGGAAACGATTCACGTAAGCCAGCGCCAACTCGTGAGAATATTTTTGCCGGTCTTGCTCGCTGCGGGGATCGGCGCCTCCGGCGCGCATCTGTTCCAGAAAGCACTTCGTCGTGCTCGGCTGGTCCCAGCACATGTCGAAAAAAATCCCGTCAACGGGATGGAACAGCTTCAACACCTCGCGCGCCTGCTCGGCCAGGTATTCCTGGTACGGCGTGCTCATGTCCAATATCTGCCAGCCGGGATCAAAAACCCCCCCGCCCTTCACCTGGCCGCCATCCGGCTTGCGAGCCACCCATTCCGGATGCGTGTTGGCGGCATATTCATCGCACTGAACGCTCAGATAGATGGGCGCGCGAATGCCCTGACGATGCAGGGCCTCGACTTGTTCGCCCAGGAGATTCAAACCGGCCTTGAGGCCGGGATGGCGCTCGGGGCGTTTGGTGTCATAGTAAAGATGCCCGTGATGGCATTTGGCAAAAACGGTGACGCTGTTGGCGCAAGCATCCTTCATCGCGCGGGCAAATTGCCGCGCGTCAAAGTCGCACCCCACGTCCGGCACGGCCGGACCTGTATGGAAATCGAGATGCACTTGCCGAAATGGAAACGCAAATGGCGGTTTCACGGCTGTTCCTTTTTATCCAGAATAGACCGGTGCGTTGCGTGGCCCGGCAGACTCGACCATAAGATAACGGATGATGGCGAAGGTGTAACGCGACGCGGAGACTGGAAGAAATCACGCTTGGGGCCATTGAGCCCAATGGCGCAAGTCCGTCGCGTCGGTGGGAATCGGCTGATAGGCATCGCTGGTGAAGGGCTGAAAATTGCTGGGCCAGCACGCGTCAAGCCGACAGAGCAGCCGTTGCTGTGTGGGCGCTGGATATGGATTAACACGTTCGACGAATATGCGACCGTTGACGCCGGCGTTTAGGGAGCCCATTACCTCATTTGCCAAGTACCGAGGGGCATAGCCGACCTTGGCGTGGTCGGCAGTCAAAAGTTGAATCGCATGGGGATCAACGGGGTTGTCTGGTTCCGGTGATGCGAAAAGCTCCTCGCCAGGTTGGAGCGAGAGGATGCGATAATGCTGACCTTGATCCAAGTAGCGGAAACCATGCATCCAGAAAAATGTGCGAAATGCACCGTTCTCCTCGGTGCGAGCGGGGAACGAAAACAGTTCAATAGAGTCGGTGGCGCGCCCACCGCCGCTGCGCGCCAAGATGAGCATTGGGTCTGCATTCGAATCAAGTCCAAGGGATTGCAGATAGCTCGGATAATCCGGGCGGCTGCTGGACATCAGGCGATTGGCGAAAAACGGAAACAAATCCCCGCTTCGATAAACTTCTGACAAAGTGGGAAAGGCGGGAAAAGGCTCAAAGTTCGCCTTCTGGGCTTGTTCGGCACCCCTGACGTAAACAAATTCATACAGACCCGGGAGGTCGCCAACGCCCGCAACCAAGCGCGCGACGGGATAAAATCGCCGCGTCTCGGGCTGTTGCCATGCCACGTACAGGGCTTGAAGTTGCTGTTGCGCCGTCTGCATTAATGCTCCAGACGTACGATTCTATCCCGATTCACCCTCAAAAGGGCAAACGCGAAATCACGGGCTGGTTTAGACATAAGCTCGGTCGGAACACGGTCAACTATAGCCCAAAAGTCCTTATCGACTATGCGTCGCAGGCGATCAATCCACGTCCGCCGGGCCGTTGGCCGGTCTTTCGTCGCTTCTGCGAACGCCGCCAACGGGGTGAGGGGTTTGTCGGCGCCGGTGAGATACAGCTTTGACGTCGCCTTGTCGGCGAAAGTTTCGACAGAGCGATTCCGATCCGGCGTCATTCGGTCGATCCGTTCGGGGTCCGACAGGTTGAATCCTAGGCAAGAAGCATGATCGAACGTCGGCGCGAGGCAGTATTGTCGTCCGACTTGGATGATCGCCCAATTCTCATGGTGACGGTCGGTATTTCCAATCAGGGCGTCAAGCATCAAATAACCGGCAAACAGGTCGCTGGCGCTGACGATTCCTGCAATGTCGGCATATTCCTTCGCCAACGCGGCCGACGCATCATCGAGAACGCGGGGCGTAATCCACGCGCCATCGAGAATATGCCGGACGCTTTGGACGGTATGCTCGGTAACTTTGCGTTTTTGACCCTTTGGGTAACGCGGATTGATAATGTTGGCCAATAGCTCGTTGCCATGAATCAGTGGGAATCTTCCGCGCTCCGTGAAGTTGCGAGAGACAACACCGCGATTACCCTCGAACGTCGCCAGTTCAACGTAGGCATGGGGCAAACCAAGTATCCCGGCGATTTCACAGGCGATCTTTTCAGACCAGTCATCGCCGTGACCGGGCCGGTTGTATTTGAACAACCACAAGTTGCCATCGGCATGGTTGAACCAAAACTTATCCTTCGTGCCCATTGGCTCGACTTGCTCGACGCGACTGCTGGCATCGGGTGGAAGGATGATGATGGGGTATGGTTGGTTCATGCGGACGGCCATCCGTTGTATTCGGATCGTCGCTGAAGGCGGGCGCGCGTCAAGTGCATGCGAGCATCCCCACTCGACCATGCGCTCATCCGGGCTCGTCGGCGGCCCGGATCAATTCCGGCCCGTCGGTTTTTGGATTGTTGACGGCCGGCGTGACCGCGTATGCGTCCATTTCTTCGGCGGGATAAGGCGTCAGCGCGTCGGCGACTTCATCTCCGGGAATGCGGGAATCGAGCCAACGGCTGTAATTCCGCCGCGCGACGATCACGGGCATTCGATTGTGAATTGGGCCCATCAACTCGTTCGGTTGCGTCGTGATGATCGTGCAAGTGTCGATGGGTTCGGCATCTTTCGCGGGCTTCCATCGCTCCCACAAACCGGCGAAGGCAAAGACGCCATCGTCTTTGAGGTGGATGAAATACGGCTGCCTGGGACGCTTGGCGCCTTGCCATTCATAGAAGCCATCGGCGGGAATCAGGCACCTGCGGCTATTGAACGCCTGGCGGAACATTCCGCTGGTGGCAACGGTTTCGGCCCTGGCGTTGATCGGGCGCGTTTTAGGCAATTCCTTCGCCCAGGCGGGGACGAATCCCCATTGCGCCCGGGCGATGACTCGCTCGCCATCGCCCTCCATTCGCACGACCGGCACGTGCTGGGATGGGGCGATGTTCCACCAGTGGACGTCGAGTTCGGAGAATTCCTCAAACGCCATTTGCCGCACGGCCTGGAAGACGGCTCTGGCCAGTTCGTACCGTCGCAGCGTGTATCGCCCGCACATGATGCAATACGCTACCGGCTTTGGCGGAAAGGGCAAAACCCCCCGCAAAACCCCCGCAAAGCAGGGGGCTAATGGATGGGAAATCAACGTTAATTCCGGTCCGTTAGCCCCCCGCTTTGCGGGGGTTTTGCGCGGAGGTTATTCGGATTACGATTACTCCATGCAACCCCGCCTCCTAGCCACCATGGTCACTACCACCAGCTACGGCGCCTGGCTGCCGGGAGATGTTCGCGGATATGTCGAGAATGGAATCATCCTGCCCGGTGATCCATCCCGGCTGGAAATGGCGCGGCGGCGAATGGGCGAGCGCGGGCCGATCTTGTTCACCCCCGCGCAACAGACTCGATTGTTCCAGTCCTTGCGCGACGCGGCGGACGAATTCCAATATCAATTGACCGATGCCAGCGTCGAATCTTGGCACCTGCATTGGATGGTGCAACACGGTTTTGATTCCGTGGCGACGATGGTCGGCCGGCTGAAGAACCGAATGCGGCAGGCGCTGGCGATCGGACGGATTTGGACCGAGGGATATTACGATTCGCGACTGTTCGATTTGGCGGAAATCGAAAATCGGCGGCAGTACATTCGCCGACACGCGGGATGCCGGATGAGTGCCGGAATTATCATGCGGTGAACCCCCGCGCAAAACCCCCGCAAAGCGGGGGGCTAATGGATCGGAATTAACGTTGATCCCCCTCCATTAGCCCCCTGCTTTGCGGGGGTTGCTAATGAAAATCGCGCGACGGGTGCACGAATCCGCTCAGAACGCCGCTCAAATCCTGTAGCCGGACCGTCATCACGTGCTGGACGCGGCCTTGACGCTCGATGTATCCGTCGGCCTGAAGCAAAGCGGCATGTCTTGCCGCGGCGCGATAGCGCTCATAGACATGGGGGCGGATGATGAGATTCACTACGCCGGTCTCATCTTCCAGCGTGACAAAAACGATTCCCGATGCGGTGCCGGGCCGCTGGCGAATCAGGACCACGCCCGCGACGCTCACCCAGCGGCCGGGCGGGCGATTCCAAACCTCGGCGGCGGGGACGATCTTTCGCCTGGCAAGCTCCGCGCGAACAATGCCGACGGGATGGCCTTTGAGAGACAGGCCCACGGCGCCGTAATCGGCCAAAATTTCCTCGCCCGCCGTCATGGGGGGAAGTTCCGCTTGCGAATCATCCTGCCTGGCCGTTGGCAACGGCGGCCGATCATCCGGCAGCGCCAAGGCATCCCACAACGCAGGCCGGCGGCTTTTTGAAAGAGAGGCGAACGCATCGGCCTCGGCCAGTATTGTCACGGCGCTGATGGGCAAACCGGCGGTTTCGTGAAAATGGTCGATGGATCGGAAGGGCCCGCATCGTTGCCGGCATTCGACAATTCTTTTCGCGTGAGCGGCGTGCAATCCCTTAACCATGCGAAAACCCAGACGAAGGGCCGGGCCGCCGCAGCCCCAGGTGCGCTTGTCTCTTCTTCCCCTCCCCTGGTACTCCGGGGGAGGGTCAGGGTGGGGGTTTCGTGGGCCAATCGATGTTCGACCCCCACCCCAACCCTCCCCCTGAGTACAAGGGGAGGGGGAAATTCTTTGCGGCCAGTGACACGCACCCTCCAGCGTGCAATCGCATTCACTATAATTGACATCCACAGATCGCACTTCCACGCCATGTTCGCGCGCATCGCGCACGAGTTGGGCCGGGGCATAAAACCCCATCGGCTGGCTGTTGAGGATGGCGGCGCAGAACGCCGCCGGATGATAACGCTTCAACCATGCGCTGGCGTAAACCAGCAGTGCAAACGACGCGGCATGGCTTTCGGGGAAGCCATATTCGCCGAACCCTTTGATTTGCTCGAAACATTGCCGGGCGAAAGATTCGTCGTATCCGTTGCGGATCATGCCCTCGACGACGTCGCGGTGAAATTGCTCGATGTGGCCCGTGTATCGCCAGGCGGCCATGGCGCGGCGGAGGCGATCGGCTTCGGCGGCGCTGAATCCCGCCGCCACCATCACCAGTTTCATCGCCTGTTCCTGAAACAGCGGCACGCCCAGCGTCTTGCCAAGCACCGCTTCCAATTCCGGTTTGGGAAACGAAACTTTTTCGGTTCCCTCGCGGCGGCGCAGGTAAGGATGCACCATGTTCCCCTGAATCGGTCCCGGCCGGACGATGGCCACTTCGATGACAAAATCGTAAAAGCACCTGGGCCGCAGGCGCGGCAACATCGACATCTGCGCCCGGCTCTCGATCTGGAAAACGCCCACCGTGTCGGCGTCGCAGGCCATCGCGTAAACGGCGGGGTCTTCCGGCGGAATGGCGTGAAGCTCGATCGGCGGCTCCGATGACCTGGTTTCATTGACCATCTTCATCCCCTTGGCCAACGCGGTGAGCATCCCCAGCCCCAGCACGTCCACCTTGAACATGCCCACGGCATCCAGATCGTCCTTGTCCCATTCAATGACCGTCCGGTCGTTCATCGCGGCGTTTTCAATGGGAACGCTTTGGCACAATGGCCGGCGGCTCATCACCATTCCACCGACGTGCTGACTCAGATGCCGTGGAAAGCCCAGCAGTTCCCCCGCCAGATGGAGGGTCATTCGCACGGTGCGGTCGTCGGGGTCCAATCCCATTTCGCGGATTTTGTCAGCATTTAATACGCCGCGGTCCCACCAGTCCTGACGTTTTGCCATCTGGTCCACCGTGTCCAGAGCCAGGCCCATCGCCTTGCCGACGTCGCGCACCGCCGATCGGGCACGGTAGGTAATGACTTCCGCCGTCATGGCGGCGCGTTCCCGGCCGTATTTTTCGTAGACGTACTGAATCACTTCTTCCCGCCGCTCGTGCTCAAAGTCGATGTCGATATCGGGCGGCTCGTTGCGCGCAGCGGAAATGAAACGCTCGAACAGCATGTCCACCCGATCCGGGTCCACGCTGGTTACGCCGATGCAGTAACAGACGGCCGAATTTGCCGCCGATCCGCGGCCCTGGCAGAGAATTCCGCGCGATCGGGCGAAACGCACCAAATCGTAAACGGTCAGGAAATACGCCGCGACGTTCAATTCCTCGATGAGCCCAAGCTCATGCTCGATCTGGCTGCGCACCTTCGGCGGCACGCCGGCGGGATAGCGGCCCCGCGCGCCGATCCACGTCAATTCGGCAAGATATTGAGGCGGTGTTTTTCCCGGCGGCACGATTTCGTCGGGATATTCGTATCGCAATTCATCCAGTGAAAAGGCGCAGCGCCCGGCTATCTCGATTGTTCTTTGCATTGCCGCCGGCAGGTCGTCAAACAAATGGCGCATTTCCCGCGGCGGCTTGAGGAATCGCTCGCCGTTTGAAAAAAGCCGAAACCCCGCTTGTTGAATCGCGCAGCCGTGGCGCACGCACGTCAGCACGTCCTGCAACATCCGTCGCCGGGGATCGTGATAGTGCGCCTGATTGGTTGCCAGCATTGGAATGCCGCAAGCGCGGCTGACGGATTGCACTTGATGAAAGATGGGCCGATCGAGGCCGTCATGCAGGCGCGAAACCACCAGCGACAGCCGATCCCCCATCGCCTCCTTGATGGCCCGCGCGGCGGTTTGTAATTCTTCACGATCGGTCGCCGGCATCTGTGAATCGATGCTCCGGGCGGTCAACGCGGCCAGCAGCCCATCCGATGCCAACAACAGGTCCTCCAACCGAAGAATGCACGAACCCTTCTCCGCCCGGCGTTTGCCCTGCGTCAGCATCCGGCAAAGATTGGCGTAGCCGGCACGGTTCTCGGCCCACACCAATACCTCCGGCGCATCGGTCAATCGCAATCGCGCTCCGACGCACAATTTGATTCCCGCCTGCTTGGCGGCTTGATGGGCACGAACGATGCCCGCCAGGCTGTTGACATCGGTCATTCCCACGGCGGCATATCCAAGTTCAGCGGCCCGGTTGACCAGTTCATCCGGATGCGACGCCCCGCGAAGAAACGAGAAATTGCTCGTCACGTCCAATTCCGCATACACTCCACGAAAAGATGAACCGCGAAGGAGCGAAGGAGCGAAGTTGCGCGAAAAAATCAAATTGATATTCCCTTCTTCTTCGCGCAACTTCGCGTCCTTCGCGCCTTCGCGGTAATTTTTTAACAGGTCATTCGAATATTCCATGGAGATACCACTGGTTGGTTTCCATCACGCGGAACAGCCAAAAGCGGCTGCCGGCCGTGTCGGCCACGTCGAAATAATCCCGCGTCTTGCCCGATCCATTCCACCATTGGCCGGCGATGCGCTCGGGCCCGCGAACGTGGACCAGCCGATGGACCTGCGTGGAGGCGAAGCCTTCCACGTCGTCGTGCATGAACGCGACGGGCTGGCCATCGCGGCTCTCTGAAGGCATCACGATCACAGGGATTTTGCAGGGTATTGGCAATAGACATAACGGACGCGTAGGGTGGGCGTACCCGCCCACCGATTGCTTACCACTGTGGGCGGGTACGCCCACCCTACCATAGGAAAACGCCAGCTCCGGCACGTGCGCTTCGACAAGCTCGGCCCACTCGGCGACATCGCCGAATTTCGCCCGAAGCCGTTCGATTAAATGATCCAGTTCCGCCGCGTTGCGCCCGGCATCGTCGCCGATCAGCGCCGTCTGTTCATCGCCCAACCTCTCGGCGGAAATGACGGACAGGCCTACCGCGTGGAAGCCGTCGTCCGTTTCCACGCTCTCCAACGCGTGACGCAGCAGAATGAACAAACTTGCGGCGTTGCGCGAGCTGCGAAGCAATCCAATTGTTTTTTCAATCGGCGGCGCGTATGGCCGGCGCAACGTCATCCGAAGTTGCTTCGCTCCCAGCCCGCGGCCGGTCAGCGACTCAACCACCCGATCCAAAACTTGCCGCAGCGCCAGGTGAATGGTTTGGAGCGATTCAACGATGCCGTCGAATTCCATCTCGGCTTGAATCGGCGTGCGATGGGGCAGCCAATTCAGCGGCTCATGAATTGCCCCCGTCGCCTGGCCGATGCGCTGAAGGATCGCCGGGCCGAACCGGGAAACAAGCTGATCGCGGGGAATTCGCAGCAGGATTCCAATGTCGCCGATGCCCAGCGCGTGCAACGACTGGGCCGTCGCCGACGTGGAGGCGAAGCCTTCCACTTCCAATCGCAGCGCCTCCGGCGGCAACCGTGAAAGAGCGACGACGAGATTTTCGTCGCTGACGATCAACGGCGACTTTCCGCCGAAAACCGCCATCGCCCAGGCCGCACCGGGCGTCGGGGCGATCGCCACGTTGGCGTTCAGGCCCAACCGCTTCATCGCCGCGTCCACCCGGCCGGCCAGCGCGTGCAAATTGCCGAAGAGCATCTCCAGGCCCGTGGCATCGAGGCAAACCGCGTTAGGCAAAGCCTCCGCGGATGAAGGCGGCCAAATCGCCACGTTGGGGCTGAATCGCATCAGCCAGTAGCCAAGGGCTTCCAGGGATCGCCGATCTTTTTCCGGCTCGGCCGGGGCGACCGCCAGGTCGGCACAATGCGCCCGGGCCTGCGCCAGCGTCATTCCCGGTCGCACGGCCGGTGGAACTTCGGGGCTGACTGCCGTAACGATTTGCCGATGGGCAGTCGTTTCAACCAATACAAACGCTTTACGCCGTAGCTCTGCTCTGCGGCGCCGCAGCCGGTCGATCGGCCAATTGGGCAGATGCACGCACATCACCTGTTTCACGATCCACCTCCAGGAGAACGCTTGATCCCAATCGTCCTCCATGACCGTGCAGCAACTCGACGATCCAGCTTTGCGAATCGTCCGCTTCCAGCGCGGAGGCAAAGCCTTCCGCCGCGGGTCGAACGAGCCAACGAGTAGCGGCGGCGTAGTTGCTTGCCGATCCCTTCAACCTGGGCCGAAGGAAAATTCCCACGCCGCCTCCATTCTCCGCGGCAAGCTGCAATCGCCGGGCTTCGATGTCGGACAACCGATCGAGATGGGTAACCGTCGCGCTCACGCCTTTGCACCGCAGACATTCCGTCAGCGCCGAAATCTCCTGCGCGGCATTTCGCGGGCGCAGCAGGATCATCCGCCGAAGATCGATCCCAGCAGCCGAAACGGCCGTGGGATGCAACTGGCGCCTGGGATCGCTCCAAACAATCACCCCACCCGTCGCCGCTTGTGCGGCCCGAGCCAGGATCAGCGCCAATGATTGAGGCGGAGAAACGGAGGCTTTGCCTCCGCAGTCGAACAGCAACTCGTGAATTGCTCCACACCGCAGCGCTCCGTGAGGCGCAAGCTCATCCATCGCGTCCAAACCCGTGCGAAAAAGATCGCGTCCCGCGGTAGCGCGTCGTTCCGCCGGAAGTTGCCGAGCCAGAAGAGTGCGCAGCAGGATCCTGTTTGCCGCCATATTCCGCATGGCCGCTCCATTCGTGTTCGTATTCTGTTAGGTATCAAGAAGTGACCGTTCAGTCAAGCTTATTACACGCAATACCGTTCAATGGCGGTAGTTGCCTCTTTCCATCAGCCCCCGGCTCTGCCGGGGTTTGCGCGAGAAAACCCCGGCAAAGCCGGGGGCTAACGGAAAAAAGCTATTTCTGCGGAGTTATAAACTCCATCGACTGGCACATTTCCGCGGTCAATATCAGCAGGGCCGCGTACACCGCCAATCTTGCTCCAGGCCGCCAATTCGCCAGTTCCAATCCGACGGGCAACATCAGCATGGGAAGCATGAACATCCAGATGCGGGCGGTTTCGACCTGGAGCGCGCCCGTCAAGGCAATCAGCACGAATTGCAGCACGCTGAGAATTGCCACGCGGGATTGTGGAGTTAGCCCTTGTCTGAAGGCGGACTTGAAATAGAACCCGGCGAGGACAAAGCTCATCCACCCCGAGGCCAGCGCGAAATCATAAAGGTCGGTGGGAATCGTTCCCGGCAGGGAGTGGTGCGGATAATGATAAACGTTAATCAGAACGTCCCAGAGGACGTAGACTTGTCTGGTGCACTCGCGAATGGTTGCAATCGGGTTGAAGCGCGTGGCAGCCCACAGGGCCGCGTAACACGCCGTAAAGGCGGCCAGCGACGTTAGAAAATGGGTGAGGATTCGCCGCAGCCGGCATTGCGGGTCGGTGAACCAGCGGAGCAAGGCGAAGCCGATGAGGAAGATGGCGATCACGCCGGGAAGATAGGTGATAAATCCGGCAACGGCGTACGCGACGCCCAGCGCGATGGAATATCGAAATTGATTTCGCAGCAGCGCCAAGCCCCAGAGGACGGCCACGGTCACGGTCAGGATCGCGTAACACTGCTCGAACATCGGAAAAAACAGGATCAGCGATGGGCATAGGGCGAGGTAGCTGGCGCCGAAAAATGCACTGTCCCGGCTGCCCGTGAAAAAGGCGATGAACACGTACGTCGCCAGGATTGAACAGCTCGCGGCCACGCCGATCAATAATCCGGAAACGGTCGCCCCCAGTTGTCCCGGCCCGAACAGGCGGATGATTCCCATTTCGAGCAGCACGAGTCCCGGCGGTTTCTGGCGGGGATGCAGATAGAAGTGGTTGAGCATGGCGGGATAGCCAGCCAGCAATTGGCGGACGCTGATCCCCTTGTGCAGCAGCATTGCCGCTGAAGCGAAATACCCGGTGCTCCACCGGCTTTGCACCACGTCCGGAATGCGGGAAAAGCCGGGCGGATTCTGTTGCACGCACGCGCCGCCGATCATCAGCGCCAGCGCCGAGACCATGAGCAGCCCCACCCACGCCGCCGATGGCCGCCACGCATACAACGCCTGCGCCAGGAAAAACGGAACGCCCAGCGAAAGCATGACCGGATAGACCGTTCGGGATGGGATCCATTGCCAAGTCCAGGCGTAGTAATAATGGCTGTTGACATGGAAAAGATGCTGGTGAACGGCGACCGCGAAGAACGCCGCCATTGCCAGGACGAACGCCGCGCGTGGCGGATTCGATTGCCGGGCCGAACTTTTCCCGCCGTCATCGGACATCAAATCGCCTTGAGTTGTTCCGCCATTTTCAACGCTTCCTCTTTCGACTGGGACCCATGAATGTATCGCCAGTTCAGCGACGTGTCATTTGGGAAATCGGCGGCAGGAAGATCGGCCGGAGGACCGGCCGATTTCGGAATCTATAGCGTCCGGCGAAAGAGCAATGTGGCTAGGCCCAGGGTCAGCACGGTGAAACCGGCAAGGTAAGCAAGGTCGAAGTTGATGGCAACCAGACCCGTATTCTTCAAAACGAGTTCCTTGAACCCATGCACGGCATAAGTGAATGGGTCAACCACCGCGATGGCTTTCATCCAGGCTGGAAACGATTCGGTGGGATAGACCGCGCCGCTGGGGAAATACAACACGGTGTTCAACATTCCGAAGATGGCGCGCGGCACCAGCGGGTCGCTCACGCGCACCATGATTAGAAACATCATGCTGATCAATGCCATCGAGGTCGCCACCACCATCAGCAACATCCTGGCCATCCGCAGGGGATTCAACGGATCGGGAATACCAGCGATCAGCGATCCGACGGTAATGAGAACAACTCCGGCGATGATGGCTTTAGCCGCGCCCGCCAGGGTGAAACCCAAAATCAATTCAAATTTACGGATAGGGGTGACGAGATAGCCTTCGTGCAGGCCGCGCGCTTTGTCGTCTATGAAAATGATGCCTCCGCCAATCATGGCCGAAACGAAAATCGACAGCGTGATGGTGCCGGGCAGCAAGAACTGGATGTAGGGCACGTAAGGATAGATCTCGACAACGGACAGGTTCACGTCGGCGGTGACGCGCGGCTGAATGGATGGCCCGTTGTAAGTCACGAGCATGGCGCCGACGCTGCCTTGCAGCGCCGAGGCGGAGAATTGATCGGTATTGTCCTCGACCAGGGCAATGCGAGGATTCGCTCCCGCCAGAACTTTGCGCGAGAATTGCGGCGGAACGTTCAGTACGCCGTTGATCTTGCCGTTGCGCAAATCGCGCAGCGCGGCCGCCTTGTCGCTGTAGGAAACGGTGTCAAAGGTGGCGGCGTTGGCGGCGACGGCCTGGCACATCTCCCTCAATTTGATTGCCGGAACGCCGTGGTCTTCGTCCACCACCCCCACGTGAAGATGTTGGAGTTTTCCGCCAAATGCGTAGCCGAGCACGACCAGTTGCACCAGCGGCATGATCATCGAAACGATCATCAAAACCGGGCTGCGCCGAAACCGCCGCAAATCGCGTTCAACGATGGCCCAAACTCGGTGCATATCGCCTCTTCTATTGGGGTCGCGCGATCAGGAACGGGCTGTTTGACGCCGTCGGGGCTTGCAACGTGTCGCGCAATTGATGGCCGGTGTAATGCACGAATACGTCGTCGAGGGTCGTGCTCTGCACGGAAAGCGAATTCACGGTCGCGTTGGCGTCCCGGGCGGCTTCCAATACCGCAACCGTGGTGCGCGGACCGTTGTGCGAGGAAATGCGGTAAATATTCTCATCGGCCATGACCTCGGCCACGTCGGGCAGGGATTCCAACGTCGCCATCCAATTTTGCGGAGCGCCCGTAAAACTGACTTCCAGGACGTTTTTGCCCGGAATGGAGGCCTTCAATTTCAGGGGCGAGTCGAGCGCGACGAGTTTTCCGTGATCGATGATGGCGATGCGGTCGCAGAGCTTGTCGGCCTCGTCCATGTAGTGGGTGGTGACCAGGATCGTCAGGTCGCGTTCACTCTTCAAGCGCGTGAGCATTTCCCATACGGCGACGCGCGAAACGGGGTCCAGCCCGGTCGTGGGCTCGTCGAGGAAAAAAAGCTTCGGTTCGTGGACCAACCCCCGGGCGATTTCCAACCGGCGGCGCATTCCGCCGGAAAACATTTTCACCGGCTTATCCGCCCATTTCTCCAGGTCGACCTCCTTGAGCAGTTGTTTGATCGTCCGCAGCCGTTTTTCGCGCGGGATGCCGTAGAGCTTGGCGAAAATGCTCATGTTTTCTTGCGCGCTCAAATCGAGGTCGGAAGTCATCGCCTGGGGAATGACGCCGATGGACTGGCGCACGGCGTTCGCTTCGTGGACGATGTCGAAGCCGTTGACGCGCGCCGTGCCGGAAGTCGGCGGCACCAAGGTCGTCAACATGCGAATGAGCGTGGATTTCCCCGCTCCATTCGGGCCCAAGAGGCCAAACACTTCGCCGTGCTCGACGGAAAAGTTCAGCGCGTCCACGGCCGTAAAATCGCCGAAACGCTTGGTCAAATTCTCGACTTCGATGTCCAACATGATTCACGGCTTTTCCAGCGGCAAGGTGACGTAGGCCGTCATTCCGACCGCGAGCCGGCGGTCTCGATTGTCGCAGCGCAAGCGAATTTCAAACGTCCTGATGTCTCGTTTGGTGCGGCTGACATCGCGTTGCGTGGCGTAATCCGCGTCCACGCCGCGATAAAACACCGTGCCTTGGCGCACCGCGCCGGAGGGCAACTTCACCTCCAACGTGTCTCCCAGACGGATCCGGTCGATGTAAGTCTCCTCGACGTCGGCGCGCACCCAAAGGTCATCCTGGTCGATGAGCGTGACAACGGGCTGGCCGGGATTCACCACTTCACCCTGAAGCGCGGCGCGAGTGTCGACGACGCCGTCGAGCGGCGCGAAAATCTTCGTGTAATCCAGTTGAACCTTAGCCTTGTCCTTTTGCGCTCCCGCGGCTTCAGCCTGTTTTTTCGCCGATTCCAGGCGCGCAACGGCGTTTTCGTAGGCGGCTCGCGCCTGGTCGTAATCCTGCTCCGATACGGCCTTCTCCTTGTAGAGCGGCCCGTCGCGTTCGAACGTCAGGCGGGCGTTTTCCAAATCGGCCTGGGCTTCCGCGATTTGAGCGGTGTATTGCCCTTCGCTGCTTTCGTAAAAGGCAACGTCGGCCCGTTGCACCTCCGGCTCGATCAGGCCAAGTAGTTCTCCCTTGGTAACCGTGTCGCCTTCCTTGACGAGCAGTTGCTGCAAGCGGCCTTGAATTTGCGGGCTGACGATCACCTCATTCGTCGTCACAATGCCGGTCAAAACAATTTCGCGCGATTGGCGCACGCTGGCGTAGTAACTGCCGCCGGCAACGGCGGCGAGAATCAAAATCAAGATGGGAATCCTAAGCATCTTCATGGCGGAGTTTCTTCATGGCGGACAAACTTTCGAATCCGTGAACAGACCGTGGCGGATGAAATCAAGCACTTCCTCTTTACGCCGCTTCAAATTCGCTTTGCTGTAAGCATTAGGGCGCCCCATCAATTGCAACACCCGGGCGGCGGAAAAATAAAACACGATCAGGGACACAATCGACATGGTGGCGTGAAACCGATCCACGGGGCGAAATTCCCCGCTGCGCACCCCCCGCTCGATCAATTTACCCAGGGCCTGGCCCCGCGCCGTGAAATACCTGTGAATCAGCCGCTCCAGGAATTTCCCGCCCGTCATCGTCAACTGCTGAAACAGGGGCGCGGATTGATGCCGCGCACTGATGAAATCAATGTGCAGACTCACGTAGCGGAGCAAAACCGCCTGGGCCGGCCCCGGCGCGTTGAGCACTTCCAGCGCCTGGCGATTGAACTCGCAAAAGTGGTCCTCGACCACCGCTTCGTACAATCCTTGCTTGCTTCCAAAGTAATAGTAAAGCATCGCCTTGTTGACCGCGGCGGCGGCGGCAATGGTGTCGGTCCGCGCTCCGGCCAAGCCGGACTTGGCAAAAATGCGTCCGGCGGCGGCTAAAATCGCGGCGCGAGCCTCCTTGCTTCGAAGGCTCGGGCCAGCCGGACTTGGAATGGCCAATTGCTTCATAACTTAACCAACCAGATAGTTAAATTCTACCAGCGGTCCGGTCCCTGTCAAGGCGGAGGCGGTTCCCGACATGCAACTCATCGCCATCTGTTGCCAAAGACCAATCCGTACCGGATATTTCCATCCACGGCATGGCGCAACTCACGATCCAACAAGCTTTCGATTTGGCATCGCAACACCACCGGGCCGGTCGGTTGCAGGAGGCCGAGCAGATTTACCGGCGGATCCTGGTTCAACAGCCGGACCATTCCGATGCGATGCACAATCTGGGAGTGATTGCCCATCAGGTGGGACGGAATGAACTTGCAGTGGATTTGATCCGTCGGGCCGTTGCCCTCAATCCCAACTCGCCGGAAGCCCATAACAATCTCGGCATGGCCTTGCGCGATAACGGGCAATCCGATGCGGCGATTGCCGCATACCGCCAGGCCATTGCCCTGAGGCCCAACTACTCCGAGGCCTATAACAATCTGGGCATGGCCTTGCGCGAAGAGGGACAACTCGACGAGGCGATTACCGCCTGTCGTCAGGCCATTGCGCTGAGGCCCAATTACGCAGAAGCCCATGGCAACCTGGGCAGTGCCCTGGCATGCAAAGGACAACTCGATGAGGCCATCGCGGCCTTTCGACAGGCCATTGGATTCAACCCCAACCTGGCGGAAACACACGGGAATCTCGGTATTGCGTTGCGCGATCAAGGGCGATTCGATGAGGCGATTGCCGCCTGTCGTCAGGCCATTGCCCTGAGGCCCAATTACGCACAAGCCCACGACAATCTTGGCAATGCGCTGAAAGACAAAGGGCGGCTCGATGACGCCATTGCCGCCTATCGCCAGGCGATCGCTCTCAATCCCAATTTCGCCGAGAGGCACTGCAATCTCGGCATTACCTTATGCGAGAACGGGCAATTCGATGAGGCGATTGCCGCCTGTCATCAGGCCATTGCCCTCCGGCCCAGTTATGCCGAAGCGCACAACACTCTCGGCCGTGCCTTGTACGATAGAGGGCGATTCGATGAGGCGATTGCAGCCTATCGCCAGGCGATCGTCCTTAATCCCAATCTCGTCGAGGCGCACAACAATCTTGGCGTCGTCTTGCGCGACAAGGGGCAATTCGATGACGCTATTGCCGCCTGTCATCAGGCCATTGCCCTCAGGTCCGATTACGCCGAGGCCTACAACAATCTCGGCATTGCCCTGAGGGAAAAAGGGCAACTCGACGAGGCGATCGCCGCCTGTCGCCAGGCCATCGCTCTCAACCCCAACTTGCCGGAAGCCCACAGTAATCTCGGCAATGCCCTGTGGGAAAGAGGGCAAATCGACGAAGCCGTCACCGCCTTTCGCCAAGCCATCGCTCTCAGGCCCGACTTCGCCGGAGCCCACACCAATCTTGCTTTCGCGCTGCTGTTGCGCGGGGATTTTCAACAAGGCTGGGATGAATTTGAATGGCGATGGAAAGGCAAGGATTTCCAGTCCACCCCCCGAAACTTTACCAAGCCGCAATGGGACGGCCGCGCATTGGAAGGTCGCACTCTTCTGCTCCATGCCGAGCAGGGTTTGGGGGATGCCATTCAATTCATCCGCTACTTGCCCTTGATGAGCCAGCGGGGCGGGAGAATCATCATTGAATGTTACGCCGAACTCCAGCGGCTCTTCCAAATAATGGCCGGAAGATGCCAAATCGTGGCCTGCGGCCAGCCCCTGCCGGCCTTTGATCTTCACTGTCCCCTATTAAGTCTGCCACGCGTTTTTGGAACGACGTTAAGCAACATTCCCCATGTCGTGCCTTATCTGCACCCCGATGCTGAGGAGGCACGAAAGTGGCATCATCGGCTGTTGTGGCAATCACGACTCGTGAACGTGGGTTTGGCGTGGATGGGAAATCCAGCCCACAAAAACGATCGCAGCCGCTCGATCAAGCTGGCGAGGTTGGCGCCGCTCGGGCAGGTGCCCGGCGTGCGTTTCTTCAGCCTACAGAAAGGGGAGGCGGCCGCGGAAACCAAGACTCCGCCGTCGGGCATGGAGCTTGTCGATTGGACGCAGGAACTGAAAGATTTCGCCGACACGGCGGGATTGATCGCCAATCTGGACCTGGTCATCGCGGTGGACACGGCTGTGGTACACCTGGCCGGTGCCATGGGCAAGCCGGTCTGGACGCTGTTGCCATTTGTTCCGGACTGGCGCTGGCTGCTGGAACGCCGGGACAGCCCGTGGTATCCGACGATGCGATTATTCCGCCAGCCCTCCCGGGGAGATTGGGACAGCGTCATCACACGAGTGGCCGACGCATTATCCCTTTGGATCAAGAATCGCGCCTGACTTTCCAGAATCCTTTGCCGCGGCAGGTCGCTCGTCCCCCGACTTATGCGGCCAGGGGTGCGTGACACATTCTGCAAGCGCCCCCTTTTTTCCCTCCCCTGGTATCCCGGCGCGCCGGGAGGTCAGGGTGGGGGTTTCTTGGGCCAATCGAAATTCGACCCCCACCCAACCCTCCCCCTAAGTACATGGGGAGGGAGAAAGACCTGATCCGCCCGCACCGGATGGCTTCTGTCGTAGCCTTCGCGAAGTTCACGTGGTACAAGATTGCCGGTAATTTGATTTCCCTCGCCCAGTCAAGGAGGACTGGCCATGTCCACCAAAACTTCGTCGGCGGGACGCCGTCGGTTCTGGATCGTTGTCGCCTGTTTTGCCATTTCCAACGCGGCCGTGTGGTTGACGTACGACCGTATCGAGCGATGGCGTCAGCATGGGGAATTGCGTGTGGAGGCGTTCGAGCCGGAAGACGTCTCGGCCGCCGGGCCGCGCCCGACGTTGCGGTGGCATTTCAACGTTGACGTGGTTCCGAGCAGCGTCTATGGGCGATCGCCGGGATCGGTGACGCCGGCCGTGGCGGGGCATTGGAGTTGGGACGATCCGCGAACGCTCTGCTTTACGCCGGAGGCGGACCTTCCCCGTGCGACACGGATCGTTTTCACGATTTCGGATTCATTTCTGCGCAGCCGCGGCGGCGGAACGATGTCGGGCCCGTCCGTCACGAGCATTGATTCGGCTCCGCTGACGGTCGAGCACGTGCAGCAGGTTGCGTGCAAGCCGATGGACCGGTTCGTGATCGAAATGAGGTTCAGCGACGCCGTGACGCCGTCGGACGTGGTGGAGCATTTGCGGGCGTCGACGTCCGACGGGCGGAAAGTGCGCTGCGAGCCATTCGCATTGGCGGCGGATCGAACCGTCCGGATCATCACGGAATCCATTGGCCGCGTGGACAATGACAAGACCACGGAATTGAACGTGAGCCTGGCGGCGGGCCTGACGGGCCAGAGCGGGCCGCTCGGGCTGGCGCGGGATTACAACGATACCGTGGAACTTCAGCGCGCTCTGTCGGCGATGGAGTTGAGCGCCCAGTCGCCGATGCGCGATCGCCCGTACTTGATTTTGCGGTTCAACAACGACGTCGATCCGGCAAGGCTGAAGCAGATATTATCAATTGATCCCTCGGTTGCCTTCACGCTGGAGGGCGGGGACGACGGAATGGTCAATCTGGCCGGGGATTTCAAGCCGGGCGTGCGATACACGGTCACGCTCGCCCCGCCGCCGCGCGCGGCCGAGGCCGACAAATATCCCAGCCCTGGTCATCTTTCGGCATTCGTGCCCGACCGCCAGAGCGGCGTCTGGTTGGAAAACGAACAGGGATATCTTTCCAGCGCGGGCAACCGGACGCTCCTGGGCCACGCGGTGAACGTGGACGCGGTCCGTCTGACGATCACGCGCGTCTATGACAACAACCTTGTGAGCTGGCGGAACGCGGCCTCGCGGTATGAATGGAACGAGACGGAATCCTTCAGCCACCCGCTGGTGCAGCGGACGATCAAAATTTCGGCGGCGAAGAATACGGTAAAGGATTTACGCCTGTCGCTGGACGAGTTGCTGCCCGCGGGGGCGGGCCACGGGGTCTTTCGCGTGACGCTTTCGCCGATCCGGGCCGGGCCGGTGGTGGAGCCCGCCGATGACGACACGGAAGAACGGGATTACGGACCATCGGCGGTGGTGACGCTGTCCGACATTGGTTTGACGGCAAAGCGGACGCGGGACGGGGTGGTGGTGTGGGCGACGTCGCTGCGCACGGCCACGCCGCTGCCGGGAGTGCGGGTGCGAGTGTTTTCCAGCAAGAGCCAGCCGCTGGGCGATGGAATCACCGATGCCGAGGGACTGGCGAAGGTCTCGAACGTTCAACCGGCGAAGGACGAAACGGTGGCGGTAATTCTCGCGGATCAGTTGCCGCCGATAGCCGCGATGGGACCGGACGCCCCCAGCACCCGGCCGGCCGGCGGGCAGAGGCCTGGGTTGACCTGGCTGGACCTGCGAAACGCCAAGTGGGACATGGGCGACAGCGATACCGGCGGCCGGGCCTATCTCCGTCACGGATACGAGGCGTATTGTTACACCGATCGTGGAGTTTACCGGCCGGGAGAAACGGTGCACCTGCGGGCGATCGTTCGCGGCGCCGACAATGCAACTCCGGAAGCGAGCTTTCCCGTTCGTTGGCTGATCCGCCGCCCGGATTTGCACGATTGGCGAGATGCCGCGGTAATGCTGGATGCCGACGGCGCGGCAAAGTTGGACGTGACGATCCCGCCCCAAATGCCCACCGGGGAATGGACGGCGCTGATCGGCCTGCCGGGTGAGACCGGATCGGCCGACCACACTTTTGGGACGGTTACGTTTCAGGTCGAGGAGTTCATTCCCAATCGGCTGAAGGCTTCGCTGAAATTCGACGGGCTGGGGGACGATGGCGCGGCGGGCGATCATTCCTCGCAATCGCCGCGATTCAATGTCACGGACGGCAATCTGGTTGGGGAAATTCAAAGCGATTACCTTTTCGGCCGTCCAGCCGCGGGATTGGCGGTGGAACTTTCAACCCGGTTGGAACCGATCCCGTTTTCGACGCCGGGTTGGAGCGATTGGACTTTCGGAGATTCGGCCGATGTCGCCAAGTCGGCGGAATCGGGGGCGCCATCGCGAAAAGCCAAGCCCATGCGGCATACGGAAGAGCGGGCGCTTGATGAGGCGGGGCATTATAAATGGTCGATCGACGTCGCCGGGGCGCTGGCGCTGGGGAAACAAGGGACGGGAAGATACCAGGGCCCATGGCAACTGACCGCATCGGCCGGAGTCCGCGAGGCGGGCGGGCGGGCCGTCACCGTTGCCCAGCGCATCACGGTGGACGCCCTGCCGGCGTATATCGGTGTGCGCCGGGGCGAAAATCCCTCCGCGGTTCCCAGCACGCCGTGCCTGTTGCAATTGGCGATGGTTCGGCCGGACGGGTCGGTGTCGCAATCGAATGCTACGTTGGATGCGTCGCTGAGCCGGGAAAGCTGGAACACGTCGCTCGTTTTCAGCAATGGACATTATCGCTATGACTCGACGCGGATATTGGAGCCGGTGACGAAGGGAACGGTGCATTTGTCGGAGGGAAGAGGCAATTGGTCGCCGGTGGCGCCGGCGAGCGGAACGTACGTGGCCGAGTTCCGCGACCAAAAGTCTGGGGCGATGGCATCAATGGAATTCGAGGTGACGGACGGCAGTCCATGGGATGACAACGTCAGCCGGGATAATCCGGAACGTCTGACCGTGCGGCTTCTGCCCGCGGGAAGGGACGCAAGCAGCCGGCCGTCGGCGTCGGAAAATACGGGTGAATCCCAATCATTTGAGGTGGGCCAGACGGCCAACGTGCTGGTCGCCAGCCCGTTTGCCGGGCGGCTGCTGCTGGCCGTTGAGACTGACGACGTTGTGCAGACCCAGGTAGTCGAGATGCCCTCGACGCACGTGGTGATACCGGTGCGTCTAAGCGCGGCGTGCCGGCCAAACGCGTTCATCAGCGCGACGGTTATCCGGGCGATCGATCCGAACGCCAAGTGGCAAACGCATCGCGCTTACGGCGTGACGCGGGTTCGAATCGATCCATCCGATCAAAGGCTGAACGTGGCGTTGACGGGTCCGGACCAATCGCGGCCGGAGCGAAGCCTCGACGTGGGAATCGCCATCACGGATGCGTACGGCAATCCGGCGGCGAACACGGCGGTCACGCTGGCGGCGGTCGATGAAGGAATCTGCCAACTCACGGATTTCGTGACGCCCGATCCGCTGAAATACTTCGCGGCCGACCGGGCGCTCGGCGTGGAGTCGTCGGACATTTACGACCTTCTGATGCCGGAGGCGGCGCGCGCGGACAAATCCAGCGCCGTGGGCGGAGATAAAGGGGAACCATCCGGACGGCATATCACTCCGGTCGTCGCCCGCCGGGTGAAGCCGGTGTCTCTGGCGTGGGTGGAGGTGCACACGGATTCCCAGGGTCTGGCGCGGGCGAGCTTTTCCGTGCCGGAATTTGAGGGTCGGCTGCGGGTGATGGCGGTGGCGTATAACGCGGGCGGATTGGGCTCATCGGATAAGCCGGTGACCGTTCGCTCGCCGGTGATGGAGCAATCATCGTGGCCGCGATTCGCGGCGCCGGGGGATCGATTTACCGTGCCGGTCGTGCTGTTCAACAACACGGGGTCGGGCGGAACGGCGACGGTCTCGGCGGAAATGCTGTCCGGTCCGGCGACGCCGCCGGGGTTGCTGGGGTTTGGCGATGATGCGCAGGCTCGGCTGGCGTTGCCCGGCGTGTTTTTGCCGGCGCACGGTCAGAAGCAGATCGACATGCCGGTGGTCGTCGGACGGGCGGCCGGGGTTGGACACGTCCGGCTGCACGTGGCGATGAACGGAGAAGACTTCTACGAGAACCTGGAATTTCCGGTGCGTCCGGCGGCGCCGATGATGCAGTTCGGCGGCTACGCCGTCGCCGGCACGACGCGGCCGGTCGAGGTGGCGGCGCCGGCGGCGGTTTTGCCGGGCACCGGCTCGCTCGCCATTCGTGTCAGCGCCTGGCCCAGCCTGCGCTTGCCGGAGGGACTGGATTATTTGGATCGGTATCCCTACGGCTGTGTCGAGCAGACCACCAGCACGTGTTTTCCGTTGCTGGCGCTGGCGGACATCGGAAGACAGATCGATCCCAGCCGGTTCGATCCCGATCAGATCAAAATCAAAATTGACGGCGGGATCATGGACCTGATCGGAATGCAAACCAGCGACGGCGGGCTGGCGATGTGGCCGGGCGGAGACCAATCATGGCCGTGGGGCAGCGTGTACGCGGCTCATTTTCTGGTGGAAGCAAGGCGAGCCGGTTACGACGTGCCGGGCGATTTCTATAAGCATTTGCTGCAATACGTTCGGCATCAACTGGATGCGGGCACCGACGATCCGGAGCAATTGGAGACGCAGGCGTATGCGGCGTACGTGCTGGTTCTGGCGGGCGAGCCGCCGCGGGCGATTCTTGACCGCCTGGCGGAGTTGGCCACAGCCAAGGCATCACCGGATGAGGACCGGGATCAGTCGGCGATGAAATCGGACGCGCGGCTGCTGCTGGCGTGCGCGTGGATGCTGTCGGGGCGAAGCGATCTGGCGGATCAATTGATGCCGGACTCTCTGCCGTTGCCGCGAATTCATCGGCAGTACAGCGGGAACATCGGCTCGCCGATCCGCGACCGGGCGCTGCTGATTTACGCGCTGGCGACGGTCCAGCCGGGAAGTGCGGCGTTGCCTGACCTCGTGCAGCGGCTGGCTGACGCCGGAGCACGTGACGGATGGGACAGCACGCAGGACACCGCGTTCGCGCTGCTGGCGATCGGAAAGTATTTGCACAATGTTCCGCGTCCCCCGCCGTTTGATTCGGCGCGGCTGTTGTCCGGGACACAAGTGCTCGCGGAGGCGCAAGGCGGGAATCCGCTGGCGCTGAACGTGCCGGACCCGGCGGTGGGAACGCAATACACGGTGCGCGTATCCGGACCGCCGAACGCGGCGGCCTATGTCTCGTGGCTGGAAACGGGCGTTCCGCTGGCCGCGCCGGTGGATTCGCAACATGGCATTACGATCCGGCGGCGATATCTGTCGCTGGACGGTGCGGAATTGACGAATCATTCGGCGCAGAGCGGGCAACTGGTGCGCGTTGAATTGACGATCGACGCCCCGGCGAGTCAGCCAAACCTGGTGATCGAGGATTTAGTGCCGGCCGGGCTTGAGGCGGAAAACTCGCGCCTGGCGACAACGGCGAAGGAGGAGAATACGACGTCGGAAGATGGTGCAAGGATTGCCACGTTCGCCGATGACCGAATGGACGTTCGGGACGATCGGGTGGTAATCATGGGAGATATGCCGGACGCGGGGGAGGCGAGGTGCGAGTATCTGGCGCGGGCCGTGACGCCGGGGGTTTATGTCGTTCCACCGGTTCGGGCCGAGGCGATGTACGACATCGCGACCTGCGCGATCGGCGGCGCCGGGGGAACCTTCACGGTCTGGAAGGACCAGGGCCAGATCGCCGGCATTCGGCAGTGACGTCCGATGGCGAAGGAAGCCAAAACCTCCGCCCCGCCGCCCCGCCGCAGTGTGCGTGACACTTGCTGCGGAGAATTTCTCCCTCCCCATGTACTCAGGGGGAGGGTTGGGGTGGGGGTGGAACGTCGATTGGCCCACGACGAAACCCCCACCCTGGCCCTCCCCCGGAGTACCAGGGGAGGGGAAGAAGATGGCTCGCAGAAAGTGTCACGCACCCTGCGCCGCCGGTTCAGGCGCCGGGTGTTTATCGCCTGCGCGCTGGCGTGTGCCGCGGCGCTGGCGGCGGTCCTGGCATTTCGCGCCGCGGTGGCGTGGATGCCGTATCCATCCGACGCAGTCGCGGCGATCGAGCCGTGCACCTGGATCGAGGATCGCGACGGCAATTGCCTCGGTGCGTTTGCGGCGGCGTCGGGCCAATGGAGTCTTCCGCTTCGTGAAGATCAAATCAGCCCGCATCTGCTGAAGGCGATCGTGGCAATTGAAGACCGGCGATTCTACGGGCATGACGGCGTGGATTGGGAATCGGCGGCGGGCGCGGCTGCGGAGGATTTGCTTTCTCGCAGCCCGCGCCGGGGAGCCAGCACGATCACGATGCAGCTTTATCGGCTGGGGCACCCTTCCCGGCGGTCGGTCTGGGCGAAGGTGATACAGGCGGTGCGGGCCGAGCAAATCGAGCGCCGCTTGAGCAAACGGGCGATCCTGACGAATTATTTGAACGCCGCTCCATTCGGCGCAAATCTGGTGGGAGCGGGAGCGGCAAGCTGGCGATATTTCGGCCGGCCTTGCGGGGATTTAAGCCTCGGCGAAGCGGCGCTGCTCGCGGGATTGCCGCAGAATCCGAACGGATATCGCCCGGATCGGTTTCCCCAGCGCGCCAAGGTCCGCCGCAACCGGGTGCTCGACGACATGCTCGCGTTGGGAATGATCGACCGGAAGCAGCATGACCAGGCCCAGGCCGAACCGGTCGAGGCAAAATGGCATTCCCTGCCGCAGGATGCGTCCAACGACGGCATCGCCGGCACCCAAAACCCGCTGGCGCTCTGGCCATTTTTGACGGAACTAGCGCAACGGAATCCCGGCCGGACGATCCGCACGAGCATCGACCCGAAAATTCAGCGCCAAACGGCGGCCCAGGCGGCCGATGCGCTGGGCCGGCTTGCGCCTTCGCACGTCACCGCGGCGGCGGTGGTGGTGCTGGATACGCAAACGGCCCAGTGTCTGGCATCGGTCAGCTTGTCGCTGGATCGAGGCAGCGAGGCAATCGACCTGGCGAATCGTCCGCGATCTTCCGGTTCGACGCTCAAGCCGTTCATTTACGCGGCTGCGTTTGACGCGGGGATCTGCACGCCGCAGTCGATCGTGAGTGATTCTCCAACGGTCTGGGCGGGATATGCGCCGCAGGATTATGACCGGGATTTTGCCGGCCCGATGCTCGCGGCGGATGCGCTGGCACAGAGCCGCAACGTGCCGGCGATGGCGCTGCTTTCCAAGGTCGGCGTCGAGCGGGCCGTTGGGGTGATGTCGGCCATGGGATTGGCGACGCTGGCGAGAAATCCGATGCAATATGGATTGCCGCTGGCGATTGGAGGAGCGGACGTGACGCCGATGGAATTGGCCGAGGCCTATGCGACGCTGGGCCGGGAAGGCGAGCATCGCCGCGCGACGACCGTGTTGCCGGCCGATTCACATTCCGAGCCGTCGCACATTCGCCTGGCTCTTCGGCCGAAAAGTTGCAGAGCGGTTTTGTATTGCCTGGCCGACCCGGATCGGACCCAGCGAATTTGCCCCTCGGCGGCGGCGCTGTCGCCGGCGTGGAAGACCGGGACGAGCAGCGGGCATCGTGATGCATGGTGCGCGGCGGTCACGCCGCGCCGCACCGTGGTGGTCTGGCTGGGCAACGCGGACGGCGCGGGCTCCGATGCGCTGGTGGGCCAGGACAGCGCTGCGCCGCTGGCGCTGAAAATCCTGACGGCCAACGACCCGGGCGGGGCCGGATTTTCCCCGCCGGCGGGGTTCCACGCCGACGCGCAATCCGCGTCGGTGGAATTCTCCGCGGATGCCGGCGGTGATCCGGCCCTGATCTTTCCCGTGAATGGACAGGAAATCGTGCGTGATCCATCGTTACCGGCAAATCGGCAACGCCTGGCGCTGCGAGCCAGGGTTCCCGATGGCGGGCAATTATGGTGGTTCGTCGACGGCCAGCTCGCCGGCGGATGCGCCAGCGGCCAGCCTGTATGGTGGCAGCCGACTTCGGGCGAACATGAAATTCTAGTGGTCACGGACAACGGCCAAGCCGCACGTGCGGAGATCCGCGTGCGATAAGAAAGGCCCGCAACCCCCCCCTAAAAACCAGATGGCCCACGAAGTGACTCGCGACGTCACCGCATGGGCCTTCATCAGCTTTCGCCGACAATCCTGGTATCGGACCGATTCTCTAGGCAACCTGCTCCCGGGCCTGAGCCCGCCTCGGTCCGCTCAGCATGAAACAACAGTTGCCTGCCATTTCATACAGACGGTTGGATCGCGGCAGTCTCCGCCGCGATCGCCCGCCCAATAGGGCGGCATGGCGGTTTCCCGACTGTCCCGACTGGACGGCCGTGGGCTATCGCTTTCCCGAGCCCGTTCCTAGGATCCACGCCGCTCGACGTCCCGTTACCAGAACACTGGCGGCTTCTTGGGCTCGATCTGTCCCGGATCGGGAGTCTCTCACTCCGCGGGGGACAGACCACTGGCGGCGACTCTAACCCGGATTGCCTAAGTTCGGCGTTTTTACGCCGCTTATCATCGGGTGGCCTGGTCGCTGGCCGCCGACTTTCGCCGTGCCCGCATTTGGTTGCTTCGCACGGTCTTTCGCATTCAGAAAGCCGGACTCC
>JBEKEC010000056.1:0-33803 GCA_050014015.1 Tepidisphaeraceae bacterium
AACAGACGGTTGTTCAACGTGTGCAGCGACAAATCCACCAGAATGTCGATCTGCTCCTGCCGAATCAGATCGGCAACCTGGGAATCGGATAGCCTAACAATGTTGCGCCAAACATCCGCGTGGCGCCGCAGTTGATCGGTCAACGCATCAGCGCGGGCAACGTTGGCGTAACAGAAGATCTCCATTTGCCGGTGATCGTGTTCGCGCAACAGCGGAAGCAGATTCTGGCCAACGACATGCTCGCGGAAATCCGGCGACACATAGCCGATCCGCAGTCGGCGGTCAGGGTTGCGGTCGTTGGCGTGCGGCTGAATGAACTTCTTGAACGGCTCGGCATGCTGTTCGTTCCAGCGGCGCAATTGCTCATGGATCATCCTGCCGTCGCAGCCGGGATCACAATGGAGGGTGAAGATCAGATTGCTGTGCGCCTTGGCGTCTTCCGGCTTGAGCCGAATCGCCTGCCGATATGCGGCGATGGCCTCGTCAGCTCGCCCAATGCCCGTTAAGGCGACACCCAGATTGTTGTGCGCATTGGCGTAATCAGGCTTGAGCCGAATGGCCTGGCGATACGAGGCGATCGCCTCGTCGAATTGCTTCATCGCCTCCAAAGCGTTCCCAAGATTGCTGTGCGTCTCGGCAAGATCGGGCTTGAGGCGAACGGCCTGCCGAAGCGAATGAACGGCATCGATCAGTTGCCCCTTGTCCTTCAAGGCGTTGCCGAGATTGTTGTACGCTGCCGCGTAGTCAGGCTTGACTCGAATCGCCTGACGATAGGCAGCGATCGCCTCGTCAAGTTGCCCTTGCTTCATCAATCCGATCCCGAGAAAGCAATGCGCCTCGGCAAACTCGGGCTTGAGTTCCACGGCGCGGCGATAAGCGGCAATTGCTTCGTCCTGCCGGTCGTTTTCCGCCAGCGCACTGCCCAGATTGAAGTAGGCCTTCGCATAATCGGGCTTCAGTTGAATGGCTCGTTTAAGTGAGGCAATCGCCTCGTCGAGCCGGCCGGTTTTCAACAGCACGCCGCCCAGGTTGAGTTGTGCCTCGGCATAGTCCCCAGCGAGTTGGATCGCCTTCTCGTACGAAGCGATGGCCCGGTCGAATGCGCCGCGGTCCGCAAGCGCATTGCCGAGGTTGAAATGTGCCTCGGAATTGTCGGGATCCAGCCCGATTGCGCGAGCGATGAGATCAATCGCTTCGTCATAACGGCCCGTCTGATTGGCGATCACACCCAGCAAATGCAATACGTCGGCATCGTTCGGATCGACAGCCAGAATTTGACGATAGACCGCTTCGGCCTCGGCCAGCCGGCCGGCACGGTGATGCTCCAAGGCAGTTTGAAAGGCGTCTTCATCCATTAGCGATGTCCCTCCATGCGGCCTGGAAAGAATACCGCTAAGCTGGAATTCGAGTAAGCCGATTCCCCTCAATCCAAACGGAATTCGGGATAACCGGCCGCTCCAGGATTTCCCGCAGCGGATCGGCCGTTGAGCAGGCAAACCCCACGAGATCTGCGAAATCTCCCACCCGAATGGCCCCGGCATCCGGCAGGCCAACGGCCCGGGCCGCGCGCGTCGTGGCCAATTCCCACAATTTCTCGACCGGCTCATCCGGCGTCAGCCGGTGCAGCAGCCGAAGCTCCTCCACCAGATTCAAATCCGGCGAGCTGGCGCAACTGTCGGTCCCCACCGCGACGTTGATTCCACGCCGGCGCATCTCGCGCCAGCGATGCGGCGGATGTCCGAAATACTCGTGCGCGCGCGGGCAATAGACCACGCTGGCCTTGCCCGCCGCCAGAACGTTCAGTTCATCGTCATCGCAATAGTTCACGTGCGCCAGGAGCGTCGGGTAATCAAGCAATCCCAGTTCGCGCGCAAGGCGGATCGGGCCGCCGATGAATTTCGGGACCGAGTCGTCCCACGTGAGCCATTGGTCCCACAATTCCCGCAGCGGGCCGGAATGTGACGCGAGGAACGTCGCCTCGTCCTTCGTTTCAGCCAGATGGGTGGCCAGTGGCATGCGGCGATCCCTGGCCGTCTGGAGGCATCGGCGATATCCATCCGGTTCCACGGAATATGGGGCATGCGGCGTGATGCCGACCGCCAGCCGGGGACCGGCCATCGTTTCCTCCGCCGCGATCGACAGCCGTTCCTCCAACAATCCCCGCCGTTGTGCCATGGCCTGCACTTCCCCGAAGCTCACCACGCGCAGCGAAGATCGGCGCAACAGCCCGCGAGTGAGCCGGCATTGCCGGCTGATGTCGCCGACCGTCGTCACTCCGAAGCGAAGCGATTGTTCGACGCCGATGGCAACGGCGCCCGTTACCGCCCGCTCCATTTCTTCCGCTGAAATCCGTGTCCGCCGCAGCATCCCCACCAGCCAGTTTGCAAATCCCCCCGTCGGCCGCGGGCCGGGTTGGCAATCGCTCAATTCCAAATGCGTATGCGCGTTCACCAATCCCGGCAGAATCACGGCTGATCCAAAATCAGAAATCTCCGCCTCGGGATTCCGCGCCAGAAGTTGCTCGCGCGTCCCCAGTTCCTGAATTCGTCCGCGATCGACGAGAATTGCCCCATCACGGATCGGCGCCCGGATCATCGGCGCCACCCACCCGGCGCACAGCAGTTGTCGGCCGATGTTCTCCAAGCTTCGCACCGCTTCGCCCCTCCATCGCTTATCCTCAAATACGTTACCGCGAAGGCGCGAAGAAGCGAAGTTACGCGAAGAAATTCAATTCTTGTTTTCTTCGCGTAACTTCGCTTCTTCGCGCCTTCGCGGTAAAACTCTTTAAGTTGCGCCCATACCAAGGCGCCTCTTCGCATCAAGACTGGTCTTCCGCCAGTTCATCCGCCAGCATCTTGGCGACTTTGCGGGCGCTGGCCAATCGTTTGTTAGCGATGGCTCGGATCGGCTCGAAATGGAATCCATCCTTGATGCGCGCCTCCCAATATCCATATTCCTCCCGTTTTTCCGCCGCCGCCGCCAGCCCGCTCACGCCCTCACCCTGCAACGCCAGTTGCACCGTTTGCACAATCAACCCGATCACGCCGAAATCTTCCAGGTTCAGCGCATCGGCCAGGACCTTTGCCTCGTCGATGACCGGCGAACGGTGCGGAACTTCATGCAGCAGCCGGGTGGTTCGATCCAGCAGACTCTCGTCAATTTCCGAGCCGAGGACGCTCACCAGCAGTTCCGCCCCCTGCTCGCACCGGTCGCGGAGGTTCGTGCGTCCCAGCCGGCCCGCGATCACGCCCCTTCCCTGCCGCGGCGGAAGCTGTAGCGCGTAACACGCCAGTTCCAGCGCGTCCTCCTCTACTGGAGGTCCGATCAGGTTCATGGAGATGAATCGGCCGATGCGTTTCCACAACCGCGCGGCATCCCCCGTGAGTCTCGGTCCCAGCATTCCCTGGTCATCCAGCGTGCTGAGGACCTCTTCAAGTCGTTTACGCAGGTCCGGTTGTAAAGACATGGCTCGCATCCGTGCGGACATCACCCAACCGCGGGATCCCTGCCCCTACCCTACATCCATCGGCTCCGATCCCAGTTCGGCAACAGCGATAGTATCGCCGGACTCTGCCATTTTGAGAAACACAAAATCAATGAAATGGGGTGAAAAGACAAAAATTAATATGATGGCAGGCGGGAGGGCTACCGTGGGGTGATGAAAACCCTTGAAAATCTCTGATATTCCTTCGCGCAAACTCGCGTCTTCGCTTCTTCGCGGTAATCTTCACTAGACGCTCCGATTCGCAATAAAACTCGGATGACGACAACAGCGACATCTTCCTCAGGTCAGCGTTACCGCATCAGCGTCGCCGACCGTTCCGGGCCGACGCTCACCATGTTGATGGGAGCGCCGATGAGCTGCTCGATTCGCTTGACGTATTGCTGCGCCTCCGCCGGAAGCTCGCCGAATTTACGACACCCCGATATATTGCCGCGCCACCCCGGCAACGTTTCGTAGATCGGCTCCACTTCCGCCAGGACGTCCATGTCGGCCCGAAAATACGGCAAATGCGTGCCGCGATATTTGTACGCCGTGCAAACCTGCACGTGATCCAAACCCGACAACACGTCCAGGAGCGTCACCGCCACCGCCGATACGCCGCACAGATCCGCCGAATATCGCGCCGCCACCGCGTCGAACCACCCGCAGCGCCTTGGCCGCCGCGTCGTCGTCCCGTATTCGTTGCCCCGCTCGCGGATGTAGTTGCCGGTGTTGTTGTCCTGCTCCGTCGGAAACGGCCCGCCACCCACGCGCGTGCTGTACGCCTTCACCACGCCCTGAAAATTCTGAACCATCTGCGGCGGAACCCCCGCTCCCGTATAAACTCCCAGCCCCGAACAATTGCTGCTCGTCACGTATGGATAAGTCCCGTGATCCACGTCCAATAGCGCCGCATGCGCCCCTTCGAAAACAATCCGCTTTCCCTCCCGCGCGTATTGCAAAAGCAGAAACGTCGTATCATCCACAAACGGCCCAATCCGCCTCCCGAAATCCCGGTATTGCTCGAACACCTGCTTCCAGTCGAGCGGCTCAAGATCGTACAGAACCCGCAAAACCTTGTTCCGTTCCGTCACCACCCGCGCAATCCGATGGCGAAGTTTTTCTTCATCCAACAAATCCGCCACTCGCAACGCGGTCGCCCGCATCATTTTGTCGGCGTACGTCGGCCCGATTCCCCGCCGCGTCGTCCCGATTGCCGTACCCTCCGAACTCTGCTCCCTGGCTCCATCCTCCAGCACGTGATACGGCATCACCAGATGCGTCTTGTAACTGATCCGCAAATTCGCCGGCGTCACCGCGATCCCCCGCGCCGCCAGTTCGTCGATCTCCCGGAACAGCGCCGCCGGATCGAGCGCCACCCCATTGCCGATGACGTTCATCTTCCCCGCCCTCAGCACGCCCACGGGCAGCAGATGCGTCGAATATTTCTCCGCCCCGATCCGGACCGTATGTCCCGCATTGGCCCCGCCGCAATACCGGACTACAGCATCCGCCCGTTCCGCCAGAAAATCGACGATTTTCCCCTTCCCTTCATCGCCCCATTGCAGCCCGATGACGCACGTATTCTGCTCTTGCAACGGTATCACGGAGTTTCAGCCTTTCAGGGGTTTGAGTCCAACGCGCCCACGCTTGGAAACTAGGCCAGCGAGCGCGGGGTGTCAAGCGCATACAGGCAAAGCGAGGCTTCAGCCCATGCCCAGATATCCCGCCAACAAGAACCGCCCCGTGGCCCCCCCAACTCAATTTCAAAACCGAGCCGGCCGGTCCCCCGGCCGATCTTCGACACCCCGAAAACTCGCCACACCCATCGAAGCCAACTTCAACAAGTGACCAACGACCAATGACAAATGACCAAAGCCCACCACCGTTTCATCGCGCAGCCATCCGAATGGCGGACAACCACTCCCACCGTGCCGAGATTTTGTCAGACTTTATCTCCACGACCACGCCCACAACCCGCCAGCGGATTAGAGCCCGCTTCAATTCCACATGCCCTTCCCCGAACGCCCACGGCGCTGCCGTGGGGTTTGGCCCTCGTCACGGCGTTCCGAACCAGCGTCTTACCCGACCTCCAACGTGACCGCTTGCCGCTCCGCGATGTATGATTCTCCGCAGCAAGGCTGGCCGCTTCGAAATGGACGTTATCTTCGATCGTTCGCCTCAACGGGAACTTGGCAGCAGAAAACGCGAGGCGTCCAATATTGCGGCATGCGGAGTAGTTGGACGTGAGGCATTTTTGGCGTTCAAAAATTTCGCAGACGCGCTGCGGTCGCTGGAGACGGTGAACTTGCCAATGATCGAGTCCGAGGGAAACATGGTGAAGCAAGCGATGGCTCGCGGTCGTATGGGACGTGCCAATGAACGCTCAAGGTTGCCGTCAACTTCCATCGAGAGTGGACCCGCGCAGCCGGCTCAAAAAGCCAAAGGCGACGGATCTAAACCATGGAAAAGAGCTACGTCCGCTACGCTCCCTTTAATCAATCCGGTTGCCTAATTCGCGGTCTCATCGCCGCAACTTCGCGGCGACGGGGCTCTTTGCATCGATGAAACGCAGAAGCCGGTGTTGCCAGTGCTTGGCGTAGGCCACGCCGATCCGCTTGGTTTTCAAGATTCGCGGGCGGTAATCGGGATCCGATTCGAAATAGATTTCGTCTCCGGTCAGGTCCGAAGCGTTGTCGGCGCGGGTGATCCGAAACGCGCGGGCGAGTTTTCCCGGGCCGGAGAGATCGGCTTGCCAGCCGTCGAGGGGTTCGGCAGCTCGGAAGAGCACCGCCTCGGCTTCGCCGGGGACTCCGACAATCACGTTGAACATGTCGTACGTGCCGTAGATGAAATAGACATACGCGCGCCCGGGCGGGCCGAACATGACTTCCGTGCGGGCGGTGCGGCCTTTGGAGGAATGGGACGCCAAGTCTTTCGGACCGAGATAGGCTTCAGTTTCGATGATTCGCGCCCGGAGAATTTGCCCGCCGAGCCGGCGGTTCATGATGACGCCGAGCAACTGTTTCGCGACGTCCACCGCCGGCTGTTCGAAGAAACTCACTCCTAGCCGCGTTTGGGACAAATCGGGGGTTGAAAAGTTTTGCGGCATTGGCGTTGGCAATCCTCGGTCGTCCTGCAACACATTAGAAGCGTAAATAGGTTACCGATGATCATCGCGTCAACCATTCCCGCACATCGCGTTTGAACATAAGACTAATGAGCGACCTTTCCATCTTCAAGGCTTGGTTATCCAATTGATTACAGGGGACGTATTTCCTTCTCTTTTTGTTGGCACGAAGACAAGGGGCCATTCAAGATTTCCATGGACGGCTGAAAATCGCCCAAAAGGCCACCGGCGATTTCCGTTGGGGTCGGAGACGGAGCCAGCGTTGCGTCTTCCGTTGTTCATTTTGCAAATCATCAATCCCGCCCATTTCCCCACATCCGGGCTGCCCGCCAAAAAATTAATTCCCAAAAATCCGCGCTTTCCAGAAAACCCGTCCAAAACCTTCACCTCCCCGCTATAGATATAGAGGGACCTTCATTTTTTGTTGTCGATCCACCATCCGCCATTCCGGTCCGAATGCGTCCATCGGGAACACCGCCAAAATGGCCGACCGCTGCTTTTTCAAGTGGGTCCCCCCGTAGACGTAGACAAAACCCCCCGCGGCGCTATTGAAAACGGGGGTTTCGTAGACGCCACCCCAACGCCGATTCTGCAACCGTAGTTTTAGGACGACCATTAAAGCGAGCAAATTCGGATTAACCACGGATTACGCGGATTGACACGGATGGGAATAATGAACTCATCCAGTTTCTTATCCGCGTTATCCGCGAAATCCGTGGTTCAATCTCCTTTCAAATAGCGACAAAATGCCCGACCGATGCTCTTTCAAGTAGGTCCCCCCGTCAACGTCAACAAAACCCCCCGCGGCGCTATCGAAAACGGGGATTTCGTAGACGCCACCCCAACGCCGATTCTGCAACCGTAGTTTTAGGATGACCATTAACCGGAAAAATTCAGACTCACCGCGGATGACGCGACTTGACGCGGTGGGCTGCGCCTCCGCGGCGGATGGGAAGAATGAATGGTAATTCTTCGCGCACCTTCGCGTCTTCGCTCCTTCGCGGTGAATCTGTACCAGTGTGCCACGGACTCGCCGGCCAGCTTCAAATTCGGATGAGTTTGTTTTCCAAGGCCTTGCCTCCGAACGCTCCGCGGGTAAAACTCTTGCCGGGGCGGGAGATTGATCGAGTGAATGTTCGCCATTGCGGGGTTTCGATGACGACAGTTCCAGTTACCAACGATCAATCAGCCGGCCCGCGATACCAACGCCTTCGGCGTCTGGCCTTGCTCGCGACGGTCTGGATCGTCCTTCTAACCCTATCGGCCTGTGTTTTCCGTGCCGGCGTGCAGCTGCGCCATTGGGCCTGGACACAAACGGAAAACATGCATTTCCAAGGCGACGCCAAGCATGCGTATATATGGGGAACCTATGCCGATCGGACTGGCCTGCTGGGAACGTACCGTCAGATCCGCGCGGATTACGGAGATGAACCCCCGCAGACCATGGGATTGGATTACAGCCCGCTCCGGCTCACGATCGTGACGGTCTGGGCGCAGTGGGCCAACCGCCATTTCGAGGACGGCGATCAGTGGGACCCGAACACCAGCTACGAATTCCACCGGCCCTTGCTTCTGCTCAACGCCGCCTGCGAAGCCGCGGCCGCCGTGGGCGTCGTTCTGGTCCTTCGGCTCATGCGTCGGATCGTTATGGCGAACACCGCGGGTAATGCGGGATTTTTGAACTTGCTGCGCGAATATCTGCCCCTGGCTGTCGCCGCGCTATTGGTCTGGTTCAATCCCGCGTTGATATTGAACGATTGCTGGCCGCAATGGGACGCCTGGATTTTGCCCTGCTTCATCTTCGCCCTCTATTTTTCGATGCGCGGCTGGTGGTTCGGCGCGGGCACGCTTCTGGCGTTGGGGGCGATGCTCAAGGGCCAGATTCTTTTCGTCGCGCCGGCATTCGTTCTCTGGCCGCTGTTTTCAATGCGCTGGCTGCCCCTGGCGCGGCTTGTCGCGGGGTTCGCCGTTGCAATCACCCTGATCGCCATTCCATGGATGCTCACCGGCAAGGGCGACGTGCTCCTGGCCTGCGCCGGGGCGGCCATTTCGGCCGCACTCCTGATCGTCCGCAAGGGCTGGCGCCGGCCGGTGTTTCAACTTCTCGCCGCCGCCGTCTTCGTCGTGCCCGTCTGGCTCACGCCCCGGATCATGACCGGCGATCTCGCCTGGTTCGTTCTCCCGTTTGAATACGGACCCATCAAGCACACGGAGCTCAGCACGGTCGGCACCAGCAACCTCGCCGCGCTCCTTCACGAGCAATGGGGCTGGGAAGGCGACACCCCGGTCGATCTTCCCCTTCCCTTTGGCCATGACCTGCAAACAGACTTGCGAACCGTGCTCGTTTCGCTCTACGCGATTTGCCTGGTTGCCTGCGCCATCGCCGCCGCCGTCCAATGGCGCCGCCGCGACTGGCGATTCCTCCTGGCCATGTACGCGCCCTGGGTCTTGTTTTTCGCCCTCATGCCGTATTTGAACAATCGCTATCTCCTCTGGGCCTCCGCCTTTTTTCCGTTGCTGATTCCCCTCGGCCTGGGCATGACTCTTCTGGGCGGGCTGATTTGCCTCTCCTGCTGCGCGATGTTGGTCGAGATCATGTGCCGGTTCAATCCGAATTCCGATCCGACGCTGCAGAGCCTGTCACGTGGCTTGTATCCCGGTCTGGCGTATTTGGTTTTGTTGATCGCCGCCATATTCCTCTACAACGCCGCAATCTTCCGTCAATCAAAGCGTCCGGCCTGAAATTTGTCATTTCCTTTGCTCGTCGCGCATTGACATTGCCGATGCTGAGGATAACTTTTGAACTTCCGCGGTGATGCCAGCCGCGATTCGTCCGGCATTGGATGCCGGGCGAATTAAATACGGGTAAGGAGGCCCAATGTCAGTTCACAATCCCGTCCTTGATGTGCCGCTGATCGACATCATGCGTTCTGAGATCGCGCTCCCCCTGCAGCAGATTCTGCATTTGTACAACGTCGGAAGTTTTCTCAGGGCCTGGGGCAATCCCAAAAACCATAAGAGCATCGAACAGGTGTTCGATTCCCCCGAGCAGGCGCACCACGCAGCCGCCGTTTGCGCCGCCTGGCTGGGGTTCAAGATCGCCGTCGGCCACGACCCGAACCTCGGCTGGTGGTGGCCCGCCGACGAACGCCAGCCGATCCAGGCGTAGCAAATTGCCGATTGCCAATTGCCGATTGCCAATTGCCGATTGGAATACGGGAGTCCACGATCTTCTCATTTTTCAATCGGCAATCGGCAATTGGCAATCGGCAATTGACGTCCCCGTGTTTTCCGATACAATCTCTTCAAATGTTATTTTCCTCCACCATTGCCGGCCGTATCATTATTAGCCCGCGACAATCCGGGTAGGGCCGATGGTTCAACGTGAATAGACCACAAGCCCCGCCCGATGGCAGGGTTTTTTTGTTTGATGCCGAGAGTTTTTTTATAGACCACGACCATGCAATCCCGACGCATCGAAATCTACGACACGACGCTCCGCGATGGAACCCAGGGCGAAGGCTTCAATCTCTCACTCCAGGACAAGCTCCAGATCGCGCAGAAGCTCGACTTCCTGGGCGTCGATTACGTCGAGGGCGGTTTTCCGCTTTCCAATCCCAAGGATGCCGCGTTCTTCCGCGACGTAAAGGGCCTCAAGCTCCAAAGCGCCAAAATCTCGGCCTTCGGCATGACCCGCCGCCGCGGCATGAAAGCCGATGAAGACCCCGGCATGCACGCCCTCCTGGACGCCCAAACCCCCGTCGTCACCATCGTCGGCAAATCCAGCCAGTTTCAGGTTCAGAACGTTCTGTCGGTCACATTGGAAGAGAACCTGGCGATGATCGCCGACTCGATCCGCTTTCTTCGTTCCGCGGGCCGGGAAGTCATTTACGATGCGGAGCATTTCTTCGATGCGTTTGTGCAGAATCGGGATTACGCATTGCAGACGCTTCATGCGGCGCAGGAGGCGGGGGCGGCGGTGCTGGTCCTGTGCGATACCAACGGCGGAAGTCTGCCGGAGTCAGTCGCTGCCGCCGTCGCCGAGGCCAGGAGACAAACCTCGGCCCGACTTGGCATCCACACGCACAACGACGCGGCGCTGGCGGTCGCCAACGCCCATGCTGCCATCGCCGCCGGCGCGGATCACGTTCAGGGGACGATCAACGGCGTCGGCGAGCGATGCGGAAACATGGACCTGATCGCTCTGATCGCCAATCTACAGGTCAAATATAAATTCGATTGTCTCCGCCCCGGCTCGCTGAAACGCCTCACCGAGGTGAGCCGATTCGTTTACGAGATCGCCAACCTCAACCCGGTCTCCGGCCAGCCCTACGTCGGCGCCAGCGCGTTCGCCCACAAGGGCGGCATGCACGTCCACGCGGTCCAGAAGCACGCCGCCACCTACGAACACGTTTCTCCCGACGCCGTCGGCAATACCCGCAAAATCCTGGTCAGCGAGCTTTCAGGCGCCAGCAATATTTCCGCCAAGATCGGACACAAGTTCGACATCGAAAAGGACAAGGCCGTCCTTCGCCGGCTCCTGGGAAAAGTCCAGGACCTGGAAAACGCCGGATATCACTTTGAGGCCGCCGACGGCAGCTTCGAGTTGCTGGTCCGCAAGGAGATCGGCCGATACACCCGATTCTTCGACCTGGATCACTATCGCGTCACGATTTTCAAGCACGACGCCGACGAGCCGGTTTCCGAGGCCATCGTCAAACTCCGCGTGGACGGACACCCGGAACATCACGTCGCCGAGGGCGACGGCCCCGTCAACGCGCTGGACAACGCCTTGCGCACGAGCCTCCGCGGCCATTATCCGCAGATCGAATCCGTGCATCTGATCGATTACAAGGTTCGCGTCATCAACTCCAACGACGAAACCGCCGCCCAGGTCCGCGTCATTGTCGAATGCCGCCGCCAACGCGCCGACGGCTCCAGCGAAGCCTTCGGTACCATCGGAGTCAGCGGGAACGTCATCGACGCGAGCTGGCAAGCGCTTGTCGATGCCTATGAATGTCATTTGATTCATTGCCAGGATGAGATCGCCGCCGCGGCAACTCCCGCTGCCTCTCATCCGATCTGATTCGCGGCCGCGCGACGCTTCACAGCGCCGCGTCCAGCGCCTCGCGGAAATCCTTTTCCCCACGCAGGCCGACGAATTTCTGCGCCACCTGGCCGCCCTTGAATACGAGAACCGTCGGGATCGCGCTGATCCCGAACTTGCTTGCCGTCGCGTGATTGGCGTCGGTGTCCAGCTTCCCCACTTTCACCTTTCCCGCATAATCCGTCGCCAGTTTTTCGATGGTCGGCGCGAGCCGTTTGCACGGCTGGCACCATTCCGCCCAAAAGTCCACCAAGACCGGAGTTTTCGATTGAACAACTTCCTGCTCAAAATTCGCGTCTGTAATCTGAACCACGTTGTCGCCTGCCATATCTATCTCCTCGATCGTTCGTAGGGGGATGATAGAAGTGACGCCAAGGGGAGTCAACGTGGGGGAAGTCTCATGGCCTTCGCATTTGGCGACGGCGTTCAAGGGTTCAAGGGTTCAAAAGTTCAAGATGAACGTTTTCTCCCTTGAACCCTTGAACCCTTGAACCCTTGAAGGGCCCTGGCGGTAAGTCGTCGGCAAGCCCCGCAACGGTTGACGCGCCCACCGCCGGGCAACTAGTATTACGGCAGCCCCCGTAGCCGGCCCGGTTTTCGCCGGCGGAATTACACGGCTTTATCACGGACTGGATTCAATAAGATGAGCGAAGCTTCAGTGTCGTCAATCAACGAGCGTGCGGCCGAGGAATACTATCGACGTGGTCTGGAGGCGGAGCAACAAGGCTTGCACGAGAAGACCATCGAGTTTTACGAACGGTCGTTGAACGAGAATCCCGACCACGAGCAGGCGGCATTCCATCTGGCGGTGCTCTACGACCGCCGCGCCGAGGACGCCAAGGCCATCGAGCTTTACGAACGAATCTGCACCAGCCCCCCGGTGCATCTGAACGCCCTGATGAACCTGGCGATTCTTTACGAGGACAACAACCATTACGACGAGGCGCATCGGTGCCTGGATGCGGTGCTGCGGACGGACCCGAATAACGTTCGCGCGCGGCTGTACATGAAGGACGTGGAATCGGCGCGCAGCATGCACTATGACGACGACCTCGACGGCCGCGGGGATCGCCGCACCGCCGTGCTCAACGTGCCGGTCACCGATTTCGAGCTTTCCGTTCGCAGCAGGAATTGCCTGAAGAAGATGAACATCCGTACGCTGGGCGATCTGCTGAAGACGACGGAGCAGGAACTGCTCAGTTACAAGAACTTCGGCGAGACGAGCCTGAGCGAGATCAAGGCGCTGTTGGCGCAGAAGGGCCTTCGACTGGGTCAGGCGGCGGACGAATCCAAGACCGCCGTTCGCCGGACCGCTCCCGCCGCCGGAAACGTCCCGCCGGAAATCCTCAGCAAGAACGTCGCCGACATGGAACTTTCCGTCCGCAGCAGAAAAGCGCTCCAGCGTCTGAACATCAACACGCTGGGCGAGTTGGCGGCCCGCACGGAAGACGAGTTGCTCGGCTGCAAGAATTTCGGACAGACCAGCTTGAACGAAATCAAGCAACAGCTTGCCACGTTCAGCATGTCGTTGCGCAAGCTGGAAGAATAGCGGTACTGTCTGTCGCGCAATCACGGCAAGGAGGCCCTGATGCGATCCACTTTGTTTTTGTGTGTTGTTCTGGCCCTGCTGCTTCCGCCGGGATGCAGCCAGGATGCCTCCACCACGCCGATCGCCGGCACCTCGCCGCGGATACGCGTGCTGCTGCTTCAGGGCGTCGATCGCGTCGACCTGATGGCCCCCGAGCCCGGGATATCCCTGGATTCCCAGGCTGTTTCCCTCAATTTTCCCCGAGGTCTGACGATTCCAACGTCGCTGGCGAGCGATGGGTGGCACGTCGGCCGGCAATCGCTTCGCGCCGGAGTCGTGACATTTAGTCCCTCCGCGGGCGGCCCCATTCGCGTCAACGGCGTCGATTACCGAGGCGCCATCCGGCTGCTGCCGGCCGGCGGCGGACGTTTCAACGTCATCAATGACGTCGCGGTGGACGATTATCTCGCCGGCGTGGTGACCAAGGAGATGTACCCCACCTGGCCGATCGAGGCGCTCAAAGCCCAGGCCGTTGCGTCGCGGACATACGCGCTGTACGAGGCGAACACCGGCGGGAAGGAACGCGCGTGGGACCTTTTCGGCGACGAACGCAGCCAGCAGTACGGCGGAATAACCGGCGAAACGAGCAAGGGCCGCCAAGCCGTGGCCGCAACGCAGGGGATCGTTCTCACCTACGGTCCGGGGTACGGGACGATTTTTCACGCATATTTCAGCAGTTGCTGCGGCGGCGTGACTCAAGCAGCGTCGGATGCGTTTCCAGGCGAGCCGTATATCCCGCCGTTGGCCGAACAGTCGCATGGGGCGAATTGCAACGCGTCCAAATTTTTCAACTGGGGCCCAATCGTGGTCGCCAAGACCGAACTCACCCGGCGATTCCACGTCTGGGCGCAGCGAAGAAGCCAGGAAATCGGCCGGCCGATCGCGGAACTGAACATGGCCAGCGTCTATCGAATCGACGTGCAAGGTTTCAACCGCTATGGTCGGCCGAATCGGGTGCTGGTTACGGACACTGGCGGCGTGCAATACAGTTGGCCGGCGGAGCAGCTTCGATTAGCCGTGAATGCCGACGCCCAGCCGGGAAACACGTTGCCGAGCAGCTTCTGCAAGATCAACGGCGATCCCAATTCAGATTCGGTGACGTTTTACGATGGCCACGGTTATGGCCACGGAGTCGGGATGTGCCAATGGTGCGCCGAATCGCTGGCGGCGGCGGGGCAGAATTTCGCGCAAGTCCTGGAGGATGCTTACCCGCAGGCAAAGCTGGTCAGAGCGTATTGACGAAAATAGCACTGGGGACAACGAACCGAAGCGGGCGAAAGACGAAGACAAAAAAAGCCCGCCGCACCCTGCGAATCCGGCCCCCCCTGGAGTCCGGACGCGACACGATGCGACGGGGTCAATCTCCAGGGTAATCCCTGCAGGACGTAGCAGAATCAGATTCAGTCCTTTAGTCACGGCCACGTTCACCCATTTTGATATAGGGATTTTCCCTATGGGTATTAACATTATCAAAAACATGCCCCAAGCGGGCTTCTCGCCGGCCGTGCGTGTGATGTGCAGGCTACTTCGGCTCTTCCAGGGTGTGGATCACGGCATAGCGGAGCAGCTCGGCGCTGCTGTGGAGGCCGAGCTTTTCCTTGACGTGCTCGCGATGAACCTCGACGGTCTTGGAACTGAGAAACAGTTGTTGCGCGATCTCCTTGATCGATAGGCCGCGGCCGATCATCTGGAAAATCTCCAACTCGCGGTCGCTGAGGTTTGCCAGCGGCATTCCCGGCGTAACCGGCTGACGATGATGGGCGAGGCGGCCGAGGAGCGCGGAACTCATGTCGTCGCTGAGCCACAGGCCGCCGGCCAAAACCCGGCGGATGGCTTCCATCACCTTCTCTGTGGCGTGGGATTTCATGACATAGCCCTGGGCGCCGGCGCGAAGGATTCGTTCGGCCCAAAGTTCCTCATCGTGGATGGAAAGGACCAGGATCGGCAGGGCGGGCCAGGCGGCGCGGATGTCCTTGATCAGTTCCAGGCCCGGCCGGCCCGACAGCGACAGGTCGGTGACGACGATGTCCGGCTCGGATTTCTGGATAAGGTCGATGGCCTGGTCGGCGGTTTCGGCCATGCCGCTGACGACCATGTCCTTCTCCATTTCGATCCGCGCGGCGAGGCCTTCGCGGACGATTGGATGGTCATCGACCAGCAACACGCGTGACCGCGGCCGGGCTGAGGATGGTGGCCGCTTCTTGCTGTCGGCGGCTTGCGGGTGAATCATGGCTGGCGATGTTCGGACCTCTGCATATCACGGACGTTCCGGCTGGGGAGCTTCGAATCTCCAGCGACCCGCCGATCATCCGGGCTCGATACTGCATGACGCTGATTCCCATGCCCTTGCCTCGCGGACCCGCCGCGGGCATGCCGATGCCGTCGTCATGCACCGCGAGCACGGTGGTGTCCCCGATTGTATCCAGTTCAATGCGGATTTGCCCGGCCTTTGAATGACGGACGGCGTTGTTGACCGCTTCCTGGGCGATTCTGAACAAATGCAGGGAGGCGGCGTCGTCAGCAACGCCGAGCGGCCCGTGGCAGCTCACGCCGCAGTTCCGCTGCATGGTGCTCTGCACCTTCGACGCCAGATCGCGTAGGGCGGTCTCAAGCCCTTGTGGGCCGACTTCCACGGGAGAAAACCCCCGGGCAAGCTTGCGGGTCTGTTCCAGGGTGCGGTTAATGAGTGAGGCGATGCGGGCCGCTTGGGCCTCTTCAGGCAATCCCTGCTGGGCGAGCCGCTGACGCAGGTTCTGCATGAGCAATGCCACCCCCGTCAGTTCCTGGCCGACGCCGTCGTGCAGATCGTGACCGATGCGTATCTGTTCTTGCTCGCTGATTTCCAGGACTTCTTTTTCCAGGGACCGCAGTTCGCTGACGTCGCGGGTGATCTGGGCGAAGCCGCGGAGCTTTCCCGCTTCATCGCGCAGGGCGGTGGTGATGACGTTGGCCCAGAATCGGCTGGAGTCGTGTCGGACGCGCCAACCCTCGTCCTCGTGGCGGCCCACCTGCGCGGCGTCGAGCAGGTCCGCCCCAGGCTTGCCGCGCGTCGTGTCTTCGGTCGGATAGAACGCCGATGCGTTCTGGCCAACCGCCTCATTTTGGGAAAAACCGAAAATACGGCTGGCGCCCGGATTCCAGCTCACGACTCTTCCCGTTGAATCGAGCATGACGATGGCATAATCGGCGACGCCTTCGACCAGCAGGCGAAACCGCTCTTCGCTTTCGCGGAGGAGGGCATTGGACCGGCTTAACTCGCCCGTTCGCTCGTGGATTCTCACTTCCAGTTCGTCGTACGACTTTTGCAGCGCCGACTCGGCGCGGCGACGCCGTGAGGTCAGGGAACTGATCATCACCGCCACGACCACGAACACGGCCGCACGGAGCCAGTCATCCCACCCGAATCCGGGCGATCCCACCGGATTCAGGCGATAAAAGTCTCCCGCCAGAAACGCCGCCAGCGCCGTGGCCACAAGCCCCGGTCCCAATCCTCCCGTCCACGAGCTCAGGACGACCGCGGCGAAGAATAGCGAGGCCGTACTTTCGCCGATGCGCGGATTTATCAGATACGCGATTCCCGCCGCCGTCAGGACGAACCCACCCGCCATCGCGTAGTGGCCCGCGCGGCGCAGAATCACCCCGATCTGAATGGTTGATAGGCCCACGGTTGACCGCGTTTCACGATACGATCGCACCTTCGGGTCCGCAAGAAGAATCCGAGAGGGGCAGAACGGGAAAGAAGATGCGGCTACTTGGATTGGGCCTTCAGAAAGTGGCCGATCTCGTACACCGGCCCGAAAATTGGAGGCCGGCTGGACATCTGAATCAGACGCACCTTTTGGAACCTCTCCTGGGCGGCGAACGAGACGTCCAACTCGGTTGAGAAATGCTCTTTGCGGATGTCGCAGCCGAGCATGCGAAACATGAAAACCATCAGCGGCCGCTCGATTGGTACCCCGTAAACCACTTGGCCACCAGGCTTTAGGATCCGCTCAATCTCCGCGAAGGCCTTGAATTGCTCGTCCGGCTTCAAATGTTCCAGGATACTGATGAGCAGGACCGTGTCGAAAAAATTGTCTTCGTACGGCATCTCCAGCACGTTGCCCTGGCGAAGCTGGGTCTGGACGTGCCGCGCGGCGAAGGCGGCTTGCACGGTGGAAATGTCGGCGGTCAGGTCCAGCCCGTGAATCTCGCGGTACGTGTCGTGGAGATTCATGAACGTCAGGCCGGTTCCGAATCCGATTTCCAGGATTCGTTCCCCGCCGCGGCATTCGCCCAGGCACAGCTCCACGCGCCGCCGGTACATCGCGCCGATGATCGGCCAATGGTAAAAGCGGATGGGATCTAGGTCGTTCACGCCGACGTATTCGTCGCGGCGGAGGAGTTTCAGGGACGGGGGTTTGGTGGGTGTCGTCATATCGGAGCTTCATCAAATGAACTTCATTCGCCGCGCGGCGAAGGCGACCATCCGCAAAAGGATCAGGCCGTGCCGCCAACGCTGGATGTTGGTCTGGCCGTAGGTGCGCTGGCGATAGCGGACGGGGACGTCGACGATCTTGAGGCTGAGCCTGGCGGCGCCGAAGAGGAGGTCGAAATCGCCGAACGGATCGAAATCGCCGAAATAGGCGCGGTTGGCGGCCAAAAGCTGGTAATCCCTTTTCCAGATCGTCTTGGTGCCGCACAGCGTGTCCTTGATGCGCTGGCCGAGCAGCCAGGAGAAGGCCACGCCGAAGAATTTGTTCCCGATGAGATTGGCCATTTGCATGGCTCTTTCTTCGCGGGGATAGACGAGGCGGACGCCGTTGGCGAAATCGGCTTTTCCGGTGCGGAGTATCTCGAAAAACGCGGGGAGGTCTTCGGGTCCAACGGTGAGGTCGGCGTCGAGGATGGTGAGGATGTCGCCGGTGGCGGCGGCAAACCCGCATCGGACCGCGTCGCCCTTGCCCCTGCCGGATTGTTTGAGCAGCTTGCAACAGCGATTGGGATGTCCGGCGATGGCGCGTTCGATTGAAGCCCAGGTGTCATCGGTGGAATGGCCCTCGACGAAGATGATTTCGGTTCCGCCGCCCATTTCGGGGATGCGGTCGATCATCTGCTCCATGTTGCCCGCCTCGTTGCGGGCCGGCACCACCACCGAAATGCGCGGGGGCGGTGAATCGGCAGGTTCGGCCGGCATCGGCCTCGCCACCACGAAATTCGTCAGCCCCAGCACGCGAAACGGAAAAATCTTCACCACGAATCGGTTGAAGAACGGCTCGGCCAGCGGAGTCGGCATCGGCCAGAGCACCTCGTTCCACGATCGCATCGTCTCAAAGCCGGAGAGATACAGCAGATTCGCAACGTCGTTCACGTCCAGCCAGTTCTGTTGCAGCGTCGGTTTCGCCAGCTCCATCCGCTCGGCGACGCGCAGCGGAAGCTCCCACAGCCGGCTGTAGAAATTCAACAGCACGCGGGTGCGGGGATGGCTTTGGCGGCGAACCTGGTCGAAGACCGTCTTGACGTTCCACAGATCGTTGATCAGGTCGGAAAGGATGATCACGTCGAAGGTTTGATCGACGACCGAATCATGCGCGTCGGCCTGAATGAAATGAAGTTGGGGATATCTTCCGCGCGCGCGCCTGAGCATTTCCGCGGAGAAATCGACTCCCACGCCGACCGACGGCCGAAGCGCCGCCAGCAGATCGCCCTGGGCGCAGCCGAGCTCGAGGATCTTCAGCCCCGGGGTGACGAGATATCGGTAAACCTCCGCCAGCCGGCGGCGATAGCAGCCGCCCAGCCCCTTGCGCGGATCGCGGGCCACGGCCAGGGCGTCCCAATGCGCCATGCGGCTTTGCCGATGATGCCGGGCGGACGGGTTGGCGAGAGAGCCGATAGTATCGCGCATCGTCGTCGCTCACTACCAGAGATAGAATCGCAGCACAAGAACGGACAGGGCATACACGGAAAAGGCGGCGGAAAAGACCGTCAAAACGGCGCCCGGGTGAACGCGCCGCGGCCGCGATCCTGGGTAGAGCATCAGAAAAAACGGCAGCGTCGCGGGGATGACGTAGCGCCCCTGCAGACCCGTGATGCTGTGTTCACCTACCTTCGCGAAGGTGAGATACACCAGGGAAAACACCGCCAGCCAGCATCCACACACCGCCGCGCCGAGAATCGCCCGCTGTCGCGCGGTGATCCGAAAATCCGGCCATCCGCCGATCCGCGTGGTCCACAAAAGAACGGCCCAATAGGCGATCGCACATGGGAAGAACAACTTGATCTCGTGCCAGCCGAGCTGCCCGATGATGGAAGAAATAAACGGGACTGCCAAAAGCATGCCCAGTTCCATGTGAAGAATCGCCAGCGGATGGTGCAACATGAAAATTGCCTGCCGCGATGGCGATACGTCTGGCATGCTGTAGCTGCTAAAGCCGAAAGTGCATCGCGACCAGCCCACCATCGTCGCCACGCATACGAACATGAACAGGGCAAACATCAGCCAATAACGCCGACGATTCTCAAACCTCTTGGAAGGAATCAGCAGAAAAAGGATCGACAAAGGAAGATAAGCGGTTTTCGCCAGGGCCACGGCTGCGCCCAGGACCGTCAATCCTATCAGGTGACTTCGTCGGATGAGCGAACCATCGGCCAAGGCGCATCGCATCACCGCCGCAACGAAAAGAAAACATACTCCGTTCACCGTAGCATCTGCCGAAAGCGAAGCCGCCTGCGCCAGACACATCGGCGTCAGCGCCAAAAGCACGACCGTCCAGTCCAGCACGGGAACAAGCCGAACCGCGAAATAGACGAGCAGGCTCCAACTGAGCAAATTACCCATTCGGCCCGCATAAAAAAGCCACATCGGCCCCACCCCGAACTGCCGCATCAGGGCGATTGCCGCAGCCTGCGGAAAATAGTTCATCGGCGAATGCCAGGAAACGTTGCCGAAAACGAAAAACCGGCGATCGCCCGGACTCAACGCAATCGTGTGCGCCGCCCAAATGTCGTGAACGTTCGCTTTGACGTCGGGATCGAATGGATGATTTCCCCACACTCGCTCCCCAAATTCCTTCAAACTGGCCGGCAGAAACCCTCCGATCTCCTCGCCGTCCCGGTAGGCAGTCAGCCGCCCTTCGGAAACCTGATAGGCCCGATAGAACTGCATGAATTCATCCGGAACCTGAAACGGTGGGGTGATGACCGCGAACAACGTCCCGAAAATCCACGCCAACGGCAAAAACACGCGGCGGGGGGTAAGCCACACGGACCACCGGGCCGCGGCCGGCAGGGCGGTCAATTCTACGTCCGGCTTGAGATCGCCAATCGCCTCGTTCATGCCAACCCTGGCCAAATGTCCGCGGCCTGCCCGGCCCTGAATGCATTGCGGATTTTCTCGATGATCGCCTCGGGCAGCCGCCCTTTCTTGGCGAATTCAACGTTCCGCTGCGCGTTCTGCGGGCTGGTCGTGCCGATGATCGCCGTGTTGACGCCGGCCTGGCTCAGGGTGAATCGCAGCGCCAGTTCGGGCCACGCCAACTCCGCGTTGCCGGAGAATCCGAGCTGGGCCGGATCGAGCTTCATCTTCCCAAGGCGATCGACGTAGGGCTGGATATACTCGCCGTAAAAGCTGGTTCGATCGAGCGGCGGCTTCCATGCCGCGTTGGCGATGGGACGTTTTGCCAGCACGCCGACATCGTGCTTACGGGCAATCGGCAGGACGAGGTCGATGTTCGCCTGGTCGGCGACGCTCACCGAGGTTTCGATGACCGCGATATCGGGCAGGGTCGCCGCGTAGGCTGCGGTCTGATTGTCGCCGCTGTATCCCGCGAAACGGATTCTGCCCCCCCGCTGCGCCTTGAGCAGGGCGCCCAGAGCTTCGCCCTTGCGTAACGTGGCTTCATCACAACCGTGCAATAGCATGACATCGATGGATTCGGTCTTCAGCCGGCGAAGGGAGCGATCGATGCTCTGGCTGATGAGCTCGCCAGACCAGGCTTCCGCTCCCAGGTCGGCGACCTGGCCGCACTTACTGACCAGCACGAACTGCGACCGCCGGTGCGCGACGGCCTCGCCAATGATTTCCTCGGAGGTGCCGTATCCGGCGGCGGTGTCGATGACGTTGATGCCTTCGTCGAGCAGGAGATTGAGAACGCGGGCGGCGCGCTCACGCTCGGGCTTGAGGAATCCGATCTCCGCCGCGCCGAACCCCAGGGCCGTGACGTCAAAACCGGTTTTGCCGAAGCGGGCGTTGATCATTCCCGGATTGTAATCGGCAATGGCAATTCAGGGGAAGAACGCAGCCCCGAACGTATGTCCGGGGCTGCGTTGATTAATGATATTTACCGTTCAAATCACGTCGCATCGGACGAGGCTTCGGCCAGGGGCTTTTCGCCCTTTTCCTCGGCGGTGTTGAGCGCGTCGAAATAGAGATGCTTGTCGCCGTTCTCTTCGGTCTTGACCGTGATGCGCACAAGGTCTTTGCCCTTAAAGCTGCCGCGGAGGATTTCCTCGCTGAGGGGGTCCTCAACGAACTGCTCGATGGCCCGGCGCAACGGTCGAGCGCCGAAGTCGCTATTGGTGCCCTTGTCGATCAGGAAATCCTTGGCTTCCGTGGTGATCTCGATGCGGACGCCGTGCTCGGTCAGCCGCTTGGTCACCTTGTTCAATTCGAACTCCACGATGGTTTCCATGTTCGTCCGGCTCAGTGGCCGGAAGACGATCACGTCGTCCAGACGACCGATGAATTCGGGACGGAAGTAGCGCTCGATCTCCTTTGTCAGGGTAGTCTTGATGCCCTGGTAGGTTCGCTCTTCCTTTTCACCCTTGCGGCTGGGCTGTAGCCCGAACTGCGGTCCGCCGTCCTTGATCAGTTCCGCGCCGATGTTGCTGGTCATGATCAGCACGACGTTGCGGAAATCGACGTGCCGGCCGAAGCTGTCGGTCAGCCGGCCCTCTTCCATGATCTGCAAGAGCATGTTGAAGACGTCGGGATGCGCCTTTTCCACCTCGTCCAGCAGGACGACGCTGTAGGGCCGGCGGCGGATGCGCTCGGTGAGCTGGCCGCCTTCTTCGTAACCGACGTAGCCCGGCGGCGCGCCGATGAGCCGGCTGACGTTGTGTTTCTCCATGTACTCGCTCATGTCGATCTGGACGAGGGCGTCCTCGTCGCCGAACATGAATTCCGCCAGCGCCTTGGAGAGCAGGGTCTTGCCTACCCCGGATGGGCCGAGGAACAGGAACGATCCCATGGGCCGATGCGGGTCCTTGAGGCCGGAGCGGGCGCGGCGGATGGTCTTGCTGATCGCCCGGATCGCCTCATCCTGCGAGACCACGCGCTTGTGCAACTCGTTTTCCAGGTCGAGCAATCGCTGCGCTTCTTCCTTTTCCAGCCGCGTGAGCGGAACGCCGGTCATCTTGCTGACCACCTCGGCGATGACTTCATCGTCGACGACGCCGTCCACTTCCTTGGCCCGGTCGCGCCATTGCCGCTGCATTTCTTCTTTCTTGGCCCGCAGGCCCTCGGCCTGATCGCGCAGCTTGGCGGCTTCCTCGTACTCGGCGTTTCGCACCGCCTCGTCCTTTTGGATGCTCAGCCGCTCGATTTGCTCTTCGATCTCGGCGAGGTTGGGCGGCTTGGTCATGCTGCGCAGGCGGATGCGCGCCCCCGCTTCGTCGATCACGTCGATGGCCTTGTCCGGCAGGCATCGGCCCGTGATGTACCGGTCCGACATCTCGACGGCTGCGGAAAGCGCCGAATCCAGGATCTGCACGCGGTGATGGGCCTCGTAGCGGTCGCGCAAGCCCTTGAGGATTTCGACGGTATCGGCGGGGCTGGGGGGATCGACGGTGATGGGCTGAAACCGCCGCGCCAGCGCCGCGTCTTTTTCAATGTATTTCCGGTATTCATCGAACGTGGTGGCGCCGATGCACTGAATCTCGCCGCGCGACAGGGCGGGCTTGAGCACGTTGCTGGCGTCGATGGCGCCTTCCGCGCCGCCGGCGCCCACCAGCGTGTGCAGTTCGTCGATGAACAGAATGACGTTCTTGGCCCGCCGGACTTCGTTCATGACCGCCTTGATGCGCTCCTCGAACTGTCCGCGGTACTTGGTGCCGGCAACCATCATCGCCAGGTCCAGCACGACAATTCGCCGGTCATGCAGCAGTTCCGGGACTGTGCTGGAAATCACCATCTGGGCCAGGCCCTCGACGATGGCCGTCTTGCCGACACCCGCTTCGCCCAGCAGGACCGGGTTGTTCTTCTGCCGGCGGCAGAGGATCTGGATGACCCGCTCGATCTCCTTCTGCCGGCCGATCACGGGATCAAGCTGCCCTTCGCGGGCCAGTTCGGTCAGATCGCGGCCAAAGCTGTCAAGAGCCGGGGTCTTGCTCTTGCGGTTCTGGCCTTGTTTTTCCTGTGCTTGGGGTTCTTCGCTTTCCACACCAGCTCCCAAAAGATTAAGAACCTCTTCCCGGACTTCCTCTAGCTTCAAACCCAGGTTCATCAATACCTGGGCCGCCACGCCGTCATGCTCCCGAAGCAGGCCGAGCAACAGATGTTCGGTGCCTACGTAATTGTGGTTCAGGTTCCTGGCCTCTTCGATCGCGTATTCGATGACCTTTTTGGCCCTGGGCGTTTGGGGCAATTTGCCCATGGTGACCATGTCCGGACCGCTCTTGACCAGTTTTTCAACTTCCAGCCTGACCTTTCGCAAATCCACGTCCAGGTTTTTCAGGACGTTAGCCCCGACTCCGCTGCCTTCCTTGACCAGGCCGAGCAGAATATGTTCGGTGCCGATGTATTCATGGTTGAACCGTTGGGCTTCCTGGTTGGCCAAGGCCATGACCTTCCGAGCCCTATCCGTAAATCGTTCGAACATATCCATCTCCTAGTCAGCCGGCAGGATTGGGTGCCGACCCCTCACCGAGAATCGCCGCCACAATGAGTGGCGGCTGCGTTTATACGCGGTCGCAACGGAGAGGCTTTCGATTGTATGGGGGTAAAGCCCATAATCAAGCAACCCACGACCACCGAAGCCGCCGGACTGCGGCCATCATTTTCGGCGGAACCCGACCTCTTCCCCCTCCCTCTGTACTCAGGGGGAGGGTTGGGGTGGGGGTTCTTCCGAGCTTGCAAAAATATTTGCCCACGCTCGGCCGCCGCCGGACTCCGGCTGCCACATCGGTTATATCGGCTCAAGTTATACGTTCGATGAAACGGAAGGATCGCCAATGACGCGGGTCATATAACAACCCGCCAAGTGGGCTATTCGATTCTACGGCTCAGGGGTCTTCCGCATTTCCTGTTCGATTGTGTCCACCTGCAATCCCAATGTTGCCAGCACTTGTGCGGCCACCCCCGCCTTTTCGCGTAGTAGCCCTATTAAAATGTGGCCGGTGCCTATCGCTGGCGCGTGGCACGCCTTGGCCTCGAAGGTTGCGTTCAAAATCACTCGCTCGGCGGCCGCGGAATATCCAAACAGAGGCGAAAGGAAACTGGGCCTTACGTCGCCCTTTGTTAGCACGGTCAATATTTCCTTTCGCACTCGATCAAGTTCCAGCCCAAACTGAATCAGGATCTGAGTTGCTATGGTCTCCGGGTCTCGAAGCAACCCCAGCAACACATGCTCTGTACCAACATGACTGTGGCCAAGACTTCTGGCCTCTTCGATGGCGTATAAGACGACTTTTTTGGCCTCGGGTGTTTGAGGCAATTTACCCGAGCGGCTTGGATCGGGGTTGCGTTTTAGGTGTTTCTCAACCTCTGCCACAACCTTGTCCAGATCGACATTTAAGTTTCTCAGAACGCAGGCGCCAACACCGGCCCCCTCCACCACTAGCGCGAGCAGAATATGTTCGGCGCCGATGTATTCATGGCTAAAGCGCTGGGCTTGCTGGTTGGCCAGCGCCATCACTTTGCGAGCACGGTCCGTGAACTGTTCGAACATTGAAGCCTCCATTGCAATTAACTATCTTGTCCGTGATCGTATTTTAGCCGATAACTGAACGAAAGCTTTCAAGGATATGAATGCCGCTGATTCATCAAGCCATTGACCTTTTCCTCCACCTCGACACGCATCTGAACTCCTTTGCCTCGTCGCATCAGTTGGGCGTTTACATCCTGCTGGCGGTCATCGTCTTCTGCGAAACCGGGCTCGTCGTCTGGCCATTCTTGCCGGGCGATTCGCTGCTGTTCGCGGTGGGGGCGCTGGCGGCCGCGTCAGGGTCGCCGATCAGTCTGCCGCTGATGATCGTTCTGCTGTGTTTCGCCGCCAATTGCGGGGATGTCCTCAATTACAGCATCGGGCGAAGAATCGGACCCAGCATCTTCAGCCGCGAATCCTCCTGGCTTCTCAACAAACGCCATCTGCAGGAAGCGCATGGCTTTTATGAACGGCACGGCCGCAAGACCATCATTCTTGCCCGGTTCGTTCCGATCATCCGCACCTTCGCCCCGTTTGTCGCGGGGATCGGAGAAATGCCGTTCGCCCGATTCATCGGCTTCAGCATCAGCGGCGGAATTCTCTGGGTCGTGACGCTTTCGCTCGCCGGGTATTATTTCAACCAGATCGCGTTCGTGCGCACGCATTTCCAATTGGTCGTGCTGGCCATCATTGTCATTTCACTGATTCCCGCCGTGGTTCAGGCCTTAAGGACGCGAGCGCACGACAAATCCGCCGGCTTCGAGCCCGCTTCCCTTGGCGGCGACGAGACGCATTAATTCCATCAGTGCACAGGTCTTGAGTCGCCATCCGGAATTGCCGATAGACCATCGAGATTCGGATGCCGGAAACAGCTCCCAACTACACATTGGAAGACATCGCATACCTGTCGGGCGATCCCGAATCGGCTGAGCGCGAGCAATCCGAACGGGGCCGGGCGTTTCTTGCCGTTAGTGCGGCAATGGTCTGGCCGGGGCTGGGGCATCTCTTTGTTGGAAAGCCGCGCTCGGGGGCGGCGTGGTGTATCGTGGGGTCATCCCTGGCTGCCGCCGTCCTATCCGTATTATTCTGGCCGCAATTACTTCCCGCCCTGATCGTCCTTTTGCCGCTCGGCGTTATCGTTCAACTCCTCCAAATGGCCCATGCGTCGCATTGCGGCAAACGCTCCCAGCGCCCGATGCTCGGCAATGCTTCGCGCAGGTTTCTCGTTGGAGCCATTCTCGGTGCATGCGGACTCGGCGAATGCTACGGAACGATCAGGTATCTCCAGAATAATTGGTTCGAAATTTGCTTCACCCCGACCGATAGCATGGGCCCCAATGTTTCCCCCGGCGATTTCTTCCTTAATTTCAAACAACAACCGTACCAGCGTTGGGACATCGTCGGCGTGAATGCCCCGCCCGGCGTGGATTTGCCATGCCAGAATCTCTGCAAGCGCATCGTGGGCATGCCCGGGGACACGGTCGAGATCACGGGCTCGGCGCTGCTGATCAACGGCAAGCCCACCACGCTGCCGCCGAATGTTGGGCCTTATTTCGCCGTCGATACCTGGAACACCCCGATGCTCGATGCCGAGCCGATGGCCGCCGCCAACGGATGCTGGGGCAGGCCCATTACCCTCGGCCCGGACGAATATTTCCTCCTCGGCGACAACAACCGGTTCTCCTATGACGCGCGTCTCTGGCCATCGTTTGAAGATCACCAGCCCGGCGCCACGCCACGGGATCAGCTTTGCGGCCGAGTCGTCGGCATCGTCTGGCCGCCACAGAGATGGCGGGTGTTCGAGCAGCAAAGGTAATCAAGAGGGAAGTTCCAAGTTGCAAGTACAAGTTGACGGGCTTTAACTTGCGACTTGTCACTTGCAACTTGCCACTTCTTCAAGGCCACAGCGGAACGCCTTCCAATCCCGACGTTTCCGCCAGCCCGAACATCAAATTCGCGTTCTGCACCGCCTGACCGGCGGCGCCTTTCCCGAGATTGTCGATCGCGCCCAAGGCGACGATTACGTTCTCTCCCGCCAGGGCGTAAGAAACGAAGACAAGATTGGACCCCGTGGCCCATTTGCTGTGCGGGGGCTGATCCACGACACGCACGAACGGCCGATCAGCGTAGAATTTCCGGGCCGATTCCAGGCATTGCGCCGTCGTGGCCTTTCCGGCCAGATAACACGTCGCCAGGATGCCGCGCGTCATTGGAATCAGATGAGGCGCGAAGATGATTTTCGTCTCCGATTTCCGCGCTAGCTGAACGACCGTCGCCGTCATCTCCGGAACGTGGGGATGTTTCGGCAGGCCGTAGGCTGAGACGTCCTCGTTCACCTCGGCGAATCCGAGCTTTGAATCCCCGTCGCCGCGTCCCGCGCCGCTGATGCCGCTCTTGGCGTCGATGATGATTTGCCGGATGTCGGCTAAACCGCCAGCCACGATCGGCGCGATCGCCAGCAGCGCGGCCGAAGGATAACAGCCGGGATTGGCCACGCGACCTGCCGCGCGAATCTTTTCCGGCCACACATCAGCCAGGCCGTACGTCCAGCCATCGACATACCGATGATCTCCGCCGACATCGACGATCTTGACGCCCGCCGGCACGGAGGCCAGGGCCGCCTTGGATTGCCCCGTCGGCAACGACGCGAACAGCAAATCCAGCTTCGGCAGCGAAGGAGGGTCCCATTTCCGGATCACCAGTTCCGCCAACTTCGGTGAAATCCCCGGAAACCGCTCGACGAGCTTTTGTCCCGCCGTCGTTTCCCCGGTCGCATAAACAACCTCAAATGCCGGATGGCCCGCGCACAGCCGCAGCAATTCCCCGCCGCCGTACCCGCTGACTCCCGCAATGCCGACTCGAATGGACATGCCGAAAGGATATCGGATTTTTCCCGCCCAGCCACCAGAGGGAACAAAATGGGAAACCGCCTATTTCTAAGTGCCTTTTTGAAGTGCCCCTGAAATAGGCAATAGGCAATAGGCAATTCCCTTCATCCCCCCATGCTGTAAAAGAACTCTTCCTGCACGATCTTCCCGCCCTTGACGGTGTAAAGAGCCGCCTCGTCCAAGGTCATTCGCTTTCCCGCCATCGGACCGGCCTTGGCAGTCACCTCATATTTGAATCGAACGATGAACCGGTCGCCGTGTGGCCAGGGGCCTTCTGCTTCGGCTTTGTGAACCTGGTGATTCTTTTCCCACCATTCGGCCTTGCCCTTGATCGTGGTCAGGCCCTCCATTCGCTGCGGCATGGATGGGGAGCCTTGCGCCTCAATGCTCACGATCTTGGGGTCGTAAAGCGTATCGATGGCCTCGGCGGCCTTTCCCTGCCGGCAAAGTTCCACCAACTTCTTTCCGATTTCCAGAGTGCTGCTCATGGTGCTGAATCTCCTTTGGGTTAAGCGTGTAATTGCATCGTAGGTGTCTCTCTCGCTACCGTCACCCAGGAAATTGGAGGATTTGTTAAAGGATCAATGAACGTCCGTTCCGGTGGCATTTCCGCCCCCGAACAGCGGCGCGTCGTAAATGTAGATCGAGCCATTGAGAACGGCGATGGGTTGGCGATCCTCGAGGGAATCGAACAGCCCTCTCTGCGAATTGCGGACGAAGGGATCGGTCACCGCGACCGCACCGATGGCGTACGCCGGCCGGCCCGGCCCGGGAATGGTCTGGTCGGATGGCGCCGTGCTCTGATCGAGGTTAATGTATCGAATGCCGTAATAGCGAGGATCGGCGCTTCCCCAATAGAGCAGATAAAGTTGCCGATCGGGGTGATCGGCCTGCCAAGCCGCCAGGGCGGGAAGATCCTGGCCCCAATCGAGGTTGGATTGGCCGAGCAACCGCAATCCGCCGCGGCAGCCGCCGCAGGCAACATTGAAGAACGCAATGTAATTGGGACAGGCAAACGCGGTTTCCGCCGCCAATCCAACGGTCAGCAGCCAGACGATCCATCGCGCGCGGCGGTTAGATGAATTCCATGCTCTGGCGGCGGCGATACCCAGGAATATGAAGAGAAACGGGTATACCGGCAATATGTGGCGAATGCCCACGTCGACGTTGGAACCCATCGCCGTGAGCAAGTAGATCGCAGGCATAAAGACGAGGGCGAGGATGGGCCAGGCGTTGGGCGCGGGGCGGCGCCGAAGCCGCGCGATAAGGGCGGCGCCCGCGGCGGCCAGTCCCAGCAGCGTCGCCACCGGCGTTTTGAAAAGCATCGCCAGCGGGAAGTAATACCACCATCCCGTGACCGAGAATTTGCCGCACAAATATGTCACGCGGGCCTGGGAAACCGCGTCAACGCGCAACAGGCCCGTCAGACAGCTCTGCGGAAGCAGATGATGTGCGTGGGCAAACTCGATGAGCTTGACCCCGAGCGGCGGCTGCCAGCGACGGACGAAATCGTCAATCGCGGCCGGCGGAACGTGGAATGGATCGGAGCTTTGGCCACGCGCCTCATGTCTGGCGAAATACTGCAGCGTATCCTCAAAAGTGAATTGATCGGGCGAATGCGGCGACGGAAGAAAGCGGAAGGCGTAACAAGCCCAAGTGAAGAGCCACAGCATCAGCAGGCAAGCCGCGAAAGTGCCGGCCGAGAGCGCCAGCCGGCGGGCGACCGTCGAGGCGGCGAATGGGCCGGCGGGCCATGGCCGGGGGATCAGAGATCGCGCGATCAGTGCGGCGGCCAGGATGGGGACCGCCAGAACGCCGGAGAATTTCACCATGAACGAAACGCCCATGCCCAGGCCAACCAGAAGAATTCTCGCAAAGGTGATCCGTTCGCCGAGCAGCCAGACGGCGGCCATGAATAGCAGAAGCGCCAGCGCCAGAGGCACGTCATTTTTGATCAGCGGCGCATGGCCAAGGAAATTGGGATCGAGGCAAAATACCGCCAGTGCGATGACGGCGGCGACCCGGCCGGCCAACCGCCATGCCCACCAGGCGACTACCATTCCCAGCAACAGGGCCAAGCCGATCATTCTCGCACGCGCCGATCGCACCAGAGTGTCGGCGTCGACGCCGGGCGTCCAATATAGCGCCTGGGCGGCTGTGGGTCCGGTCGCGTTGGCGTTATGCAAAAGCGATTCCCATTGGGGCGAAGCGCGGTCGATTTGGAACAGATCGGCGGGCATTCCCGCGGCAACGAAGTATTTCCACAATGGCGGGTTTTCGCAGTCCATGCGGAAATCACGAAACTGGATTTGAACCCACGATGCGACAAGGCTTGCCGGCTCATCGACCGTGGCGCATTTGCTGAGCGATGCCAGCCATGCGGTGGCCGCGAAGGCGATCAGCAGGATCGCGCACAGAACCGTCGCGGCGAAAGTTCGCTTCATCCGCCAATCCTCCACGGTAATGAGCCAAAGATAAGTGATTTCTCTTTTGAAAGAAAATTCGATGCCTTTCCCGCTTTTTGACCTCCGCCTGCCCGGCATTGGCGAGCGGTTCTTGAGCCGCCGCCGCTCCGCAAATAGAATTTCAGGACAAGATGCTGCACAACAAAAAGGTAATTGTCGTCCTCCCCGCCTACCGGGCCGCCAAGACGGTCGAGTTGACTTACCGCGACCTGCCGCTCGACGTCGTCGATGAAGTCCTGCTTGTGGACGATGCCGGCGGCGACGAAACCGTCGAGATCGCCAAACGCCTCGGCGTCAAGACGATCCTCCACCGCAAAAACTTCGGATACGGCGCAAACCAGAAAACCTGCTATTACGAAGCCCTGCGCGCCGGGGCCGACATCGTCGTCATGGTCCATGCGGACTATCAGTACGATCCCCGCCTTGTCACCGCGATGGCCGCAATGGTTGCCTCGGGCGTGTACGATGCCGTCCTCGGTTCCCGCATCGGCTCCGCCAAGCAGGGCGGAATGCCGATCTGGAAATACGTCGCCAACCGTTCCTTGACGGCCGTCGAAAACCTGCTCCTCGGCGTCAAGCTCACCGAATTCCACACCGGCTATCGCGCGTTTTCCCGCAAGGCCCTTCGCGAATTGCCGCTGCTGGCCAATTCCGACGATTTCGTTTTCGACAACCAGATGATCGCCCAGCTCGCCGCCCTCAATTTCCGCATCGGCGAAATCTCCTGCCCGACGAAATATTTCAGCGATGCCAGCTCGATCAACTTCCGCCGGTCGGTCACCTACGGCTTCGGCGTCCTCCGCACCAGCCTGCAATACCGCCTGTGGAAATGGGGCATCGCCAAGCCGAAGATCTTCGCCGACAACCCCGCGTCGAGAATCGATTCAAGAGACGCCGCAACTCGGCAGACAGAAAGCGTGGTTGAGTTAGAGTGACCGCGTCCTCGCATTAAATGAAGGCCTACGCGCTAAATATTCGCAATCCGTTGAATATTTGAAAGGCGGCAAAAGCGGAGCGAAAAGTCGGCCGATGTTCTTAAAATGGAGGCAAATCCGGCTGCCGAGACATTTGCGAAGATAGGCTTTGGCCTGGCTCGAGTGGTGGGGACGTTTGAGGATTGGATCAGTGTCGTCTTCGCCGCGACCGTGACGTTAGCGGGAACGTTCGGCCTGGTGGCGCGCGCCTCCGAGTGGGAAAGTGAATCACCGCCCGAGCGCACGTTCATCGTTATTTGGGCGATTGGTTGGATCGCCCTGGACTTTTGGTACACCGCCCGGCTGATTCTTATGGCCGTCCGTCGCCGCCGGCCTTTTGCCCTGACGGCAGCGTGTGAAAGGTGGATGTGGCCGCTACTGCTCCGACCAATCGTCGTCGTTTGGTGGCTGGGTCATTTCATCGTTGGCGCGCTGAGCGCGGCTACGATGCACTTCATCGCATTCAAGAATATCGGACCGAACCCGCGGATCCTCGATTTGCTCATGGCGGCCGGGTTCGGGTTCGCCGCCAACGGCTTTCTCATGCTGACAGTCTGCGCCGCCACCCGATCGGCACGAGTCCGCCTCATCGTCTGGCGCTTCAGGGCCGCGATCGATATCGGGTTGGCATTGATCGGCGTTCTGCTCGCCGAGGTGGTGCGGTCGCAAATATCGTGAGGAATCGAAATTCAATTCCCCAGCTTCGCCGTCGCGTTCTGGAGCTTTTGCTTCTCATCGCTCAGCATCTGCTTGAACTCCGCGTTGTTCTGATCAGAATTGCTTTTGCCCATGAATTGCTGAAGTAGGGTGATCTTTTCCTGTGAGACGGCGGCCTGAATCTTGGCCGCCTGCTGATCCTCGGTTGCCGCCACTTTTTGGGCCTGCGATGGAAACTTCACGCCGATCCAGATTCCCAAGCCAATTCCCACCGCGAAAATGAACAGGTGATAGATGTGTTTCATAGGGGTTCTCCACGAATCATTATATCAGTCTTTCAGTTGCGGGGTTACAAGGAACCGATCGAGCGACGCAGGACGTCCAGCAGCTTACGCGTTCCGTGTTCATCGCACCATCGCTCGACGTAGGCCCAATCCAGTTGAGGACCGGAGACTGCAATGACATCGCGGGCGTCGCTCAAATCCTTCTGGCGATTGCCATGTCGAGACCAGCGAAGCTTGGTGATGACAACGTCTTCCGGCGACGGAAGATACGTCGGGCCTCCGAATACCTCCAGCCGTCGTCGCCGCTCGAAGCGCGCACGGTCGTGCGGATCATCGCTCAAGAGAAAGAGTTCCACCTTGAAATCTTCGGCCGGCACCTCCAAGACGTACCGCGTCGTGGCCGTAATCGTTTCAAAGCTCGACTGCGGATTGAGTTGAAACTCCGGCAACAGTTTGGCCGCCAGTTGGCTGATGGTAATTCGGTCCAACTGCACGACGAAATCAGCATCCTGAGTGTTTCTCGCGACGCCGTAGGCGTTGCTGGAGAATGAGCCGACGAGCATGTAGGGCACCCCGAGTCGCTCCAGCGCATCGACCACTCTCCGAACGATTTCTTGCGTGGTCATGTCGCTATCCCGGATTGTGGCAGCGGAATGTCCTCCAATTTGCGAGTCAACTCAAATCGATGGCGCATCTCCAGACGAATCTCCTCCTCGGTTGCAATGGGATTCTGTCTAAGAATCGCCTCGCGCATCATTTGCCGGCCCGCATCCGATAGCTCGGCTCCCACTTCCATCCGCCTTTGCGGCGTCATCCGCCGGGAGCGCAAAACTTTCTCGCGATAAATGGCATCAACAAGTTCAGTAGTCGGTTCCACGAGGCGCCATCCCAACGCCGAGTTTAGCTCACCACCGGCAACGACCGTCGATCCTTCTCCACCTTTTCCCAGCCGCTGCCGAGCTCTCCGATCGGATCGGGCGGGAGAATGTCCACCTTTTTCTCGCCGAGCTTTGCTTCGCCGCGCTTCACTTTCTGCTCGAATTGCCGGCATTCGATCAGCAATCGTTCGAGGATTTGTTCCTCGGGAACGTTGGCGACGCGTTCGCCTTGGACGTAGATGATCCCTTTTCGGTCGCCGGCGAAGATCGCGATGTCGGCCCCTTCGCATTCGCCGGGGCCGTTCACCACGCAGCCCATCACCGCCACCTTGATCGGCAGCTTGATTTCCTTGGCCAATTGCTTGCGAACGTCCTGGACGAGTTTGAACAAATCGACCTGGATTCGCCCGCAGGTGGGGCAGGCGATCAACTCCGCTCCCACGCGCGT
>JBEKEC010000057.1:0-32513 GCA_050014015.1 Tepidisphaeraceae bacterium
ACGCGATCGGTTTTGGGCCGATCGTCGTGTTCGCATGACTCCTCGCTGCGCTCGTCGTCACGCGAACACGACGAGGCATAGTAGAACGTCTCTTGGTATTCTTGAACATACAAGACGCGAAGAACGCGAAGTTGCGCGAAGAATTATCAATCTGGCTTCGCGAAACTTCGCGTCTTGCTCGGAAAGACGCAAGTCGGAATCGATTTCCACAACCTTCAACAAAGTGGAATATTCCTCGGGGGCGCGCCTGTAAAGCCTCAGCAAGGCGTCCCGGAACGCTCCCTTTGAGTTGTCAAAGGGCCTATGGACGGCAACCCACCTCCGCTCCCGCTCACGATCCCTTTCTTTCCGTTTTTGGCGTCTGCCAGATTTATCCATGCCTGTATTCTACGTTCGCCCGGCCCCCCATGCAGAAACGGCGCTCGCGTTTCATCTCTGTTTTAGTGGTGGTGGAAAAAGGCAAAGTGTTGCCCGACCCTGCCGCGTTTAATCGCATCCATCACGCTCTGGAACGCGCCGAGCGAGAACACGCTGGCGGCGCCAATGGCTGATGGGTAACTGATCTTTTCTCTTCTCCGCGCCTCCGCGTCTCCGCGCGATGTCTCTTTTGGGTTGCGGCTGCGCCGCGCCGGGCCATGCGCGGTTCAATCCTTTGCTCGTATTGGCTGTCGCCGGAGGAAGATGGCTCCACTGCCGACATTGACGGCCAAATGCGGCCTACCGGTGGTTTTCCTCGTTTTCCGGGTCATCGTCATGGGGCAATTCGTTGTTGGTCCGTTGTATTCGGCAAGATCAATTCCAACCGGCCGGCCGGTACATCCGGCACACTGTGTTGACGAACCGGAAAAAATTCCAGTCGCGGGTTAAGCAAAGCAATGGCGGCTTAGGAGGGACCAGCGCATTGACGATTCATTATCTTGGAGGGGATGCACCCAATGCTTGAAAGACTCCAAGAGCGGCTCTTGTTTTCGGGCGAAACGGGCTTGCGGGCAGATTACTTCAATGCCCCCACCGATCTGTTCAGTGCGGACAGCGCGGCCGTCACGGCACTGCCGACGGTTACGCGGACGGACCAGACGGTGAATTTCGATTGGGGAACATCTGCTCCGGCGGCGGGCGTGAACAGCAAGGGTTTTGAAGTTCGCTGGAGCGGCCAGGTCCAGTCGGAAGCGGCGGGAACGTACGTCTTTTACGTCGAATCCAGCGCGGCCGTTCGCTTATGGGTAAACGGGCAGGAAATCATCAACGAATGGTCGCCCCATCAGCAGGGGAATAACGTCAGCATTCCCATTTCGCTGGCCGCGGACACGCAGTACGACATCCGGCTTGATTTCTATCAGCCCTTGGCGTCAAGCAATGATTCAATCTCGCTTCAGTGGAAACCTCCCGGCGGCGAGCAGCAGGTCATTCCTCAGGCCAATTTGTATCCGTTCAGCCAACCGATGGCGATCACCTCGGGCGGCATCTACGTCGGCAGTTGGGAAAGCACCGATCCATCCGTCGTCACCATCGAAGACAGCACCACTCAACCGGTTACGATCGCTGATTCCATCATCCGCGGCAGCGGCATTCTGATCAGCGATACGCTGGCGGGGGTTCAGCTTTCGGTGCAGGACTCAGTCGGCTACGGCCTTAACCCCGAGGAAGCCGGAGTCGAAAAGGGAAGTTTTCTCTATCTAATGAGCCCCGCAAGCGTCGACGTCGAGCACAACAGCATTATTGGCGTCGGGGGATTAGGCATCAAAGTTTATGGTTTCGTGGGCGCCGGCAGTCAGACGATCAAAATCGATTACAACGACATCACCAACAGCGATGGCCGTTTCTCCAACGGCGACGGCGGATACGAAGACGCCGGCATCATGACCCACTCGATTCAGATTGCCAACGTCAATAACGTCGGCGGCATCGACATCGGGTGGAATTACATCATCAACAATCCCGGGCAAAGCTACGTGAACGACGTGGTCAACCTCTTCGATACCAGCGGCACCGCCGCCAGCCCGGTCAACGTGCATGACAATTACATCCAAGGGTTGTATGCCCTCGATCCGGCGACCGTTTGGGACAGCGGCTCGGGCATTACCACCGATGGCGATTGCAACCTGTCCGACGAGCCGGCGTACATCAATATCCACGGCAACACGCTGGTCAGCACCGGCAGCGCGGGCATCGGCGTGCCGGCGGGTCACAACGTACTGGTGTACGACAACACGCTGGTCTGCTCGGGTTACCTGCCCGACGGCACCGAGTTCTTCGCCAGCGGCACCGGAATCTACATCAACGATCTATCTGGGGGAAACAGTTCGACCTTCTTTGGCAACGGCGCCTATGACAACGTCGTGGGTTGGATTCAGCCGCCGCACAGCCAGCAAAACGGCTTGGATCAAGCGCGTGCAAGCGACTATTCGCTGCCCGATGCCGATCCGGCGCTGACGTATGGGAACGTCGATCTCTCCGGCGTCATCGATAGCGCCGCCGAGTCGGCGGCGGGGTCCGGCTGGATCGCCGAACTGGATACGTACGGTATCACGGCAGGCGCCGTGAACCTGCTTCAATACTTCCTTACCAGCCAGCCGGGCATACCGATTCCCAATAGCTACTTGGTCGGCGCCGCGGTCCAGGCCGCGCCGGTCGCATCGCCAACTCCGCCGGTCGCCCCCGTCACCACTACGTCAACCGCTACAGCGCCAGCGGCGCCGAAGTCCAAGCCGGCCAGTGGTTCCAAGGCTGTTGTCAGGGATGTGACGAATAGAAGGCTGAAGGCTTCCGAAGTGGCGACCTACGCGGCCAGCGTAGCAACGATCCGAAACACCGGCTGGACGGCGCTCGCCGCAGGCGGCTCGACAGCGACCCCGCAGAAAATCAATGAGGACGCCAAGTTTCTCGCTGATCGATAACGACGAGATGCCACTCGACGCGAGTACGTGCGAAACCACGTTAGTGGGAGCACCAGGAGTCGAACATATCGCAGATTCCCCAGGGAAATCAACAAAGTCGAGTCCAGGCGGTGCAGAATCCGGTGCAGTTGGAGCGGCCAGAGGCGACGCATCGCAAGAATCCACGAATGAAGTCCTCAAGCTCTGGCCGAATATCCCCCCCGCCGTGAGGGCCAGCATTCTGAGCCTGATGAAGGCGACGGCGAGAACCACATGATGCGTTATTTACAGCGAACAAATCGTTGACACAGGTCCGTTTTTTGAGAAAGGATAAGCCATGGCCACGCGATCGAGTCGGCTTCAAAACCAAAGCGCCAGAAAATCGGATGGAACGACAATAGAGTTCCGACGAGCACTTCAAGTTACTTTCATGGCGAGAGAGCGGCAGCAAAATGTAAAGGGGGAGACGCCGCCGACGGTCGCAGATTTGACGAACCCTCAGTTCATGAACCAGGCGCGTGAATACAGCATGACTCCACGCGACTTTTATGTCTATCTTGGCGGAGATATTAAGGCGCTGCCAAAATCCGTGCTACACGAAAGAGTCGCCAAGATAGTTGACCGTGAATTGCGCCAAGAAGAACAAGAACGCGACGAATACGGGCGGGAGCCATAGGGTCTGTGCGACCGGCGCCAGCGAATTCCGAGTTCCAAACATAATTGTGCGAATCACGGCGACAGCCCGGTGATCCCCTTTCCTCACTGGCGCAGTTCCACCAGCGTAATAGCATGGGGTGCATTTGGGGCGATATTGAAGTTCTGTGGCTACGAAGCGCCGATGGTTTTCTTGTAAAACAGGAATTCATTCCGAAATTGCAATAACAGTCGTAACAACCTGTAATTAAAGGCCTTGTATCGAGCATATTGAGGGCATGAAAGCTCCGGTCAAGACGTAAACGCTCACACTGGACTCCGAATAAAACCCATTCAAAACGCCCCGTATGTCAAGTTTTTTGTAAATAAAACTTGACATAATGCCACAAAATACCGATGGTGGAGGCATGAAAATGCCCGCCAGCACGCAAGGCCCCACGCGCCGCGTCACCCGCCTGATTCGCCAACGGATCGGAGAGGGTGGGGAACGCCTTTGGCGATACGAGGACTTTAGAGAATTCCCATTCACGGCGGTTGGGCAAGCACTCTCACGCATGACGCGCCAGGGGTCGCTGGAGCGGCTCAGCAAGGGGATTTATTACCGTCCGCGGGACACCGCATTCGGCAAGAGCCGACCGAACCCTTCCGCTATCCAGCGTTTGGCCAAGGGACGGAAAGCGATCTTTCCGGCAGGCATCGCAGCCGCAAATCTACTGGGGTTTACCACGCAGTCGGGTAGGCGAGGGAGCATATCCACCAACGCCACCAGCCTCCCGCGCAAACTGATCGGGATGGAAACGGTCGTGCACACATTGCGACCGGAAGCATGGCGCCGTTTGTCGCAACAGGATGCCGCGATGCTGGAGTTTTTGCGGGAGGGCGGCAAGTCCAGCGAACTGTCCCCCACCAAGACCATCCGCCGTGTGCTGGAACTCCTGTCGGAAAAAGGACGATTCGATCGGTTGCTCAAGATCGCGCGGTCCGAGCCGCCGCGTGTGCGCGCCATCCTGGGTGCGCTGGGCACGGAGCTTGGTGCGGCTCCCGCGTCACTTCAGAATTTGCGACAGGCACTCAACCCGCTCACCCGGTTTGACTTTGGCGTGTTTTCCGCGTTAAGACATGCTCGCGAGTGGCAGGCAAAGCTCCGCAAGCAAGATGAAACTTCACGCACACCCTGATTTCGAGCAGGCCGTTTTGCGGGCTGCGGAACATTTCCGCACGCGGGGCCTTCGACCGGCCATCATCGAAAAAGACTACTACGTCACCGAAACGCTGCGAATCATTGCGGCTACGGCGGCAGACAAGATCATCTTCAAGGGCGGCACGAGCCTGCCGGATGACTGGAAGCGGCGGAATCCATGTTCGTCAGGATAGCGGTGCGGCGTGTGCATCGCTCGCTTTATTCAGCCGCCGACCATCCACGACTTTCGGTTATAGCTTCCGCCGTGGGAAGGGTGACGGTGAATGCAGCGCCCCGTCCAGGCCCTTCGCTGTCGGCGCGAACCGTCCCGCCGTGAAGTTCGACAATCTTCTGAACTAGCGGAAGCCCCAGACCCAGGCCGTCGCGTGTATCGGGGCCTTCCTGCTGGAACCAGTCGAAGACACAGGGCAAGAACTCAGGTTTGATCCCCCTGCCATTGTCGATCACCCGCGTCCGAACGCACGACTCGCTCCGCTCCATATCCACCCTCACTGTGCCTCCGGAGGGCGTGAACTTCAAGGCATTGCCCAGCAAGTTTCCCATCACCTGTCGCAAGCGAACCTCGTCGCCGCGCACCGTTACGGCGTCCCCATCCTTCTCGGCGATCAGCGCGACATCCTTGAGCTTGGCGGCCGGCCGTGCCAAGTCAACGGCCGTGGCGATGACGCCACCCAGCTCCACGGGCCGCAGGTCCACGCGCAGTTTGCCGTTGAGGATTCGTGCCATATCCAAGAGGTCTTCGATCAACCTCGCCTGCGTTCGGGCGCTGGATTCGATCTCGCGCAGAGCCTCATGCCTGTCGCGGTCATCCAAAAGGGGGTCACCCGCCCACTGTGCCCAAAGGAAAATGGCGCTCAGCGGCTGGCGCAGCTCGTGAGCCACTATGGCGAAAGACAGGTCCTTGGCTTTGCTGGCCTCCTGGACGGCGATGCGATTGGCCCGCTCCTGGCGGTACAATTCCGCATAGGTCAGCTCGGATACGGACTGGCGTTCTGCTCGCCATGATTCGTCGAATATATCTTGTGCCTGCTCTTGCCGACTGACCGTTTCGCCCGAATAGGTGACTGACATATCCATCCTTCCATTCACAAAAAAAGCCGACGCAGAAGAACACCAGCGGTGTTCAATTGCGTCGGCTTACTCGTTAACGGGTCTTCCGGCGATTGGCCGAATTACCCTTCATTTAGTCATCCGATGACTTCGATATTCTGTCGGGAGCTGATTCAGTGAACGCTCCCCAAAGACCAAATGATAGGTTGCCAGGGCCGCCCACGCAAGAAGATTGCCCAGAAAACCGGCGATCGCAGTCAAAACGGCGACGCGGGCATCCCCCGGGGGATTTTGTCAGCGGAGACATTATCGCGGGTCGTTGTCAGCGTCGCAGGATCAAGACGATAATGACGATGAGAACAATAAGGCCCACAGTGCCGCCGCCGATCCAAATGTAATCGGCGAGAATGGGGGCATTTGCGGTAACCATTGATCGTAGCAATTCGTGCATGGCGGTCTCCTGTGAAGGAAAGTTGGTTCAGTAAAAAGCAATTACGCGTGCGCGCAAGGAACTGGAGGTTCTCCGTGGTTTGGACGGATGGCGTGAACTCTCAGCGTTTGGAGCTCGCCTTTCCCAATTCTTCCTGGACCTTGCCGACAGTTTTCTGCATTTTGCCTTTGATTTGCTGGGCGGTATTACCTTTGACCGCTCCGGCAATGTCATTCAGCTTTCCTTTTACCTGCTTGAGTTTTCCGGCAGCAATGTCTTCACGTCCCATGGGTCACAACTCCTCTGATTAAATAGTCCACACGACATCATGCGAAGCTGGCACAAGCCAGCCGATCGACGACCAACGCGGCATCGATTGCCTGCTTCCTTCCCGGATCAAGCCGCCAATCGACAAGACCAACATGGCGCCGCTCAAGGTGTCTTTGTCTCAGTCTGTGTCTTGTCGTCCGTGTTCGTGATCGGATTGTGGGTGGTTGTAGTCTCTTCATGGACCTGGCCACCGAAGAAACCCGGCTTATCCGTCTCCGTGTGGGAGGTTTCACAACCGGTCAAATAGGAACAAGTGGCCAGCGTTGCCGCCAGTGCCAAAACAGTTATTGCCTTCATAAGATCTCCCAAAAATTAGAGCTTCCGATACGGGCCTCAAGCGTGACACACGTCGCGACATGAGAAAATGACTACCCGCGTTACATCTTTTTTCAACAAGACTGAATCGCGCGGCGCGTTTGGCTTGGGCGGTCCCTTTGAATCGTGACAATAAAGGTCTCCTGCCTTTTTCTGAACTCCCCAGACGCAGAAACAATTACACGTCAACTGCATCGCGGGGCACGTCGGATACGGCGATACATAAACAACATTGGTATTCCGGCGAACTGGATAAGCATCGCGAGCGCCTTCGGCATTTTGCTGATACGTCGCCTGCCAAACGCTGTCTCTTCGTAAGCCTTTTTGTCGTTGACCGTTGCCGCAGAAGCTTTGTGCTCTGCCTTGTGGTCGTCTGCCTCTGTCATGGCAACTCCTCAGGCAGAGGTTGGTCAGAAGCCGCGCGGGAGATACCCAAGGAGCAGCAGCACGACCAGGATCAGTAGCACAAGCCCAAGGCCGCCGGTTGGGGCATAACCCCAGTTGCGGCTGTAGCCCCAGGTGGGCATGGCTCCCACGAGCAACAGGATCACGATAATTAGTAGTATCAATCCCATAAAAATCCTTTCGCTATTCAAAAAATAGTGCGGCCGTGCGGGCGGGAACGTAACGAGTCAACGGAGGGAAGACCCGCACGACTGCACTGGTATTTGCCTATACTTCCTCGCTCACAGCCAGGACAGATGGCTATTGATTCGATCGATCAACTGTTTGCTGAGGGCTTCGTTGCCGGTGTCGCCGACATGGATCGTCACCTTGCTAACGCTGTCGCCGGCCTGTGCGATGTCGATGGTCACCACCTCGCCTTGCGCGTCCTTGGCGGTCACCTTGCCGTCCACCTTCGTGCCGTTGCCAACGATGTCCGTCAGCTTCAGATCGTCGGCGGCTTTCTGGGCCGCGGTCGTCACCTTGTCGGGCGAAGCGTCAACATTCGTGGAGTAGACGCCCAGGGTTTCCGTAGCGCCCGGTGTTTCCGTCGAGCAGGCGGTTATATTCGGAAGAAGAACTCCCGCGCCCAGTATGCTCAACGCAATAATTGCCAGTTTCATAATATGTCCTTTCAAAAAGCGCCGTCGCCGTGAAAATGTTTAGGCGTCGGCACAATGCTCCGCAATGATTAGTGTTGCCGAATACCGATCCGGCAACTCAAACTTTTTCAGCCGTTTCGTCCCGTCACTTTTGTTATTGCCGTTCGTCCTTTCAGCCTCCATGCGTTGCCTCCGCTGCTGCGAAAGATAATTGCCATGCCGGACTGTTGTTGGCGCGTCGATCGGCGTTGATCAGCAGGTTTTGCGGAAATGCGAATCGCTCCCACGCGGAGCCGTGGCACTTGGGGCAATACCGAGGGCGAGCAATCGCATCTGCCGGCTCAAAACCGCACGAGCGGCATTGCAGCCGGTAAGGAAACGCCTGGCCAGGCGATCCGCTCGATAGACGGGAGTCCGATAATTGCTCATACGACCCAAATCTTTCCATGGAAATGGACATTGTTGCCTCCGGTTCAGACTCCTCTGTGATTCGTTCAGTCAGGGCCCGGTTCGTCGGCCTGCTTCCAGTTGAAGCACCGGTGGATCACCGTCTGCTCGATATTTGACAGATCGGCCAGGTTGCGATCGACGATTGCCTTCAGTTCTTCCACGTAATCCACTTCCACCACGTCGCGGCGGCGGTCGTGCCATCAGAGGCCCTTCGGCCGCGTTCATCAATTGCGGAGGGGCCGTTACTGCTTCCGAGGCGTAATCGCGGGTCGGCTGATACCAACTGGTCAGCGGTAGCTCCGGTTCGAAATTGAACGCGAACAGTTCCTTCTCGACGTATTTGCGCCGGAAGACGGTGCTGTCCATGAACGTCTCGCCAGCAGATTATGTCCATTAACATGGTGCATCTCCTTTGCGAATCGATGCCGCGAAGAAACAAAAAAGCCGACTCAACCGAACACCAGCGGTGTTCCATTGCGTCGGCTTACTCGTTAACGGGTCTTCCGGCCGTCGGCCGGATTACCCTCTATTTAGTCATCCGAGGACTTCGATATTCCGCGACGAGCCGATTTATCTAAGGCTCTACTATTACTCATCATAGGCTCGTGCGCTCTATTTAAGCAAGACAATTCCCGGAATAATTGATATCGTGTCTCGCAGATGAAGACGCAGGGCGAAATCGAGAGCGCCGTTGCGGAGGGTATGAGCCGCTTCGAACAGGAGTACATGGGCCGGGGGCCGAAAGACATTCGTGCACATCTGATCGACGATCTGCTGGTGGTCCGACTCAAAGGCGTATTGACCGCGGCCGAGCAGCATCTGGTCAAGACGCTGGTGGCGGAGAAAGGCCGAGACCTGCTCAAGCAGGTGAGGACGCATTTGATTGAGACGGCGCGGCCGACGATGGAGGCGATGGTGCAGGGCATCACCGGCGTGAAGGTCGTGAGTCTGCACCACGACATCAGCACGTTGACCGGCGAAGAAGTTGTCCTTTTCACCCTGGCTGATGTGGCGCTATTCCGCGAGATGAAGAAAAGATAGCCTGCCGAACTTTGACATTCGCGAGTCGCGGGCCTACGTTGTGGACTGCTATCGGAACCAACGGTTCTTGCTTGGCGAATAAACAGAGTTCGTCGGACGACTAAATAAAAGGCACCTCGTTTCGCCGAGGGACCGGTTGCGGAGTAAGCCGACGTGATTGAGCGCGCCTTTGGGCGTGGAATCACGTCGGTTTTTTTCGCCGATACTCAGAAGATTTTTGATCTGAAATTGGATGCGTGACAGCGCGATTCCATGCCTTCAAGGCGATCGCTGCCTCCGAATAATCGGCTCAAACGTTTCGCGAATTCTTTATGGCTGATTTCTCGCCCACCATCCTGCCTAAGAGCGTCCTTGCCTCCAACCGCCAGAAGGCGGCGGCGATCCACGTATCGCCCCTGGTCGTCGAGTCGGCGGCGATGGACACAGCGGGTGTCTACGCGAAGCTGAACACTCGCGCCGAGGGATTGACCGACAGCGAGGCCGCGACGCGTCTGGCCCAGTACGGCCCCAACGTGCTGGCGAAAGACCAGCGGGTGGGATTCGGGAAGCTGCTCTGGCGCGCGATGCTCAACCCTCTGGTGATCCTGTTGGCGGTGCTCGCGACGATCTCGCTGGCAACCGGAGATACACCGGGCGCAGTCGTGATGGCATCCATGATTGCCCTGAGCGTCGGCTTGAAGTTGATTCAGGAGTCCAAGGCCGGCAACGCCGCCGCCAAATTGAAGGCCATGATCACAGTGACCGCAACCGTGCATCGCGGCGGAGCGCCGCGGGAGATCGCCGTCGCACAGCTTGTCCCCGGCGACGTGGTTCAACTGGCCGCTGGCGACATGATTCCCGGCGACGTGCGGATCGTCCAGGCCAAAGATCTGTTCGTCATCCAAGGCTCGCTGACCGGAGAAAGCTTTCCAGTCGAGAAATTCGAGGTTGAGAAGAAGACCACGGGGCCGGCGACCGCGCCGATCGAACTGACCAGCGTCGCGTTCCTGGGCACCAGCGTAGAAAGCGGCTCGGCCAGCGCGGTGATCGTTGCCACCGGCAAGGACACTTACCTGGGAGGCATGGCCCAGTCGCTCCAGGATCAGCCGACCCAAACATCCTTTGATCGCGGCATCGCCCAATTCACATGGCTCATGCTCCGCTTCATGTTGGTAATGGTGCCTCTGGTCTTCCTCATCAACGGCCTGACGAAACACAGTTGGGGACAAGCCTTTTTCTTTGCGCTGGCGGTGGCCGTGGGCCTGACGCCCGAGATGCTGCCGATGATCGTGACGGTCTGCTTGTCCAAGGGCGCGGTGGTGATGGGGCGTAAAAAGGTCATCGTCAAGCGACTCAACGCGATCCAGAACTTGGGGGCAATGGACGTGCTCTGCACCGACAAAACTGGAACGCTGACGATGGACCAGGTTACTCTCGAACGTTACTGCAACGTGATGTTGAAGGAGGACCAAGGCGTGCTCGCACTGGCGTATCTCAACAGCCACTTTCAGACCGGCCTTAAGAACGTTCTCGACCGTGCCGTGCTCGCGCATACCGAGACCCACGCTCATGCCGACATTCCCCAATACGCGAAAGTTGACGAAATTCCCTTCGATTTCCAACGTCGCATCATGTCGGTCGTGGTCCGCGCGCCCGATGGCAAGGACCGCATCATTTCCAAGGGCGCTCCCGAGGCCATCTTCCCTAATTGCCGGAACTATGTGCTCGACGGCACGATCTCGCCGTTGGACCCCCAGCATATGGAGGATTTGAAGAAGGAATACGAGCAGCTCAGCGCCGATGGCTTCCGCGTCCTGGCCATCGCCACCAGGGACGTCGCAGCGCGCGGAAAAGCCGCTGACGGCGCCACACCCTATGGCAAAGCCGACGAGTGCGACTTGATTCTGAACGGCTACGTGGCGTTTCTTGATCCGCCCAAGGAAACTGCCACGGCGGCGATCAAGGATTTGCAAGGACACGGCGTGCTGGTCAAGGTTTTGACCGGCGATAACGACCTGGTGGCCCGTAAGATTTGCAAAGAGGTGGGGCTTTCGACGGAATTCGTCGTGCTGGGCGATGAGCTAGAGAAGATGACTGACCAGCAGCTTGCCGACGCCGCGGAAAAGACCACCCTCTTCGCCCGCGTCTCGCCCGCTCACAAGCAGCGGATCGTCAAGGCGCTTCAATCCCGCAAACACACCGTCGGCTATATGGGGGACGGCATCAATGACGCGCCCTCGCTCCATGCCGCCGACGTGGGCATCAGCGTGGACACCGCCGTGGACATTGCCAAGGAGTCCGCCGACATGATCCTGCTGGAAAAGTCCCTGCTGGTGCTGGACGAGGGGGTGCTCGAAGGACGGCGAGTTTTCTCCAACATCATCAAATACGTTCGCATGGGCGCGTCGAGCAACTTCGGGAACATGTTCAGCGTACTGGGGGCCAGCGTATTCGTGCCCTTCCTGCCGATGCTGCCGGTGCAGATCCTGGCCAACAACCTGCTTTATGACGTCAGCCAGACCGCCATCCCCACCGACGCCGTGGACCCGGAACGTATCTCGGCTCCGCGACAGTGGAATATCAAGGACCTCACTTGGTTTGTTCTCCTCATCGGCCCCTGCTCCTCGATCTTTGATTACACGACGTACTTCATGATGCTGTACATCTTCCACTGCTGGAACGTCTCGACGCCAACGGCCGCGGCCCACAGCGCCAGCGTGTTCCAGACCGGCTGGTTCGTCGAAAGCCTGTTGACACAGACGCTCATCATTCACGTCATCCGCACGAATAAGATTCCTTTCGTGCAGAGCCGCGCCTCGTGGCAGTTGACCTTGCTGACCGTCATCGTCATGGCCGTCGGCGTGGCGATTCCTCTGTCGCCGGTTGGCCGCTACCTGGGCTTTTCCGTTCTGCCGCCGCTCTACTGGCCGCTGCTGGGGCTGACGATCGTGTGCTACATGCTTCTCACACAAGGCGTAAAGATGTGGTTGCTGCGGCTGAAATGGATTTGAAGTAGGTGAGCGATGTGTGAAGTGCAGTTCGTGTATCGCTCACGAAAAACGCCCGCCCATCAAATCGGGGTGGCGAGATTTGAACTAAACAGATTCTTAATTGTGCGGGATTCAGGACCGGCTATCCGCTCGCAACGCCCTCGACGCACCACAATTCCCAATCGATGAGGTCTTGGCTGTCGAGCCTAGACCTGATCCAGAAGCATGTCCTGGCTCAGCAGTTCCATGGCGACCGTCCCGCGGAAGTCCACGTCAGGCCCCGGGGGCCGCAGCAGTGTCCTCCTCGATCCAAATAGAAGAATAAATTTCCGGCTGGATCGGGTTTCGGGGGAAGGGTCACTTCCAATAGCCCACCGTCAGATCAATCAGATGGGAAAGCTGCGGGAGCGTGGACTTCAAGACCATCGGAACGCAGTCTGCGTGGATTGGCGGAGTTGGATCTAGGCGATGACACAACACGTGCTGTTGCAGCGATTTAGCGGCGTGCATTGAGCTGGGACGTGATTGACGCCGTGCGGCGAAATGCGTACTCTATTTTCGTCTGGGTTTTCGCGTTGGGTCTATGCGCGCGGCGAAGGATCAATGGAGGCGCGATGTCCCGCAAGAAGCTTGTCATCGCAGCAGTTACTGCTGTTTGTCTGATAGGGGTTTTTGCGTACATTTTCAATCGCCACGGTAGTTCCCCGAATGAGCTCACAAATGACATCACGATCGGAGCGATATCTCCCTTCACGGGTGACGGCGCAACCTACGGGGACGCAGCTCGCACTGGCATTGATCTGGCGATCGATGAGATCAACGCCAAGGGCGGGATCAATGGGCACAAAATCTTCATTCGCTACGAGGACGACCAAGGTAACCAAGCAGATGCGGTTTCCGCGTTCAACAAGCTGGTCAGCGTAGACCGCGTTCCGGCAATACTTGGCCCGTTCTATTCCGGCTGCGTGCTTGCATGTGCGCCGGTTGCCGAGCGATCAAAAGTCGTCTTGCTTACGGGAAGCGCGACGAGCGACAACATTCGGAACGCTGGGGAGTTCATTTTCCGTGTTTGTCCCAGCAATGATGAACAGGCTCGCACCATCGCCGACTTTGCATGGGGAACCCTGAAGGCCCGGACGGCGTTTGTCGTTTACCGGGATGTGGATTACGGCGTGACGTTGCGGGACGCGTTCCAAAAGGCATTCCCCGCCCTCGGGGGCAAGATTGTGGGCGTCGAAGCCGTGCCGGCGGACGCTTCCGATGTTCGCGCCCAGGTGGCGAAGATCAAACAGGCTTCGCCTGATTTCATCTTCGCGGCCGTGCACTACAAGGAGGGTGGCGCTCTTCTCCGCCAAGCGAAGGAGTTGGCTGTTACCGCACCCATTGTGGGCACTGATGGTGGCCACGACCCTCAGCTAATCGAAGTTGCTGGCAGCGCGGCAGACGGATCATATTGGGCAACGATTGGCTGGGGTGATGAGGCCAGCAGTCCGGCCGTCGCCGCTTTCAGGAAGGCCTATCGAGATCGCTATGGGCGCGACCCAGGAGTATACTCCGGCCTCTACTACGACGCGGCGCAGGTGTTAGCCAAGGCTCTCGTCGCCGCCCCGGTGTTGGATGGCCCGAACATCCAACGGGCGATGAAGGCGGTCGAGTATGACGGTCCAACCGGGCACACTACGTTTGACGAACATGGCGATGTTGCTAAGCCCTTCACCATCGACCAAGTCAAGAATGGCCAGTTCGCACCAGTTCACTAGCGTTATGGAAATTGCAATCAGGAGTTGATAATGGAACCAAGGAACGACCTAGACAGCAAAGGCAAGCGGAACAGAACAGCGGTGCCGAAATGCGCCGCCGCTGGCAAACAACCAACTGAGGGAACGGCGCCTTCGCTCATTAAGCCCGCCATCGGCACAAATTCAAGGCCACTGCCACGTCGCCCAGAGGCTGCGAGAGAATTGTAGGTGAGCAAACACGGTTGGGGCCATGAGGTCCCTTTGGTGACGAGCAGTCGCTCGCGGAACCGAATTCGAGGAATATAACCGATGGTGTCATCCACGTCGCCAACACCTCAGCCTCGTGGCACGGAAGACGAATATACCGGGGAATCCGCGTCGTCGGCAGCCACACCAAAAATGGAGGCAGAACCGAAACGCAAGACGCCAAGTATCCTGACACGCATCTTCAATTACGAATTCCACGTTACCGATCTTATCATACAAGTTATTCTACCGACTGTTATAGCGCTAGTCATAGTTTTTGCCACCTGGCTCCGCAATCAATTGCACTGGCAAGGGATCGTTATCGTGGTGCTCGCGTGTTTGTTGTTGGTCTGTGTCGTTATGTTGAGGAAACTCTGGCGAATTCTCCAGGCGGAGAGGGTCGCAGCACTTAAGGCCGCCGCCGCACACGCGGTATTTGCGCCCTTCGTAGATGCAGTGGACGAAGCTACGGCGACAATTGATTGTCTCGATGCCGCTGGTGGTCCAACCTTGAAAAATCCGCTCGTCGAGGGCTATGCGCGTTTGGCTCGCAATTGGCTTCCGGTGATTGTTAAGAAGGGTGGAGTTTCACGTAGTCCACTTGGCAGGAAATCTGCTGCTGCCGTTCATCAAATGTATCTTAGGAGCATGTCTTCGACTCCGAAGCTGGCGCTTTCCGACCGCCTTGTATTCCCGGCAAGCTTTGAAGTGTATGCGGAGTGCGTTCTATCGCTTTTGGAACACGTCCAGTCCACGCCGATCACACTGCCGCACCCTGTTACAATCTGGACGCTATTGAGCAAGCCGCTTGAGCATTGGTACAACCTCTCTGAGGAACCCGGAGAGACGTACAACCAACCATGGGTACATTCGCACGTATGGTGGGAAAAGTATAAGTCGAATGTGCAAAAGCTTGCTGCTGAGAGGCAAAGTGGCTCGCATGTGCCGATTCAATTGCGCCGCCTTGTTTCTCGGGGAGTTCCCCCGTCGCTTTTGGTATATGTGCCGAATCACTACCCCGACAACCGCCATTACCTACGGATCTCCGAAGCGGCGGCTACGAAAAGCCAGATCATAGGCGCCAATGTGTCATGTCCGAAACTGAGGAACGAGGTCGACCGCGCGCTAATGGCACGACCTACGTTGGAGCTGCCAATTCATCTGTTGGCAGAATGCGCGTGCGGTGTGGCGACAAATTCAACAGCGGTGCTAGAACAGTCACCTCATCCTCAATGGTACCGCGTGTCGGGGCACTTCCAATCGGTGTTTCATACGGCTTTTATTGGCACAAATTCCATGAAGTTCCTGCGGAACGAACAACACGGTGTTTTCGGTGCCTACGTGCGTAATCAGAACGTCTTAGATAGGTGGCAGTATACTGATGTCTTCATAGTCGACTGGGGTAAAGTAAGCGGGTGTTCCGAGGTGTTCGGGATCGCCTACTATGAGGATCCGATCGCGAAGGTGGCGGGGATGGTGTATCTGAGTGATGATGAGGACAATGATCTCATTCAAGCCCTCACTGAAGAATGGAACGAAGCGGTAGAGAGCGCTAATCCTCGAAGTGGGTAGCAATGAACCGAACAGCTCTGCTCCTGTTTCCCCCGAACTGGACGGTCTGCGCAAGCGGGCCACATCTTGCACTGCCATTGCTTGCTGGCATGTCGCGAGGAATCGACTGGTACACCCGGTGCTGGGACTTGACGACCGAGTTTGCACACTGTCATTCGAGATTCCCATCACGGGAGAGCCTCATTGCATCTGTGGTGAAGGAGAGATACGACGAGCTCGATGAGGTCTACTTCAGGTGGGAGGATGAGTTTAGGATCCATCTGACGGGTAATTCCGTAGGCAGCCGCTTTGGCCTTCTGTCCGGATACCAGGTCGCAGAATGGGCGTCTCTACCGTTGGCCGATGCGGCAATGATGTGCGAGCGGGCGGGAACAATCTTCAGTTCCTTTTACAGGCAGGTTGTGTTTCCCGAACTCGCGAAGCAACAACCGGCAATCATTGGCGTCACGATTGCTTCTGGCCACCAGATTATTCCTGCTATCGAGTTGATCCAGGGAGCACGTCGGACTCTGCCAAACGCGTTCTTGGTGTTGGGTGGTAACGTCGTGACCCGACTGCGGGGTACTTCGGCTTTTAGGCTGCTTGAGTCCTTGGTGGATCAGCTCGTTGTGTTTCAGGGTGACCTTGCGTTTCGGCGGATCATGATGACGGTTTCCGAGATCGGTCCCGAGAAAGCTCGTAGCGTCCTCCCACGGAATGCAGGCGACGAGGCCATCCCTCATGACCTTTGGGCTGTACCGACCTACCGGGGCATTGATTTCAATCAGTGCCCAGGGATTCCGACTCTGTCGTATGCATCTACCCGCGGCTGCTATTGGGGAAAGTGTCATTTCTGCGCAATTCCGGCCGGATGGTCAAAGGAAGGCTACGGGGGCTCCGCGCCGGCCGAGTTTGTGGCAGCGCAGCTCGGGCAAATGGTTGAGGCAACAAGCATACCGCGAGTGAAGTTTGTGGACGAAGCAATGCCGCCTCGCAAGGTTGGGCTCCTGGCCGGGCTTTTGGCGCAAAGGAATGAGGTGGAATGGGAGGGATATGCTCGGCTCGAACCAGCTTGGGAGGACATAGGGTTGTTGACAAAGGCCAGCCGCGGCGGCTTGCGAAAACTCTACTTGGGCCTTGAACAAGCGCCCACGACGAATCGCTCTATTCTCAACAAGAATGACAAAGGCGACATCACGAAGATAATGAAGGGATGTCGTGATGCCGGCATCAAGGTGCATCTGTTCTGCATGGTGGGGCACCCAGGCACCTCTCGCGACGATGCCCGAGCGACCACCGATTTCCTCCTCTCGCACCAGGAGCTTATCGATACCGCTGATCTTGTTGGATTTCGGTTGGACCGGGGTACATCCGTGCCAGGGGTGCGAGCGGTCCCACCAAGTGAATGTGATTGGGCAACGTCGTTCGAATACGAGCCGACCATATCCGGGGGGCTTTGGCCCCAGGAGGTCGCACAACTGGAGAGCGAATGTCAGGAGCTCTTGTGGGAACATGCGCCGAGGCTTCTCCACCCGCTTTACCGACTGGTAAGTCCTTGGCAAACTAACCTCATCACTGGAAGAACTGGAACCACAGATTCGGCGGCACGCTTATGCTCAGTCAATTGTTCGTAAACGCTGTGATTGCCGGGAGCCTTTATGCATTGGTGGCGGTGAGTTTTGCTCTGATCTATCGGATCGCGGGTTTCTTTCACTTCACTCACGGACTTACGTTCGCGGCAGGCGCGTATGTAACTTTTGCGGCACATGCATGGCTGCGCCTGCCATTGGTCGCCGCCGGCGCAATCGGGGTCGTTGCCGCTGCTCTTCTCGGAATGGCTATCCGCGCGGTGGTATTCCGATCACTCGCGCGCAGAGCGGCACCACCATTGGTTATGCTGCTGGCATCTCTTGGGGTTTACGTTGTCGGCCAGAACGTAATCTCCCTCGCTTTTGGCGATAGCAGCCGACCGCTTGGGGAAAGCGTAATCTCCCCGGGGTTGGCAGTTTTTGGCGCAAGAGTGACGGAAGCCCAATTGGCCAGCATCGCAGTTGTTGCAGCGGTACTGATGGGTTTCGCGGTTGTCATGACCACCATAGGAATCGGTCACCAGATACAGGCGGTCGCCAACGATCGGGAGCTTTCGGAGGTCGTCGGTATTTCCATCGCGGCCATTGACGGCCTCGTATTCACTTTGGGTTCGGCGATGGCGGGCTTGGCCGGAATTCTTTGGGCTATCGATCAGAACATGACGCCGACCATGGGTATGCGCGCGCTGTTAATTGGCGTCGTTGCCATGATTATCGGAGGTCAAAAAACCGTCTCCGGTGTGGTACTTGCGTCGATGTTCCTTGCTCTTGCACAAAATTACTCCATCCTGTTTGTCCCGACAGCATGGCAGGATGCGATTGTGTTCTTGATTTTGGTCGCGTTCCTGCTCGTCAGCCCGTCAGGGTTCTTTGGCCTGCGAGGCAGGCGGCGATCTCTAACCTGACGAATGGACTACCTGCTCCACATCCTCATCCTTGCAGCGATCTACAGCATCCTGGCGGTGTCGCTGGATCTTCTTGCCGGCCATGCTGGATTACTGGCGGTCTGCCAAGCTGCATTCTGGGGTCTCGGCGCTTACGCAAGCGCCGTGCTGACTGTTGACTACGGTGTTTACTTTCCACTGGGGATCTTGGCTGGTATGTGCCTCGGCGTTCTAGCCTCGTTCCTTGTTTCGCTGCCGTCCCTTCGGCTGACAGACGACTACTTCGTGATTGCGACTTTTGGATTTCAGATCATCGCGTTTGCCATTTTCAACAACTGGGCTTCGTTGACGCGCGGCCCGCTCGGAATCCCTGGAATCCCTCCACCCACCATTTTCGGCTGGCGGGTTGATTCGCAATGGAAATTCCTGCTCCTTGCCGTAATCGGGGCGGTGGCCGCCTACATCGTGGTGAACCGCATCTCCTCAAGCCCGTTCGGACGCGTGCTGCACGCCATACGTGAAGATGAGATTTTCGCAGCATCGCTTGGGAAGAACACCTTACGGTTCAAGGTGACAGCATTTGCGGTCAGCGCAGCGCTCGCCGCCATGGCCGGCAGCCTCTACGCACACTATATCACCTACATCGACCCGACGAATTTCACGCTCACGGAATCCATCCTAATCATTTCAATGGTTATTGTTGGTGGTGCCGGGAGTAGATGGGGACCACTAACCGGGGTTTTGGTCCTAGTAGTTATGCCGGAATCTCTGCGCTTCATTGGTTTGCCCAGTGCAATTGCCGCGAATGTTCGCCAAATCATGTATGGCGTGCTTCTTGTCGTAATGATGTTGTTCCGCCCGCAGGGACTGGCTGGGCAATACCGGTTTGGGCGGTAAGGACAGTTCATGAATATCCGCTGCACAGGCCTCAGGAAATCTTTCGATGGCGTCATAGCGCTGGGGAACATTTCAGTGCAGTGCCCGACCGGAGGAATAACGGCCATAATTGGCCCTAACGGCGCCGGCAAGACGACGCTGCTAAACATTCTCACCGGGTTTCTTTCGCCTGATGCCGGCCGATGGTTCGTCGGCGAGCGAGAGATTACGGGTCTTCCACCATACAAGGTTGCCCGCATGGGGCTTACGCGAACTTTCCAGGACGTTCGGTTAATTTCAATGGTCACCGTGCTTGAGAACGTGATGTTGGCGAGACCAGACCAGACGGGCGAGGGCCTGCTCCACGCAATTTTACGAATTGGAGTTGCTGGTGAGGAGGCATGTAACCAACGCGAAGCCTCGCGGCTTTTGCAATTTGTCGGATTGGAGAAGCAGACCAATGAGCGTGCAGGAACGCTTTCGTATGGTCAACAGAAACTGCTGACGCTGGCCTGTTGCCTAGCCGCGCAGCCCGAAATCCTTTTGCTCGATGAACCGTTAGCCGGCGTCCACACCGATACCGCCGCGAACATCTTGCGACTCCTACAGCAGATTCGGCAGAACGGCAAGACGGTTGTGTTTGTCGAGCACAACATTGCGGCGGTGCGCGAGATTGCTGATTTCGTGATTGTGATAGACGAAGGAACGGTCGTTGCGCAAGGGCCGCCAAGGGAGGTTTTGAATCGACCTGAGATCTTGGAGGCATACGTTGCCTGACCCGCAGCCTCATCTTGGGATTTACGACCTCCACACAGGTTACGCGAAGAAGGAGGTGTTAGGCGGAGTGACACTCGATGTCTTGCCTGGCGAGGTGGTAGCGTTGATTGGCCACAACGGCGCCGGCAAATCGACGGTGCTGAAGGCCGCCTTCGGGATGCTTCCAATTTGGGCCGGCCATGTGGCACTTCAAGGAAGCCGTATAAATCTCCCTAGCCCGCGGATTATGCTCGGCCATAAAGTCGCATACTCTCCGCAAGGAAATCGAGTATTTGGCGAATTGACAGTCCTTCACAACCTCGAACTGGGTGGGCTGACGCTGGCGTCCAAGGCAGAACTTCGAGAGGGTCTGGCGCGCGTGCTCCTGCTGTTTCCCGCTCTAAGGGGCCGGACGAAGCAAAGGGCGGGCACGCTTTCGGGAGGTGAGAGGCAAATGCTCTCCTTGGCAATGGCGCTGATCACCTCACCGCGTTTGCTCCTCCTGGACGAGCCATCGCTGGGCTTGGCGGCACCGACGACCAGGAAGGCTCTGGATGTAATACATGCACTCAGTAGCAACCAAGGTGTGTCCGTGCTAATCGTCGAGCAGAAGGTGCGTGAGGTGCTTCGAATTGCAGATCGCGTGTTTGTGCTTAGGAACGGTCGTGTGTCGTTTTCAGGAAAGGCATCGGCGTTGGAGGACGAGGCACGGCTACGGGCGGTCTACTTGTGAGAATCGAGGGGCCTGCGCTCACGACTTCGCGCCCAGGGGACGTCGAACGCAGTGCGCCACTTTCTCAGTTCGAGATTGCTGATTTGTGACCGCCGTCCATCACGCTTTCTTGGGTGTTTTAGAGATTTCCGGCGGGATTTGGGAATTGAGATATACGGTCGGCCAAATCGGACAGGTACTATTTTGAACGGTTCGGAAGGCCGTCACGGCGATTGTGGACAATCCGAGTTGCCTGTAGAAAATACAACGAATGGCGTATAGCCCTAGACGTTTCGGCGCTACGGAATGAATCACTGAACATAATTAATACTGTGCGTTTCACAACGACAACCCAGTGATCCGTTTTCCAAAACAGCCATCAATCAGCCCAAAGTTTGCGATCCGAGCCGGCGAGCAATTCGTTGATGGTTTTTTCGCGCAAATCGCGCATCGTCTTGCGTGACAGCGATCGGGCTTCAAGGGCGGAACTGCCCTGAACAATTGCCAGAATTCGTTTTGTCTTTCGCTCGGCTTGGCGCCGGCGCATCGTGCGAACGTCCACTTCATCGACGAAACGAACGCTAACGCCCAGTTCGCGCGCCAGCGAAGCCACCGTTGAAATCCCCGCATTGGTTTCTCCCCCCGACAAGATTCGCCGAACGCTCCGCAGACTGATGCCGATCCGCTTGGCAAGAACAGCGTAGCTCATCCCAAGCCGCTGGCGGCGCTTGTTCAAATGCCTGAACATCGGTCGAATGGTCTGATCCATATACGTGGTGGGGTAGGGAAGCCGTCTATATGCCAAAAACATTCGTCAGTTGCCCAGTCGCGTCAAGACATCGCCGAGGTTGCAGGATGCGATCCGGTCGTCACCAGAGGATTCGGTGACGTTGGAGACGAGGTAAACGCGCTTGGCGCCAATAAGCTCGGCATTCTTCTTGAGCTTGGCCATGTCGCCGGGGTTTGGTGATGCCGTGAGCTTGACCTCGAAGGCCCAAATCTCACCTTCAGATTCGATCACGAGGTCAATCTCGTGCTGGTCGCTGGTCCCCAGGAAGTACGGCTCAAAACGGCGGCCGGCGGCTGACAGCGAACCGATGATCTGCTCGATGACGAACCCCTCCCAACTCGCGCCCACCACTGGATGGCTGAGTAATGCATCAAACGTCGTGATGTTGAGTTGTGCGTGGAGTAGACCCGTGTCGCGCCAGTAGACCTTTGGCCGTTTGACCAGACGCTTGCGGATGTTCCCCTGATAAGGCGGCAGACGACGGACGAGAAACGCTCCGGTGAGATAATCGAGATAGCTGCCGATGGTCTTGCCGTCCAAGTTCATGGACGATCCCAACTGCGATGCGTTCCACGTCTGCCCGTGAAGAGCGGCCAACATCCTGAGGAATCGAGCCGTCGTCTGAGGCCGGGCGGTCAATCCCCAGTTCGGCAAATCGCGTTGAGCCAGCAGCGCAAGATAATCATCCTGCCAACGGGGGAAGCGGGCTTGTCCCAAAACTCCGCCGTCGGGATAACCGCCGCACAGCCAGAGACGTTGCTGATCGCCAGCGGGTATTTCTTTCAAAAGGAAGGGCGTCAGTTCCAGCAACGCCAACCGACCGGCGAGCGATTCCGAAACCTTCACCATGAGGGCCGGCGACACTGATCCCAGGAGCAGGAATCGTCCGGTGCGCTTGCGGTCTTTGTCGATGGCTCCGCGTAGTCGCGGAAATACTTCCGGCCAGAACTGCGCTTCATCGAGAATGATGAGCGTGTTTTCCGCGGTGCGTTGATCCCATTGGAGATCAAGCTTCACGCGGTCTGCCGGCTGTTCAAGGTCGAAGTAGTGGCCGCCGAGCGACTTGGCGAGCGTAGTTTTGCCGCACTGACGTGGTCCGACCAGCGTAACGGCCGGGGATGCTTTCAGGCGACTCTGAAGTTCTGTGGCTACAAGGCGTTGGAGCATTCCTTGCAGAATAGGAATTCATTCCTAAATTGCAAGAACAATCGCAACTATCTGCGGATAAACATCTTATGCCACGGATGCGCGGAACAAATTAGAGAGGCGTGGGGAGGCGAGCCGTTCTGGCCAAATAAACGGCTGATTCTATTGACGATCATCCACCTTGTTAAATGAAGATCTAGCAGCCATTGTCCGACTGACGAATATGAAGGCCAAAACCTGCTCGGATGAGTTGTTAGGGATATCAGAGTTGATCGACATACTCTCCTGTCGTTGTGACTCGACTTTTCAACTCGATCAACGGCAAGGGTTCGATCAGACGAAGTGAGGGCAAGAGCTCACGTCCGAGAACAGTACAGCCGGACGGCTTTCTGCTTCGGCTGCCTGGCAGCGGCAAGCGCCTCGTCAATATGGCCGATCAAATAAACGATGGACGACTCACTCTGGCCATGCCGTGGTGTCGCGGAACATGCTTACTGCGCCCGCCTGTTCTACTACATGACAGTCGAGGGCGTATTCATGCCCAGCGCCGATACAGAACACGGCTTAGGCGTTCACCGACGAGTTGATCGTCCGAGCGAGGCCCCGCCGACCCTGGAAACAAACGGCAAGAATGGCCGAAAGGGACGGAAGCCCGCTGAGAAACTTGAAGAGACTTCTTCTGAAGCCGATCCACAGCGGCCCAAATCAGTCCGCAGCCTCGCGCTCACCAGTGATCGTCTCGGTCTGACAGCAACGCTAGACTTGGCCGAAATCCAGGGAACAACCGCAATCCCGGTTGAATATCGCAAGGGTAGACCGAAACGTTCGGGTGAGGTCGCTGAAGCGGCAGACGAGATGATGGAGGAGCCCCGGTTGCTCCCAGGACCGGAACCTTGGCCGACCGATCGGATACAGATCGGCTTGCAAGCGATTCTGCTTGAAGAAGCCGGATACACGGTGACTGAAGCCTATCTCTATTATGCCGCTGAACGACTTAAACTTCGCGTGGTAGTTGACGAGGCATTAAAGCAAGCCGCCCTCGCCGAACTGGAAGCGGCCAAGCGCGACGCTCAAGGACCGCGTCCGCCACCATTGGTCAACGATCCGCGTTGCCCGCGATGCTCACTCCAGCCAATCTGCTTGCCGGATGAGATCAATCACCAGCGACTCACGGCGCTCACCGTCAACGGCCAGCCCATCGATGAGGAGCTTACACCACGAAAACTCTGGCCGCCCCGTGATGACGGTATCCATGTTGTCCTGATGCGCGAGGCCATCCGCGTTGGCGTTCGTGGTCAGTCAGTGAGGGTCACCGACAAAGATGGCGAACTGGTCCGAGACCTCCCGCTTGCCAACGTGGAATCGCTGGCGGTTTTGGGCGGCGTTCAAATTTCGACCCAGGCTCTCACTGTTTTCGCCGATCATGAAGTACCGGTCGCGTTTCTGACCGCTGCTGGCCGGTTGGTGGCGATGATGGACCCGCTAGGCCCCACCAGCGCCGCAGTGCGTGGCGCCCAAATCCGCGTCCTGGATCGACCCGAAAAATCGCTCGAATTGGCACGGGCAGTAACGGTCGCAAAGATCGCTAATCAGCGCACGCTGCTGATGCGAAATCATTCGGCGCTGCCATCGCGGGTTGGCTCCGATCTTCAAGATTGTGTTGCTGGCGCCGAGCGATCAACCACAATTGACGAATTGCGCGGATATGAAGGCAACGCTGCCGCGATCTACTTCGCCCATTTTGCTGGCATGTTTAAGAAAGGCGTCGCGGAGATCGCGGCTCGATTTGACAGCAACGGCCGACAGCGCCGGCCACCGCCCGATCCGGTCAATTCGGTTCTGTCCTTTGCCTATTCGATGCTAACCAACGAATGCGTAGCAGCGTGCCGGCTGGCGAGCTTGGAGCCAACACTTGGATCGTTGCATTCCACTCGGCCTGGCCGTCCCGCGCTCGCATTAGACCTGATGGAACCGTTCCGACCGCTCATCGCCGATTCGGTTGCCATTTCAGCATTCAACCGGGGCGAACTGACCGAGGGGCATTTCGTAAGTACCGCTGCGGGATGCTTTCTGACTGACGCCGGACGGAAAGGATTTTTCTCCGCCTATGGCCGGCGAATGGACACGGAGGTGAGACACCCGGCCTTCGAGTACCGACTCAGTTACCGGCGCATGCTCATGCTCCACGCCCGCCTCGTGGCCGCGTGGCTTCTGGGCGAAGTGCCGACGCTCGCTTTTCTGACGACGAGGTAAAGACCATGCGTCGGTGCTACTTGGTCTGTTATGACGTTCGCAACGACAAGCGTCTTCGGCGAATCCACAAAGTCATGAAGGCATACGGCGAGCCGTGGCAGTATTCCGTGTTCTACTGCACGCTCAAGGCCATCGACCGCGTGCGATTGGAAAACGCCGCGCGCGAGGTGCTCAACCTAAAAGAGGACCAACTCCTCATCGTGGACCTCGGCAGCAACGAGGAAGCGGCGAGGGAATCGGCAACCGTACTGGGGGAGAGTCTGCCTGACGCGGAGAGCGGGATGGTCGTGATTTAGCGACGACACAATTGGCCGTTACCGTGGTCCGTCACAACGATGGGGTTTGGACAGCCGTCCATCGGTTGTACAATCGTGTCCATGAATGAGCGGGGCTTCGACGAGGAGGGTTCATTCTTTGACTTCTTCCTGAAGGCAACTGGGAATGCCCCATTCCCGTGGCAGGAGCGACTCTACGAAATTTTCGTAAGCGGGAAATTTCCACCTTCATGTAGCTTGCCGACGGGATTGGGCAAGACAAGTGTAATTGCCATATGGTTGCTGGCGCTGGCAGGCCAAGCGGAGAATGTTGAAACGCACAAACGCGTGCCGCGGCGGTTGGTGTACGTCGTGAACCGACGGACCATCGTCGATCAGGCTACGCGCGAGGCGGAGAAGCTGCGTGAGAGCATCCAAAAGCCGGAACTGCGGGCGGTGTTCAAGCGGCTTGGAGCGCTGCGTGGAGGCGAGGCCAGTGATACCGAATTACCGTTGGCCATAAGCACGCTCCGCGGCCAATTCGCCGACAACGGCGAATGGTCCGCCGATCCGGCGCGACCTGCCATCATCGTCGGCACTGTGGACATGATCGGGAGCCGCCTTTTGTTCGGCGGCTACGGCCGCGGGTTCAAGCACCGTCCGCTGCACGCGGGATTTCTTGGGCAAGATACATTGCTGGTACATGACGAGGCGCACCTGGAGCCAGCGTTTCAGAAGTTGCTCGACACAATCAAGGATGAGCAGGTTCGATGCAAGGAATTCCGTTCATTCCACGTCATACCGCTGACGGCGACGCCGCGCACGGACAGTGGAGCGGAGCTGTTCGGCCTCACGGACGCTGACCATAAACACGTCGTCATCAAGCGGCGGCTCGAAGCGGCGAAGATGATCTCGCTGCATCCGATCGATGACGAGAAGAAGACGGCTGACAAGATCGCTGCATTGGCCCTTGAACGAGCCAACTCCAACCCGGAGACGGCGATCCTGGTGTTCGTCCGCAAAGTGGAGGACATCAAGAAGGTTCTGGATGCGCTCGCTAAGGCGAAGGTCGCTGATCAAAAGATCGTTCAGTTGACCGGCACGCTGCGCGGCCTTGAGCGCGATGCTCTCGTGAAAAAGCCGATCTTCCAGCGTTATCTGCCGTCCTCCAGTCGTGAAAACGCCGTAACACCAGAGCCCGGCACGGTTTTCCTCCTCTGTACCTCCGCGGGCGAAGTGGGCGTGGACATCTCGGCGGACCATTTGATTTGCGACCTCACACCTTTCGACAGCATGGCCCAGCGATTTGGGCGTGTGAACCGCTATGGCGAAGGCGACGCGAGAATGGACGTCGTACATCCCCAAGAGTTTGACAAGAGCGGCGCGGATAAGGAATACCAAACGCGGCGAGAGAAGACACTCGATCTGCTGGTGAAACTTAATGGCAACGGAAGTCCGAAGGCCATCGGGGAGTTGACCCTCAATGACCGAATCGCCGCGTTCAGTCCAACACCGACGATTCTTCGCGCGACTGACATTCTCTTTGACGCTTGGGCATTGACGACCATTCGAGAGAAATTGCCCGGCCGGCCGCCGGTGGCAGACTGGTTACACGGAGTCGCGGAATGGGAGCCACCGGAAACTCAGGTTGCGTGGCGTGAGGAGGTGCAATGGATCATCGGGGATTTGCGCAACGAATACAACCCGGACGATCTCCTTGAGGTGTATCCCCTGAAACCGCATGAGTTGCTGAAAGATCGTAGCAAACGCGTGTTCGAGGAACTCAAGCAGATTGTCAAGCGGATAGAGAACGACGTGCGCGTGGATGTTCCCGCGTGGATCGAAGATGATCGCGGCGTCGAAGTCACGACACTCCAAAAAATCGTCGAAGGCGACGAAGGCGTCATCGCTAATCGTACTGTGATCCTTCCCCCATTCGCAGGGGGTTTGAACGGAGGTATGCTCGCCGGCAAATCCGCTTCGGCGGACGACGTGGCGGACCAATGGCTAAACGAGCGCGGCGAGCAGCGCCGCATGCGAGATTGGGACAGGAATGTAGCCCCGGACGGCATGCGCGCCTTGCGGCCGGCCATCGATCTCACTTCCGACGCGGAGGACTCTGACGATGAGCGGACCGATCATGAGCAAAACGCCATCGAAGACCAACCAAACGCGAGCGTTGGCGGGATACCGCGGCCGCCGGGCCGCGTATGGACTTGGTACGCTCTTCCCCGCTCGGCCGACGATGATGGCTCTCGCTCAGGCAGCAGGCCGGTCCGGCTGGATATTCACACCGCCGACGTGAAGAGTCACGTTACGCGAATCGTCGATGCCCTCCGATTGGCCGAGACGGCCGAAGGCCGGGCACTGGTCTTCGCCGCAGAATGGCACGACCTTGGCAAGAATCGACAGGCTTGGCAACGGTCGATTTGGAACGCGCGGTTCCCGGAGTTGATACTCGCCAAGTCAGGGAACCGGCGGCCGCCGCGCGATCTAAGTTCCTACCGCCATGAGTTCGGCTCACTGCTCAATGTCTTATCGCCACAACTCGCGGCGCCGTGGACAAAATTGAGCGACGACGAGAAGGAATTGACTCTCCACTTCATCGCGGCACACCACGGGCGAGGCCGTCCGCACTTTCCACCCGATGAAGCCTTCGACCCTGAAGGCCTCAGCGTCCAAGCCGCCAAAATTGCCCGCGAAGTCCCGCGCCGATTTGCCCGGCTCCAGCGGAAGTACGGGCGTTGGGGATTGGCATATTTGGAGTCAATTCTCCGCGCTGCCGACGCGGTTGCCAGCGCGAATCCGTCCGCGACAGTTAATGAGGATAAGGCGCAGGCCGCCGAGAAGTTAACGGCAGTAGGTACACGATGAACAACACAGAGCCAACCATCCGGGTCAATGTCGATCCCACCAACCCAGGCCAGTTCTTTGCGTGTTGTGGGCTGCTGGAGCTGGCGGATAGGACGTGGGGCGGGGCAGAAGGATGGTTTGTGAATGGTCATTTCGCACTGGCGCCGACATCTTCCCCCAATGAAACAAGTTTGAAGGAATTGATCGAGACGGTGTGCCGCGCTCAGATGGATCAGATCGATCCAGATGATGACTATTCGTCACCCATTCGGTTTGGTAGTCCCCTGAATCTGACGCTGGATTGGTGGACCGACGACCGCTCAGGAGGGAACCGTCTCAAGGTTTGGGCCGGAAGCATGCGGTCGGTACGTATCGCCAGGGCGATGCGATCGTCGCTTATACGCGATGAACTGCGAGCCGAGTCTCTCCTCGATCATAGTATGGTTGTGTTCGACTCTGACGAGCCAGACAAGAAGGTTGAGCCATACTACTTTGATGGACGCCGCGGGAACAATTCCCAGTCCCGCGACATCGGCTTCGCTCCGGACGCACTTCAGATGACGACCGCAGCTTTCCCGGCAGTTGAGTTCCTGTGTCTTGTCGGTCTTCAAAGATTTCGACCAATGCCCACGGATTTACCCCGTGTATTTGAGTACAGCACATGGAATATGCCTTATTGTCCCGTGATTGCGTCAGCATTTGCGTCTGGCTTGTGTCCCCAAGCCGGTACGCGGCGATATCGTTTTGAGAATGCGTTCCGCACAGATCAAAGAAAGCACAAGGCATTTCTGCCCGCCACTTTCAAAGGAGAGTTCCAATGAGCGATGTTCTGAAGAAATTCGATTCCTGGCTTGGTGACGACGGCCCCGCTGCACTGGTTATCCGCGAGCACCTTATCTCGGTCGAAGGCCCCGATGCCGTGCTCTTTCCTTCAACCTACGCTGCAAGCGAAGACAAAACATTCAAGGGGGGTTACAACATCGATACGTTCGGTGACGAGAAGGACGGCAAGAACGTCTGCCTCATAGACTCAGTCGGTTCGCAAGCCAACCGTATTGAGACGCTGTTCGCCAAGGAAAAATACGCGGGCCTCGTGCCACAGATAACTGTGAAGGCTGGCGATAAGTTAGTCAACCTTCTGGAGGCTGGACACAGGGCTGGCGATGCCATCGTTCGCTGCACCGCGATCCAAAAGACTTTGCAGGATGCCTTCAAGGCCGCCCAGCAAGGTAACACTGAACCGTTGGCGAAGATAGCGCCCACATCACTGGTCTTCGGCGTGTGGGACTCGCGTGACACTCAGGCGAAATTGCCGCGGTTAATCGCCTCGACAATCCGGGCCTTCAACGTGCAGCGGCTTACACGATCCGCCCAGTTCAATCCGGCAATCGAGTTTGTTAACAACGATATGCTGGAAGAAGCAAAAGATAAAACCTCCAAGGACGCCTATGCACAAAGAGGCTTCATTCATGTTCCCGCTTCCGGCTCTCACGGTGGCGTCATTGCCACCGGTGGCATCCGCCGTGATGCTAGTCTCAGCCTCGCGGCACTTCGGTTACTCAACGTTGGCACCGACAAACAAAAGACTGAATCTCTCCGGCGATACATCTTAGGTCTTGCACTCGTCGCATTCACCTACCGCCCGTCGAGCTACCTGCGCCAGGGCTGCAACCTCGTTCCCGATCCGGACAAGCCAGCCGAGTTCGTCGAAGTGCGAAACGACGGTCGCCGTCATTCGGCCAAGATCACTCACGATGATGCTCTCGCGTTCGCCACTGCCGCAGCGAAGGCATTCGGTATCGGTAAGGACCAGCAGGTCGAGTTCGACAAGGAACTTGCGAAGAAGGATGTCCATGGTGAATCCGCCGACGGTGATAAATCCACAGGTAAGGGCAATAAGAAGAACAAATAATTGGAGATGAGGAGACGTAATGCCCGATCATCTTTGCCTAACCATCACCTTCCTCGATCCGCGATTCCACGGTCGGCGTGACGGCGGCGAGCCGGAGTGGCCGCCGTCGCCCTTGCGGCTCTATCAGGCAATCGTCGCCGCTGGGGCCGCTCCGACGGGGCACGTTGACAATGGCCTTGCCGAAGCCTTGCGATGGTTCGAGCAGCTTTCACCACCGCGGATCGTGGCGCCGGCCCATCGCACGGGCGAGCCGTACCGCCTTTCCGTCCCCAACAACGCAATGGACCTCGTTGTTAAGGCCTGGGCCAAGGGCAACTATGACGGCTCGGGAGATACAAACCCCGCCACCCACCGCACAATGAAGACTGTCCGCCCCACACATCTAGTGGAAGGCGATCAAGTGCATTACATATGGACGCTCCCCGACCCATTACCCCACGAGGATCGCCGCCACGCTGAGGTCATCCGCACTGCGGTTCGTGGGATCGTGGCTCTGGGCTGGGGCATCGACCTTGTTGTCGGCCACGGCAAATTTATATCTATGGATGCGACCGACGAATCTGTTGATCCACCCGGTGAGCAATGGGAACCCAAGTCACAACTAGGCGGAACGCCGCTTCGCGCACCCAAGCCAGGCACGTTTGACGCGCTGATCCGTCGCCATCGCGCATTTCTCAACCGCGTGACAGACAACGGCTTTGTACCCGTCCCGCCGCTCACCTCTTTCGCCATCGTCGGATACCGTCGTGCGAACGATTTGCCTCCGCGTCCATTCACCGCCTTTGCACTTCGCCCCATTAACGGCGGCGACAACTTCGCTGCAATTTCTCGGGACCGTGCCGTCCATGTCGCCGCAATGCTTCGCCACGCAGCGTGCGACGCCGCCAAGGACGATCTTGACGAGGAGGGCTGGCGCACCGAGGAATGGGGCCGGCGATTCGTTGCTGGACACGGTCAGGACAAATCAAATAATCGCCGTGCGCGCGAAGATAATTATCCCCGCTTTTCGTATCTTCCGCTCCCGACGATTGACCCGCGCGGCGTCGCCAGCAACATTCGCCGCGTAATCATTGCCGAGCCGTTTGGTGGCGATGGCCGGTCAATCGAATGGGCAATCAATCGCCTGGCCGGCTCACCTCTATATAAAGAGCCGCCGCGAGCATCGTGGGCCGAACTCCTTCAATCATCCGAGCAGTCCGCAATCGGCGACGTCGGTCAGGCTCGGCAGGCCGCTGTCAAATATCTTTCCGGCCTGCATCCCTGTCAGCTTCCTAGCACGAGAGACCTCAAGCGGTGGCTCTACCATCAGCCCCGGCCACATGGTGAATACCGGGCGATCTGGTCGCACGTCAAGAAAATGTGCGCCAAGATTGAGGCCATTCAGCCCGCAACACAGCCCCGGAACACGCGCGACGCGGTTGCGCTTCTGGAGCCGTTGATGCCAGACTACGTGGTGCGACGGTATGTCGATACATGCGACATGTGGACTTCCGTCACCCCGGTGATCATGCCGCGATATGTCGCGTGCACGGAACTCGAAAACGTAGATGCGCTGTTGCGACAGTGCCTTCAAGACGCCGGACTCCCTTTTAACGAACGCGATGTCGTCATCGAATCCCGACCGACATCCTGGATCGCGGGAGCGCCCACCGGCGTTCAATTCGAGCGCCCGACTTATCTCCGGAACTTGCCGGCCGTCCACATTCGGCTATGTTTCCGTAACGCCATTTCCGGCCCAATCGCTATTGGGGCCGGCCGGCACTGCGGTCTTGGCCTGTGTGTCGGAATGTAATTCAGTCATATCGCTCTTTGACAAGTTCATAATCGCTTGAGGAGCATGTTTGCCGTTGCCGCCGACATGTAGCTGAAGTAAAATAAGTACCATGTCGATCGTTTTGGCGGTTCCGATTCTTTCGTCGCAAATTCGCCGCGAGTGCGATGGTGGTGCAGGGGGGTGCAGGGAGCGCTCGCTGCACACAACCTGTAGGCCGCGAAAGGCTTATGGCCGATGCGACAGAAGGTACCTGCCGGTCGCAATCATGCGCCGTCTGCGCTCGCAAATCGCGATGCAATTCCAGTATCGGCCAAATGTTGCGAGGGCGGGAGCTACCGCGGCTGCGCAGCCGCGGACCCATTGAAGCAGGAGCATCTTTCCATAGTCGCCGTCGCGCAGCAGCTACCGCGGCTGCGCAGCCGCGGACCCATTGAAGCTCCGCATGCTTTCTGCTCGTGACATCCGCAAGAAGGCTACCGCGGCTGCGCAGCCGCGGACCCATTGAAGCTGGCAATCTGGGATAGCTTCAATTCGTTTGCCGCGCTACCGCGGCTGCGCAGCCGCGGACCCATTGAAGCTTCGGGTCTTTTTCACTGACCACATAGTACAAGCGCTACCGCGGCTGCGCAGCCGCGGACCCATTGAAGCACGCCGCCAAAGTCCAGATGAGGAAATCGCGATGGCTACCGCGGCTGCGCAGCCGCGGACCCATTGAAGCCTGGCAAACGGATAATTCTTACCGTGGATTTCGGGCTACCGCGGCTGCGCAGCCGCGGACCCATTGAAGCAAAAGCAGCTCGCGCAGGGCACCGAGCA
>JBEKEC010000058.1:0-31713 GCA_050014015.1 Tepidisphaeraceae bacterium
GTGAAGTCGGCGGCGTTGACTATGCCGTCCAGATTGGCGTCGCCTAAAAGCGTGTACATCACTTCGATCTGGCCGGAAGCCAGGCCGGAGACGGTGCCGTCGGCCCCGTCGGCGTAGCCCAGACCGTACAGCAGGCCATTGGTGGGCGTCAGTGCCGCCGTGGAAATGATCCCCGGGCCGTTCCACCCGCCGCCGTTGTAGCCGGATTTGATGTACCCGGCGATCGTGGAGAACGGATCGCTTGAGCCGTAGGTGATGATGATGTGATCGTTATTCACGTCCAGCACGCCATTGCCGGTGATCGACAAGGATGTCATTTGTGCCAGGCCGGTGGTTGTGCCCAGTTGCAGGGTGCCGCCGGTGATGCTGACACTGGAGTTGGGCAGCGCGTCGTTGACACCGACGAGAAGTGTGCCGGCGCTGACGGTGGTGGAGCCAGTGTAAAGGTTGGCGGCGGCTAAGGTGAGGGAGTGGGAGCCGAGCTTTGTCAGTGAATAGGAGCCGCTGATGACGCCGCCTATGGCCAGATTGCCGGAAGCGGCGTTGAAATTCGTGTTCTGCTGAAGCGCCAGGGGGAGGTTGATTGTCTGGAGGTTGGCGCTGTTGTTGACGATGTCTCCGCCCAGAACGATGGCATTGCCGGCGACGACGAAAGGCCCGGCCCCGGCGTTGAAGGTGATGCCGGCGTAAGTGGTGCCGGCGGCTGAATCGTTGTTGGGAGCGAGTCCGGTTGTGCCCGCGAAAACGAGCGGCGCGTTGGTTGTGAGGCTCGTGGCGCCCCAGTTTGCCGAGTTGGACCAGTTGCTGGTGGAGCCGCCGCCGTTCCACATCGCGCCGGAAATCGGCGTCATAAGCCCATAGTTTGTCGTGCCCTTGACCAAATCGAGTTGGTAGGTCTGCCCGCCGACGATCACGTCATACAAGCCGTAGGTGCCGTTGAAGGAAATCTGTCCGTTGGCGTTGGTGGTGAGGGTGTCGTTGGTGTTGTACTGGCTCATCCAGTTTTGCCAGGTTTGGCCCACCTGAGTGAGGTTGTAGTTGGCGTCATAGAGCGCATATGGTCCGCCGCCATGCGCAGGATCCGTTGGGCCGCCGACGCCGCCCCAATACCCGAAGGTGGTCGTCTGCGGGTCGCCGTAGGCCATGGTGAGTGCGGTTGTCAAATCGGTGTCGTAGTTGGCGACCGTTGGCGTGGTGTTGTTGGCACCGAATTCCGTGAGACTCAGGGGCATGGGATTGCCGCTGGGATCCTTGGCCACGGAAAGGTTTTGCATGGCTTGCAGCATCTGGGCGGGGCTGACGAGGTTGTTGTCGTTGATGTAAAGCTCCATCCCGATGCCACTGATGGGACCGCCAGCGCGTTGAATCTGCTGAACGCCGTTGAGATACCAGTTGGCGTAGGGGTCAGACCCGTGCTCACCGCCGCTGCTGTCGATGGATTGGGGAGAGTACTGAAGAACATTGTATTCGTTGACGTCGAGGCGAGTCTTCGCGCCGGCGGCGGCCACGGCGCTGGCGACCTCCGAATAAACATTCGCCACGCCGGATACGCCCAGTGCGTTACCGTTGAGGTAATCGACCGCTGCACCCTGATTGTGGAACGGCTCATTCACCACGTCCATCTCCGCGTAACTGTCTGTCCGAGGGGTGTTCGACGTACTCGTATTTTTCCCTGACACATAATAGCTGATGCGGCTGTTGATATCGTTGTTCAGCGTTGTCTTGTTGGCCGCAGTCAGTGAACCAGGTGTGCCCGTGAAAAGACCGCTGACAAAACCCGGCTGCTCGGTGGCCCAGAGCAGGTTATGCATGCGTATCCCCAGGCCATTCTGCGCGGCAAATTGACTCATGGCGTCAAGCATCCACATGTTCACGCTGCCCTGCGAGGATTCATTGTTGACCCATTTGCCGGCATTTGCTGGAACGATCATGTTGAAATTCGCCAGGATCGCTTTTTGATAGTTGATCTGCTCGGAAGTTGTCGGCGCAAGGTTCTGGCCACTGGAGTTGTAGTTGAGCCAAAGGGAAGGTTCATAATATGGACTGCCGCCATAAACTGCGGCGGCGAAATTGAATGAGTTGTCGATCAGCTTGACCTGCACGGACGTCCCGGCGCCCAGGTGGTAGCCGTTGCCGTTGGTCAGCGTGATCGTGCCGGGCCCTTGCCGGTAATTGGTGGCGTAGGTGGTGGCGGCGTTCAAGGCGTTTGTGCTGGTGTTTGAATTGAGCACTGACACGCCCGAACCGGCGACGGTGAGACTTCCAACCGTGAGGTCCGGGGTCTGCGTGGCCGTTTGATTGTCGAGTTGGGTCCGGACGAAATACGTTCCCGGCGCAAGGGTCGGGGTGGTATAGGTGTAGTTGTTGAGGGTGCCGGAAGAGACGGGAAAAGATTGGTTGGAATCGGCGATGGAAAGCGTCATGTCGGGGCTGAGTCCGCCGGACGTGACGCCCGAAGCATCCACGGTGAAGGTAACGGGCGCGGCCGTGCTGAGGTTGATGTAGGTTCCGACGTAGCCATCGCTGCTGAGGGTCCAGGCACTCCCGGCGGCAGCGCCGCTCGATTGCAGCGCGAGGTTGTCACCGTTAATTGTGGTCTGCCCCCAGGCAGGGGAGGAGAATCCGCCCGCGATCACGAGGCATTTCACAATTCGCTTCATGTGCCGAGTCCTCCACAAATTGCCCGGCTGGGGCAGGAATGATTTCGGCCAATGGTCCGGCTTCCGCCAAGCCGGGCAGATAACATCACCGCCCGGACCCGGGCGAACGACGGCGAACTAAAACGCCAAGTAATCGCTTACTTGATTCTAATACACCCTGGCGGGAGGTCAAGAAAAATCCGGCGATTCGTGTGGGTGGGGGGTTGGGGTACGATCCGTTCATTTGCGCTGCCCGCAGCCCCGGATGGATATCCGGGCTTCGATTGACGCGCAACCCAAAAATGTAACCGTTATTAGACAAAAAGGTCTGCCAGACCACTCTTAATAGGTGGGAAACGATGAGGCTTCCAACGGCTAATCCGCTCGTCACGGCTTTGGCGACCGGTCAGCCGGAAAGCTATGCCGCTCTCTATGATCGGCTCGGCCGGTCGCTGCTGCGAGTGGCCCGCGTGATGCTCCAAGCCTCGGGCGAAGCCGAGGATGCGGTGCAGGACGTTTTCGTCGATCTCGTCCGCCATCGCAATCGGCTGGCGCAGGTCCGGGATTTGGACGCTTACGTCTTCGCGATGCTGCGATACGCGGTGGGGCGACGGCTCCAGCATCGGCGGTTGGAGCACCAACATCTGCAGCGATTGACTCCGGCCGGCGCGGACAAACCAGGCCCTTGTTCGCCGGATGAATTGGAGGAGGCCCTGAAATCGTTGCCGCCGGAACAGCGAGAGGTCATCGCTCTGAAAGTGGATGGCGGACTGACGTTCGCGCAGATTGCGGAGATTCTGAGAGTGAATCCGAATACCGCCGCCAGCCGGTACAGATATGCGCTGGAGAAGCTGCGCCGAGTTCTGGAGTAACTGACATGAATCCCTATTCGATGCCAATGGAGTTAGTTGAATTGGAGAATCGTCTTCGTGCCCGGCCGGGCGACGAGCCGACGGCGGGTCTGCGTGACCGCGTCCTGCAAGCCGTCGCCGAATCGGTTTTGCCGGAGCAACCGTCTTCGGCTGGACCGTGGGATGGCTGGTACTGGGCCGCTGTCGCGGCGGGGATCCTGATCGTCCTGAATCTTTCCATGATTTCCGCTTCGCAAGACGAGTTTTCGGCCCGGCCTGCGCTCAGCCCCAATCAGACAAGCGCAGAGCTTCAAACCCTGCGGATGCTTGAAGCGCAACAGGAAGGAATATTCAAATGAACTTCGGACTGCTTTGGATCGACGCGCTGCTCGGCTCGTGGCTTTGGGTCGCAGCCGTTGTGGCTTGGGTTGCCCGGGTCAAACGCAAATGGCTTCGAGTCCCGCTCTCGGCCGTGGTTGTCGTGGCTCCCGTGATTGCCCTCGGATGGTTCGTTGGCTCGGCGGCGGTGATGAAGTTCCGTTTGAATATCGAACCGAACTGGTTCAATTATTCGGTCTCACTTCTGTTGGGATATCTGGTGGGGGCGGGTTTCATTGTGCGCCGGGCGGTCGGCCGCGAGCCGGGGTTGCCGCCGGCTGGCGCGACTTGGCGGCGTGCGCCGCTGGCGATTGCGTGGCTGACCGCCTTGGCGATTGGGTACATGATTCTCCTCAATATGGACCTTGCGATTCGCGCCCGCTGCGCCATTCTAAGCGTGGAAATCAATTCGCTCTACCTGGCGACATTGCCGGCGATCACGTCCGACGCTCAGAATGCGGCCCCGTTGTACGAAGAGGCATTCGCCCGTTTGAGGGATAATAAGGAGGAAGAACAAGTGCAAAATCCTCCGACCGGAAATAGCGACAATTTTGATCCGGACGAGCCCGCCACGATTACATTTTTGAGCCATCAGGCCAAGACAATCGCACTGTTGCGTCGAGCGGCGGCACTGCCGGCGTGCCGGTTTGACCAGGATCTTTTGGATGCACCAGACATATCCGCGAAGTTGCCGGGTTTGAATGAAGAGCGGAATGCGGCCAATGTGCTGAATTTGCATGCACGCGAGGAAATTGCCCACGGGCATGCTTCCCTCGCCATCGATGATGCCGCGGCGATCCTCAGAATGAGTCGGCAGGTCGGCCAGCGGCCCCTACTCATGTCCGCGTTGGTTGGGATCAGCATTGATGCTCTAGGCAATTGGACGTTGGAAGAGGCGCTTCCGGCCGTGAAGAATCCGAACGAATTGTCCGGACTGCGCCTTGAGGAGCCTGAGTCTCTTGGGCGGATGTTCCAGCAAGCCCTTCGGGGAGAGGAAAGATATGGATTGACTCTTTATGGCAATATGCCGGCTAGCCAAGTGGAAATAGTAAATGGAAAGGCCGTCTGGGTGCAGGACACCCGTCTTCTGTCTTCCGGGGCTGGATTGGTGGGAGCCTTTTTTCGCGTTTTTTTCCTTGATCCGGATGCCTACATTAAACTTCTGGAGAACTTTCAGAATGTGTCCGTACAGCCTTATTTCAAGGTTCGCGACCAATTGCCGGATGTCCACAACGTGAAAAGTGGCAGCGGGTTGTTTACGTCAATCCTCGCTCCATCTCTGTCGAGGGCATTTGATACGCTTGCCAGGGTCGAAGCGGGCGATGCCTGTGCCCAAACGGCCGTGGCCATGACACGATTTAGGCTCGATCACGGAATGTTCCCCTCGCATCTGGATGACCTTGTCCCGAACTATCTGGACGCCGTTCCAATTGATCCTTTCGATGGCCAGCCGCTTCGGCTGGCTATCAAGAACGGCCAATGGATCATCTACAGCGTCGGCCCCGACGGCGTCGATGATGGCGGCGTTGAAATGGTTAATGGCAAGGGCGACGTGATCTTCACCCTGATGTCCCGACCGGCGCAAGCGACATCCAAACCATGAAGCAATGACCGCTCCCGGCCGTCAACCGATGAAGGTTTCGTTGTAATGTTCAGCGGCGGCGTTGGCGTCGCGCGATCTTTTTTCAATGCGTTTGCGATCCAACCAGGCAAGCCACGACGACATGCCGGCGCCGCTCACGGCGGAAAGCGCGTGAATCTCGGCGGACGGATTGATGTTTTTGACATCGCGGCGGAAGACGCCTTCGTCGAACTTCACCATCGGGTGCAAGTCGATCTTGGTGAGAACGGCGGCCGACGCGGCTTTCAGGAGCGTGGAATATTCGGCCGCTTTGTCGTCGCCGCCGCTGACCGCGAAGACGGCGACGGTGGCGTCCTGTCCGAGGTCCGGCAGGGCGCCCAATCCGCCGGCGGTTTCGATCAGAAGGATGTCGAAATTCTCCAGTTGGCATTGCGACGTGATGCGCAAGATGGACGCCGCGTCAGGCGCCGCGGCGTCGATATGGCCGACGAATCCACATAGCCCCCGGAGCCTGTCGGCATCGCGGCTGGATGCCGGGTTCACGGCGATCACGGCGACGCGCTGGGGCGCCGGCAGCCTTCTCAGCGTCGCGTCGATCAATTGGGTTTTGCCCGATCCGGGATGTCCGATCAACCGAACGGCCAGAATGTGGGCCTGGGCCAGTTGTTTGCGGATCATCGCGGCCGGCGGGGGTCCCTTAATGTTCCTTTGCCCGGCGTTTTCGGGATCGAATTGCGTCATGGCACACCTCCACGGGCTGGGAGTAGTGTCTCAATTGTGGAACCATTTGGCAAAGGGATGGAATAGCCGGGGAGCCGAGGAACCCCGTTTGTTCGACCGGGCGTGAAACTCAAGCCATTTCAGCCAGGTGTCGATGCCTTGATTGCGATGCACTGAGGATTGAATGACATCCAACCCGGGCTTGAGGCGTTGAACGCCCTGGCAAAAGACGTCGAAATTGAAAGTGACCAGGGGAAGCAAATCAGTCTTGGTGAGCAGCACCAGGTCCGACGTGGTGATGAGCAGCTGGTATTCCGCGACCTTGGCATCCTGGTCGGCGGCGCTGCACACGCCGATCCGAATATGGTGGCCCAAGTCGAACTCCACGGGGCTGAGCGGGTCGTACACGCTTTCGATCAAAAGCAGGTCGAGCTGATGAAGGTCCAGTCGCGGCAGCGCCTCGCGGACTTGAAGGGCGGTCAGATTGTCGGTCAAAAGGGGCACGGCCTGATAGCCATGCCGTATGATCCGCGACACCTCGCGGTCCGCGGTGGGATTGGCAATGATCGCCGCGGCGCCGATTTTGGGATCGAGCCGCGACAGCAGGGCCTCGATGATGGAGGTCTTGCCCGAACCGGCCGGTCCCGCCACGCTGACCGCCGTGACGTGCGCCGCATCAAAGTCCTTGCGGTTCGCCTGGGCGATCTGGCTGTTGGCCTGAAATCGTTCGTTGGGTGTTGGCGGCTTCATGAATTCTGCTTCGCTATCACAGCCGGCTGATCAACAGCTCGCGCTGGAAGATCATCTCCTTGGGCAAATCACCGGCTAGTTTCAGGAACAGTTCTTCGTGTTCCGCGACCTCGGCCTTGAATGCTTTCAGATCGACCGTTTGCATTTCATCGAAATCGGCTTCTGAAACGGCCAAACCATTCAGATCGATGTCCTGGCGGCGGGGCATCCATCCCAGAGGCGTTTCGACGGCGTAGGCGCGGCCGTGGCAACGGTCGACGATCCAATGGAGGATTCGGACGTTTTCGCCGAAGCCCGGCCAGAGAAATTCGCCTTGGTCGTTCTTTCGGAACCAATTGACGTGGAAGATGCGCGGACAATCCTTCATCTTCTTGCGCATGCGGAACCAATGGATGAAATAGTCGCGGACGTTGTAGCCAAGGAACGGAAGCATGGCCATGGGATCGCGGCGGACGATGCCCACCTGTCCGCTCGCCGCCGCGGTGGTTTCGCTTCCAAGGGTCGCGCCGACGTACACGCCGTGCATCCAATTGAACGCCTGAAACACCAGCGGCATGGTCGCGGCGCGGCGGCCGCCGAAGATCAGCGCCGAGATTTCAACGCCGTTGGGATCATCGGCGGCTGAATCGAGCGCGGGATTGTTGGACATCGGCGCAGTGAATCGGCTGTTGGGATGCGCCGCGTTGCCGGGCGATTGCGGGGTCCAGGGCTTGCCGGTCCAGTCGATGCAATGAGCCGGCGGCTGGAGCGTCTTGCCCTCCCACCATACGTCTCCGTCCGGCAACAAAGCGACGTTGGTGAAGATCGTATCGTGGGCCATGCAGGCCATCGCGTTGGGGTTGGTCCGCTCGTTGGTTCCGGGCACGACGCCGAAATAGCCCGACTCGGGGTTGATGGCCCGCAACCGGCCGCTCTTCTCATCCACCCACATCCAGGCGATGTCGTCGCCAACGGTGGTGATTTTCCAGCCGGCGTCGAGATATTTTTTCGGCGGAATCAGCATGGCGAAGTTGGTCTTGCCGCAGGCGCTGGGAAATGCGGCGGCAACATAGGTCTTTTCGCCCCCGACACTCACGCCGCTGATGAGCATGTGCTCGGCCATCCAACCCTGCTGGTGACCCAGGAATCCTGCGATGCGCAGCGCCAAGCACTTTTTGCCCAACAGGGCATTGCCGCCGTAACCGCTTCCGAAACTCCAGACCGTGTTATCAAGCGGAAAGTGGCAGATGTAGCGACGATCGGGATTGCAGTCCCCCACGCTATGCAGGCAGCGCGTGAATTCATTGCTGTCACCGAGTTGCTTCCAGGCCACGTGGCCCGCGCGGGTCATAATTTCCATGTTGACCGCCACGTAGACCGAATCCGTCAGTTGGATGCCGACTTTTGCCAGGGGCGAGCCGATCGGACCCATTACAAAGGGAATCACGTACATCGTGCGGCCCTTCATGCAGCCGTCGAACAGTCCTTGGAGTTTTGCGTAAGCGGCCTTCGGGTCCATCCAGTTGTTCGTGGGACCGGCCATGTCCTGGGCGGGAGTGCAGATAAACGTGCATTGTTCGCTGCGGGCGACATCGTTCTGATTACTGCGATGGAGATAGCTTCCGGGACGTTTGTCCCGGTTGAGTGGAATGAAGACGCCCTGGCGCACTCCTTCCGCGATTAGTTCCTTTTGTTCCCTGGCGCTGCCGGTGCAGATATGGATTTTGTCCGGCTGGCAAAGCGCAACGCATTGGCCGATCCATTGCTGCACGGTCTGAGGCTGAGTGGGCGGTTCGGCCCAGGCGCCGGGGCGTAGGGCGGCGGGTTTTGTCGGCGTCATTATGGCGGCCATCGCATTATTTCCTTCCGCTTTGCCCGTTGACTATCGCCCGGACGGATCGAAGATGCTGATTCAAGGAGTCTTCCATGTCGGCCTCGGACTTGGCAAAAATCGTCAGCGTCTCGGTGGTTCCCGTGGTGATCATTTCAGCCTGCGGACTGTTGTGCCTCGCGTTCTACAACCGCATGGCGGCGATCGTGTCGCGCCTGCGGGGTTTCCAGAGAGAGCGTCTCCACGAGCAGGAACGCTTGCAGGGCGGCGCCACCCAAAACGCCGAGGAGATTGCCCGGCGCGAAAAACTGCTGGAACATCTGAAATCGCAAACGGACCACGTTACCCGCCGCGCCAAGCTCATTCGTCTCACCCTTGTGTTTTTGCTCCTCACCATCGCGCTGCTGATCTGCTGCTGCCTGATGCTTGGCCTGTCGGTGCTGGCGCCGCAAACGGCGTTCATCGCGGTGGCGCTGTTCGTGCTCGGATTGCTCAGCATGCTGGCTGGAATGATTAGCGCATTGCTCGAGCTGAAGACGGCCATCCAGCCGGCGGAGCTGGAGAGCCGGTTCGTGTCCGAGATGTTGCACCAGGACGCGCTTCGCGAGGACGCGCTGCGCGCCGGCGACGCGACGGGGGTCAGGAGGTTCGACGACACCGTTTGACCCCCACCCCAATCCTCCCCCTGAGTACAAGGGGAGGGGAAAATTCTGTGCAGCAAGTGACACGCACCCGATTCCGACAGGACATGGAGGGGAATCCTGTCGTCGGCGATATTGCGGGCTACAAGATGGTTGGGCTGCTCCAACATAGAATCGGCCGCCCCGGTGGGAGCGGTGCCTGATAGGGGAAATATCGAGCATTTGCGCAATGGCGAAAATCGGGGCCGACCCTAGACTTGCTGTAGGGGAAAATGCCGATGCGAATCGAATCGCGGCATGGTTAAATGTCAGCCACTATGAAAGATAAACCCAATATCGTTGCCAACATGCGGGAAGCAGAGAATCAATTACACCGACGGCCGCTCGATGCGATATTCGTGCCTCGGACCATCGCCCTCATCGGGGCGACCGAGGCAGCCGGCAGCGTCGGACGAACCGTGTTGCGGAACCTGATAGCAAGTCCGTTTGGCGGGACCGTGTTTCCGGTGAATCCCAAGCGTTCCAGCGTCCTTGGGATCAAGGCGTATCCGAGCATAGCCGCGGTTCAGGAAAAGGTTGATCTTGCCGTGATTGTTACGCCCGCTCCGACGGTTCCGGCGATCATCGGGCAATGCGCCGACGCCGGCGTGAAAGGGGCCATCGTAATCTCCGCCGGATTTCGCGAATTAGGTCAATCCGGGATGGAACTGGAGCAAGCGGTGCTCGAACAGGCACGGCGCGGCGGAATGCGCGTGATCGGCCCCAACTGCCTGGGCGTGATGAATCCATTGACCGGATTGAACGCGACGTTCGCCAAGGGCATGGCCACGCCGGGCCACGTCGCCTTTATCGGCCAGAGCGGCGCATTGATGACGGCGATCCTGGATTGGAGCCTGCGCGAAATGGTGGGATTCAGCGCATTTGTCTCGACCGGCTCCATGCTCGACGTGGGCTGGGGCGATTTGATCGATTATCTGGGCGACGATCCGCGCACGCGCAGCATCCTGATTTATATGGAATCCATCGGCGACGCCAGGTCGTTTTTGTCGGCGGCGCGGGAAGTATCGCTCAACAAGCCGATCATCGTCATCAAGGCGGGTCGGACCGATGCGGCCGCGAAGGCGGCGGCGTCACACACCGGATCAATGACCGGCAGCGATGAAGTTCTGGAGGCCGCGTTCCGCCGCACCGGCGTCCTGCGGGTCGATCAGATTTCCGACCTGTTTTCGATGGCGGACGTGCTGGCAAAACAGCCTCGGCCCGCGGGCCCTCGGCTGGCGATCGTCACCAATGCAGGCGGCCCCGGCGTCCTGGCGACCGATGCGCTGCTGAGCGTGGGCGGCGAATTGGCGGCTCTATCGCCGCAGTTGAAGCAATCCCTGGACGCGATCTTGCCTCCGCAGTGGAGCCACAACAATCCCATCGACGTGTTGGGCGACGCGGCGCCCGAACGCATTGCCAAGGCCCTCAAGTTGGTTGCCGACGATCCGGGCAATGATGGCGTGCTCATGATCCTTACGCCCCAGGACATGACCGATCCGACCCAAACGGCCGAGGCGATCAAGCCGCTGGCGAAGCTGGACGGCAAGCCGCTGCTGGCAAGCTGGATGGGCGGCGCCGAAGTGGCGGCCGGACAGGCGATTCTCAGCCATTCCGGCGTTCCCACGTTCCAGTTTCCCGACTCCGCCGCGCGCGCTTTCACCTATATGTGGCGATACGCCTACAACCTGAGGGGCCTCTATGAGACTCCCGCGCTTGGCGATGAGAACGTGAAGGGCATCGATCGGAACGCCGCCGGCGAGATCATCGCTTCGGCACGCGCCGCCGGGAGCGAACTGCTCGACGAAGCCCAATCCAAGAATCTGCTCGCGGCTTACGGCATTCCCATTGTAAGAACGATTACCTCGGCCACGGCGGCTGATGCGGCGCAAGCCGCCGAGGAACTCGGATTTCCCGTCGTCCTCAAACTCTTCTCGCACACGATTACGCACAAGACCGACGTCGGCGGCGTGAAACTGCGGCTCGTCAACCGCGATCAGGTCGCGCGCGCGTTCGATGAAATCAGGGAATCGGTCACGCGCCTGGCCGGCGCGGAGCACTTCCAGGGCGTCACCGTCCAGCCGATGGTCGATGCGCGCGATGGTTACGAACTGATCATCGGCAGCAGCCCCGACTCGCAATTTGGGCCGGTGCTGCTATTCGGCTCCGGGGGGCAGCTCGTGGAGGTCCTGAAGGACCGGGCGCTGGGCCTGCCTCCGCTGAACGCGACTCTTGCGCGACGCATCATGGAGCAAACCAAGATTTTCAAGGCTCTGCAGGGCGTTCGCGGCCGCAAACCGGTTGACATCGCGCTGTTGGAACAAATCCTGGTTCGCTTCAGCCAACTGGTTGCCGAGCAACCGTGGATCAAGGAAATCGAAGTCAATCCGCTGATTGCCACGTCGAAGCAAATCGTCGCCGTGGACGCGCGCACGGTTCTCTGGGACGGCAACAAACGGGAAGCCGACCTGCCGCGCCCGGCGATTCGGCCCTATCCAACGCAGTACGTGACTCAATGGACGCTTCCGGAAGGGATGCACGTCACCATCCGTCCAATTCGCCCGGAGGATGAGCCGTTGCTCGTGCAGTTCCATCAGGGACTTTCCGACCGTAGCGTCATCTTTCGGTTTTTCCACCCGATCAATCTAAGCCAGCGCATTGCCCACGAACGGCTGATCCGCGTCTGTTTTAATGACTACGATCGAGAACTGGCATTGGTGGCCGAAGGCCGCCGGCCGGAGAATGGCGAGCGTTTCGTTCTGGGCATCGGGCGCCTGAGCAAACTCCCCGGTTCAAAGGATGCGGAATTCGCAATCGTGATCAGCGACGTATGGCAAAACCGCGGCCTGGGCACGCAGTTGCTCACGCTGCTGCTGCAAATCGCCCGCAACGAGCGGATCGCGCGGCTGTCCGGAATGATCATGGCCCAAAACCTGGAAATGCAGCACGTCGCGGAAAAATTGGGCTTCAAGCTCACGCGCGATCTCGCCGATTCCGCGATCATGGCAGGCATTGACTTGTGACTGGTTCAGCCGGCGACGTGCAGTGCTTTCAGGGTGCGGGAAAAGACTTTGTCGGGCGTGCCCTCGGCCGAGACGGGCGTTAGCAGGCCGAGCTTACGGTAGAACTCAATCAGGGGCCCGGTGGCGGATTCATAGGCTTCCAGGCGGACGGCAATGGCGTCGGGGCGGTCGTCCTCGCGTTGGATGAGCCGTCCGCCGCATTTGTCGCACACCCCGGAAACACTGGGCGGGCGTTCCACGAGGTGAAACACCGCCTTGCACGCCGGACAGATGCGCCGACCGCCGAGGCGCGACATGATTTCGTCCGTCGGCAACTCGAAATCGAGCACGGCATCCAGTGGAACCCCTTCGTCTTTCATGAGCAACTGCAAAGCCTCGGCCTGCCTGAGGGTGCGCGGAAATCCGTCGAGCACAAACCCGCCGTTGCACTTCAGGCAGCCGCCGCGCTCCCGCACCAATTCCCATACGGTGGAATCGCCCACCAACTTGCCTTCGCGCATGCACTCCAGCGCCGCCTTCATTGCGGGAGTGGCAGCGCCCCCGCGGCTGGAGGCGGCGGCGCGGAAGACGTCGCCGGTGGAAAGATGGCACGCGCCGAGATGCGCGCAAAGCCGTTCCGCCTGGGTGCCTTTTCCAACACCCGGCGCGCCGAGCAGCACCAGCCGCCATGCACGCTCGGGTTTGCTCGGAGTGACCGAACATTGAACCGACGGCCCCTGAATCCATGCGGCACGATCGTTCTTCAAGTGATTGTTCATGGGGTTGCTCCGGAGGGCTATTGGGGAACCTGGCCGTCGGAAAATCGCGGGGTTTCGCGCCAACTGTTCAGGACGCGCATATAGTTGCCGCGCTCGAACGCAGCCGGGTCGGGGCACCTGGTCATGTCCAGGCTTCCGCGCATTTGCCGCACGGATTGGTACCCGTTTTCCTCCATCCACTGTTTGAACTCGGCTAACAGCACTTTGAGATATGCCGGCCCATTCTTCAGGATCGCCGAAACGATCTGGACGGCATGCGCGCCCGCCATGACCGCCTTGATGGCATCGGTCCCGGTGTGGACGCCGCCGCTGGCGGCGAGCGACGCGTTGATTCGCCCGGAGAGGATGGCGAGCCAGCGCAAACGCACCTGCAACTCCGACGAATCCGAAAGATGAAGTTGCGGGACGACGCTCAACAGGCCCAAGTCAATGTCCGGTTGATAGAAACGATTGAACAACACCAATCCATCCACCCCGGCCGTGCGCAATTGCATGGCCAGATGAGGTACGGAGGTGAAGAACGGCGACAGCTTTATCGCCAACGGGATTTTGACCGCCTCGCGCACGGAACGGGCGGATTCCAGGATATTTTCCTCGATGGCGGCGGCCGTCTCCCAAAGATTGGTCGATACGTGATAGACGTTCAATTCCAGGGCGTCCGCGCCCGCCTGCTCGATGAGCCGCGCGTAGCGGAGCCAGCCCGAAGTGCTCAGGCCGTTGAGCGATGCGATGACGGGGATCCGCAGCGCCGCCTTGAGGCGGCGAATCTGCTCCAGATATCCATAGGGATTCATCGCGAAATCATCGGTCGCGGGGAAAAATGAACTGGCCTCGGAAAAGGAGTCGGCGTACATTTCGACGTGTTGCGCGCTGGTGTACTGCTCGCCTTCGATTTGTTCCTGAAAGAGCGAGCGCATCACGATCGCCGCCGCGCCGGCATCTTCGAGGCGGCGCGGCATGTCCAAATCATCGGCCAGCGGCGAAGCGCCGACCATCAATGGATGCGCCAACTCCAGTCCCATGTAGGTGGATTCGAGGTTCATGTGGCCGCCTTTGCGGTTGACGGGGTCGCCGACCCCTCGGTTGCCGGATGGGCTTGCGGCGGTTCAGCCAACTGGCGGTAGAGCGCGTAACGGTCGGCGATGTGACGCTTGGCGCTTTCGAGCAGCGTCTTGTAGCGATCGGGGTCCTTCTGTTCGACCATGCGGAAGCGTGTCTCGTTGAACATGAACTGCTGCAACTGGTTGTTGGGTGCGGGGGAATCGAGTTGCAACGGATTCTGCCCCGCGGCACGCCGCCGCGGGTCGTACCGGAAGAGCGGCCAATAGCCGCTGGCCACCGCTATCTTTTGCTGTTCCGGGCCCAGCGCCAGATCGTACCCGTGCGCGATGCAATCGCTGTAGGCGATAATCATCGCCGATCCTGGGTACGATGCGGCCTCCTGGAATGCCCGGACGGTGTGCACGTCCTTGGCACCAAAGGCCACCTGCGCTACGTAGATGTTGCCGTACGTCATGGCGAGCAAACCCAAGTCCTTCTTGGGTGTGGACTTGCCGGCCGAGGCGAACTTGGCGGCTGCACCGATGGGCGTGGCCTTGGATTGCTGCCCGCCGGTGTTGGAGTAGACCTCCGTGTCCAGCACGAGCACTTTCACGTCAGCGCCCGATGCCAGGACGTGGTCGAGCCCGCCGTACCCGATGTCATACGCCCAGCCGTCTCCCCCGATGATCCAGACGCTCTTATCCACGAGGTAATCGGCAAGCAGCGTCAGTTGCCGGGCCTCCGGCGAGCCATTCAGCGATGCCAGCTTTTGCAGCAGTTCGGCGACACGCAGGCGCTGCGCCGAGATGCCCGCTTCGCTCGCCTGGTCCGCGTACAGCAGTTGCCCGGCCAATTTGTCGCCGATCGAAGCCGTCAATTGCTGGACGAGTTGGCGAGCCTGCGCTTTGTGTTGGTCAAGAGCCAGGCGCATTCCCAGGCCATATTCCGCGTTGTCTTCGAACAACGAATTGCTCCAGGCCGGGCCGCGTCCTTCCCGATTGGCGCAGTACGGCGTGGTGGGAAGATTGCCGCCATAGATCGACGAGCAGCCCGTGGCGTTGGCGACGAGCAGGCGATCGCCCAGGAGTTGGGTCAGCAGTTTAACGTAGGGCGTTTCACCGCAGCCGCCGCACGCGCCGGAGTACTCAAACAGCGGTTGGAAGAACTGAGAGCCTTTGACGTCCACGCGCACTTTGCTGCGATCGATTTCGGGCAGATCGAGGAAGAAGCGGTAGTTCGCGGCCTCGCTTTGCCGCAACGGCGCTTGCGCCGCCAGGTTGAGGGCCTTTCGCTTTGGGGTGGACTTGTCCCTGGCCGGACAAACGGCGATGCACAGACCACAGCCGGTGCAATCTTCCGGCGCCACCTGGATGGTATATTTCATGCCGCGAAAATCCGGCGCGTTGTAATCCATCGAAGCGAATCCCGCCGGCGCCCCGGCCAGGCTTTCGGCGCCATATACCTTGGCCCGGATCGCCGCATGCGGGCAGGAAAATGCGCACTTGTTGCATTGAATGCACAGCTCCGGCACCCAAACGGGAATCTCGACGGCGATGTTGCGCTTTTCCCAACGCGATGTGCCGACCGGCCAGGTCCCATCGACCGGCAAAGCGCTTACCGGTAAAAGTTCTCCCCGGCCGGCCAGCATCATCGCCGTCACGTTTTTCACAAAATCGGGCGCCTCGTCCGGCACGATCGGCGGGAGAGGCTTTCCGTCGTTCACGTCCGCCGGAACCGTCAATTCGTGAAGGTGCGCCAACGTCCCCTCGACCGCGGCGAAATTTCTCCGCACGATCTCCTCGCCCTTTTTCGCGTACGTCTTTTTGATCGCCTTCTTGATCTGCTCGATCGCCTGTTCGCGCGGGAGCACGCCGCTGATGGCGAAGAAACAGGTCTGCATGACCGTGTTGATGCGCGCCCCCATGCCCGCGTCGCGGGCGGCGTGGTAAGCGTCAATGACGTAGACCTTCAGTTTCTTTTGAACGATCTGCTGTTGTACTTCCCGCGGCAAATTGCCCCATACCGCATCCGTATTGAACGGAGCGTTTAGCAGCAGCACCGCGCCTTGGCGCGCGATGGCCACGATGTCGAATTTCTCCAGAAAGTTGAACTGATGGCAGGCGACGAAATTGGCCTGGCGGATCAGGTACGCCGAGCGGATCGGGCGCGGGCCGAACCTCAGATGGCTTATGGTGATCGCGCCGGACTTCTTGGAATCGTAGACGAAGTATCCCTGCGTGTGGAAATCGGTCTCTTCGCTGATGATCTTGATGGAGTTCTTGTTCGCCCCGACCGTGCCGTCGGCGCCAAGCCCGAAGAAGACGGCGCGGAAGACGTCGTCCGGCTCGATATCGAAATCGTCGGGCACGGGCAGCGACAATCGGGTTACGTCGTCGTTGATCCCCACGGTGAACCGCGTTTTGGGACGCGGCTTTGTCAGTTCATCGAACACGGCCTTGACCATCGCCGGGGTGAACTCGTGCGATGACAGTCCGTACCGGCCGCCAATAATCCGCGGCTGCTGGGCGAAGCGGGGCGATTCGGCGGCCTGGTCATCCTGGAAGGCGGCGACAACGTCGAGAAACAGCGGTTCGCCGATGCCGCCCGGCTCCTTTGTCCGATCCAGCACGCCGATGGAGCGGACGCTGGCCGGAAGGGCGTCGAGGAATCGGTCCACCGCAAACGGCCGATACAGGCGCACCTTGAGCACACCGACCTCTTGGCCGTCCTGGACGAGTTTGTCCACCGTTTCGTGGACCGTTTCCGCGCCGGAGCCCATGATGACGATCACGCGCTTGGCCTGCGGATGACCGACATATTCAAACAGGCCGTATTTGCGCCCGGTGATTCCCGCGAAACGGTCCATCACTTTTTGCACGACATCCGGACAGGCGAGATAAAACGGATTGGCGGCCTCGCGGGCTTGGAAGAAGGTGTCGGGATTCTGGGCCGTTCCCCGGAGCACCGGGCGGTCGGGCGTGAGGGCGCGCCGGCGGTGGGCGGCGACTGCATCCGTGTCGATCATCGCCCGCAGGTCGTCGTCACCGAGCAGGGCGATTTTGGCGATCTCATGGGACGTGCGAAACCCGTCGAAAAAGTGCAGGAAAGGCACGCGGCATTCGAGCGTCGCCGCATGAGAAATGCACGCCAGATCGTGCGCTTCCTGAACTCCGTTGGAGCAGAGCATCGCAAAGCCCGTCTGCCGGCAGGCCATCACGTCCGAGTGATCTCCGAATATCGACAGCGCGTGCGTGGCCAGCGAACGTGCCGTCACGTGCATGCAAAACGCCGTCAGCTCTCCGGCAATCTTGTACATGTTGGGGACCATCAGCAGCAGGCCCTGCGACGCGGTGAAGGTCGTGGCGAGCGCGCCGGCCTGCAAGGCCCCATGAATCGCGCCGGCGGCGCCGGCCTCCGATTGCATCTCGACCACTTTCGGCACCATTCCCCAGATGTTCTTCCGCTTTTGCGCCGACCATTCGTCCGAATATTCCCCCATCGCCGATGACGGGGTGATCGGATAGATCGCGATCACTTCGCTCAATCGATGCGATACCGACGCCACCGCTTCGTTGGCTTCCAGCGCAACAATGTTCCATTTGACTGATTCCATCCCCGTAAATCTCGTCAAACTGGGGACAAATCACCATCGGACCAACAAACGATTCGGGCGTAGGTGCTTTCCCCTACAAGGCAAACCGGCCTTTCTCTAGGCGGCGCAGCGCCGATAGATTCTTAGAATCGCTAAGGATGAAGGGAAGCTCGCAAATGCACGCGCCACCGCAGGTTTCGCACGCCGAAACGCTGGTGCGCCGCCGCTGGCGCATCGCCGGCCGCGTTCAGGGGGTGGGGTTCCGGCCGTTCATCTATCGGCTGGCGACGCAGATGCACGTCCACGGCGCGGTCTGGAACGACGACGCGGGCGTGGTTGTGGAAGGACAGGGCACGCGACGGCAACTTCAGGAGTTTGCCATTGCGATTTGGGCCGAAGCGCCCGCGCCGGCCGTGATACGCGAAATTGACGAGCAAGAAGTCTTGCTTGGACCGCTAGAACCGACGTTTGAAATCCGCCACAGTTCCAGCGCGGCAAGCGGCACGGCCGAGATCGCCGCGGACCTGGCGGTATGCGGGAAATGCCTGGCGGAGATTCGCGACGCCGCCGACCAAAGACGACATGGATATGCGCTGACCAACTGCACGAATTGCGGCCCGCGTTTCAGCATCATCCGCGCGATTCCATACGACCGGCCCAACACGACGATGTCGCGGTTCCTCATGTGCCGGCAATGTCATGAGGAATATGAGAACCCCGCGGACCGGCGCTTCCATGCCCAGCCGACGGCCTGCCGTCAATGTGGGCCGCAATTGGAACTCGTCGATTCGCGCGGAGCCCCCATTGCGGGCGACCCCGTCGAGCAAGCGGTTCACCTGCTGGTGCAGGGGAAAATCGTCGCGATCAAAGGAATTGGCGGCTTTCATCTGGCGGTCCGGGCGGACGACCAGGACGCGGTGGGGCGTTTGCGCCGGCTCAAGAATCGGCCGGCCAAACCGTTCGCGCTGATGTGCGCGTCGTTGGAAGCCATGAAAAAGCTGGTGACGCCAGGCCAGAGTGGAGCGGAGTTGGCCTCGTCACCTGCCGCTCCGATTGTGCTGGCGCGGCGAGTGCGCGGGGCGCCGATCGCCGAGGCCGTTGCCCCCGGAAGCCACCGTCTGGGCATCATGCTCGCCTACACGCCGCTTCACCACCTGATTTTCGACGCGATTCGAGCCTTTGACGTGCCTGCACTGGTAATGACCAGCGGGAACGACGTCGATGAGCCGCTCGTTTTTGCCGATGCGGAGGCGGTCTCTCGTCTGGGAGATTTGACCGACGCCATACTGCGGCACAATCGACCGATCCAGCGCGCCGTGGATGATTCGGTCATCCTTGATGCCACGCCATCGCCCATCTTCGTGCGTCGATCCCGCGGTTACGTGCCCGAACCGTTGCTCCTTCCCCAGGCCTGCGCCCCGACTGCCGGCCTGGCGGTTGGCGCGGAACTGAAGAGCACGGTGGCAACCTGCCGCGATCGTCAGGTCGTGCTCAGCCAGCATCTGGGAAACCTCACGCAAGCGAGCACGTTCACGGCGTTCACGCGGGCCATCTCGGATTTGTTCGATCTGGTCGGAATCACACCGAAGTGGATCGCGCACGATCTCCATCCGGCTTATCTGAGCACGCAACATGCGAAGAAACTGGCGAGGCAGTGGGGCGTGCCGCTCATCCCGGTGCAACACCATCACGCCCATGCCGCCGGCGTATTGGCGGAACACGCAATCGCCGGGCCAGCGTTGGCTGTGGTATGCGATGGGACAGGTTATGGAACGGATGGCGGCATCTGGGGCGGCGAGTTAATGGCGGTCGAATTGACCGATTTCCGCCGCCTGGGGCGCTTGCGGCCGATGCGGTTGCCCGGCGGGGATGCGGCCGCCAGGCAGCCGTGGCGCAGTGCGCTGGCATTACTTTATGCCGCGTTCGGTGATGATTTCAACGAGTTGCCGATTTGCCGGGAAATGGCGGATAAGACCCAGGCTGAATTCGTGCGTCAGATGCTCGTCAGCGGGGCCGGGTGCGTCGATAGCAGTTCAACCGGGCGGGTCTTCGACGGGATCGCCGCGCTGCTGGGGATTTCCAAAGAGAATCGCTTCGACGCCGAGGCCCCGGCCGCGCTCGAGTCCGCCGCGGCGCAATTCGTGCGATCGCCGCATGTTGCGGATGACGGCTTCACGATTTGCCAGGCCGGCGGACTGATCGAGATCGACTTGTCTCCATTCGTGCGGAAGATCGCGCGGGAACAAGCGAAGCGCGTCCCGGCCGGTCATTGGGCGTTGCTCTTCCATGAAGCGTTGGCGGCGGCCTGGGCGGCCGCCGTCGCCACGGCGGCGCATGTAACGGGGCTGAATGACGTCGTGTTAAGCGGTGGGGTGTTCTGCAACGAATTGTTTTCCGATCTACTGGGCCAACGCCTGGAGGGCGCGGGTTTTCGAGTGCTTCGCCACAAGCAGGCGCCGCCCAACGATGGTGGAATTGCCTTTGGCCAGGCGGTAGTGGCGGCGGGCCGCTTGGCCAAAGGTCTTCAGCGCAATTGAGGTGAACCATGTGTTTAGCCGTTCCAGCAAAATTGATCGAATGCCAAGGCACCAATGCCACCGCCGACCTGCACGGCAACCGCGTGCAAATTAGCACTCTGCTGCTGCCAAATTGCAAGCAGGGCGATTGGGTGCTTCTGCACGCCGGCTTTGCGATTCAAGCGCTGGACGAGCGGGAGGCGCAGGAGACCTGGGCCGTGGTCAACGATCTTCGAAAAGCCGGAGGCGAGCCATGAACCTAGCCCCGGCACTTGAAACGCCCAGCGCCACGGAAGAATCGTTGCGCCGGCTGCGCGATGCGGCGGCCACGCTTGGCCGCCCGGCGAAATTCATGGAAGTGTGCGGCACGCACACGATGAGCGCTTTCCGCTCCGGCCTCCATAGCCTGATGCCGAACAACGTGACGCTGCTGAGCGGTCCGGGTTGTCCGGTCTGCGTGACCAGCCAGGGCGACATCGATCAACTGATCGAGTTGGCGCGCCGGCCGGGAATCACGCTTTGCACCTACGGCGACATGCTGCGCGTCATGGGTTCCGAGGGGAGCCTGGAACAGGCCCGTGGCGAAGGCGCGGACGTTCGGGTCGTGTATTCGTCGCTCGACGCGGTTGCACTGGCGGCCGCGGATCGGCACCGCAACGTCGTTTTCGCCGCCGTGGGATTTGAGACGACTACGCCCGCTTCGGCCGCGGCGGTGGAGCAGGCCCGGCAGTTGGGGCTGGAAAACTTCTCGATCCTGGCGAGTCACAAGCTGATTATCCCGGCGATGCGGGCGCTGCTGGAGAGCGGCGACGTGCGGGTTGACGGATTCATGTGTCCCGGACACGTTTCGGTGATCATCGGAGCGGCGGCATTCGAGCCGATCGTTCGCCAGTACCACAAGCCGTGCGTGATCGCCGGATTTGAAGGCCCCCAGATTGCCGCCGCCCTGGCGCGTCTCACCGAACTGGTGTCCCAAGGCCGCCCGGCGCTGGAAAACCTCTACTCGCAAGCCGTCACCGAAGAAGGCAACCTCGCCGCCCAGGCGATCACCGACCGGGTCTTCATGCCGGCCGACTGGCATTGGCGGGGACTGGGCGAGCTCAAGGGCAGCGGGCTTACGCTTCGGCCTGAATATGCGCAATACGACGCACGCGTGCGTTTTTCGCTGGGCACGCCGCAGGGCAAGGAGGCTCCCGGTTGCCGTTGCGGCGAGGTCATCACGGGCCGCGTGACGCCGGTCGAATGCACATTGTTCGGAACCGCCTGCACGCCGGTACGGGCGATTGGCCCGTGCATGGTGAGTTCCGAGGGCACCTGCCAGGCGTGGTTCAAATATAAACGTCTCACCAAGACTGCCAAAACGCGGAGTGTGGCCCGTGATTGACCTTTACGAAACCAAAACGTCGAGCGCGAATCAAGCCGTGGGCCAGCGAATCAGCCTCGCCCATGGCGGCGGCGGCCAGTTGACCGACGAGCTGGTCGCTTCATGCGTTCTTCCGCGTCTGGACAATTGCGTCTTGAGCCAATTGCTGGATTCGGCGCTGTTTCGCGGCGCGGAGCGATTGGCGCTCACGATAGACAGCTACGTCGTCAAGCCGCTGAAATTTCCGGGCGGCGACATTGGCCGATTGGCGATCTGCGGGACCGTGAATGACCTGGCCGTCTGCGGAGCCACGCCGTTGGCGATAGCTCTCAGTCTGATTTTGACGGAAGGGTTGGAACGGCGGGTGCTTGAGGAGGTCATGGATTCGCTCGCCGCCGCGGCACTTGAGGCCAGGGTTAGCATCGTCACCGGCGATACGAAAGTCGTGGGCCGCGGCCAGGGCGATGGGATCTACATCACCACCGCCGGCGTGGGAGCGGCCGGGACGCACAAGCTGCATCCGGACGAGGTTCGTCCCGGCGACGCGCTGATCGTCAGCGGCCCCATCGCCGATCACGGCATGGCCGTGATGCTCGCCCGAGAAATGCCGCAGGTGCAGAGCGTGCTCAAGAGCGATGTCGCCCCGCTGAACGAGATGATCGAGCGGCTGCTGGAGCGCGTGCCGGGCGTGGTGTTCCTGCGCGATCCAACCCGCGGCGGACTGTCCGGCGTGGTTGCCGACCTTGCCAATCGCACCGGTCTGCACATCACCCTCGAAGAACAGGATATCCCCATCCGCCCCGAGACGTGGCACGTGGCGGACATGCTGGGTGTGGACCCGCTGGACGTGGCCAACGAAGGAAAGATCCTGGCTGTCGTCCGACCCGATGCCGCCGAAGCCGCGCTGGCCGCATTGCGCCAGGACGCACACGGCAAGGACGCGCGGATCATCGGCCAAGTTAACGACGCGCGCGACGGCGTGTGCGAGTTGCACACCAAGATGGGCGGCCGACGCGTTTTGCAAAAGCCTTACGGAGAACAGTTGCCGCGGATTTGCTAACCGCGGGGAAAGGCGGCTAAAAGCCAATGATTCCAGCTCCGAAACAAGTACGGACCATGCCGTCGAAAGACAAGCGATGGCTGATCGTGGATGCCACGATGCGGCGTTATGGATACGCGGGCAGTTCGCTGATCGAGACCCTGCACGTCGCCCAGGAATCGTTTGCGTATCTCGACGAGGATGCGCTGCGATTCGTTGCCTCGTCGCTGAGTCTTCCATTGAGCAAAGTGTATGGGGTGGCGACGTTCTACCACCATTTCACGCTGAAGCCCCAGGGCGAGCATACCTGCGTGATCTGCATGGGAACGGCGTGTTACATCAAGGGGGCGGCCCAATTGCTGACGGCACTGGAAGACGCGTACCACGTCAAGGACGGCCAGACGACGCAGGATAAAAAGCTGTCGGTGTTGACCGCGCGCTGTCTCGGTTCGTGCGGCCTGGCGCCCGCGGCCGTGTTCGACGGGGAAGTCGCCGGGAAGATCAGCAGCGCGGAGTTGCTGGCTCGTGTTGCAAAGCAGGTGGGAAATGACCGCTGAAGAACTCGACAAAATTGCGGAAGACGAACGGGAATCGAGCCGGAACTGCCGGCATAGGCTGCACGTCTGCGTGGCGGCCGGATGCCTTTCGCTGCATAGCGACCAGGTGAAGAATTCGTTGGAGGCGCAGATCAAGGCGTCCGGGCTCGAGAGCGAGTGCCGCGTCAAGGGAGTCGGCTGCATGGGGCTTTGCAGCGCCGGGCCGTTGGTGTCCGTCTCATCGCAGGACGTGACGTACAAAGGCGTCACGTCCGAAGATGCCCCGGAGATCGTGCAGAGTCTCCAGGCCGCCAAGCCCGTGGAGCGGTTGCGGTGTTCCACGGATGTCCCGTTCTTTACTCGGCAGAAGAAGATCGTCCTGGAAAACTGCGGGGCGATCGATCCGGAGCGGATTGAAGAATACATCGCGGCCGAAGGATATGCGGCGCTGCACAAGGCGCTGACGACCATGACCGGGGCGCAGACGATCGAACAGGTGTCGCGCAGCGGGCTGCGAGGGCGCGGCGGAGCCGGATATCCGACCGGGTTGAAATGGGGCATGGTTTCCAAAGCAGGCGGCGCCGCCAAATTCGTGATTTGCAACGCCGACGAAGGAGACCCCGGCGCCTTCATGGACCGTAGCGTGCTGGAAAGCGATCCGCACCGCGTGCTCGAAGGCATGGCCATCGCCGCTTACGCCGTCGGCGCCAGCCAGGGATACATCTACGTGCGTGCCGAATATCCGTTGGCGGTGAAGCGGCTGAAGACGGCGATTCGGCAGGCGGAGCGGCTGGGCGTGCTGGGGCACAACGTCTTTGGCACGCCGCTGGACTTCAAGATCGATATCCGCCTGGGCGCTGGAGCGTTTGTGTGCGGAGAGGAAACCGCCCTGATCGCAAGCATCGAAGGCCTCCGCGGCCAGCCCCGGCCCCGACCGCCGTTTCCGGCCGAGGCCGGACTTTGGGGCGCTCCCACGCTCATCAACAATGTCGAGACGTTTGCCAACATCGCCCCGATCATCCGCAATGGCGGCGATTGGTATGCTTCGATCGGCACCGAAAAGAGCAAGGGAACCAAAACGTTCGCCCTCGCCGGGAAGATCAACAACACCGGCCTGATCGAGGTGCCGATGGGCATCACGCTTCGCGACATCATTTACGAGATCGGCGGCGGCGTTCCGGATGGAAAGAAATTCAAGGCCGTCCAGACCGGCGGTCCCTCCGGCGGGTGTATTCCCGAACAATTCCTCGACATGCCCGTGGATTACGACTCATTGTCGAAGGTCGGTTCGATCATGGGCTCGGGCGGAATGATCATCATGGACGAAACGTCGAGCATGGTGGACGTGGCGCGATTCTTCATGGAATTCTGCATGACCGAGTCCTGCGGCAAATGCGTTCCCTGCCGCGTTGGGACCGTTCACATGCACGACCTGCTGAAGAAAATCATCGAGCGCAAGGCCACCGCGCGGGATTTGGCGCTGCTTGAGGATCTGTGCGACATGGTCAAGTGCACGAGCCTGTGCGGGCTTGGGCAGTCGGCTCCGAACCCGGTGCTTACGACGCTCCGGTATTTCCACCATGAGTACGACGAGTTGTTGGTTCAGGGCGACGGCGCCGGCGACGCAAGGGGCATCGCCCAGGGCGCCAAGGAGACTGTGCCATGAACGCTGCAGTTCCCGTAGTGACGCTGAAAATTGACGCCAAAGACGTCAGTGGTCGCGCTGATGAGACGATCCTTGACCTGGCGCGGGAGAACAATATCCCCATCCCCACCCTTTGTTTTCTCGAAGGACTGTCGGGATGGGGGGCTTGCCGCCTTTGCCTCGTCGAGGTCAAGGGCGTGAACAAGCTCCTGCCGGCCTGCGTGACGAAAGTGGCTCAAGGCATGGAGGTCCGCACCACCTCGGACCGGCTGGAGAAGTACCGGCGCATGATCGTGCAGATGCTCTTTTCCGAGCGGAATCACGTCTGCTCCGTCTGCGTTTCCAACGGCCACTGCGAACTCCAAAACCTGGCCGTGATGCTTCAGATCACCCATATCGATATTCCATACCGCTATCCCACGTTGCCGTTTGACGCATCGAACGATCTGTTCCGGCTCGATCATAACCGCTGCGTTCTTTGCACGCGGTGCGTGCGCGTGTGCGACGAGATCGAAGGGGCGCACACGTGGGACGTGTCGGGCCGCGGCGTTGATTCGCGCGTCATCATCGACCTGAACCAGCCCTGGGGCGACTCGCAAACCTGCACCGGTTGCGGGAAGTGCGTCAGCATCTGTCCGACGGGCGCCCTGACGCGCAAGGGAACCGGCGTCGCGGAGATGGAGAAGGACATTGATTTTCTGCCCTATTTGACTCGAATGCGAGGAAGCCATCCATGAGCGCACAGACCGACAACGCCGCCGCGACGAAAGTGCGTCTGGCCACGGTTTGGCTCGACGGATGTTCCGGATGCCACATGTCGTTTCTGGACATGGACCAGCGGCTGTTGGATTTGGCGCCGCTCATTGACCTGGTTTACAGCCCGCTGGTGGATTGCAAGGAGTTCCCTCAGAACGTGGACCTGACGCTGGTGGAGGGCTCGGTCAGCACCGATGAGGACATCCACAAAATTCGCGCGATCCGCAATCGGACCAAGATGCTGATCGCGCTGGGCGACTGCGCGGTCACGGGCAACGTTCCGGCGATGCGAAACCCGTTCGGCGTCGAAGCGGCCTTCGATCGCGCGTACAACGAAAACGCGGATTTGCAGCGGCAAAAGCCGACGCAACACCTGCCCGTCCTGTTGGACCGGGTCCGGCCGGTGCATGAAGTGGTGAAGGTCGATCTTTTCGTGCCCGGCTGTCCTCCGCCGGCCGACGCCATTCACTACGTGATTGGCGAATTGCTCGCCGGGCGTGTGCCCAACGTTGGGTCCGTAACCCGCTTCGGCCGGTAGAGAGGTGAATGAAATGCCACGCGACATCGTCATTGATCCTGTGACCCGCATCGAGGGCCACGCCAAGATCACGCTGAAGCTGAATGACCAAGGCGAGGTGGTCGATGCGATGTTCCACGTCACGCAGTTCCGCGGGTTTGAGAAGTTTTGCGAAGGCCGGCCGCTGACGGAGATGCCCTCGCTCATGGCGCGCACCTGCGGCATCTGCCCGGTGAGCCATCTGACGGCCTCGGCCAAAGCGTGCGATGCGCTGTTGGCCGTCAAGATTCCTGAAACCGCCGCCAACCTGCGACGGGTGATGAACCTGGCGCAAATGGTGCAATCGCACGCATTGAGCTTCTTTCACCTGTCGTCGCCCGATCTGCTCATGGGCTTTGACGCCGATCCGGCCAAACGGCATCTGTTCGGCGTCTTGCAGGAGAACCCTCAGCTCGCCCGGGATGGAATTCGCGTCCGGCAAATCGGCCAGACAATCATCGAAATCCTCGGCGGCAAGAAGATTCACCCGCCTTGGGCGGTTCCCGGAGGCGTCAACAAACCGCTGGCGGCCGAGGATCGCGACAAAATGCTGGCCATGTTGCCCGAGGCGCTGGAGATCGCGCAGCGCACGCTTCTGTGGTACAAGCGCATCGCCAACGGCTACACGCAGGAAGCTAGGACTTTCGCCAATTTCCCCACCCTGTTCATGGGCCTGGTGACCGAGACGGGCGGTTTGGAACACTATGACGGCTGGCTTCGGATCGTCGATTCCAAAGGCGACATCGTTATCGATAAGTTTCCGCCGGAGCGCTACCACGAGCTCATTGCCGAGGCGGTCGAGCCCTTTAGCTTCATGAAATTCCCGTATTTCAAGGAACTGGGCTACCCACAGGGAATCTACCGCGTGGGGCCGCTGGCGAGGCTGAATCTCGTGGATCACTGTGGCACGCCCATCGCCGATCAGGAATGGGCCGAATTTCGGCAAATGCAGCGCGGCGCGGTGCTCAGTTCGTTCCATTACCACCACGCCCGGCTGATTGAGATCATCTTCGGCATCGAGATGATGCAGCGCATTTTGAACGGTCCGGACATTCTCGATAAAAAAGTGCGAGCCCGGGCGCGTCCCAATCGGCTCGAGGGCGTCGGCGTCGCCGAAGCGCCTCGCGGAACGCTCATTCACCATTACCGCATCGACGATAACGGCCTGATGGTCTGGGCCAATCTCATCATTGCCACGGGCCACAACAACCTGGCCATGAATCGAGGAATCCTGCAGGCGGCCCAGCATTTCGTTGGCGGCGGCAAAATCTCCGAGGGCGCGCTCAATCGCGTGGAGGCCGTCATTCGATGCTATGACCCGTGTCTTTCCTGCGCCACGCACGCCCTGGGAAAAATGCCGTTGCACATTGAGCTGGCCAACTCCAGCGGAGAGGTCGTGTATGAAATCCAGCGCGACTGACGCGCCGGTGCTGGTCATCGGCTATGGAAACGTCCTCCGCGGCGACGACGGGGTGGGCTGGGCCGCGGCGCGACGTTTGGCCCGGCGATTGCCCCGGCGCCTGGCGTCGGTCCTGATGGTCCATCAACTGCTGCCGGAATTGGCCGAACCGATCAGCCGGGCCCAGCGGGCGATTTTCATTGATGCCGATGAGCGGCTTGCGCCCGGACAGGTGTGTCAGAAAATCGTTCGGCCGCTGGATCGGGCCGACGGGACGATCGGCCACGATCAGAGCCCCGGCGGTTTGTTGCGTCTGGCCCGCGATCTTTACGGGCGGGCGCCGGAGGCGATGGTGTTCAGCATCGGCGCCACGGACTTCGACTTTCGCCCAACACTCTCAACGAAAGTGCGCCGGGCGCTGCCCGGATTGCTGCGGAGCGTGGAGGATGCCGTCCGTCGTCTCGGACAAGACATGGAACACTGCCATGCATGAAATGTCAATTGCCCCCGCGATCTTGGATTTGGCCCGGCGCCACGTGCCGAAGGGAGCGGCGTTGCGGACCGTACGCGTATGCGCGGGGCCTTTGCGCGCCATCGACCAGCAGTCGATGCAATGGGCCTGGCAGGCGCTGATGGAGGAGCAATCCGCCGGCCCAATCACGCTGGAATTGACCATCCTGCCCTGGAACTTACGATGCACGACATGCGGGGCGGAATGGGAATCGGTCGACGCGATCGGGCGGTGCTCCTGCGGCTCAACGGAGGTGCTCCCGACCGGCAGCGATCGGCTGCAACTCGTTTCCATCGAAGTCGATGACGTTGAAACGCCGATGTCATTGCATGAAGGGAGTTCGCCATGCAGGTCCAGGTAGTTCAGAACGTATTGAAGCTCAATGACGAGATGGCGGCCCTGAACCGCAACCGGCTGCGGCAGGCGGGCGTATTCACGATCGATCTGCTCGGCGCCCCGGGTTGCGGCAAGACTGCCCTCATCGAGGCCACGCTGCCGCGGCTGGTGCCGCGGCTTCGGGTGGGCGTGATCGTCGGTGATCTCACCACCCAACGCGATGCCGACCGAATGGCGCGATTCACCGATAACGTCGTGCAGGTCAACACCGGCACCGGCTGCCACCTTGAGGCCCATCACGTCATGGAGGCCATGGCGCGAATCGACGTCGGCAGCCTCGACATGCTGTTTATTGAAAACGTCGGCAACCTGATCTGCCCGGTGGGGTTCGATCTGGGCCAGCACGTCAAGGTGGGAATGTTCTGTACGACCGGCGGCGATGACAAAGCGGCGAAGCATCCTTACATCGTGAAGGAATGTTCGCTGCTGTTGCTGAACAAGACGGACCTGTTGCCGCACTTGCCGTTCAACCTGCAACTCTTTCGCGACGACATCAGCCGGCTTAACCCCACAGTCCAGTTGCTTGAACTGTCGGCATTCACGGGGGCGGGTATCGAGCTCTGGCTTGCCTGGCTGGAACAGCAGCGCGCGACATACCAACACGGCTTGGCGTCCAAGCCGTGCGAGGAGCATCCCTCAGTGAAACTTTGCAATAAGGAGTAATCGTTATGCATTCAAAATCATTCCATGCTGTCGTGATGGCAGCCGCGGTTGTTCTGGCGGTCCAGGTTGCACAGGCTCATCCCGGCCACGGCGCGGGCAGCGGCCTGTCGGCGGGGCTGGCGCATCCATTCTCCGGCATAGACCACATCATGGCCATGATTGCCGTTGGCATGTTGGCCACGCAGATCGGCGGAAAGATGCTCTGGGGCCTGCCGGCGACATTCGTCGCGTTGATGGTCGGCGGGGGCCTCATGAACGTCGCCGGCGTGCCTGTCCCCTGGGTCGAACAGGGAATCATGGCTTCCGTTCTCGTTCTCGGGCTGCTGGTCGCCGCAGCGGGCCGGTTCCCCACGTCCGCTTCCCTGTCGTTGGTCGGTTTCTTCGCAATCTTCCATGGCTTCGCCCATGCGGCTGAAATGCACAAGGGCACTTCCGCCTTCGGATATGCCATGGGCTTCGTCATCGCCACAGCGACGTTGCACGCGATCGGGATCGCGCTGGGCCTCGCCGCCGGGAAGTTGGCCTCGAAGCAGCTCGTCCGCCTTGGCGGTGCCGCCATCGCCCTGTGCGGGTTGCTCTTGTTCATGCACGTGATTGTGGCATAGAGGACGGACCCGATCACTGCTTCCGCTACAGCTCCAGATCCGCAAATGGAGGAACCCGCGATTCCGCCGCCCCATCGGTCCATCGGCCGCCGAGCCAGTTCGTCTCTAGCCATTGCAGCCAGAGATCGATGCCATTCCTTCGCAGAACGGATGCCTGGATTACCGGCAAGTCAGCCCTGATTTTCTTGACGTGATCGAGAAACGCGGGCAGGTCGAACTTCGTCGTCGGCAGCAAGTCAACCATCGTCAGCAATACCAAATCGGCGGCGGCAATCAGATGCGGAAACGCATTTGGCTGGTCGGGTCCGTCGGCGACGCTGAAGACGCTCACGCACAAGTCCTGCCCATGGTTGCGTTGGGAAAGGCTTTGCATGTCGCCGCTGCCTTCGATCAGGAGCAATTCGATCTGATCCAGATCTAGCATGGAAACGGCCTTGTGAACGCCCGGGGCGTCCAATTCGCCGCCGGGAAGCGGCAAGGCGCAAATGCCGTGACGGCCCAGGCGCGTCGATTTTTGCCCCGCCGCGGGACTGCCCACCAGTACGCCCACCCGCGCGTGGCTGGCAAGCCGGCTCCCCGTCCGTTCGAGCAATTCCGTTTTGCCCGATCTCGGTGGACCGACCAGGCTGATCGTTTTGATTCCCCGGCTGCGGAGCATCGCGCGGGTTGAGCCGGCGATTTGGTCGTTCACGGCGAATTTCTCTTCCGGTCCGGACGTTTTCATGTGCGCTCCCTTTCCACTGGAGGTGCTCCCCGGCCTCCCGTCTTAATCCGAGCCCGAGTGCTGCTGTGGGATGTATGGGCATTCGGCCTGCACCTGCAGAGGCGAAGCCTGCTGCTGGCCAAAGGTTTCCTCGGCTTCATGTCGTCTTTCAGCACTGGTGTAATTGGGTTTTGGCTTGGGTCGCATTCTCGGCGCGACGGCAACCGGACCGGCGGAAATGTGCAACACCAGCGGCTTGACCAGCGTGCTGTAGTCGGAGTATTTCATGCGAATCACTTCCGTGTGAGTCCCCGCGTTGAATGCGATCAATTCCTGCAGCGCCAACTTCAGGTCCACCAGCGTCCTCAGGCCGAAGAGATTTCCAAATGGCGGAGCCGTACCAAGCTGACAATCGGTGAAGACGTTGACGAATTCCGATTCGTCGGCGAGGCGCACCTTGCTCGCGCCCGACTGGCTTCGCAGCGAATCCAGGTCCAGGGCCCTGGTTGCCGGTACTACTGCCATGGCCAATTGATCGTCGATCCACACGATCACGGTCTTGGCCATGTACGTGCCGGGAACATGGGATGCTTCGGCCACTTCCTGCGCCGTGTACGCGCGGGGGTGCCTTGCGATGGAATACGGCATGCCGCTGCCCGCGAGAAAATCGCAAATTCGACGGATGGCCATAACGTCTCCTCCACAATAATGAACTCATCTAAATTATCGGCGCCAGTTCGGACACCGGCCATAAGGTCAATTCCCGATTTGGCCCTTAGGGCTTTCCCCTACGTTTGGGGTTGGGCCACGACGCTCTGATAGCCGACTGTGGTCGGGTCACCACACCTCATGTGCGGCCGGCGTGTGAATAGGTATCCGCCGACGCCGAATTCGGCGTTTTTGGACCGTTCCATGACCCATGATCCTGCGAGACCGGCGTCCGTTGCTCCTGAGAATGGCTGCGGATGCGCATGCCGTAGAAGGAGCGGTAAACGAAACAGAGGGCGATGAAGAAGAAAATGGCGGCCAGGGCGTATTTGGTGCGGCCCTCGACGGTCACGGCTAGTTCGACGGCCAAGAGGCCGAAAAGAGTCGTGAACTTGATGATCGGATTCATGGCGACGGAGGAGGTGTCCTTGAAGGGATCGCCGACGGTATCGCCGACGACGGTGGCGGCGTGGAGGGGGGTGCCCTTCTCGCG
>JBEKEC010000059.1:0-31151 GCA_050014015.1 Tepidisphaeraceae bacterium
CCGCGTGGACGATTCGAGCGTAGCAAAGAGCAAGCGAGCCGGGAAGGTCCCGGCTCAGATCCGACGACTTTGGGCCGCGAAACTATATTTCAGAGTTGGGACAAAAATGGGGTCTTGACAGCCAGCCGCCTCCAGGCGGTTTTTTCGTGCGCGGATGGTAAGATACCGTGCCTTAGGATCGTTCACCGGAACCCAGATGATCCGGATACCCCCGGCCGGCATCCCCGCTCTTGCAACTTTCGCATTCATGCCGATAACCTGATAATAACGCAATGGCACGGAGGACCGCACGCATGCAGTATTTGCGCCAATCACCCAGACGTGAATCCCTGGAACGCGAAACCGACGACCTGTTCGATACCAAACCAGTAGCCGCCGTGGAACCGCCGAAAAAGCCGACAGTTGCGGAGGCAAAGCCTGCCGCTGCGGAGGCGAAGCCCACCGCTGAGCCTGCCAAGCGCCGGTCGAACCCGGTTCGGCGCGAGACGGCCGAAACACTGGCCACCAAGCAGAAGGACATCGCGGTCAGCGAATTTTTCGCCAAGAACCGGCATCTGCTCGGCTTCGACAACCCGCGCAAAGCCCTGCTGACGACCGTGAAGGAAGCGGTGGACAATTCGCTGGACGCCTGCGAGGAAGCCGGCATTCTGGCTAACGTCGCGGTCATCATCGAGGATTTGCAGCCCGACCGCCCGCCGACCGCCAAGCAATCCCGCTATCGCGTCTCCGTCATCGACAACGGGCCGGGCATCGTCCGAAAACAGGTGGAAAACGTCTTCGGACGATTGCTCTACGGCAGCAAATTTCATCGCCTGAAGATGAGCCGCGGGCAGCAGGGGATCGGCATCAGCGCGGCGGGAATGTACGGCCTGATCACCACCGGCAAACCGATGGTGATTCACACCCGGCCTCACGCCAGGAAAGATGCCCACCACATCGAGTTGGCGATGAACACCAAGACCAACCGGGCCGAAGTGGCGATCGACAAGGAAACCGATGATTTTCCCCCGCAGCGGTTTCGGGCCCTCAATGCCGGCACGCGCGATCCGGGGTTTTTGAATCCCGAAGATTTCATCACCGGCACCAGCGTGAGCATCGAGCTCGAGGGAAGATATCAAAAGGGCCGGGGAAGCGTGGATGAGTTCCTGGAGTTGTGCGCCATCGCCAATCCCCATGCGCGGATCACGTTCGTTCCGCCGACGCGCGTCAGCGCCGACGACCAGGAAGAGTTGCCGCTGGGCAATGCGGCAAGAGGCGCGGCCAAGCCGGAGGAGTCGTCCGTCACGGCGCCGGCCGGCGTCGATCCGACCCTGGCGACGAGCGAAAAGGACGGGGTGATTTTCTTCCCGCGCGGGACCGATCAGCTTCCCCCCGAGACCAAGGAGATTCAGCCGCATCCCAAGGGGATTGAACTGGGCATTTTGATTCAGATGCTGAAGGATTTCGAGGATGCCAATCGCGGCGGGGGGACGCTTTTCAATTTCCTCCAGGAAAAATTCTGCCGGGTCAGCTCGGGCAAGGCGAGCGAGTTTTGCAAGGCGATCGGCGTCCACAGCCGCACGAAAGCGGGCGATCTGGAGCCGCATCAGGTTGAAAAATTGTTCAAGGTATTTCAGGAATCGAAGCTGCCGTCGCCTCCCACGGATTGCCTTGCTCCCATCGGCGTTCGCCAGCTTTTGGCGGGGATGCTGAAGGGCGTCAAGGCGGAGTTTTATGCCGCCAGCAGCCGCGAGGCGGACGTGTACCGAGGCCGGCCGTTTCAGATCGAAGCGGCCATCGCCTTCGGCGGTGAGCTGCCGGCGGACGATCCGGCGCGCGTCATCCGCTTCGCCAATCGCGTTCCCCTGCTGTTCCAGCAGAGCGCGTGCAGCAGCTTCAAGGCGGTGGCGGAAACCGGCTGGCGAAATTACAACCTCAGCCAACCCCGCGGCAGCGTGCCCGTCGGGCCGCTGGTCATCCTCATCCACATGGCCAGCGTCTGGGTCCCCTTCACCAGCGAATCCAAGGAAGCCATCGCCGACTACGATGAAATCCGCAAGGAGATGAAGCTGGCGTTGATGGAATGCGGCCGGAAGCTGGGGGCTTACTTGCGCAAACGCCAGAAGATGCAGCGCCAGGCCGCCCGCCGCGACGTGTTCGAGCGCTACATCGGTGAGATCAGCAAGGCCATCCACGCCATCAACGGGGCGGATGCCAAAAAGCTTTATGACAAGCTGTTGACCGAGGCCCGCAAGCGCACGGCGATCGCGGATGCACAGCTCGACGAGGAAGGCAAGACGATCGACAAGGACGACGCGGAAGACTTGAAGGACGACAAGGGCGTGGTGATGGTGCAGAGCCGGGCTGGCCAACTTGACGAAGCAAGTTCCGATTCGTCGGCGTCCATCGACAATAAATCGGCGAAATCAAGGAAAGGGCGATCCCAGAACGATGGAGAGTTGTTCTGACTGTAACTAACTTGACTTCCATGAGACTGAAAGACGACAGAGAGCGCAATAATTCGCAGCGAAAGCTCGGCGAATTGCTCAAGCTGATCGAAAAGAAGGAGCAGTCGTCAATGCGCTCGGCGGCATACGAAATATCGCTGGAGTCCATGAAGGTCATGGCAAACCGGCTGCGCGCGGAGATCGAAGAGTACGAACGCGCGCATCAGCCCAGTTAACTCGCGAAGATTTCCAGGTGCCTGTGAATCCGCTAGAATAGATCGTAAGATGAAGCTCCACGAGATCGAAATCGACGACACGCGTCTCGCGCAGTTCTGTCGGCGGAACGGCATCCGCGAGCTATTGTTTTTTGGTTCGATCACGCGGAGCGATTTCCGGCCGGACAGCGACATCGACGTCATCGTGCATTTCAACGGTGTTGACAACCTCGGACTGTTCGAACTGGGCCGACTTCAACTCGAATTGACAGAACTATTTGGCCGCCAGGTGCATCTGCACACGGACGACATGATCCATCCCTATCTTCGCAATCGGATTCGCAGATCAGCTCAGGTCGCTTATGCCGCGTGATGAAGAGACAAACCGCATCAGCGATAGAATTCGCTTTGAGCACATCGCCGCGGCGGCAAGGGATATCGCTACAATGACCGCGGGACGAACACGTGCGGATCTGGATGGCGACATGATCCTGCGGAGGGCAGTGATCCACGCCGTCCAGGAAATCGGCGAAGCGGCGGCACGTATGTCGGACGAGGGCCGGGCCATCGCGCCGTCGATCCCCTGGGGTAGCATCGTTCAAATGCGCAACATCATGGTTCACGTCTATTGGGGCGTGGATTTGAACCGAGTCTGGCGCGTCGCCAGCGAGCAAGTACGCGGGTTAATCCCTCTGGCAGAACAGGCGATCCAAAAGCTGCCATTGCCCCCTGATTCTGGGGATGCGCAGCGGCGACCGACGTGAAACCCCTATGAACGCAACCAGCAAGCGTCGTCGCAGAGAATGAAATCGCCGCCGTAGCGGGTAGCTCAGAAAGCTTTTCAGGTAAGAATCATGGCCAAGAAAAAATCCAAATCCAACGCCGGAATCAGCAAGCGAATCAAGGATCGCGACAAGGTGACGCTGAACAAGATCGTCGGCTTGGCCGACGACGTGACCACGGCGGCGTTCAAGGGCCGCGACATTGTTGTCGCCATTCCAACCCGCACGCGCTCCAACACCGTCTGGAACAAGCGGCGGCGAATCCTGGAAATGGGCGATGCCAAGGCCAACCGGGAGCTTTTCAACCTGAACCAGGCCAAGCAATTCATGCAGACGGTGCTGCACGGCAACAGCATCAAGGAATTGATCGGCGCGGAGAAAACGCTCAGCCTTCGAGGAATGTTCTACAAGGGCCTGCACACCATCCAGGGCGCCAAGGGGGAAAAGACGTTCGCCGCCCAGGATGAATCCGACGGGATTCTGGAGGATTTGGAGGTCGCGTTGGGTTCACTGCGCGAGGAGCTTCACGTCTTCGCGGAAAACCGGGGCGCGATGGTCGGCAACGTCACCGTGCTCGACAAGGGCGACGAGATCGATTGCCGCCGCATGGGCAGCGGCGGTTACGCGATCCCGAGCATCACCGAATCGGACGTCATTCAATTCAAGAAGATCGACGCCGATTTCGTTTTGCACGTCGAAAAGGGAACGGTCTGGAATCGCTTCAACGAAGACCGGTTCTGGGAGAAGCACCGTTGCATTCTGACCCACGGCGGCGGCCAGCCGCCGCGCGGCGTGCGGCGGCTTCTGCAACGCTTCAGCGCCGAAGCGAAGCTCCCGGTCATCTGCCTGCTCGACTGCGACCCCTGGGGGCATTACATCTACAGCGTCATCAAGCAAGGCTCCATCAGCCTGGCCTTCGAGAGCCAGCGCCTGGCCATTCCCGACGCCAAATTCCTCGGCATCCGCGCCAAGGATTACGTTCAATGCAAGCTCACGGACGACGTGCAGATCGAGTTGAACGACAACGACAAAAAGCGCGCCGGCGAAATCGCCAACTATCCCTGGTTCAAGGAGAACAAGGCCTGGCAGAAGGAAATCGAGCAGATGCTCTCCAACGGGTTCAAGATGGAAGTCGAATCGCTCATCACCAAGGACATCAGCTACGTTACCGAAGAATACGTGCCCGAGCGGCTAAAGAAGAAGGATTGGCTGGATTGACGGGGTTTGCCGGCTAGAATAGATGACGGATGACCGTAGCCACTACTCAAAATTCCCTGATCGATCAGCAACACATCGTTCTCGACGATGTTTCGTGGGAATTCTACGAGCATTTGCTGGAAGAAGTCGGCGATCGGCCAATTCGCGTTACGTACGACAGCGGAAGCCTGGAAATCATGGCCCCCCTCAATATTCACGAACATTGGTCAAGTCGCATCGGGCTGTTAATTGAAATCATGTGTTTGGAGCGTGACATTAACGTCCTGCCGAGTGGCTCCACCACATTTCGTCGAAAGGATAGGGAAAAGGGGCTGGAGCCGGACGAATGCTATTATTTTTCAAACATTGACGCGATGCGGCACAAGCGTGGCGAGATGGATTTGGCGAAGGATCCTCCGCCGGATTTGGCCGTGGAAATTGATATCACTTCCCGTTCCATTGCTCGCGAGCCGATTTACGCCGCGTTGGGGATTCCGGAATTATGGCGATTCGACGGCAAGCAGCTCACCGTTCTGCGCCTCTCGCCTTACGGAAAATATAAGCCTCAGAAGAGCAGCGGTCTTTTTCCCTTCCTACAGATGGATGAATTCAATCGTTTCTTGAAACGATTTGAAGATGATGATCACAACTCCGTCGTGCGCGCATTCCAGAAGTGGGTCGTAACCCTTCGGTAAAATATCCATGATGTTTTAGAAACCCGGCCGCCGGCATAGAATAGCGGCTGCGATGTTCGTGCGTCTGAGCAAATCCTTCCATTTCGAGGCTGCCCACGACCTGCCGTCGTTCCCCGATGGCCACAAATGCCGCCGGCTCCACGGGCATTCGTATCACTTCGACGTGCTCGTCGAGGGCGAGGTCGATCTGGCTAAAGGGTATCTCATCGATTACGGCGATATTCAGAAGGCCGCCGAGCCGATCGTCAAACGGCTCGATCACTATTATCTGAACGAAATCGAAGGCCTGGGCAATCCGACCAGCGAGGTCCTGGCGGTTTGGATTTACGATCGTTTGAAGCAGGCATTGCCCGAGCTGTCGGCCATCATTGTGCGCGAAACCTGCACGTCGTCTTGCGAATATCGCGGGCCGGCCCGGTAAACTTGAGGTGGCCATGGCCAAGACGTCCCAGTTCACCTCCCTGGCAAACGACCCGGACCACAAGCGGACCCGCTGGGAGACCGTCCTTGTTTCGACGCCCATCATTCTGACGGTCGTGGCAACCGTGTTGGCCGGGCTCTCTTCCAGCGAGATGAGCAGCGCCCAATATTTCCGCTCGCTGGCGGCGCAGATGCAATCCAAGGCGTCGGACCAATGGGGCTATTTTCAGGCCAAAAAAATTCGGGCGGAGCAGTGCGGGAATACGGTGGAGATTCTTCGCGGCATTTCTCAATCGACGCCCGTGGACGCGCGGGATTTGCGGCAAGCTGCCAAGCGCCTGATGGATGAAATGCTGCGCGTAAGGGTCCACCTGGCCCTTCGGCACCGTGTGGTACCCTTGGATTTGCCGGTTTTCACGCAGCTAGATGAACATGCGAACGCCGCCGCCGCATTTGCTTCGCAGCTCGATACCGGCACAACCCGGCCCGATGGGACGGATGACTTGGCGGCTTTCCTGCGCGGAGAAATTCCCGATATCCCCGAGCAGCCGATTGGCAATCAGCAGATCATTGGCGCTGTTCTGGCCGTTGATTCACGCGTGCCGGAGACCGATCTCGAACGCCAGGCCGGGCAAATCTCCCAGGATGATCTCGACCAGGCGATTACGATTGCCAATGAAAACGCGGCGGCTTTCGATAAGGCGCTGGAGCAGATCAATCCAGGCCGAGCCCGGCTCGAGCAGGCGCGCATCGGGATTTCCCGTGAGGCCGTCGCTTTTGAGTCGGCGGCGCGCCAGGCCCCCGATGAAGTGATTGCAATGGAGCCGGCGGATTCCATCGCATCCATTCACGAACTATCCTCGCAATTGTCCAGCGCCGTCGCCATCGCGGGTTTGAATCTCAATTCAAATCGTGATCAGCGCGAGGCCCACTACAACCAGGTTCTGGCCCAGCTATTGGAGGTCCAGGTTCGGCGGCAAAGCTTCATATCCGATCGGCACCGCGTGCGCAGCAGGCAGTTCTTCTACGGAATGCTGGGCGCCCAGGCCGGAGTGACGATCGCCACGTTTTCGCTGGCGGTGCGGAGAGGAAGCTGGCTGTGGGGTTTGGCCGCCAGCGCCGGGCTGGCCGCGGTTACCTTTGCCGCTTACGTCTACCTATTCGTCTGATTGATCGGTCGGCCGCGCGCGATCCGGCACTTACCGGACGCTGCGAATGTGAGACTTCAGGCAGTGCTCTATTCTGCCGATTAACTCAATAGGCCGGACTTGGAGAAGAAAACATGTCGTCATGGGTGGCCCCGTCGGTCGCCGCGGAAATCTGGGGGATCAGCGTCGAACAGATTTTAGCCGGTATCGCCGATGGATCGTTTCAGTCGTACGTCGACGGGCAATTTCTGTTTGTGGATCTGGAGGGTCGCGGCTATTCCAAGCCGCCGCGTTCGGCGGCGGCCGAAATTGTCACCGAGCAGGAGTTGGCCGCTTTGACGTATCAGCCCATCGACCGGCAACCGCAAATCTCGCCCGAGGAAGAGGAAGGTTTGCGGGACACTGAAGGCGCCGCCTCGACGACGGAAGACTCCGACTGGATGCCGGAAGAGGACATCCGCGACGTATCGCTCTGGCGCACCGCCCGACAGCAGGCCGCGCGTTTGCGCCGGCCGCCGTCGGCATTGGCGGCGTGAAGGGGTTCTCTCAACGAATCTTGATCTTATCCAGCCCCTCGGGCGGCTGGGGATATTTCATGTCCAGCTTTTCCATCGCCCTGACGATGGTGTCCGACAGCGCCCAGTTTCTGAACCACTTATGATCCGACGGCACGACGTGCCACGGCGCCTCGTCGGTTGAGCAATACCGCAGGGCATCCTCGAAGGCCTTGGTATATTCGTCCCAGTACTTGCGCTCGGCGAGGTCGGCGGGGCTGAACTTCCAGTGCTTGGTCTTGTCATCCAGCCGCGCTTCCAGCCGCCTTTTTTGCTCTTCCTTGGAGACGTGAAGGAAAAACTTGAGGATGAGCGTATTCTCGGAGATCAGCATCCGCTCGAACGCGTTGATCTGCTCGAAGCGTCGCGACCATACGTCCTTGGAAACGATTTCATGGACCCGTTCGACCAGCACGCTTTCGTAATGCGACCGATTGAAAATCTCCATCATCCCGCGCTTCGGACAGGCCAGGTGATATCTCCAGAGGTAATCGTGGGCCAGTTCATCGTGGGACGGGACCTTGAAGCTGGTGACGTTGCACCCCTGCGGGTTGACTCCGCTGAAGACGTGTTCGATCGCCCCGTCCTTGCCTCCGGTATCCATGGCCTGAAGCACGATCAGCACGGAATGGCTCGCCGAGGCGTAGAGCAACTCTTGAAGCTCGATCAGCCGTTTGACGTGCTTCTTGACCGCGTCCTTGGCGTCGGACTTGTCTTTGAACGGCCCGGTATCGTCCGTGGGCCATTTCGACAGATCGACTTTCTTTCCCGGCTCGACACGGAAGGACGAATGTGCCATGGACGATTCCTTTTTATCGACGACCGGCGCCGCGCGCGAGGCATTGTCAATTGTCAATTGTCCATTTTTATGAACGGAATCTGGACAACCGTCCCGCGGCGGAACGCGCCCTCGGTCGCGATTTGCAGCTGCGTGCCGAGGGCCGCGAATGAACTCTTGACCAATCCCAGGCAGATTGATGCGTTGGACAGCACGGGCGAGACCGTGCTGCTGGTGATTCCGCCGATCTGGTTTTTCTCATCGTCGATGACCGGCGCCCCGGCGACCGGCAGGGCGTCTTGGTGCATTCGGATTCCGACGATTTGCCGCACCACCTGCTCTCGCGCGTGCATCCGGGCGACGATTTCCTGGCCCAGATAGCAACCCTTGGTGAAGCTGACGGCGCGATCGAGTTGCCCGGTTTCGGCCGGCAGGACCGAATCGTCGAAATCGATTCCAAACAGCGGCCGGCCCGCCTCGATCCGCGCCGTGTTGAACACCGCCCACCCCGCCGGGCGGACCTGCCGTTTCCCCGGCTCACCGCCCCCGAAGGCCGACAGAATGCCCATCCACAACTTTCCCGCGGATTCGGTTGGAACGATCAGGAAATAGCCGCCGACGCCGCAGGGATCGTCGCGCCAGATGACGGCCTCGGCCGCAACGACGGCCTCGGCCGCGTCGAGCTTGGCAACCGTCGAATTCAGCGGTCCCAGCCCATCGCAATTCCCGCCAAGCTGCCGCAAAACCTCGCCAGCCCCCGGTCCGTGCAGCGCCACCTGATGGCTTGTGCCGATCAGGCTCGAAAACGCCACCTTCTCCGAAAAAACGTGCTTCTCCAGCATCTCCTTCACCTTCGCGACGTTTCGCGCATCGGTTTCCAACAGCGTGCAATCGCCTCTTTCCAGGACGTTCATGTCCGCGACGATCCGGCCCTTGTTATTGAGCAGAAACGAATAGACGCCCCGCCCGGCCGTCAGAGGGTTCTTCCCGTCCTTGGTCGCCAATTGATTGCTCAACAGCCGATTCAGAAAATCGATCCGATCCGACCCGGTGACCCGCAGAATCCCGCGCTGCGGCAGGTCCATCATGGCGCAACCCTTGCGGATCGCGGCGTACTCCGCCTGCGGCTCGCCGAACGTGCAGACGATTTCCATGTCCCCATACGCCTGAAATTCCGCCTCGGCCTGTACGTGCAATTCTCGCAGGGGATTCATTGCATCTCCCGGCGTTCCAGCCACGATATTACCGTTTTGCTCAGAATATCGGTCTCCAGATTGAACGGCCAGCCCTTGCTTTTCCTTCCCAGCGTGGTCAACCGCAACGTCGTGGGAATCAGCGCCACCTCAAAAACGCTTCCCCGGACGGCCGCGACCGTCAGGCTTACCCCGTCTATCGCCACCGAGCCTTTCGGGACAATATATTTGGCCAGGTCGGCCGGGGCTTGCAGCGTCAGTCTGGTTTCTTCGGGACTGGCAACGATATCGACCAGCATGGCCCGGCCATCGACGTGTCCCTGCACGAAATGGCCGTCAATCCGGTCGCCCGCCTTGAGCGACCGCTCGACGTTCACGACGTCCCCCGCCTCAAGCAGCCCCAGGTTGGTCTTGTCCAAAGATTCCTTAATTACGTCAAAACCAGCCCCTTGCGGCGATATTTGTGCGATGGTCAGGCAGCAGCCGTTGACCGCAATGCTTTGGCCCGGCTGGAGATTCTGCAACCCCGTCGCCAGGATCAGCCGCCTCAAACCCGGACCGTCGGTCACTTGGGCCACGGCCGCGACTTTTTCAATTATCCCGGTAAACATGCCTGATTCGTCCAGGAATTCCTATCCTCGCGGATTTTCGAAAAAACGGCAATCCCCCTAAACCGCATTTGTCGCTACAATATAATCCCGCACTATGCGTCGACCGCTCCAGGACATGGTCACGGTGATTACGGGAGCCAGCTCCGGCATTGGACGGGCGCTGGCAATCGATCTGGCCGCCCGCGGCAGCCGGTTGGTTCTCGGCGCACGCCGTCTCGATCGACTTCAGGAACTCGCCCGGGGATTGCCCGGTGAACATTGTTGTCTGCCGACCGATGTCTCCTGCCCCCAAGACTGCGACCGCATCATCGCCGCCGCCCTGGAAAAATTTGGCCGCATCGACACGGTTGTTTGCTGTGCCGGCTACGGCTTGGCGCGCGCTTTTGACGCCATGAGCGAACAAGACATCCGCCAGATTTTCGACACCAATCTTTTCGGGACCATCGAATGCTGCCGCAGGGCGATTCCCATCATGAGACGGCAGGAATGCCGGGATGGCTATCGCGGACAACTCATGATCGTTTCCAGCGCCTGCGCCCGGCGCGGATTGCCGTATTTCACCACCTACGCCGCAACCAAGGCGGCGCAGCTCAGTCTTGCCGAGGGTCTTCGCATCGAATTGAAGCCGCTCGGCATCGCCGTCACCAGCGTTCATCCCGTGCTCTGTGAAACGGAATTCTTTTCGACGGCAACCGACCGTAGCGGCATGAGTCCCGCCGCCCTCGCCCAGGGCAGCAAGCAGACTCCCCAGATCGTTGCGGCGCGGATGGTGCGCGCCATCGAGCGGCCCTGCCGCGAACTGTGGCCAAAACCGTTTTCCCGCCTTTCGCTGACCATCGCCACTGCCATCCCCGCCGTGGTGGACAAGGTCATGTGCCGAATCCGCGATCGCATGCTCCGCGACCACGAGAACAAGGGCCAGACCATCTGCCCCGCATCGGAATCTTCCCTATCCCAAGCCCATGCCGAGCGAGCATCCGGCGTTTCCTGATTCCCAGACGCACTTTCATCCAGCCAGGACGTAAAAAGGGGTCATAAGCCATTTTTGGAAATCCCGCTATTATCAGGCAAAATCCACGCTCCTGTAAGAAATGGCTTATGACCCCTTTTCATTGGGGTCGCGTTCGGCCGGCTACGATGCGGCCAGAATCGCGCAGTCCTTCTCATCCCTTTGAACCGGGCGATACAGAGTGTCCCGCTCCACGGGAATTCTTCCCGCTTCGCGAATGAGCCGCTTGATGTCCTCGACGTTCAGTTCCTGGTGAACGCCGTCCCCCTCGCGCTTGGTGATGTCGTACCAGACGACCGTTCCGTCCAGATCGTCGCACCCCCAACTCAGCGCCAACTGCGAAAGCCCCACGCTTTGCATGATCCAAAACGCCTTGACGTGCGCGATGTTGTCGATCATGAGCCGCGCGATCGCCAGGGTTTTGAGGTCGGTCAGCCCCGTCGGTCCCGGCAAAAAGCCCAGTTCGCTGTTTTCCGGAATGAAGCTCAGGGGGATCACGCAGTTGAACGATGCACCGGATGCTGCCAGCGATTGGTCCTGAAGTTGCCGCAATTTCACCATGTGGCCGATGCGTTGGGCGGGCGTTTCGACGTGGCCATACAGCATCGTCGCGTTGGTATAAATCCCCAGCTCATGCGCCGTCCGATGCACGTCGAACCACCGGTCCTCGCGGACTTTGCCCTTGAAAACCTCGTCGTGGACGCGATCGTCGAAAATCTCGGCCCCGCCGCCCGGCAGGCTGCCCAGGCCCGCATCACGCAGCGCGATCAGCACTTCCCGAACGCTCAGCCGCGCCACCCGGCTCAGGTGAATGATCTCAATCGCCGTGAATGCCTTGACGTGCAATTGCGGACATTGGCGCCGAATGCCGCTCAGCATTTGCAGGTAATATTCAAACTTCAGCCACGGATGCAGCCCGCCGACGATGTGGACTTCGGTGGCCCCCGCCTCGGCGGCGCGGACGGCCGTGGCGATCACCTGCTCCACCGGCATCTCATACGCCCCTTCCTCGCCGCGCTTGCGATAGAAAGAGCAGAATTTGCACGACAAGGCGCAGACGTTGGTGTAGTTGATATGGCGATTGCGATTGTAAAACGTTTTGTCTCCGTGCAGGTTTTCCCGCACGGAATTCGCCAGCCGGCCGATGCCGTGAAGGTCGCGGCTGGCATAAAGCGCCGCCCCGTCGTCGATCGAAAGCCGCCGGCCCACCGCCAGTTTTTCCGCGATGGGCCGCAAAGCGGCATCGGTCACGTGTAAATCCCGGTTCATCCACGGTCAGTATAGGATCGCGTCCGCTCGGCAACCAGCGTTGCCGAAGGAATCGGATGGTGCATCGCTCATTTGTCGTCCGGCTCGAATCGGTTTCAGCTCCATGGAAAAAAGAATCTCACGCAGAGGCGCAAAGGCGCAGAGAAGTAAATGGTTTTCATTCTTTGCGCCTTTGCGCCTCTGCGTGAGTTCTTGCTTTGAGCTTTTTGCCAGGCGACCCAGTTCATTTAGATCCGTTCAATCAGCGAATCAAATCCCAAATCCCCAGCGTTGCCAGCAGAATGCTGATCGCCCCGTTGATCGTGAAAAATGAAAGATTCACCTTGGAAAGATCGGTCGGCTTTACAAGGCCCTGTTCCACAATGAGCAGCAGGATGGCCGCGGCCGCGCCGATGTCGTAAAGAATTCCAAACTGCGGCACGATCCGGCCCAGCACGACCAGCATAACGGCCGCCAACAGGTGCGTGGCCCGGCTGATCCAAAGTGCTTTGGGAATTCCCATTTTCGCCGGCACGGAAACAACGCCGGTGGCGATGTCGCTGGCGTAATCCTGGCAGGCATAAATGATGTCGAACCCCGCCGTCCACGCCGCGACGAGGATGAACATCACCGCCGGTGGCCAATCGATCCGCCCGGCCACGGCCACCCACGCGCACACCGGCGCCAGCGCCAGCGCGATCCCCAGGTAATAATGGCATAGCCGCGTGAATCGTTTCATGTACGGATAACCGCACAGATAAGCCAGCACCGGCAGGGAAAAAACGAGCGGCCAGCGATTGTGATATATCAATTGAAATCCGGCGGTGGCGGCGACGAATCCGACGCAGCACAAAGCCAACATCGCCGCGACAAATCCGTGCGATAGCGATCCGGAAGGCAGCGCTCGCCGCGCCGTCCGCGCATTTTTAGCATCCAGGTCCGCGTCGATGATTCGATTGGCCGCCATCGCCACCGTGCGGGCGGTCACCATGCAGGCGACGATCAACAAAATCTTCCCGACGTTCAGCGAGCCGGGGAATGTCCGCCCAGCCAGCGCGGCGCTGAGGATCGCCCAGGGCATGGCGAAAACCGTGTGATGAATCTTGATGTCATTGGCGAAAAGCCGGAGTCTTCCGGCCAGAGACGCCGGCGGCGGGGGGGCGGGGGGTGTGTGCGTCGCGAAAGTCACGGGTGGCGTCCCGAATTAAGGGCGCGTGATTCCGGGACGGCTGTGCGCCAAACTCGAAATCCGAAATTCGAATGACGAATCAAATTCGAAATTCGAAACTCGAAACAAACCCATGGTCGGCTTCGGCCACTTGTTTCGTCATTCGAATTTCGAATTTGATTCGTCATTCGAATTTCGGATTTCGAATTTTGCCAGGATCCCACCTTGTCTCCAGGGCATGCGGCACGCCCACGAGGTCCAGCAGTTTCCCGGCCACAAAATCGACGATGTCTGCGACGCAGTTGGGGTTGAGATAAAACCCCGGATTGGCCGCGGCGATGATCGCGCCGGCATCGGTGAGAATCTTGTAATTATTAACGTCGATCGGCGACAGCGGCATCTCCCGATGGGCCAGGACCAGCCGCCGCCGCTCCTTCAGCGTCACCGCCGCCGCCCGGGAAATCAGGTTGTCGCCGATCCCGTGCGCCACCGCCGCCAGCGTGTTGCTGCTGCACGGCACGATCACCATTCCCTGATGCAGAAAGCTCCCGCTGGCCAGCTTGCTGCCGACGTCGCCGTAGTTGTAGAGTGTGACGGTATGTTCCGCCGCCCCCGCCAACGCCGCCAGATCGACGCCTTCCATCCCCAGTTCATCATGCAGCAGCCGTCTTCCCAGCGGCGAGACGACCAGATGCACGTTGACCCCCGCGGCCACCAGGCCCTGAATAAACCGCTGCGCGTACATCGCGCCGCTGGCGCCGGTGATGGCCGTGACGATGTCCATGGAGAATCAATCGTACGCCGGAATCATCCGGACGAAAAGAGGCGCGCGATTTCAAGCGAGCAAAGGGCGGGGGACGCCATGTGCTCGGATATCGCTCACTTCTTTATCGGAACATCGCTCTTCAGAGCCAACAGATTGCCGAATGGGTCCCGAAAAAACGCGAGCCATACGTTGCAACCGTTCCAATTCCGGGCGATGACGTGTGCATCGCTCTCGACTTTCGCGCCGCTTGCCTTGAGTATGTCAAGCTTCTTCTCGATCAGTCCCGGCTCGCCGGGAACGCGGAAATAAATGCACGAATTCGGCGCGATCTTGTCGCCTTTGAACATGACGATGTTGACGCCGTCGCAGCCGAAGAATTTCATCTGAGGCAGCGCATCGGCAACATGATGAAGGCCGAGCAGGTCGCAATAAAATCGCTGAGCTTCGTCCAGGTCCGTGCAACTAAGCCCGATCTGATCGATGGGGCCCAGTTGGAGTGAATTGGATACTGTCATAGTCATGCCTCCATTAAGTGGAGTGGCCGAGCCAAGGCGATGTTTGGCGCGGACTTCGCTCCGCCAACGCAATTCGTCCTGCATTTTCGGCCAGCTCGGAAATCCAGCCTCCCGCGCAACCACAAGCTGCGCATGGGAGAGCGTGGGCGATTCGTCAGATGCAGTGCCAAGTATCCTGCGGAATCGCGCTATCGCCGCGGGATCTTCACCGCGCGCCGCGCGGAGCAACGCCTTGGCCTGCTTACGAAGAAAGTTGAGATTGCCTGCGCGAAACGGCGGACCAGTGGAGGGTGGATCGGACATAGCCGACCTCCTTTCATCATGATCGCATGAGCGATCAACCGCGCCTGCATCCGCTGCTCAGGCTGAAAGAAGGTCCATCAAGGATTTAAGCCGGTGGGCAAAGCCCTTCCCGCGGATGGGTGGCGTCCGGAATCGCGACAACCACAAATTACATTTCCCCGGTCGAAAGGTCAAACCCAAAAGCAAGCTCGACGATCACCGCCTACCGCTTAAACCCCCGATAACAAACGCAAATCCCGAACGTCATCGGATGCTGCTCGATATTCGCAAATCCTGCCTTCGCGAGCATCTCCACCATGGTCTGGCGGTCGATGAACGTTCCTACGCTCTGCGGAAGATATTTATACGCGCCGGTTTTGTCGCCGCTGATCCAGGTGGCCGTTCGCGGCAATATATGTTCGAAGTAAAAATGATACAGGGCGCGAAACAACGGATTGGTCGGGGTGGAGAATTCCAGGATGATCGCCCTTCCCCCGGGCCGGAGAATCCGGAAAAATTCCTTCGCGGCCGCTAGCGGATCGACGACGTTGCGAATCCCGAACGCAATCGACGCCACGTCGCAGCACGCATCCGGCAGCGGCAGGTTTTGGGCGTCGCCGTTCAGCCAGACGATCGGCTTCCGCCAACCATCCGATAGGTCCTGTTTGTCGGCCCAGAAATAATGAACGAGATCGGTCTTGGCTTGAGCCAGGGGTAGCATTTCAAACGTGAAGTCGATGCCGATTGCCAAAGGCGGTAGTCGATCGGCCGGGACCGACCAACCGCCGCGTTCAGTTCCCTTGGCTGCGCGAATCAATTCCCGGACAAACGCCAGCGTCAGATCCCCCGTTCCGCAGGCGACGTCCACCACGCGGTCGCCCGGTTGAATCTGTGCCAATCGCACCGCTTTTCGCCGCCAGGATTGATCCATCCACAGACTATGCAGGCGATTGTTCAGGTCATAACTGGGCGCGATGGCCGCGAACATTTGCTGCACGCGTCGCCGCTTGTCCGCCACGGCATGCGGATTGGTCAGCAGGGAATCGTCCCAAACGTCGGTCATGGATCGCTCGGATTTCGGCAAATCATGCGTCTTTTTAACCGACTCCGGGGCCCGATGCACGAATTCACTTGACAACCGGGAACAACCGATGAATAAATATATGACTGACTCGTCAGTTAATTAATCAAGGTGGACGGATGACCCTGGTCGCCAAACGATTGCCCGGCCGGCCCCCGGATGAAGCGCTTCAGGAACGGCGCCGCGAGGCGATCCTCAAGGTGGCCGCGCAATTGTTCGCCAGGCATGGCTTCGCCGACACCGACGTACAGTGGATTGCCGACGCCCTGTCGATCAGCAAGGGGACCGTCTATCGGTATTTCCCCAGCAAGGAGAAATTGTTTCTTGCCGCCGTGGAACGCGGCGTCAAGCGGATGCGGAAGCACATAGATGCGGCCCGGCGGGGCGCGACCGACAAGATTGACGAAATCCGCGCCGCCGTGATCGCGTATCTTCGGTTCTTCAAGAAAAACCCGCAATTGGTGGAGCTTTTCATTCAGGAGCGCGCCGAATTCAAGGGCCGGCGCCCGCCAATCTATTTCCTGCATCGCGCCTCGCGCCGCGGGACGGCGCGCGAGCATTTTGCCGGCCTGTTAGCCGAGGGCCGGATTCGGTCCGTGCCGCTCGACAGGATCATCGACGTTCTCGGAGACGTTCTGTACGGCACGATGTTCACCAATCATTTTGCCGGCCGGCATAAGCCGTACGAGGCCCAGGCCGAAGACGTATTGGACGTGGTGTTCAACGGAATTCTCAGCGACACCGAACGCAAACGCTTTTGATAATCGAGTCGGATATTTACGGGAAAAGACCATGGCAGGCGAAGAACAAAACGTTGAAACAGTGACGCCGCTGTCGCAGCACGACAGAGGCGAGACCTACGTGACGCCCGCAGCGCCCCTGAGCGTGATGCCGGAGCACGACGAAGCTGACCGTCGATCGCGCTACGGCAAACGCTGGATCGTCGCATCTCTCCTGGCCATCGGGTTGGCGCTGGGGCTGATCTTCGGCTGGCCGCGGGCGATCTACGCCTGGAACCACGTGTCCACGGATGACGCCACCGCCAACAGCCACGTGACGTACGTCAGCTCCCGTGTTTCCGGACTGGCCGAGGAAGTGCTGGTGGACGATGACCAATATGTCGAGGCCGGAACGGCGATCATTCGCATCGATCGGACGTCCTATCAGCTTGCCGTCGAGCAGCGCAGCGCCGAGTTGAATCGGGCGAAGCTCGCGGTGGCGCAGGAGGTGGCCGCGCTGGATTTGGCCAACGCCCAGCTCGAGCGCGTGCGAGCGGAAACGCGCTCCAAGGTGGCCGATCTCCGCGGAGCGTGGTATTTGGTCGCGTCGGTCCAGGATTTGGTGAAATACGAGATTGCCGCGTTGCAGTCGAACGTCGCCAATCTTCGCCAGCAGGAGGCCAGCCTCCGGCTGGCACAGGACGAGTACGACCGCGTCCAACGCCTCGGGCCCGGGAGCGTCAGCCAGGAGGAGATCGATCAGCGGCATTCAGCTTTGCTGGTGTCGCAGGCGCAGGTGGCATCGGCGCAGGCAAACGTGCAGCAGACCCGCGCGCTCCTGGGACTTGCCCAGAATTTGAATGATCCCGCCTCCGTGCCTCCCGACGTCGCCCAGACGTTCAACGGCACCCAATACGCGATGTCCACCTTTCTGGGCGCGTATGCACAACTGGGATTGAAACTCGAATCCGTGCTTCCGCCGCAAATGCAGGAGTTGAAAGAGCGTTATAGCCAACTGAACGCTGAATCGGTGATCGAGAACTCCCCGGCAGTGAAGGCGGCCAAGGCGCAAGTCGATTCCGCCCGCGCGGCGCTGGGCGGGCAGCAATTCGATAGGTCCAATCCGGATGCGCAGCCCCAAATCGTCGAGGCCCAGAAGTCGCTCGAACAGGCCGAGCTTCAACTTGGTTATACCGAGATTCGCGCCCCGTTGTCCGGATACGTGGACCGGCGCAACGTCAATCCGGGCGCGTTCGTCTCCGTGGGCCAGCCGTTATTGACCATTCGCCCTCTGTCCGACGTTTGGATCGACGCGAATTTCAAGGAGACGCAGCTTTCCGATTTGCGGATCGGTCAGAAGGTCGACATTTACGTTGATGCCTACCCCGGCAAGGTTTTCCACGGTCGGGTTGCGGGCTTCAGCCCGGGCACGGGCGCGGTGACGTCGTTGCTCCCGCCGGAGAACGCCACCGGCAATTACGTCAAAGTCGTTCAGCGTTTGCCCGTCCGGATCGAGCTGACGGAGCCGAATCCGCCCGACACGCCGCTGCTGGCGGGTCTGTCGGTGGACCCGGAAGTGGACATCCGATCTCAACCCGAAGGTCCGGATGCCGGCCGCCGGCTGGTCAGCGCGGACCATGGCGTCGTCGGAGCGCGGAGCCAATGAGCGCGGTCATCGCCGGAATTTCCCTCAATCCGGATCGGGCCGACAGGGTTTTCAATCCCTGGGTCGTCGCCCTCACCGTGACGCTCTCCACGTTCATGGAGGTGCTCGACACCAGCATCGCCAATCTCTCCCTCCCGCACATCGCCGGCTCGATGGCCGCAACCTATGACGAAGCCACCTGGATTTTGACCAGCTACCTGGTTTCCAACGCGGTGATCCTGCCCCTGTCCGGCTGGCTCACGGGCCTCATGGGCCGCAAACGCTACAACATGACCTGCGTCACGTTGTTCACGCTCAGTTCCGTGTTGTGCGGCATGGCGAGAAGCTTGCCGATGCTGATTTTTTTCCGAATCCTCCAGGGCGTCGGCGGCGGGGGATTGCAGCCTTCCGTTCAGGCGATTTTGCTGGATACGTTCCCCGCCGCCAAACGCGGCATGGCCATGGCCGTCTATGCCATCGCCGTCATGGTCGCCCCCGTCCTCGGCCCCACGCTGGGGGGTTGGATCACCGACAGCTATTCCTGGCGATGGATTTTCTACATCAATCTTCCCGTCGGAATCATCTCACTGGTCCTGACCCAGATCGTTCTGCGCGATCCGCCCTACCTGATTGCCCAGCGGGCCGCCCAGCGCGCACGGCCGCGCCGCGTCGATGGCATCGGACTTGGCCTCGTCGCCATCGGATTGGCCTCCCTTGAAATCGTTCTGGACAAGGGACAGGAACTGGATTGGTTCGGCTCCAACTTCATTCTCACGCTGGCCATCGTCGCCGGCGCGGCATTGGTTGCCGCCGTCTTCTGGGAATTGCACCACCCCGCTCCCATAGTGAACGTCCGGCTCTTCGCCGAGCGGAATTTCATGCTCTGCTCCGTCATCTGCTTCGCCGTCTACGCGACCTTGTATGCCACGACCGTCTTGCTCCCGCAAATGATGCAGACGCTCATGGGCTATTCGGCCACCCGGGCGGGACTGGTTCTTTCCCCGGCGGCATCGATCGCCATGCTGGAAATGCCCATCATCGGCACGCTGCTTACCCGCGGGTTCGACCCGCGCCGCCTCATCATCTTCGGCTTGCTGATCGTGGCGGCGTCGGCGGCGTGGATGTCACGCCTCGACCTCCTCGTCTCCCAAGCCGACGTCGTCTGGCCTCGCATCGTCCAAGTCTTGGGCTCGGGCATGATGTTCGTCTCCATTAATACCATCGCCTACCGATTTATTCCCCGCTCGGAAACCAACAACGCCTCCGGACTCTTCTCCCTGGTCCGCAACGAGGGCGCGAGCATCGGCGTCGCCATCGTCACAACCCTGCTCGCTCGGGACATTCAGACGCACCAGGTGAACTTGGCCGCACACGTCAGTCTCCTGAATCCAATGTCGGTCCAAACGATGCAGAACGCCGCCGCGCTGTTTGGACCGGCCGACCCCACCGGCGGCCGCGGCGCCCTGTCGCTGATTTACGCCCTGGTTCGCCAACAGGCCGCCATACTTTCCTACCTCGATCTCTTCAAGATGTTCGCGGTGATCACGTTGCTCGTGGTTCCCCTGGTCCTTTTCATGCGCCGCACGACGGCCCCCGCCGGCCAACTGTCGGCGGCGCATTGAGTTTAGCCTCCCCCGCGGGTCCGCCAATTCTTCCGGGAGCAAAGACGATTGAACCGCCATGACGCCAAGACGCCAAGGTAAAATCATGCCAAGGCGCAATTTCTACCTTGGCGTCTTGGCGTCATGGCGGTTCAATTTCTGCTCTCCCGGAAATTTTGGCACACCCTCCCCCGCTTGCGGGCCGTATTCTTCATTGATTTGCCGCCAAAAGATAATAACTTGTATCCATTCGATTCATTAACGAGGAAACACCCAGCCCATGAGCACAATCTATCTGATCGCCAGCGGTGATTTACGCGCCTCCGCCAACCAAAAATGCGAGGCCGAGCAACAGAAGATGGAACAAAGCCTGATCGCGGCCGCGACCAAACTCGGCGGCAAAATCCAACGCGCCCACGCCTTCCGCCCCGAGGTCGGACATAGTTTCATCGATTCGCAGAAATACGGCATGGAGGTCTTTCGCAGCATCCCACCCAAATCTCCCCTGATCGTCGCCGAGGCCGTCTGGCAATATTCCCACCATGTCCTGCATGGCCTGATGTTCCATCAAGGCCCGATCCTCACCGTCGCCAATTGGAGCGGCACCTGGCCCGGCCTGGTCGGCATGCTCAATCTCAACGGCTCCATGGCCAAGGCGGGCATCAAGTTCTCCACCCTCTGGAGCGAAGATTTCCAGACCGATCCGGCATTTCTAAAGAACCTCGCCCGCTGGATGAAAACCGGAAAAGTGTCCCACGACACCCGCCACGTCCGGCCGTTGCGCTCCGTGAAGTTGCCGGCCGACGCCAAGCGCCTTGGCGTCAAATTCGCCCAGCGCTTCCGGCAGGACAAGGCCATCCTCGGCGTTTTCGATGAGGGCTGCATGGGAATGTTCAACGCCATCATTCCCGATTCACTCCTGAACTCCACGGGAATCTTCAAGGAACGGCTGAGCCAAAGCGCCCTCTATTATGCGATGACCCAGGTGAGCGACGCCGATGCCCGCGCTGTTTTCGACTGGTATCGAGCCAAGGGCGTGAATTTTCATTTCGGCCCCAGCGAAGGCGACGACCTCACCGAACGCCAAGTGCTCGATCAATGCAAGATGTACGTCGCGGCCCTGCGCCTCGCCGATGAATTCGGCTGCCAGACGATCGGCATTCAATATCAGCAGGGCTTGAAAGACCTCGCTCCCGCCAGCGATCTGGCCGAGGGCACGCTCAACAACGTCGATCGCCCCCCGGTCAAAAGCGCCGATGGAACCCGCGAATTATTCCCCGGCGAAGCCCTCCCGCATTTCAACGAAGTGGACGAGTGCGCCGGCCTCGACGGCCTGATCACCTACAAACTTTGGCGCACCCTCGGATTCGATCCTGAAAACACCCTGCACGACCTGCGCTGGGGTCGGCATTACTCCGGAAGCGGCAAAAACGCCGACGGCCGGGACGAAACAATCGACGCCTACGTCTGGGTCTTCGAAATCAGCGGCGGCACGCCGCCGAAACATCACGTCGGCGGATGGGCCGGCACCCACAGCTATCGCCAGCCGCCGATGTTTTTCCGCCTCGGCGGCGGCACCTGCTCCGGAATCGCCAAGTGCGGCCACGTCGTCTGGAGCCGCGTCTTTGTCAAGGACAACCGTCTCAAGATGGACATCGGCCTGGCCGAAGCCATCGGCCTACCCGAATCCGAAACCCAGGACCGCCTGAACCAGACCACCCCCGTCTGGCCGATCATGCACGCAGTTTTGAAAGGCGTCACCCGCGATCAGATGATGGCTCGCCACTTGGCCAATCACATCCAGGTCGCCTACGCTCCCAGCGCCAAAGACGCCCGCAAAGCCCTCTTCGCCAAATCCGCCGCGATGAGAGAACTGGGCCTGGAGGTGTCGGTATGCGGGAAGGCCTGACACGACCTCCATTAGCCCCCCGCTTTGCGGGGGTGGCGTCAAAACGGCGTGGTGCATAAAGAGGTGGTGCATAAGGGGGACATTCAAGATTTCAGTTGCCGCAAGCGCCACGACGCCAACCTTGAATGTCCCCTTTATTCGCGGGAGCATGATGATGCCCAAACAAACCCTGCTCTTCGCGCCTTGCGCTTTCAATCTGGCGGAGACGAGCCGGATGGTCGAGATCGCCAAGGCGGTCGAACGCCATCCCGCGGCCAGTCAAGCCTTCGACATCCATTTCATCTCGGACGGCGGCGATTTCGAGCATCTGATCGAAAAGCACGGCTTCGCATTGACGCGGATGGAGCCCCGTCTCACGAAGGAAAAAATCCAGCTCATCGCCGCGGTGGACCGCGGGGAAAAGTTCGCCCCCGCCTTTACGGATCGTGAGATGATCCAGCGCGTGGACAACGAAATTGCCTGTCTCAAGAAACTTAAGCCTGCCGCGGTCGTTACCGGATCGTACGTGAGCATCCCGGTTACCTGCCGGGTTCTTCGGATTCCACTCGTTTGGGTAATTCAGTCCACCTGGCTCCCGGACTTCTTTTGCCATGGCGCGGGCATGACGGATCGCATCCGGTCCGCTCCGTTCAAAGCCATCGCCGACTGGTCCGTCATGCGATTCATCAACTTCTGGATCAGGCATGGATTCCTCAACTGCGTCAACCGGGCAGCAAAACATTTCGGGGTTCCGGGTTACGATTCGATCTTTGAGTTTTGGCGCGGCGACATCACGCTGGTAGCCGAGCCTCCCGAGTTTTCCGGGGTCAAACTGCCGCCCAACCACTATTTCATCGGCCCGCTCATCCCCCGCGACGAATTCACACTTCCTGGTGAACTTGCCGCCATTCCCAGGGATAAACCCCTGATCTATTTCGCCATGGGAAGCTCCGGCGCGCCTGAGATTGTTGCCAAGATTGTCGAGAGTTTTGCGGGCAAGCCGTACCGCGTGATCGCCCCCGTAAAATTTCAGCTTGAGCGGGTTCCGGCGGTCCGTGTTCCCTCCAACGTCTTCGTGACAGACTGGGTTCCGGCGCTTCAGGTCAATCAGATGGCCGATCTCGCCGTCATTCACGGAGGCATCGGCACGGTCATGACCGCCGCATTGGCGGGCAAGCCGGTGGTCGGCGTCGGCATGCAGATGGAGCAAGTCGCCAATCTGGCCTGTCTCGAACGGCTTGGGTTCGCGATACGCGTTCCGAAATCCAAGGACCCGTCGCATCGGGTTCAGGCGGCGGTGCAGAGTTTGATGCGCGACGAGAGCGCGAAAGCAAAGGCGGCCGCTTTCGCAAAGATCATCGCGCAGTGGGATGGCCCGAAGCTGGCGGCCGACTTATTGCTTTCGCACTATGGCGCAACGAATCCGCCCGCCCTTTCCAACCCTCCCTAATCCCGTTATCTGCCGGCTCCGGCTTCCTTCAGCCACCTGTCGAGCAGTCGGTGCGCAAACCCGAAATGCCGCCGTTCATGAAAATAGCTTAGCAACATGCACTGCTGAATGTTGATCGGTCCGGTGAGCCAGTCCCAGAAATAGATATGGCCGGCCACGTCCTCTTCCAAGTCCATTAGTAGCCTCACGATCCGCGCGAGCTCACCGTCCAAAAGTCGCCGCAGGTCTTCGTACGGCGTCGGGTTGTTCGAACGATCCTTGGGCCCCAAGCCCGGCGGCATTGGGAGGTGTCTCCGAAAAACGTCCTCCGCATCGACCGGAAACGGTCCGCGGCGGCCTAACCGCGCGATGGGAACCGCTAGCGGAAGGTAGATCGTGTAAAGCCAACGAAAAAGGCGCACCAACTTATTGACGTGCTCCAGGTTTTGGCCAACCGACCAATGGCCATCGCCCGATCGCCGCCAGATCGTCGCGGCCGGCAGCCGTGCGATGCGGTCGTACAACTCCTGCCGCTGTGCTCGAATCTGCTCGAAGTAACGCCCCAGCGTCGGTGAACGCATGGTCGCGATCATCCGATGCAGCGTCGTTGATGATTCGTCGATCACGTCCCGTTTCCTTGAAGGAATAACGGGGCCATTCAAGATTTATGCGTCCGCGCCCGCCGCGACAGAAATCTTGAATGTCCCCATTACGTTCAGTTCCTCTCCACGCCCAGCCACCCCGCGGGCTGGTTCAGCACGATCCAGCGGAACGCGCCTGCCGTCAGGTGATCCATGTCGGGGACCAGACTGCCTTCGTCCACCATCGCGCTGGCGACCAGGAAATTCATGCCCAGCACGCCGTCGAGGGTGAACGAATTGCCGGCGGAATCGGTCACGGTGATGTCGGCGACCAGGACAGGGGCGTGATCGAAGACGATCGGCGCGCCTTCCATCGTCGGAAGGCTGAGTTTGTCGAGGAAGAACCCGGCGGATTTTTTGGAGCCGCCGATGCCGCCGACCGTCATTATGAATTGCCGGTCGGCCGGCGCGCCGGCAAGGCGGGGGTGATCCGTGCCGTCGGTGTCGGGGACGTAGGTGACGCCCAGCGCGGCCGCCTGTTTGCGGGAGGTCATCGACACGGCCGAGCCGGTGTCCAGAAGCCAGCTTCCGGACAACGTCTTGCCGCGATTCGTCAGAACGATCGGCGGCGTGCGGTCGCCCTCGGGATGAAACGGGTTTGGCCCAATGATCGGATTGGCCCACACCGCCGGCGGCTGGGCGGTGGGCGGGGAAATCTTCGTGAACCGGACGAAGGAAACAAAACGGAGCATCACGTGCTGCGTGGTTTTAGGGATTGGGGCGTGATCCGCGGCCGCGGTTTTTGCGTCGTACACGTAGGTGCGAATCTTGTCGGACATGGAATTCACGTCGCGCGGGTCCAGCACGACGATCTTGCCCGCGATCGCCGGCATGCCGACGACGTCCAGATCGCCCATCGCCAACGCCGTAAGCAAATCGCCTCCGCCGCTCAGCGGCCCGATCTCCGCCCGGAATGGCCCGGTGGTCAGCGCATAGGTGACGGCGATGGCGTCCTTCTGATCCACGTTCACGTTGGGCGCCTCGGCGGCGAGCGAGAAATAGATCGGCTCGGAGACGGCGAATTCGCTGCCGCCGCCGACGCCCACGTCCTGAAACCGGGCCTCGGTTTTTCCGATGCTTTCGCGTTGGATGCCGAGCATCTCGGCCGTGTGCGGCGAAAGGTCGATGGAGCTTGCCCCCGTGTCGAGAAACGCCTCGACGTTGAACGCATCGCCCTGGGCGTTTTTGCCCATCAGCGGCTGGCCCCCCGGCTGCCGGCGAACGACGAGATTGATCCGCGGCTGATCCAGCGCCGCCGGCTGCACGCCGTCGATGTCGTCCGCCAGGGCCGGAGATATCAGGGTCAAAATCAGGAAATAGATCGCCGTTCGCCGCATAATTTCACTTCTCTCTTCTTAAAGGGGACATTCATGATTAATACTGCCGCAACCCCGGCAACGGAAAACATGAATGTCCCCTTTATTCGAAGTTGCTTCGGCCGGTCAGCATTTTATACGCTTCGACGTATCGTTGTCGCGTACCGGCGACGACGTCGTCCGGCAGCGGCGGGGCCGGCGGGCGCTTGTCCCAATCCAACGACTCCAGATAATTCCGCACGTATTGCTTGTCGAAGCTCGCCTGATCGCGGCCGGGTGCGTATTGGCCGGCCGGCCAGAACCGGCTGCTGTCCGGCGTCAGGACTTCATCGATCAGGATCAACCGGCCATCGGGCATGCGGCCGAATTCGAATTTCGTATCCGCGATGATGACTCCTCGCTCCGAGGCATGTTCCGCCGCCAGGCTGTAGAGCGCCAGCGTGCGCCGGCGCAGCTCCTCCGCCGTGTCCCGGCCGATGATTTCGGCGGCCTCATCGAAGCTGACGTTGATGTCGTGCCCGGAGTCTTCCTTGGTCGCCGGGGTGAAGATCGGCTCGGGCAATCGCTGGCATTGCCCAAGTCCCGCGGGCAGCCGCACGCCGCAAACCGTTTGGGTTTTTTGGTACTCCTTCCATCCCGATCCGGCCAGGTATCCTCTCGCCACGCATTCGATGGCGATGACCGATGCCTTTTTCACCAGCATCGATCTGCCCTCAATCTGATCGCGATGCGCCTTCAGCGCCGGCGGATAATCCGCAACGTCCGCGGTGAGAAGGTGGTTCTCAAACTCCCCGGCGAATTTCCCGAACCAGAAAAGGCTCAACGCCGTGAGGATTTTCCCCTTGTCCGGGATGCCGTTCGGCATCACGCAGTCGAACGCGCTGATCCGGTCCGTGGCGACGATCAGCAGTTCCTGGCCAAGGTCGTACACGTCCCGCACCTTTCCGCTTCGAACGGGGAACGGAAGCGAGGATTGCATCAGGGGCTTGTCCATGGGGGCAGATTACGCCAGACGGCGGAGATTGCAATTGCCGATTGCCAATTGCCAATTGAAAGAATGGGTAGTTGTGCACTTCCGTGTTCCAATCGGCAATTGGCAATCGGCAATCGCCATTCATTTGCCCACCCGTTCTGCTAAGATGCCCGGCCGTACATTATGTCGCTCAAGTTCGAGATTTATCGTGATGGGAGCCGGGTGATGCAGTTCACGCCCGTGGCTCCGATGGCGATGGGGCCGGAGAGCGTTCCCATGCCGGCGGAGATTTTGTTTCGCGACGGGGTATTGATCGTCAATCGCGCCGACGAAACCGCGTTGGGCGTGGCGTTGCTTTGGGACGTGCCGGGACTGGGCACGTTTCATCTGGAAACCACCCGGCTTCAGCATCGCGAGGAGCCGTACAACCTCAACGTCGAGCTGGCGCGAGCCCGGCTCATGAAGATCGTCCAGAAGCAGGAGGATTGGAATCTTTTCGACTTTCCCAAGGCGGAGAAATTCGTCCAGCGCTTCCGCGACGCCCAAAGCCTCCTGGCCGATGCACTGGGCATGCTGCACCTGCCGGGCGAGGCCGCCAAGCTCGCGGATCAATCCATGATCATTTCCGTCGATCTTTCCGAGCAACTGGCCATTTTCCACGGGGATTTGCTCATCAACCGTCGCCGCCAGAGCAACGCATTCGTCAAGCACATCGTTGGCTGCCGGATCGATCCGGTTATTCAGAACCAGAAGTATAAGGATACCCTGACCAACAGTTTTGATTATGCGGTTCTGCCCATGCGTTGGAAGCAGATTCAGCCGCAGGAGCATTCGTTCGAGGCCTCCTCCATCGATGAATGGGTGGATTTGCTGGCCAGCAAGCGGATCCCGATCATCGCCGGCCCGTTGATCGACCTCACCGAGGGCGAAGTCCCCGATTGGATGTACATTTGGGAACACGATTTCGACACGCTGCGCGAACTGGCCTATGAATACGTCCAGAAGGTGGTCACGCGATACCGCAAATCGGTCGCGCTGTGGAACGTCTGCGCGGGGTTGCACACCAACAGCGTCTTCACCCTCAGCTTCGAGCAGATCATCGAGCTGACCCGGCTTCTGGTCGCGCAGGTGAAAACGCTTCTTCCCTCGTCCCGGACGCTGGTGACCGTGAAATATCCGTTCGGGGAACATCACGCCCGCAGCCGCGCCAGCGTTCCGCCCATGATGTATGCCGAGATGGTCGCGCAGGCGGGCATCAGCTTCGAGGCCTTCGGGCTGGAATACGAGATGGGCGCACCGGCGCCGGGCCTGTATACGCGCGACTTTTTTCAGTTCAGCAGCATGCTGGACAAGTTTTCGACGCTGGGCAGGCCGCTGTTTTTGACCAGCCTTGGGGTGTCCGGCCGCGCCACGCCCGATCCCCACGATCGCTCCGAAGGCAAACTCGATCCGATTTTGGCGGGGAAATGGAAGCGTCCCTGGGACCCGGAATTGCAGGCCGAGTGGCTCATCACCGCCTATCGCCTGGCCCTCAGCAAGCCCTACATCGAATCCATCGCCTGGGGCAACCTGGCCGACATCAACCCCTCGCTACCCGCCGGCGGATTGCTCGATGACATGCTCAAGCCCAAGCCCGCCTTCCTCCGCCTTCAGGAAATGCGCGAGCAATTCCACCAATGGCAACGAAAGGTCTAGCCTTTGTTCGCCACGCCCTCCCAGCGCCGCGGCGTGATGGTGTTGCTGGGAATCCTCATCGCGATCCTGGCCCTCCGCCTTGCTCTCAATCCCGCAACCGTCGATGAATCTCCCTCCGCGCAAGCCCCGGCGTCCAGTCAATTGGCCGATCGGATCGATCCCAACGTCGCCTCCGAAGCCGAATTGGCCGCCATCCCCGATCTTGGCGAAAAGCGCGCCGCTTCAATCGTCCAGTTCCGCGAGCAATTCAAATCCCATCATCCGGACAAACCGGCGTTTGGGCGCCTATCCGATCTGGAGCAGGTCTCCGGCGTCGGCCCCGCCACGGCCGAAACGATCGAGCCGTATCTGATCTTTCCGACGTGGCATGGGCATCCTGCCCATGCGGGCGATGCCAGCACTGCGGAATCTCCTTGACGCCTCGCCTGAATGTGACGATGATGTACATGAGCGACATTTATCGGGAGATGGCTCCGTGACCATTAACGTCGTCAAGATTCGATCCAGGCTGGCCGACACGATCAACCGCGTCGCGTACCAGGGGGAACGGGTGGTGCTGGAGCGCCGCGGCAAGGGGGTGGCGGCGATGGTGTCCATGGAAGACCTGGCTCTATTGGAAAAACTGGAGGACGAGGCCGATGCCAAGGCGGCACGCAAGGCGCTGGCCAGCCTGAAGCGGAAGAAACAAAAGGCCATCCCCTGGGAGCAGGTCAAAGCGGAACTTCGGCTTTAGCCCGGATAGTTCAGAGGAACCACGGATTTCACGGATAACACGGATAAATCAGAACCGTTCCGAAACCGCGATGCGCGCATTGTGAGCGCCGCGGAAAAGCACGGAATCGATCATAAGTGATTTCCAGCATTGAGTATCCGTGATATCCGTAATACTAACGGTCAGAATTTGCGCGATTCGCAAAGAATTTCTGAGCCGCGGATTACACGGATTGCGCGGATAATTTCTTCTCCCATCCGTGCTTATCCGTGAAATCCGTGGTTCTATCGGTCTTGTTTGATTGCGGCTATGCCGCGCCGTGTCATCCGTGGTGAATAATCCGGGTTAGTCGATGCGATGGACCGTTTTAATCCTCCCACTAGCCGCCAAACAGCTTGCCAAGCTCGACAAGAATATCGGTAAGCGCATCAGCGCGGCGATCACCGCTCTGTGCGGCAACCCTCATCCGCCGGGAAGCAAAAAACTGGTGGGCGTGGACGCCTGCCGGATTCGCATCGGCGATTGGCGCGTAATCTATCAAATCCAGGATGACCGGCTGATCGTGCTGGTCGTCCGAGTCGGCCATCGCCGCGAGGTGTACGATTGAGGCGCATTTTCGGTACGCTCGCCTTGCCCCATGTGCTCGCCCCTGTCAGGTTAAATTGCACCGTTAATCGAAGTCCGCCGCACGCTTCGGATGCCGTTCCTTAATCGAAAGTTAAAGCGAATCGCGTCGGAAAAAGCTTTACCTTTCTTGAAGAATTGGTACATTTGTCTCTTTCCTGTCGATGGCCGCGTGATGTTGCCGGCCATAATCCGTACCTTGGAGGGACGCAAAATGGGAATCACAAATTCGCTTTTAACGAAAACAGGCTGTTTCCTGCTCGGTGTGGCGGGCCTTTTGGCGTTGCCGTCAATCGCCGCGGCCCAGAATACCACGACCTACTCCTACGATTCCGATTTCCAAGGCCAGCCGGTGGTTACTACCGATGGCATGGGCCGCACAACCACGTACCGCTATCAATACGGCGCCGATCCCGGTGGGCTGGATGTCTCGGTCCCAGACCCCCTCACCGGAATCACGACCCGGTATCAGTACGACCCCAGCTACCACCAACTCGATACCACGACCACCACCGGCTCGGCCACGACCAGCGTTTATGACCCCAATACCGGGGGCGTTGCCGTCTCCGATGACCAGGGACCCAACACCACCACCTACATCTACGACGGCTTGGACAATCGAGTCGGAAGCATCCCCACGACCGGCGATGTCACCACCAGCACCTACGATGGGCTGAACAATCGAATTGCCCTATCCGAGCCGGGCCCCTCGGACACTACGACCACCTATTTTTATGACAGCACCGGAAACCTCATCACCTCGATCGACACCCCCGGCTCACCTGTTTTGGACGGCTATGATGCGCAGGACCGTCTGGTCGGGATCACCACGGAAGACCCGCTTGGCAATGTCACGACCTACACGTACGACGCCAACAACAACTATATTCAAACCAACGAGATTACCGATCCGGGTCGCCCCACCGGCTACACTTACGACGCCGTCGGCCGCATGATTCAATCCTACGACGAATCCGGTGGCCGCACGACCATTTATCAATATGACCCCGTTAACCGATTCGTTCCCGAGGCGACAGTGCCCGGCAACGTCGTTGGCATGACCTACGACACGGTAGACAACGTCCTGTACGTTTCCACCGTTCCCGAACCCGCCGCCCTGGCGATGATCGGTTTGTCCTCGTTGGCCCTGCTCCGCAGACGCGCCCGCCGCGCGTAGCGGGGTTTCATGCCGCCGCTCCCGGGCGTTGAGAGGCCGGGAGCGGGCGAGCGATTGCTCCAGCGTTTCGTTGTCGAACTCCTTAAAAATCCGTTCTTTCTCCGAATCAGGCAAGGCAATGAACTCCTCGATGGGGGATTTTTTTGATTTTCTCATGGCAATTCCTTTTATCCTCGCCCACGCCACGACATAGCTATATAGAAAACTGCGAATGGCGGCAATTCCTTTACGCCTGGCCAGCAATGGGTCTGCCAATTCTTCGGGGAGCGAAGACGATTGAACCGCCATGACGCCAAGACGCCAAGATGAAAGACACCAAGTCAGTTCTTCATCTTGGCGTCTTGGCGTCATGGCGGTTCAATTTCTGCGCTGGCGGAATTTTTGGCACAGCCCCAGCAATCACACGCGAATTTTATCACGCGAATTTTATCCTTGAAATCGCACCGAAGTTAGGTTATTGTTCAGGTCCGTCCCATGGCCGATCTTCGCCTTTTATTTCCTTCCCCGATCTCCTGTTCTCGTGCTCCCCTGAAGATGTAAGAAGTGCGGGGCTTTGAATCGGATACGCTGTCTCTCGGTCACGAATGGCCCATTGGCCGGGAGACGGATATGCGACGGACAAACTTTATCGCGTTCGATGTGC
>JBEKEC010000060.1:0-30998 GCA_050014015.1 Tepidisphaeraceae bacterium
AGATAGATGGTTTCGGAAACCTCGCGCATGGATTCGTGGACGGGGAGGTTTTTGAGCCGGCTGTAAATGACAAGTCCGAAGAGGAAGCCAAGTCCGCAGATGGCGATTCCCCAGGCGAGGAGGGTATGTCCGCCGATGGAATTGCCGAAGAAGCGGGCCTGGTTGAGGTCGGGCATGCGGAGTCCGGCTTCGTTGGCCATCAGTGTTGAAGGAAACCCCACGATGAGCGTGACCGCCGTAGCGAGCAATATTGCTCGAGCGAATGAGAGTCCCGCGGCTGATGGGCTTCGTTTGAAAAGTGAAGAAAGCGACATAAGGAATTCCTTTCGTCTCGGAAATTTCGATGGAAACGCAATATCGAGCATTGAGATTCAGGTGAGTATCGGAGGCGTCCCCACTCTTGGCGTAAGGGAAACCGCCGATAACGGCTGCGGCTTGGCCGAAAGCGGCGGCGGTCCGCGAAGTTGTCAGCCTGTTGCGATCCAATATAGACTTGCCCCGCTATGGCAATCTCAGATATGCGAAGGGAGTACCGTTTGGGGGTTCTGGACCGCGCCGATCTGGCGAGCGATCCTGTCTGTCAGTTTCAACGGTGGTTTGACGCGGCCTCATTCAAAAGCGGTGGCCGGCTGCGAAGATTCTGCGTCGATCTCTACAAAGCGTTCTATTCGCTTTTCACGGGAAGTTCTTTCGAGGCCAACTCAATGGTTCTGGCCACGGCCGGGCGTGACGGTCAGCCTTCGGCGCGAGCGGTTTTGCTCAAAGGCGTGGATGAGCGCGGCTTCACGTTCTTCACCAACTACCAGAGCCGCAAGGGCCGCGAACTCGCCGACAATCCTCGCGCCGCCGCGGTTTTCTATTGGCCGGACCTGGAGCGGCAGGTGTGCATCGTGGGTTCAGTTACGCAATTGTCGCGCGAAGAATCCGAAGAATATTTCCACTCGCGCCCGCGCGGCAGCCAGATCGGCGCCTGGGCGTCGGATCAGAGCGCGGTGGTCGCCGATCGGGCTGAGATCGTCGCGAAGTTTCGCCAGATCGAAGCCCGGTTCGCCGGAAAGGACATTGCCATTCCGCCGCAATGGGGCGGGTATCTCTTGAAGCCCGAAAGAATCGAATTCTGGCAGGGGCGTCCCAGCCGGATGCATGATCGGTTCTGCTATACTCGAATGGCTGAGAACCAATGGAGCATTGATCGTTTGTCCCCATAAGCTGCCGGTTGAGGTCTGCCATGCCAAATCGCCGCGCACCGAAAGCGCAACCGGTTCACAGGCGCAAGAATGCCCGGATCGCCGGCGGCGCCGTCGGCAATGAAGAGGAACTGGCGCGGCTTGCGGCAATTGTTGAATCTTCCGAAATGGCGCTTCGCGACAGGGAAGAGCGCCTTCAGGCTCTGGTCACCACCGCCGCCGACGCGATCATCACCATCGACGAGCGCGGCATCATTGAATCGGCGAATCCGGCGGCGGAGCGACTTTTCGGCTACGGCCAGTCCGAGCTTCTCGGCGCCAACGTCAACATTCTCATGCCCGAGCCGTTTCATTCAGAGCATGAGGGATATCTTCGCAACTATCTTCGCACGGGCCGCGCCAAGATCATTGGGATTGGCCGGGAGGTCACCGGGTTGCGGAAGGACCGCACGACCTTTCCCATGAACCTGTCGGTTAGTGAGATTCAGTTGGGCCACCGTCGGCTATTCACGGGGATCTTGCACGATTTGAGCGGACGCCGCCGGCTGGAGCGACAGATTCTGGAGGCCGCCGCCAACGAACAACGACGGATTGGCCAAGACCTTCACGATGGCCTGTGTCAGGATTTGATCGGCATCGCCTTTGCGATTGACGCCGCCGCGCGAACCCTGCCCGCCGACGCAAGTCAGGGCAGGGAATCGATGTCCAATCTGTCGGCATCCGTGCGCAGTGCGGCGGGCCAGGCGCGCGATCTGGCTCGCGGACTGAATCCCGTGGACCTGAAATCCGGACTCTGGGCTGCCCTTGACAGTCTGGCCACGAAAGTATCGCAGTCCTTCGGGGTCCGGTGCACCTTTCGCTGGGACCGCGTCGCCCAGGTGCACGAGGATGCCACCGCCACGCACCTTTATAGGATCGCTCAGGAGGCCGTGGGCAACGCCATCAAGCACGGCAAGGCGCGGGCCATCGAGATCAGCCTCGCGGCCCGCGGTGGAACATTGGTGCTGGCGATCGCCGACAATGGCGTGGGCATGGGCAAGGCGCTTACGGACGGCGTCCAACAGGGGCTTACCCTCGGCGGTTCCGACAGGATCCATCAGGCTGAGGTGGGGATGGGCCTGCAAACAATGCAATTTCGATCCCGAGTCATTGGTGGAAGTTTCACCGCCAACAAGCGCAAAGGCGGGGGAACTGTCATTGTTTGCACCATAAGGTCTGAGCCGGTTCCCAATGCGCAGAACCAAAAACCACCGGCCGCGCCCAACCCACCATCCCCCTTGGCATCGGGGAAACCCTCACATCCAAATCGTAGACCATCCCGATGAACAGACGGCATTTCCAAGGCGATAATAAACGGGCTGATGGATCACTGTTAGGTGAGCTATGCGACAAAAGCCGAATTCGACCCGCCGGCAGCACCCCAATTCGCGGGGCGGATGCGCTGCGCTTCCGATTCATCCGCGCCAAAGGGCTCGGCCGCATGTCATGCCGGATCCCAAACGCAACGACAGCCCCAAGCGTGCCAAATCCCAAAGTGTTCTACCTTCGAAGATATTTGGAGAGGGAACCATCCTGGACCGGCGTTGGGGACATCTGCTTTAGCCCTTCCATAAATTCACGCAATCGTCGATATTTCTGGTCCGCAGACTTGCCGGTTTCTCATTCTAAAGGCAGGATGGGAGAAATATGAGCAAGAGCAGCCCCGCCAAAACCAACCCCGCGAAGTCTTCCGATTCGGCGCCAAGCAAAAAGAAAATCTTCCTCGTGGACGATCACCCGATCGTCCGCCAAGGATTGGCCCAGTTGATCAACAGCGAGGCCGATCTGGCCGTCGTCGGCCAAGGGGAAGATGCCTACCAATCGCTTCGAGCCATTCGCGAGTCTCAACCGCATCTGGTGCTGGTGGACGTTTCCCTCAAAGAAAGCGATGGAATCGAGCTGCTGAAGGAACTGAAGGCACAGTCGCCGGACCTGCCGGTGCTGGTCGTGAGCATGCACGATGAATCGCTGTATGCCGAACGCGCCTTGCGAGCCGGGGCGGGCGGCTACGTCATGAAGCAGGAATCGCCCGAAACATTGCTCGCCGCCATCCGCACCGTATTGGCCGGCGAAGTGTACGTCAGCAGCAAAATGAGCGCGACGCTTTTGCAACACATGGTTCGCGGCAAGAAGCGCGGGGGCGGCCTGCCGATGGACCGGCTCACCGACCGGGAACTGGAAATCTTCCGCATGATCGGCGCCGGCCACAGCGTGAAGGAGATCGCCGACAAGCTCTTCCTGAGCATCAAAACGGTCGAGGCCCATCGCGAACACATCAAAGAAAAATTGAACATCAAGAGCAGCGCGGAACTTCTGAGATTCGCCATCCGCAATACGCCCGATGCGAAATGACCTGGTTTGTCTTTTACATCGTGTACGCGGTGGTGGGATGGGGGATTCGCGCGGGCATGGTGACGGTCGTGCTGCGGCGGCAATTCGCGCCGGGTGCGTCAGTGGCCTGGCTGGGCATCGTTTTCCTCCATCCCTACGTCGGACTCACGCTCTATCTCCTGCTGGGGGAAAGCCGCCTCGGGTCCCGGCGCGCCCAACGGCACCGGGAGATCGTCGCGCGTTTCCGCGATCCCGACCGCCATGCCGGCCGAATCCCCCATCAAACCACCCCGGTCTCCGCGCCGCCCTATCAGCCCATGATCCTTCAAGCGGAAAAGATCAGCGGGCTGCCGGTGCTGGCGGGCAATCGCCTGGATTTTCTGCCCGATGCCGAGGAATTTCGCCAGCGGCTTTGTGCCGACATCGCCGCCGCTCGCCACAGCGTTCATCTGCTTTATTACATCTTCGCCGGCGACTCGACCGCCGGCGCCGTGGCCAACGCGCTGACCGAGGCCGTCCGGCGGGGGGTGAAGTGCCGCGTAATCGCCGATGGGCTGGCATCACGAAAATTCTTCCATCGCAAGGGGCTTTCGAGAGAACTGACGGCCGCGGGAGTCGAGGTTGTCGCCGCATTGCCGGTGGCGCCCCTCCGCCGCCGGCTGGCGCGAATGGATTTGCGCAATCACCGGAAGCTGGCGATCATCGACGGACAGACCGCATACGCCGGCAGCCATAATATCGTCGATCCCGACTACGGCGGACGCCGGGGAAGCCCCTGGATCGACCTCACCGGCAGATTCACCGGGCCGATCGTCGGCGAGTTGGCGTCAATCTTCGCCGAGGACTGGGCGTTTGAAACCGGACTCGAAATCGAGATCCCCTATCCCGACCGTCACGATCCTTCCCCCGGCGAACCGTCGGCTCAAGACCTGCCCGCACAGGTGGTTGCCACCGGCCCGTCCCAACCCGATGCGACCTATCGCCGGCTCCTGCTGGCGGCGATCCAGACCGCGCGCCGCCAGTTGATCCTCACCACCCCTTACTTCGTGCCCGATGAGACGACCGTGCTTTCCATGATGATGGCGGCCGATCGCGGCGTGGACGTGAAATTGATCCTCCCGCGAACCGCCGATCATTTTTTCGCCGCCGCCGCCGGTCGGGCGCATTTCCATTCGCTCCTGCGCTCCGGCGTCGCGATCCACCAATACCAGGGCGGCCTTCTTCACGCCAAGACCACCACCGTCGATGACGCCTTCGCCCTCTTCGGCTCGGCCAATCTCGACGTCCGCAGCTTCAGCCTGAATTTCGAGCTGAGCGTCCTGCTCTATGGCCAGCCGATCACCGAACGCCTGCGGGTGATTCAACGGGATTATCTGTCACATTCCCGCCCGCTGGAATTGGCCGATTGGAACCGCCGGCCGGTCGTTAATGAATACGTCGATCGCGCGGTAAGTCTTCTTTCCCCGCTGCTGTGACCTTGGCATTTGGCCAGTCTGCCTTTTTGGCACTTTACACATTTTACACTTTTCAATTGCTAACGAGCGTATGGCAGTCTTTATTTGCGCCGTAATTCATTACCACGACTTGAGTTGTGAGATATGCGGCGCGAGAATGGCTTTTGGCGCGCCGAGAAAGCGCCAAATTTATCGCAAGCTTGCTTTGGCTCGGTCGTCGGGCCGAACCGGATTGGATTGGGCCACCGTTTCGAACGCGACCGCAAACACGCCGCGATAATTCGGCCCGCGCGCCAAATCCGCCTCGACCGTCACGTCCCAGGTGTAATAGGGAAACGGCTTGCGTGTTCGGCGTGGAATCTCAGCCGAGGTGAAAGTCACCGACCCGTCGCCGCTCAGCACCGATCCGGCTTCGAGAGTGCAGACCCCCTTCAATTCACAGACCCGTTCAACGTGAACGCGCGTCTTCACCTGTTTTCCCCAGGCATACCGCCCATGCCGCTCCACCTGATAATGCTCCCGACAAGCCACGCGCGCCCGGAGCGCGTTCAGGCGCAATCCCACATGCGCATCGATCTCGACGTGCAGCTCAATCGGCTCTCCCGCTTTCATCGGCATTGGCCGCACCATCAGCCGGGCGTCGCTGGTCTGGCGCCATCTCCTCCACGCCCGAAATGCCGACACCACGCAAGCCAACCCCAATATCACCATCAGCGGCGTAATGGGTCTGACGAGCACGGCCGCATCCTGCGTCCCGGCCACGCGTAAAAAGCGCGCCCACAGGGGCCAAATCGCAGCGCTCGTACCCAGCAGCAGCACCAAACTCTCCGCCATTTTCCCACTCAAACTCCGCTCGGGAAATACCTGCCAAGACACCCGCCCGCCGATCCGCACGCCCTCCAACGGCCGCGGCGGCCGTCGGGCCTGGATCAGTAGCACCATTCCCAGCGGCGCCGCCACCAACGCCACAATCGACAGCAGATAAGGCTGCGGCGAATACTCGCGCACCAGAATCGCGTCGCCTGGATCGTCCGGATTCACGTAAGCCGTAACCTGGGTTCCCGCCTGGAACTGCCGAATTACGTCCTGGGCCCCAAGACGCGACGAGAATTGTTTGAGCACGTCAAACGGCGCGATCTGCGTTCCGGAATACCTATGTCCGCCAACTTCGTAGGCATAGACAACATGCAGCACGTACATCCTGTTCGTCCCGGTGCCGGTGACATCCACGCGCGACGAAATTACGCGAGCCGCCACCGGGGCAAACCGAGTCACCGCGTTTTGCTGCCAGGCGATTTCCCGAATGCCGAAAAATCCGCCCACCGCTGAGATCAGGAGCAAAGCGGTCCCGCCAACGACGCGAAAGCCTGACCCCGCCCGCGGCGGCCGGGATTCACGGCCAACCGGCTGGTCGGGCTCGGCGATCCGGCCCCGCGCCGGCTTCCCAAATTCGCCGCGCCGCGTCAGTTCCTCCGCCAGTTCCGACAGCAGATCGCGCGGATATCCAAACCCGATCTCCGGAGTTTCCTCGAAATCTCCCTGAAGTTGGAGGGTGGCCCCATCGGCCGAATCATCGCCGACGACGTGAATGCCGGTGATATCCGCTCTCGCCCACCGTTGCCGAAATCGAAGCGGTCCGTTCCACCTCACCCAGATCAGCCAATCCTTCGTCAGACGAACCTCGCAATGGCAGGGCAAAAGCCCGAACACGGCGGCGAGAATCAATATCACTCCGATGACCTCAAACGGAAACCCCACAACCAGGGCGATGGTGTGCAACCCATTGATCCGATCCTCGAACGCCCGCGCCCCCGCGGCCGCCAGGATCGGCACCCCGACCATCGCGATCCCCAGCAACAGCGTCTTGATCGGCCCCGAAAGGGGCCAGCGCTTACGCGGCAGAACGAGGCGCAGCCCATCCGATTCGTATTGCGCCCGAATCCCGCCCGATGAGGAAAGGTCCGGCATTCCATCAATGATATCCGCCGGACGGAAATTCTTAAATGCAGTTGACGGGGAAACCAAACGGGGTGATGCGAATCAATCGGCTCCGAGCCAGAACGAATTGCTCGGTTTACCGCCTGCTTCGCTGGAGAACGCCGAGGACGCGGAGAAGAGCATGTTTGCCACAGATGCAGACCGATGGACACGGATGAAAGGCAAAGAAGTTTGTCTTGATTTATCCGTGTCCATCTGATCTCCATCTTTGGCAGATAGCATCCTTTTTGACTCATCGCTCTCCGCGTCGTCTAGCGAATCTGAACTGAAGGGGACGCGAGCTTTAATATTGAGGTTCGCGTCCCCTTCATCTGAACTAAAGGGGACGCGAGCGTTAATATTAAGGTGCGCGTCCCCTGCAGTTGGCCGCGTCCCCTTTAGTTGGCAGGGTTGTGGCCGATGATGCGTTCGCGGATGTTGTCGTAGCGGTAGGTCATGTTCAGCCGCCAGATGACGTAGGCGGTTAACGGACCGAGCGTCAGCAGCGATCGCAGCGTGCGCAGGAGGATGCGATCGAGGCGATAGAATTGGCGATAGAGCCAGTCAGTTCCGGCCTGTAGCTGGGTCGCGGTCATGCGGGTGGGGCGGATCACGACGTGGCGGAAATCGTAGTGGCTCCAGTCATGGTCGATGATCCGGCCCTGGCTCTGGAAATCTTCGAACAAGGGGGTGCCGGGGAGGGGCGTCAGGATGTTCAATTGCAGGGCGGACGCGTGCACGGCTTGAAGAAAATGCAGCGTGCGCCCAAAGACCGACACGTCGTCGTTGTCCAATCCCACCATGACGCTGAGTTCGATCAGCATGCCTTGTTTCCGGATGGCGGCCAGGCGCTGGGCGTAGCGGCGGCTTTCATTGAATCCTTTATCCATCGTGGCCAGGTTTCGCTCGTCCAGCGTTTCGATTCCGATGAATAGTCCCCGGCACCCGGCGGCGTAAGCCAGCCGAAGCAGGTCCGGATCATCGGCGATTTTGAGCGAGCACTGGCTGGCCCAGCGTTTGCCGATGGGGATCAGGCCCTGGAAGAGCTGCCGCGCATAATCCGGGTCGGCGATGATGTTATCGTCCACAAACATGAAGTGGTTCGAGGGGATGCGGCGAATTTCTTCCAGGACGTTTTGAAGGGGCCGATGACGATGGCTGCGGCGATGGAATGCGGTGACGGAGCAGTATCGGCATCCGTGCGGGCAACCGCGTCCGGTCTGTACGGCGTTGGTGGTGACGTAGTGGCGGGCGGTGCGGTCCGTCAGGTCGCGGCGGGGGACGGGGGTGGTCGTCATGTCGGCCGGTTGCGGCAGCCGGTAGATTCGCTGAAGGTTCCCGGCTTCGATGTCCGCCAGCAGTTGCTGCCAGTTGCCCTCGGCCTCACCGACGACCACCGCATCGAAATGTTCGGCGGCCTCGTCGTGGCAGAGGGTGGGGTGGTATCCGCCGGCCACGACGATCTTTCCCTTGGCCCGAAAGGCCGCCGCGATCTGGTAGGCTCGCGGGGCCAGGGCGGTCATAAACGTGATTCCCACGACGTCGGCGTCGCAATCAAAGTCGATGGCCTCGACGTTTTCATCGCAGATCGACACTTGGTGGCGCGGCGGCGTCAGGGCGGCGACAACCGTCAGCGGCAAGACGCTGAACCGGAGCATCGCGCGCTTCGGCGGTTGGCCTCCGGGCGTCGTGACGCGGAGGTGATCGGCCGCGGGCAATACAAGCAGAATCTTCACGTTGCCTCCTGAACTATGCTCATTTAATGAATATCATTCATTTCATGGGCCAAGAGAAAGCTGCTCCCATTCAACCCCGGATTAATCGACTGGAAAAATCGCCGACAGAAGCAAACGCCTGGCTTGGGCGGCGACGACGTCGAACGAGGGATCGTCGCTGAAATAGAAGATGACCCCGGCCAACATGCTCCACACGGCGTCCAGGGTGGCCTGGTCGCGCCGGGCATTGCCTGAGCCCACGCGGCGCAGCACTTGAGCGGCCACCGTTTGGGACCGGCGTTCCAAGGCCTTAAGCCGTTGGATTTGAGCGGCGTCCAAGCGTCCTTCCCGTTTGCCGCCCTCGCGCTGCAAGACGAAAAACACGATGTCGAAATACTCCGGGTTTTGCCTGGCGAATTGGAAAAACGCATCGATCAGCGCCTCGGACTGCCGTCGCGGGGCCGCGCCCGGCTGGACGCTGGCCGCCAGCCGTTGGTGCAACGTCTCATATCCCTCGGCAAGCAATTCGGCGTAGAGGGCGTCCTTGCCGGGGAAATACAGATAGAGCGTTCCAGGGGCAAGCTCCGCCGCCGCGGCGACCTTGGGGATGGTGGCGGCCGCATAGCCATGCTTCCAAAACACGTTCTTGGCCGCATCGAGGATGCTCTGCCGCCGCCGCTTGGCTTCCCGATCCCGCCGCTGCCGCGTGCCCATGGATTCTCCAAATGCAATTCACCATATGAACTGAATTCATTATACGGGATGGATCGCGTGTGTCAAGGCATTCATCCGGATCAATTCCATTCCCGCCGACACACCCCGTACAAACACTTGACACGCGATTGCGGCAACGACTACAGTCGCCCGTTATGACCGTGAGTTCGATGATCCTGCCTGACTCACCGCACCAAGGCAGGAAGTTGGCGCTCATTCTGCTTCCCCTGGGGGTCATGCTCGCCGGCTATCTCTACGAGCGGTTGAAGGGTCGCCGCCACGCACTGCTGACGATCCTTTTCCTGGCCGTGGTGTCCACTTCGCTGGAGTCGCTGCACAACGCCCTGGTCGACACGACCCTCTTTTTTCCCCCCGAACTGGGGTACAAAGACAACACGGAATGGCAGATCGCGCTGCACCAGTGCATTCTCGATCACGCTCCGGGCATGATCCCTCATTCCTACCGCTTCCTGCCCGACTACGTCGTCGCCGGCATCGAACGAACCGGCGTGGGGTTCGCGTACGCCCGCGATATTTACCGCCACGTCTTCGCTTTCCTGCTGGTCTACAGCATCTTCGCCTTTTCCCGCCTCTTCGTGCCGGGCCCCGGACCCTTTCTCACGGTACTCGGCTATGGCCTGATCTATGCCTCATCGATCCGCTGTTATGCCGGTCAGCTTATGGATCCCATGTCGCATCTCTCGTTTGTCCTATCGTTCATCTTGATCTTCCTGGGCCATCCCCTGCTCCTCTTCCTCACGGTTTCCCTGGGCATCTGTGCCAAGGAATCGGTCGTTGTGATGACTGGCTTCTATTTGCTGTATCACTTCTTTAAGTCGCGTTCCTGGGTTCCGGGCGTGCTGCTGGTGCTCTCCAGCCTCGCGGTCGTGGTGGCCATCCGTTGGTGGATCCTCGGCGGCACTTTCGCCTACACCCGCGTCTCGGGCGTGCCGCCGGACTGGTATCGCACCAACCTGGGCTTGGCCCCGTGGCCCAGGCAGGTCCTGTTCACCATCGGAGTTCTCGTCCCGTTTGTCGTGATGGGCTGGCGCTCCACGCCGCCGTTTCTAAAGGCCCTCATCCTGTACCTCACTCCCATTTTGCTGATTTCCAACGTGATGTTCAGTTGGCTGCGCGAGACGCGTAACCTCGTGCCCGCTTCGATCGTGATGCTCGTGGTCGCCTCGCAAGTCATGGTCTCAGCGTCCGCCAACCCGGTCGAAAAGGAATCCCTCCGCCCTGCAGAACGGTAAGAAGGCCGTCCGTACGAATAACCGGGACAGCTTCCGCTCTGTCTCTATCCTCAGCATTGCTGAATTATCATCAAGTCGCGGGTGAGGACTCGAGCTAGGAAACGGACGCAGCTAAAAAAAACTAGCGGCGTCCCGGTTCAGGTCTCCGTCCCGGTTCAGGTCTCTGGCCCTCGCTGATTCCCACTGTTCCCGATCGGTTAGTTTCATCTCCGGCCGGTGGAGCGGCCCCAAATCGGTTATTATTCGACCGCCATGCCATCGGTTCCACTTGAACAAGCGCTGAACATGGCGATGCAGCGGCAGCAGGCCGGGAAGTTGGTAGAGGCCGAGAGGCTCTATCGTCAGATTCTGGCGCAACAGCCCGATTGCGCGGATGCGTTGCATTTGCTGGGGGTTGTCTGCGCGCAAGCCGGTCGGCATCAGGAGGGCGTCGAATTGATCCGCGGGGCCATTACGCTTCATCCGGGTGTCGCGGGGTATCATGCGAATCTCGGCAAAGTGTTTCTCGCCGCCAAAAGCCCGGAACAAGCCGCCGGGGCGTTTGGGGAAGCCGTGAGGCTGAATCCCGACGACGGCGAATCGCCGGTCAACCTGGCGACGGCGCTGAACGGACTGGGCCGGTTTGACGAAGCGGCCGATTGCTGCCGGCGGGAGTTGAGCATCCATCCGGATTCCGCCGGGGCGCATCAGGTATTGGCCGATGCGCTGCGGGAATCGGGGCGGATCGACGAGTCGATTGCCGAGTATGAGCGGGCGATCGCGTTGCCGCCGGTGATGGCCGCGAGCTACAACAACCTGGCGCTGGCGTTGAGCGTGCGGATGCGATTTGACGAAGCGCTGGCGGCGCTGGACAAGGCGATCGCGCTGCGTCCGAATTGGGACCTGATCTGGAACAACCGTGCGAAAGTTCTTCGGGATTGCGGCCGGCTGGAAGAATCGCTGGTGTCGGCGCGGCGGGCGCTGGCCATTTCGCCGAATCTCGCCGAGGGGCACGTCAATCTTGCCGGCGCCCTGCTGGATGCGCTGCAGATCGATGAGGCCCTGGCATCGGCCCGTCGTGCGGTGGAGCTTGGGCCGGACCTGGCCGAGGCCCACAACATTCTGGCCAACTCACTGAAGGAGGCGGGCGCCGTCGCCGAGACCCTTGACGCACTCGATCACGCCCTGAAATTGCGGCCCAACGATCACGTGAACCAATGCAACAGGGTTTACATCCTGCAATTCGATCACCGCGCCCGTGCCAAGTCTCTCCTGGCCGAGCAGCGGCGATGGAACGATCTGCTCGCCGCGCCGATGCAAAAATTCATCCGACCGCATGAAAACGACCGCTCACCCGATCGGCGGCTGCGCGTCGGGTACGTCTCGCCGTACTTCTATGACCACGCCGAATCCTTCTTTGTCGTCCCCCTGCTGGAATCGCACGATCGGGAGCAAGTCGAGGTTTTCTGCTACAGCGACGGGCGTCGCACCGACGCGGTGACGCGGCGGCTTCAACGCTGCGCCCACGTCTGGCACATGGCCCTCGGCCGGACCGACGAGGAACTGGCCGAGCAGATTCGCCGCGACCGCATCGACGTTCTGGTCGATCTGGCGATGCACATGTCGTACAACCGCCTGCTGACGTTCGCACAACGGCCCGCTCCGGTGCAGGTGGCGTGGCTGGCGTATCCCGGCGGGACGGGGCTTGAGGAGATGGACTATCGCATCACCGATCCGTGGATCGATCCGCCCGGAATGGATGAATCGTGTTATCGCGAGCAATCGGTTCGACTGCCCAGCACCTGGGCCTGCTACGATCCGCTGTGCGACGTCGCGCCGGCCGCGACTAGGATTGCCGGACCGATCCGGTTCGGATCGATCAACAATCCGTGCAAGCTCAACGATCCGCTGCTACAGCTTTGGGCGAAGGTGCTGCACGGCGTTTGCGATTCCCGCCTGATCTTGCAATCGCTGTGCGAGGAACATCGACGGCGGATCGTCGGGGTTCTGAATTCATCGGGCGTCGCCTCCGATCGAATCGAGTTTGTCGGGCGATACGAGCGCCCGGAATATCTGCGTCTGTACGACCGGATCGACGTTTGTCTCGATCCGCTCCCGTACAACGGGATTACGACGAGTTGCGATGCGCTGTGGATGGGCGTGCCGATCGTCACGTTGGCCGGGCGAACCGCGGCCGGGCGCGCCGGCACAAGCATTCTGGAGAATCTCGGCCTGCACGAGCTGGCCGCGGGCGACGGCGACCAATTCGTGCAGATCGCGACGGCGTTGGCCGGCGATTTGCCGCGATTGGCCGAGCTGCGCCGCAGTCTTCGCGATCGAATGCGCCGATCTCCGCTGATGGATGGGGTGGGGTTTGCCCGCGCCATGGAGGCGGCGTATCGGGGGATGTGGAGAGCGTGGGCGGGAAGGGAAATCCGAAATCCGAAATCCGAATGACGAATCAAATCCGAATGGCGAAATCCGAATGAAAGACCGCTTCGTCATTCGGATTTCGGGCTTGATTCGTCATTCGGATTTCGGATTTCGGATTTTCCAATCACCTTCCCCCTCCCCGTCGTCCCTTGGCCTGCGGCAACGCACTCATCGGGTCGTCCGGCCACGAATGCCGCGGGTATCTCACCCGCAAATCCTTCCGGACCTGAAAATAGGTCGTCGCCCAAAAGCTCCGCAGATCGTCGGTGATCTGCACCGGCCGGAAATTGGGGCCCAGGAGATGCAAGAGCACGGGCACGCGGCCGGCCGCGAGGCGCGGCGTGTCGCGCCAGGAAAAAATCTCCTGGAGACGAACCGCCAGGATCGGCGGCAAATCCTGGCGATATTGCAGCCGAATCCGGCTGGCGCTCGGCACTTCGATCGCTTCCGGGGCTTCGCGGCGAAGAACCTGATCCATCGGATATTGCAGCCTGGCCTGAAGCGCGTCGGCCAGCGGCAGACGCGCCAGCTCCTCGACGCTTTTCTTCCCGGCACAGAGTTCTTCCAACACGTCTGCAAGCTCGCGTTCGTCGAACTTCGGCCAGGGATGTTCGGGCATCGCACGCCGCAGCAGGGCCACGCGGGCCAGGAAATTCGCCGCGGCCTCGTCGGCGGCGAAAATCTCCGCCGCCCGCGGGCGCAATGCCGCCGCCAGCGTCTTGCCGGCTTCCTGGGGATCGACCGAAGCGTCAAAATCCTCCGATAAAACGAGGTCGCGATATCGCACGACGCCCCGGCCCGCGACGCGCTGGCGAGTTTCGTCGAAGACCATTGTCCGCTGGCGCGAGATGGATTGGGGGAAAATTTCCATGAGCCATTCGACGCGGATGGCACTGGCAATGCGAACGATCGCTTCGCGAGTTTCCGAGCGCGGATCATGGCGGGCATCGAGGGCGAGAAAGAACTCGCCTTGCCGGACGACGGATTCGGCATCGAGCCGGACGCCGCCGCCGCCCACCATGACGCCGGCGCTGGGGTCGTGCTGACGCCGCCGGCAGACGCGGTCCGGATAGGCCGTCAGCAGCAGCTTCAGAAGCGTTTGGTGCGACGGAGATTGCGCCGGAACGTCGCTCAGCCGCCGGGCCAGGCGCAGCAGTTCGTTTCTCACCTGCTTCACCTGCCGGATTGCCACGGAATCTAATGCATCGCGCAAATGACCATCCAGGTCGTCCATGCGAAGAAGCAGATCGCTGTCGCCCTGGGTCGCCGGGGAGCGAGAATGCGGCGGTTGGGTGAAATCTGGGCGCCGAATGTCCTTCTCGGAAAGCAGGGCGGCCAGAGTCGCGCCTTCCTGCGGACAGCCCGCGTCCGCCGCGGCGCAGAGCAGCCGGCCGAGGCGCGGATGAAGCGGCAGCTTCATCAGCCGTTTTCCCAGCGGCGTCAACCCGCGCGCTTCCACCGCGCCGAGCATTTCCAGCAGCCGTTGAGCGGAGAGGAGCGCCTCGGCCGGCGGAGGCTCGAACCATCCGAATGCCGCCGCATCCGGTTTGCCCCAGGCGTGAAGGTCCAGTACGGCCGCGCTCAGGTCCACGCGCTTGATCTCCGGCAATTCGAAGTCGTCCAATGCGAACTGCTCCTTGGCCGACCAAAGGCGTAAGCATCGGCCCGGGGCCGTGCGTCCGGCGCGTCCGGCGCGCTGGGTGGCCGAGGCTTTGCTGATGCGCTTCAGTTCCAGCCGATCCAGGCCCCGACGCGGATCGAATGCCGGGACGCGGGCCAGTCCTCCGTCGATGACCCAGCGAACGCCGTCGATCGTCAGGGATGTCTCGGCAATGTTCGTTGCCAGAATGATCTTTCTGTGCGTCGAGGGCCGCAGTGCCAGCATCTGCTCGTCGGCCGGGAGACTGCCGTGCAAGGGGAGGACCGCAAGATCGAATCGCGCCGCCAGCGGCTCAAGATAACGCATGACGCGCCGGATTTCGTCGGCGCCGGGGAGAAAAACCAGCACGTGCCCGGCCGAATCCTCGCGCCCGACGATTTCCTCGACCGCCGCCGCCACGCGCGAGACGACCGGCAAGCCGGCGTGAGGATGATAATCAATCTCGACCGGGAACGTCCGCCCGGGCAGGCTTACGGCCGGGCAATTACCCAGGAATTTCGCGGCCGGCTCCGCCTCCAGCGTCGCCGACATCACGATCAGGAGCAGATCGCTCCGCACCGTCTGCTGCATTTCGCGCAGCATGGCGATCGCCAGATCGACGTGGAGCGACCGCTCGTGAAATTCGTCGAGCACGACCGCTCCGACGCCGTCGAGAAACGGATCGTCAAGCATTTGCCGCGTCAGCACGCCCTCGGTCAGAACGCGCAGGCGCGTCGCGCTGGTCATGCGCTTTTCGAATCGGATTTGATAGCCGACCTCGCAGCCGACTTCCCAACCGTTCTCCTCGGCGATCCGCTGTGCCGCCGCGCGGGCGGCGACCCGGCGGGGTTGAAGCATCACCAGATTGGGATGCTCCGGGGAAAGCATCCCGCTGCGCAGAATGGCCGGCGGGACGCGGGTCGTCTTGCCCGCCCCCGGCTCGGCGACGATGACGAGCGATTTGGCGTCTCCGAGGCGCCGGACAATTTCCGGCAGATGTGAATCGATCGGCAGGGGGGTCATCGATGAAGGATTGTAAGGGTCCGCGGGTTTATAGGTAACTCAATCTAAACGTTTTTCGAAATCCAGAAAGCTAAATTTAACCGCGGAGATCGCGGAGAACGCGGAGAAGAGATATGGAAATGGCAAGGATGGTAAACCAGACGCCGTGCGGGATTTCTCGGCGTTCTCCGCAATGCTAACCATCAGAATTTGCGCGATTCGCGAAGAATTTGTGAACCACGGATTACACGGATTGCACGGATAATTTCTTCTTCCATCCGTGCATATCCGCGTAATCCGTGGTTCAATCGGTTTGGTTTGGTTGCGGCTTGGCCGCGCTGTGATCTCCGCGGTAATATTTCGCCCTTCGAATGCAAAAAGCGGTAAGCTTGAGCCGGTAAAATGCGTGCCTTTATGGCCAGGGTTCCGTATAATATTCACCCGAATGCTGGACCTGATTGAACAACATCGTTCCGAGATCGAACGGCTGTGCCGCAAGTACCGGATCAATCGGCTGGAGTTGTTCGGCTCCGCCGCGCGGGGAGATTTCGACTTCGACAAAAGCGATCTGGATTTTTTCGTTGAGTTTGAAGATTTGGGGTGGAAGGGATCGTCCGAGCGGTACTTTGGCTTCCTTCACGGCCTGGAAGATCTGTTTGGCAGGAAGATCGATCTCGTTGAGCGGAAGGCGGTCACCAATCCTTTGTTTCTCCAAGTTGCCGACGGTTACCGTCACACGGTTTATGCTGCCGCAATCGCGAAAGCTTCTTGAGGACGTGGGGGAAGTCAAGAGGGGCGGGAGTTTGTGAAGGGAAACGACTTACTGCGCCTTTGAATTTTCCCTTGCAAGGGACGAATTGGCATTGGACAACGAACCGTCATATCGATGGCAGCAGTACGCGTTATCCGCATGGGAAAAAGCAGGGCGTCGCGGAATCATCGAGGCCGTCACCGGGTCTGGCAAGACCCATGTAGGCATTGAAGCTCTCCTCAAAGCCTACACCGAGAACCGAAAGTTATCTTCGCTTGTTATTGTGCCGACCGTGCCCCTCATGGAGCAATGGCATGGGAAAATTTGCGATGTCATCCGGTCAAAGTTTCCAAATGAAAGAGTTGGTCGCATCGGTGGGGATTTTCGAGATCGGTTTGCCGTCCCGCCCATCGCATACGTCGCAACAATTACTTCGGCTCTCAGGCACGCCGACGACAGGTTCGGCCAGTTTTCGGCGAAAGGACTTCCCACTCTGCTCATTGCCGATGAGTGCCACCACTACATCGACGCTCCCGTTTGGCGGAAGATTGTTGAGGATCATGACTGGACCTACTGCATGGGTTTATCAGCGACCATCGAGCCCAACAATACGTCCGGACTTGGCAGCATTCTATACGCGTACAGGTTTACCGACGCACATCGTGACGGGCTGGTTCCCAGCTTCGACTTGCTCAACTCGTCGGTTGAACTAACGCACGAAGAGCGAGAAGATTACTTCAATTTGAGCGAGAAGATTCGTGCACAATTCAGCCATGTTTGCGAGCTCTACAAAGACGAATTGCGTTCTTCCTCTGACGAGTGGTTGTTCAAGCGACTTCAGCGGTTGATGGGCAGGATCGGTTCGGGCCGCGAGCCGCAAATCGAGAAACTGTATCTTCTCCTGTTTAGGCGAGCCGCAATTCATTACAAGGCGCAGAATAAACTTGATATTGGCCAGGAGGCGATTCACGCCCTTGTCGAGAGTGGTAGGAAGGTTTTGGTCTTCTTTGAACGCATCGCGGCTGCCGATTTGGTGGATGAGCGAATCGACCGCGCTGCTGCCCGTGCATTGAAGAACCAAGTCGAAAGAACCGCGCCCCATGTATGGTGCAAGGTCTGTCACAGCGGCATGTCACCTAGCGAGCGAGCGGCCATTTTGAGTGAATTTCGCAGCGAGGGACCATCCGCCTTGCTGGTGTGTCGGAGCTTTGATGAGGGGATTGATATTCCCGAAGTCGATGCCGGGATTCTGGTTGCCTCGACGCAATCAAAGCGGCAACGCATTCAGAGGATTGGACGCACGCTAAGACGCGGAGACGGCAACAAGCGGCCCATCATCCTGACGCTCTATGCGAAAGGGACCAGTGACGGGGTTGTGACAGCAGAGGATCACGCGGGGTTCAGGGGCGTTGCCACCATTCACGAATCGAGTGGGAAAGCGGCTATCAGCAAGCTGAGGGCTTTGATACCCGGCTCTGCTGCTGTCTCCGAGCCTAATCCCGCAACATCGCACTCCCCCAAGGGTAGCCTGATCTTCGCGGGCGATCCGCTTGATGCCACCGTGCTTCCCGCTCAATTGACCAAGTTCGTCAAAAAGGGAGTCATCCTTCGTATCGTGTACGAAAGTGGCGAAGTGGTTGAAGGTCGCTTCGACACATGCTTGTCGTATGCTGTTAGAATTTCTGGAAAGGATGTACCAGTGAGCGGAGTCAGAGAGGTCTATTCCCTGTCGTAGCGACATCGGCCCACTGCGGGGAATTCAAGAGGAACACGGCGGCTGAAGCCGCCGCGCCGGGGTGGCCTCGATGATCCATTCAAGTTTCTCAAGGCTCCTATTTTAGGGCCTCCGGATTCAGCCCGTTCAATTCGCTTACTACAAACCGTCCATCCTTGCGGATGAGCTTACCGTCGAACCACATTTCGCCGCCGCCGACTTCGGGGGTTTGACGCATTACCAAATCCCAGTGGACGGCGCTTTTGTTGCCGTTGCTGGCGTCGTCGTAACAGGCGCCGGGGGTGAAATGGATGCTGCCGGCGATCTTTTCGTCGAAGAGGATGTCCTTCATCGGCTTGACGACGTAGGGGTTGAATCCGACGGCGAATTCGCCGACGTATCGGGCGCCGGGGTCGGTGTCGAAAACTTCGTTGAGCTTTTTCGTGTCCGTGCTGGAGGCTTCGACGATTTTGCCGTTGCGGAAGACCAGGCGAACGTCGTTGTGCGTGACGCCGCGGTAGATCGTGGGACAGTTGTAACGGATGATGCCGTTGGCGCTGGTTTTGACGGGGGCGGTGAAGACCTCGCCGTCGGGGATGTTGACGCGGCCATCACAGCAGATGGCGGGGATGTTCTTGATACTGAAAGTGAGATCGGTGTCGGCCGGGCCTTTGAGGCGGACGACGTCGGTCCGTTCCATGAGCTTTTTCAGCGGCTGCATGGCCCGGCTCATTTTCGCGTAATCGAGGGTGCAAACGTTGAAATAGAAATCCTCGAAGGCCTCGGTGCTCATCTCGGCCATCTGGGCCATGGACGGCGTGGGCCAGCGCAGGACGCACCAGCGGGTCTTTTTGATCCGCACGTCGCGATGGACTTTTTCCCAGACCGTGGATTCATACAGCTTCTGCAAGTCGGCCGAGACGTCGGAAAGCTCGGAAACGTTGGGGCTGCCGCGGGCGCCGATGTAACACTGAACGTTCCGCATCTGGAGTTTCTCGACGCGGGCGATGAGGTCCCATTGCGGCTTGCGGCCGACTTGCATGAGGGCGCGGTTGATCTGGTTGCTCTTGAGCATGACCAGCGGATGACCGCCGGCCTCGGCCGCATGGCGGATGAGAGCGGCGCTGAATTCGTGCGGCACGTCGATCGCCTCGATCAGGATTTTCTCGCCCTTCTTCAGGGCGCAGGAATAATTCACGAGCATTTTGGACAGCTTATCTATGCGGGGATCGAGCATGAGCCGATATATATCGCGGAAGATGTCATTTGTCATTGGTCACTTGTCGTTGGTGTCGCGAGTTCCGAGTTTTCTTACCAATGACAAATGACCAATGACAATTGACAATTGAGCATGATGCAGCGACCCGCGCAATCCGAGAGCCATTTGCCGCACCTGGACGGGATGCGGGCGGTGCTGGCGCTGTACGTGGCGGTGCACCACTGCTATCTGTCGATCTGGCCGATCGACCGCGGCGCGGGATTGCCTGGGGCGGCGGTGGGGAGGGTGGTGAACTGGCTGCTGTTCGGGCGGCTGGCGGTGGCGGGGTTCATCGCGGTTTCCGGGTATTGCCTGATGCTGCCGGTGGCCCGCGGCGACGGAATCCTCCGCGGGGGGGCCAAACGGTTTTATCTCAAGCGGGCGCGGCGAATCCTCCCGACCTTCTACGCCGCCGTCGTTTTCTGCGCCATCGTCGGCGCCACCCTGGCGCGCCATCTCACGGGCACCGTTTGGGATGCGACGCTTCCCGTCACTTGGCGCGCCATCGCCGTGAACTTTCTGATGGTCCAGAACCTCTTTGAGCGGCATCAGATCAACTACGCATTCTGGTCGATCGCATTGGAATTTCAAATTTATTTCTGTTTCCCGCTGCTGGTGATCCTGTTCCGCCGCAGCCCGAGCTGGACGACGCTGGCAATGGTCATTATGACTCCGGTAGCGCGGCATTTCCTCGCCTATAAGATTTTCTCGCACCTGTGGATTCACAATCTGGCGATTCACTACCTGGGGATTTTCACGTTGGGGATGTTCGCCGCGACGGTGACGTATCGGCCGGCGCCGTGGCCGTGGAAGGATCCGAAGACCGTCAGACGCCTGGCGGTGCTGGCAACCGCGGTTTTCATCGGGCTTTGCTATTACTGGGGCGGCGTCGACACGCCGGCCCTGCCCAGCGAAATGCTCGCCGGCGCCGTGCTGGCGACGTGGCTCATCGTCTGGGGCGCACCCGGCGGAATCACCAAATCAATCCTGCAATGGGGGCCGCTCTATTTGGTCGGCACCTTCAGCTACAGCCTCTATCTGTTGCACGCCCCCGTGATCCAGATCGTCTGGCAACTGGTGATTCATCCGCTGCACCTGAGCGGCTTGGCCGGATTCGTGGCTTTGCTGGCAATTGCGATACCGGCTTGCATCGGGATCGCGTGGCTATTTTTCCTGATCTTCGAGCGCCCGTTCATGAGTTCGCGGCAAAAGCGCGCGGTTCACGAAGCCGAGGCCGCGCTGGCGTTGGCCGATCGTTCGACGGCGCAATCGGCGGCTTGAAGGAAACGCGCGCCCACGATAACATCGGATAGCGTCGAAGAAACGCGGGCGATTAGCTCAGTTGGCCAGAGCGTACGGATCACACCCGTAAGGTCACAGGTTCGAGCCCTGTATCGCCCACTTGATGTAAAACCTGCCGAATCGGAACGGAGCTGCAATCGAACGCCTACGGCAGCGGCAGGTCCCGCAAATCGTACTCCGCGTCAATCTCTTGCGCACTCGCCGTCCCTTCCAAAACAAGTTTCGCCGGCGAACTGCTGACCCCATCGGCGCGCCCGACGTTCACGTAAATCGACATTTCTTTCGGCCCCCAGCCCCAGCCATTGCCTCCCGGGTTCTGGCCCCAGACATTGCCTCGTGAATCCAGCACGCGAGCGTGCAGACCTTGAAACAGAATTCCCCGGCGGCTCCACTGCTCATCGTTTTCGTCGCTGCGCTTTGTCAACGTGAATGAAATCTGCACCATCTGATCGCTCACGTTGCCCTTGTTGACCTTGATGCTTCCCACGTCTCCCAGTTCGCACGACGAACCCGTCTTCGCCACGCTCGGCAGATTGTCGATCTCCGCGTGATCCGTTTTCCCGGCTGCCCACAGACGGAGTATTCCCTGAAGATGCGTGATCTTCCGCCCGGCCGATGGCGGGGCATTCAGCGGTACGCTGAACTGCGACTGAAATCCCCCCTGGGGACCGTTCATTCTCAGGTCCCGATACCTGCCGAACATCTGCCCATTGGCCGCCGGGACCGCCGGAACCAGCGACAGCCCATTGTCATCCTGCGCCGCGCTCGGCGTGCTCACCGGATCGGTGAACAGCACATTTAATCGCGGCTCCCACATCACCGACACGCTGATATTGCACGAATCCCGCTGACCAACCGGCGCCGTCAGGCGATTCTGATGATCGATCTGCTGGAATAACGCCATCACCGGCCCGTTGATGATTCGGCGTCCCGGTTGACTGCTCCCCACCATCACCATTACCTGCGGCGGATTGTTCCATGCCATTTCCAATGTCGCATGCGCCTGGTCGCAAACCTCCCCCAGCACGTTCCAGAATGGTTGACGATCCGCATCGATGGTGATGGTTGAATCGCTCTGTCGGCCGTTGGTCGTGACCGGCATCCCCGCTTGCTCGGCGATCTGCCTCACGACTTCCGTCAGCGATGCCGCTTTCGCGTGCACCGTGACCAGCGTTGGTCCAATGTTCTGCGGCGCGGCATCGTCCGCCGCCAAAACCGCCGGCCAAACCCCGCTCGCCGCGCTCATCGCCAGAATCCATCGAATTCCTTTTTTCATGGCGGCATCTCACGGAAGCGGCAGATTCTCGAAATGCACTGGAACGTCCACAACCTCAAATTCCGTCGGAATGTCCACCCGCAGCGTCGCGGGACGGGGCGGTGTTTCATTGCCGCTATACATTTGTTGTATCCACATATAGTCGCACGTCGCCGACGGCCCGTAGCCTGAAGAGTTCATCGGATGCCCCGCCGGCAGGGGGGTTCCGCTGGCATCCAAAAGCACCGGATGCAAATTCGCCAGCGCCCGCGCCTGGCGCGCCCATTGCACGTCGTCCATGTTGCCGCGTTGCAGCGTAACGGCGCAATGAATCTGCTGGGGAAAGTTCAGTTGCCAGGGGCCGATCGTCAGGTCCAATCCCCCGACGGTTTCTTTCATCTCGGGAGCATCCGCGCCGATGGGCAACTCGATCCGTTGGGCCGATGTCTGCACCAGAAACCTCTCGATACCCGACAGCCGCGCGATCGTTCGCCCACAGTCCTTCGGGCAGGTCAGCGTGGCCGAAATCGAACCGTTGGCATCGCCCCAGGATTCGTTCGCCGCCTGCGACCATCCCGTCAATTCATTACGCTTGTCATCGACCGCTTCCGTCACCTTGAGCTGCGATGATTGCCCCGCAAGGACCACCCTGGGTTCGTGCTCCACGCCGATGGTGACGTTTACCGTCCCGCCCGCGTCGGCTCCGGGATTCAATTCCGCCGTGTGATCCACCTGCGTCACTTCAAATCCAAACGGCCCGCTGACAATCCACGGCCCCATGGCCTCATCCGGCGCCTGAATCTGCAAAATCATCAGCCGATCCGCGGGATCCGCCAGCGTTGGGATGTCCCAGTTCCATCCCATGTTCGTATTCCCCGTAAGCCCGACCTTGCAGCAAAGCTCATTCAAAACCTCGATCATCGGTTTGCCGTCCGCGTCGAGACTGGTCGATGGAAACTCCGCCCGCTGCCATGCCCCCCGCGGAAGCACCGCCATCTTGATCCCCGCCGCGCGCGCCAGTGCCGCCAGCGCCGTTCGCGCCGGAAGATTCACCACGTGGATCGACACCGGCGTCGAAGCCAGGTTGACCCCCGCCGCCGGCTGGGTTGTCCGGGTCGAGGCCGATTCCACGGTCGGCGCCGCCAGCAAATCTCCGGTCCGATCCTCCCACCGACCATGCGGCCGATTTCCCGAGCCCGCCTGGCCCCAGAAATCAACCAGATATTTCCGCTTCTCTTCGATGCTCGGCGCCGGAGTGCGGTCAGCGGCCACAGTCGCCGGGAAAATCCCCGCCCCCGGATCCGCCGGCGTCACGTTCGATGCGGGCCCGACCTCCACGGCAACCGGATTCGTCGCCGGCTGTGCCGTGTCATCGCGCAAAACATAAACCAGCGCCAATCCCATGCCCCACAAAAGGCTGAGAAGAACCGCCACCACGATGATGCCGCGCTCAATGCCGCTCATGGCTTCGCCTATTGCACACCGCCCGCCGCAATTCCAAAGGCCTTATCGAACGCATCCCGATCTCCCGCCGTCCACGCGCAAAGCGCCCACCGCCAGTTGGCGAGCAGTTTTGGATCCGCTCCCGCCGCGGCCGCCGCGACATACGCCGCGGTTCGCGCCCGAATGCAAATCGCCGAATACCCCTCGCGCCCAACCGCGGCGTCCAGCGACGTCCACAACCTCGCCGCCGCCCCAATCGCCCCGTCCGCCCGGGTGAAATCCCCCGCGGTCGGTGGCTGCGGCCAGATGAATTGCCCACCCGTATCGACGCCGCCTGGCACATCAAGCCGGTCGATGAAAACCCCCTGCACTTTGGCGGCCATGCTGTGGTTCCGGCCGATCTTGATCCAGTACGTCCCCTGGCCGCGGATCAAGAACTGTTTGTAAACCCCGCACCAGAATCGGGGCGTGTACGACCAGCAAACCGTCGGCGCCAACTCCGCGTCAATCGTGTCCTGCGGTTGCAGCCGTCCGTTCATCGACGATTCATTGACGTCAATGACCGGATCATCCGCCGGCTGCGTCGCGGCGCTCGCCATGCCGATGGGTGGTTTGCCTTCCAGCGGATACTCGCGCAACCAGTTGTTTCCGCTGTGTCCATCGAAATTTCGGAAATAGAGGCTGACGCGATGGATACCCGCGGGCACGGTGATCTTCAGAAAAATGTCCGGACCCTCCTGCGTCAACGGATGCATCTGCGAGCTATAGGATTCATCGTTCTGCTCGCAGAAAATGCGCGTTTTGTCGATTGGATTGAGCAATCCACGGCGGCGGTTGGGGTCCTTGTCTCCACTCACCCAGTAATATCGCATGAACGCCTTGCGATAGGGTCCCGTTGTGGCCTCCACCGAGTATCCAGCGCTATCACGGAACGAACGATACCCCATCAGACGGGCCGTCGCGCTCCCGTAATGTCCCACCCAATCTCCGAGCGTTTCCCAATCATCCCCAAGAAATTCCACGCCAATCTTCCCGGGCGGCAGCCCCTCGACCTGGCGACGAAGCGATTCAAGCGTGTCGAGCGACGGTGCCGCGCTGGGGGTGGGAAACTGGTCCGCCGAGATCGCCGGCTTAACCGCCAACGCCGGCCGCGAAGTCGCGCCGCCCTGAAACACGTACCCGCATTGGATTGTCCCGCCGCCGTAGGTCCCGATCATGCACCCTTGTCCCGCCAGCGGAACAATCGCCGTCACCTTCGTTTTGCGGGCATGGTTCGCCACCGGTCCAGACGGCGCAAGTCCCTCATATCCGGACGAGCGAAATCCCACCCACAAAACCCCCGCTGTGTCCTCGGCGAGCGACGTGATCCAGTCCTCTTTGAGTGGCGATGCCCCCGGCGCCAGAAGATCGGCCCCAGTTCCCATATAGCGCCCGCGCGCCAGCAGCCGCCAATTCGCCCCGCGAACGTAGGTCCACGTCGCACCGTGGTCGACGCTGCGCGCCAGGCCTCGCGTTGTCCCCGCGTACACAATATCCCCGCGCGTCACCAGAATCGCAGTAACGATCCGACTCGGCAGGCCCGCGCCATCCGGTATTCCCGGCATATCCTCCGGCCCCGGCACGCTCGTCCAATTGACATACTTCTCCGACGCCCTGGCGAATGCCAATCCGATTCCCGGCAACGCCACGTAAATATTCCCCGCCGAGTCGAACGCAATCCCGCTTGCCTGGTCCGCGGGCAATCCACTGGTGCGATCAAATGTCGTCCAGCTATCATCCTTCAACGAATACCGCGTAAGCCCCGTCTCGGTGCCAAGCCATACATCGCCATCGACCGGACAATTGGCGATGCAAAACACGTGCGATCCGCCGGGACCCTGGAACCGATCGTAGTTCCGCCACTTCTCCCCATTGTAAATGGAAACGCCGTGCGCGCCGTGTCCCACCCAGACCCGCCCGAGGCAATCGCACGCCAGGGCACATCCATCGTCATCTCCCAACCCCTGCTCCACGGTAAACTGATGCCATGCGCCGGCCCGGCATACCCATACGCCCTGTCCCTCACTTCCAAGCCAGGCGTTTCCCTGAGCATCGGCCGCGCCGCTGACAATAAATTGTGGCCCGCCGCGTACGGCATTGTCATCACCGGAAGCCCCGCGCAGCGCCGTCCCGGCGGAACTCGCCCCATGTCCTGCCGGAGCCGAAGCAATCGCTCCGCCCGCTTCAGAACGAGGATTCAGCACCCACCACGTCGCGCCCGATAGCACGCCGATGTCAATCAACAACAGCACAAGCAGAATGAGGTACCGCCGGGCTCGTTCCCGCATTCACACCTCTTCTTCCCGCAAGAATTGACGTTAGGACGATACTCATCTCCTCGAACGCCCGCAAGACGCCGCACGGCGACCACGCCGCACGGCGACCATCGGCTTTGGACGGGACCGCCAGCGGCGTGGCCGGAGCCTTTTTTTCGATTCGGCGCTTGCGTCGAGGCCGCTTTTTGCGTGTACTGGAGTTCGCTCCAAACGCCTCCTCGCTTGGGTGGACCGTGGGTGGTGATAACGCTTCGAATACCACGGAATCCAGGCGTTTAGAGGCTTTCTTTTTCTCGCGCAGGCGCGGCGGCGAAAATCAGGCATGAATGAGGAATATGAGCGAGAGTGCCAACAACTCGACGACACGGCGCCAAGGTTCGCAACGTGGCAAAACCGCACCGGCAAGCGATGCCTCCGCACCGCCGTCCGCTGCGGCGTCACCCCCCGCACGACCCGCGCCGATTAATTCCCTCGGCAGCTTGGGTTATTTCGGCCCGGGCGCCGTCAATCTGGACCATTTCCTCGGCGGGATGCCTATAGAATTGCCGCCGCTTCCGCCGAGCCCCGACGGTTTCAAAGAAATTCACGGCGATCTGAAGAGGACTTCGCCTTGGCCGTTTTCGACGCACCCGTTGCCGCCACGCGATTTGCTGCCTCCGCCGGCGCCGGCGGAGCCGCCGTCCCTCTCGCCGTTTCTGCCGATCAAACCCGCGCCGCCCGAGCCTGCGGCGGCGGTCGCGAAAGAGGCCCCGCCAGCGCCCGCTGAGCCGTTGTCCCCGTCGCCATCGGCGCCGATCGAACCCGCGCCGCCGGAGCCCACGATATCCGTCGAAACAAAATCCCCGCCGCCACCGCCCAAGATCACGGCGATTCCACGCAACGCGGTCTTAAGGTCGGCGTCCCAAGTGCGTCGAAAATCCCTCCCGTCCACCACGCGTACCTATGAGAGTCCCCTGGACGACGGCCGAGCCGGAAATACTCGCGCGATCAATCCCGCCGCTGACGCTGACCTGGCCCATCCCCCCGCGGCATCCGACGGCTTAGCGGTTCCCTCGGTCCGTCACACCGATGTCTTCTCCAATTTCGACGCGGCCCCGATGAACGATGCCGCATTCGGCGGATTGCCGCTCAACCGGTCGGACGATTTTATCCTTCCCGAAAGCCCCGGGGCCGCCGAGAGGCTGGCCGACGGTGCGGAACGCGATTTTGCCGACGACGAGTTCTGGAACCGCACCGATGAAGAGGATGACGGGGAGAGAACCAACCCGGTCGATCCGCCGAACCCCATCCCCGACCGGGGAGATGCGGGCGAAATAGCGGACCGGGATACCTCGTTCAATCAATAATGCTCCATTGCAAATACGGCTTGGAGAGGTTGCTGATCGAATCTGTCGGCCGCTCCTCAAGCAACTTCTGATTCGGGCTTGAAAGAGCGAAATCAACGTCAATCTTGATGTTGGGACAACGTCGATAGACAAATGTCCGATGCGCGGCAGTTGAGAGGCCACCCTCGATGGTGAAAACTTTCAGTAGCTCCGCGCGCGTCATTCCGGGCTTAACGCTCCGACATTCGGCAAGGATGGCGGCAACGTGCCTGGTCAGGTCTTTGTCAATATCGGTACAACCGCAGGATGGCGCAGATGACCCGGCGGAGGGCGCCGTGGCGCAACCAGTCGGGAAAAGGCTCAAAACGAACGCGATGCAGAGGATGATTTGGGGTTTCATGGTTCGTTCGATTGTCCCTAAAACTCTCATCAAGAGCCAAGCGAGGGTAAGGAAATACTCGCCATGGCGTTGGCAAACGGCCGCGCAGCGGTGCAACAGCAACGGTTGGGCCTATCGCTCCGTAGCGGCGAGGGCAATTCCGGAAGGACCGGATGGTCCACGAGCGCTCGGCTCGGTGGCCGCCGGCGGAAGGTGCGATACGATCACCTGCATCACGAGCTTGGCCGTCGGTTCCGAGCCGAATAACCCCACGTTTACGCGGCACCAGCAGAGCATGGGCGAACGCCGCTCGACGGTGATTATTATTTCTGATTTGCGATCATCCTGAAACACGAAATCCCACCTCTGTCTGGCCCCGCTCCTCTGGCAGTCCTGGACGATGTGGAGTTGAAGATCGGCCGCGGCCCGGCGGACGGCCCGGCGGCAATCGCCGGCGTCGGCCCGGAATGCCGAGTCCAGCTTACCGGCCGAATACACCTCCGTCCCGGTGGAAACGGCCGTGCCGGCGATGCCGAAAACCGCGCCGAGCGTGGCGATCGGAAGAAGCTCACAACCTCCGCACGCCAGCAGAAAGCTCGCGCTCAGCCCGATTAGCAAAAGCCGTCGAACCCGAGGTCTTTTGATTTTGTCTGATCCCTTGGCCATGCTGAGAAGCATTATATGAGACATGGCCATTGGCATGGAGATGGACTGCCGAATAGTAAAAGCGGGCGAAACCCGGAGCCCTCAAGGTAGATGCGGTCTGCGTAGCGGATAGGTAGGATTGTAGCCAGCGCCGTTTATCAAAGAACCCGGAAGCGCACTATGACCCACCACAAGGACATACGCATCGGCACCCTGGCCCCCATGGACAAAGGGGCCGGATATCTCAGGCAGATTCTCCCCCACGGCTTTGAAAGCTTCTCCTTAACTTTCTGGGAGAAGATCGGCGACGTCGACATCGAACGCACCGCTCGGGAAGTGCTCGATTGTCTGGGCGACAAAGCGGTCATCAGCACGATCGGCATGTTCTGCAATCCCCTGCTCAAAGAACCCGCCGCCCGTGATTATGCGCGATGTATTGAGACATGCCGCCTCTTCAACTGCGACATCGTCTCCGGCTTCACAGGCGCGATCGACGGCAAGCCGTTTGCCGATTCGATCCCGCAATTCAAAAAGGTCTGGTCGGAACTCGCCAAGCGGGCCCAGGACAACGGCGTCCGCATCGCCTGGGAAAACTGCGACATGGGCGGCGCCTGGGATTCGCTCCGCTGGAACATGGCTCACGCACCGGCCGCGTGGGAAATCCTCTTCAACGAAGTTCCCAGCCCGGCGCTCGGCCTGGAATGGGAACCCTGCCACCAGCTCGTCTCCCTCATCGATCCCATTCCCCAACTTCGTAAATGGGCGTCAAGAGTCTTCCACGTCCACGGCAAGGATGCAACCGTGGCTTGGGATGTCATCCGCACATCCGGCATTCGCGGCGGCAAACCCTATGTTTGGCACCGAACACCGGGCTTCGGAGATACCAACTGGACCGACGTCATCAGCATCCTCCGCCAGAACAACTACAAGGGCACGATCGACATCGAGGGCTGGCATGATCCCGTCTACCGCAACGACTTGGAAATGACCGGCCAAGTTCATGCTTTGAACCACCTCAAAAATTGCCGCGGCGGGGATTATGTTCCTAATCCACAATGATCCGCGGCGCGAATCAGCGCATCTGCTGATGAATGCGACCGCATGGACAAACTTCCGTTACGGCGCAAACGCCGCTTTGCTCGCTTCAATGAGGCGACGCGCCTCGGCGATAGGCTTGGCCTCGACGTGTGCGTCAACAAACAGGAGGTTCATCTCGCCGGCGTGGGGGTTGTCGCCACGCTCATGGACCAGGACCGTGTTGGACGGATGGCGAATCTTCCTCAGGGACATCGGGCGGCCCAGGTAGGCGTAATCGGATTTGTTGTCAATCCAGTCCTCCTTCTCGGTTGCGGCCATGGTGTTCCAGTTCGGCGGGATGTACGTTCCCGACGACGGGCAGACAAAAAGGGCGACGTGATAATCGCTCGCCGTTTTGGCGGCCGTCGCCAAGTCGGGCGGAAGTTGATCCTCGTTGTTGGCGGCATAGATCATGATGAGAAGTCCGATTTGCTTGAGATTGTGGGCGCATTTTTCACGGTCGTCGCTCTCGTCAGGACCAGTGGTCGAACCCTGGACCAAACGATTTGGTTCGAGACTTGACGCCTGCACCGGCACGGCGGCCGGACGGCTGTCGCGGTTGCTCAGCAGAATCGCCGTGGCTCCGGCGGGAAACAGGCTCCCCAACAGAATCACAACCGCCGCGATTTTGATTTTTGCGACAAGCATCATGGCTGAAGCTCCTTTGGCAATTCCGGCGGCGCCGGCCGAAGCCGAGGACGAAGACGAACTGATGAGCAGGGTGGACGGAGCAGCCTGGGTGGTATGTGCGAGCAATGTCGCCGCCAGCAGCCCCGCGCCCGCTGATGCGCCGCGACGGCGCAGCAGTCCCCCGAGCCGCTCCACCGCGGCGGCGACGCGCTTTTGCGCGGCATCCTCGGAAACGCCTAATGCCTGTCCCACCTCCGCCAGGGTCTTGCGCTGATAAAACCGCGACAACAACGCGTCGCGCTCGCTGGAACGCAGCCGATCCATCGTCTCCTCGAGCAGCGGCTCCACCTCATCCCACACCGGCGCGGTATCCGCCGGCGAACATTCGCTTTTCAACATGGCCGCCTTCTTTTCGTATTTTCCCCGGCGCGCGCGAGCCCGGAGGGCATTGGCCGAGGCGTAGCGCGTCGCCTTGAACAACCAGCCCCGAATGGAGACGCCGGTGAGTCTGGCGGCCTTTTCGACCAGGAGCAGAAAAACCGCCTGGGTTACGTCCTGGGCCAAATGGGCATCGCCCACCCTCCGCCGCGCGGCGCTATAGACCCAGTCGGAATGCCGCGCGGACAGTTCCGCAAACGCCTCTTCCGAACGCGTTTGCACATATTGGCTCAGCAATTCAGCGTCGCTCTGTTCCACCATCACGGTCATCCCATTCTAACTGTCCGGCCAACGGAAAAACCGAGGAAGAAAAAGGGAATTGCGCCGTGCCGGTGAGTTTCCGGCCGTCCAGGACGCGATCAAGCTGACCTTCCCCACGAACGGTGGGTGCGGCGAATTCGTCATGCCTTTGCGCCTTTGCCACGGAGGCAAAGCCTTCCGTGCCTCCGCGTGAGATCTTTCTTCAATGGATTTCAAATCGAATCGAGCCGGACCACAAATGAGCGTCGCACCCAGGAATCCGATTCCCTGGTTCTTTGAATCGGCGATTGGCAAACGGCATTCTTCGTTGATATCCTGCAATTTCTTGTTTTTACGACAAGATTTTCCGAGATCACGCAACTTCCGGGGTGCCGCGCTTACTTGTAGTCCGGCTCGAATCGATTTGAAATCCATTGAAGAAAGATCTCACGCAGAGGCGCAAAGGCGCAGAGAAGCAATGGCCTGACCTAGACCCAGCTTCG
>JBEKEC010000061.1:0-30743 GCA_050014015.1 Tepidisphaeraceae bacterium
CCGTCCTCTTTCTCTGGGTCTCGTCCCTCACGGGCCTCGACCCTCTCGCTCACGCTCGAATGAGAAAGAGTCCGGCTCCTCGTCCGCCTCACGGCGGACTCGGGTTGACCTCACGGTTCATTCCACGGGTTCTCGACGGGGTCTCAATTCGTTTGTTCTCTTTCGCGTCAGCGATTGCATGTATGTTTAGATTTTACCATGAACGATGCGTTCATGCTGAATTATGCCTGTGGATATCTCGTTTCGAGATATACTGAAAGTGGAAACTCAACTCTCACGTTGACGATTATCGTTCGGGTTTCCGAGCAAGCCTCCGTTACCCTGGCGGCTCGTCAACCGTAACGGTTGTCGCCAGCATATTGCCGGAACGCCACAAGCGCCGTTCCGTGGAGCGGGGGCTTGCTCGGGAACATGAACGGCGACGACCTTGACATATATGACGACCACGGGGAACCGATAAATTACATCGGCCACCGGCAGGCCTGGGGGCAAATGGTTCCCTTTGGCATTGTCCCTGCCGACAGACGGCAGCATGTCTACTGCGTCGGCAAGAGCGGTACGGGCAAGACGACGCTCCTTCGCAATCTGATTCTCCAAGACATTGAACACGGCCACGGCGTGGGCGTGATTGATCCCCATGGCGACCTGGCCGAAGACATTCTCGATCAAATTCCACCCTGGCGGACCGACGATGTCGTCTATTTCAACCCGGCCGATCTGGAATACCCCATCGGCCTTAATCTTCTGCGGAACGTGCCAGTGGAGCGCCGGCACCGCATCGCCTCCGGCGTCGTCGGCGCCATGAAGGCGATCTGGAAAGATTCCTGGGGCGCCAGGATGGAATATATCCTCTATGCCGCCGTGGCGGCGCTCCTCGACTGCCAGAACACGTCGATTCTTGGGGTGCAGCGGATGTTGGTCGATCGAAGATACCGCTACTGGGTGGTGAAGCAGGTCAAAGACCCTATCGTCAAATCGTTCTGGACGATGGAATTCGAGCACTACAGTAGCCAATTCATGCAGGAAGCCATTGCCCCGATTCAGAACAAGGTGGGGCAATTGCTCATGTCACCGCCGGTGCGGAATGTCCTCGGCCAAGTCAAACGAAAGATCGATCCGCGGTTCATGATGGACAATCGGCGCATTCTCATTGCCAATCTGTCGAAGGGACTCCTCGGCGAAGATAAGGCGAATCTGCTCGGATCACTTCTTGTGACGAGCTTTGAACTCGCCGCCATGGAACGCGTCGATGTGCCGGAAGCGAAACGGCAAGACTTTTTCTTGTTCATCGATGAGTTCCACAATTTCGCCACGGATTCATTTGCGACGATTCTGTCGGAGGCAAGGAAATACCGGCTCAATCTCACGCTCTCGCATCAATATCTGGATCAACTGCGAGAGAGCGTCGGTCATGCCGTCTTCGGCAATGCTGGGACGGTAATTTCTTTCCGGGTCGGCGGTAGGGACGCAAAGGCTTTGGCCACCGAGTTCGGCGGCTCGAATGCGGCAAACCATTTCACGTCCCTGAGCAATTTCGAGGCGGTCGTAGGACTGCTGTCGGGCGGACTGCGCGGCGAACCGTTCCAGGCGTACACGCTGGCGCCCCTTGAAATCCGATCGGGACGGCGTGAGAAAGTCATTCGCCGGTCCAGGGAGAAATACGCGAATCGCAAAGGGGCCATGGAAGGTAAAATCCGACGGTGGCTGCGGTCGGCTTAAGGTTACGAAAGCCGTATATGGCTACTATTGATGCCGATTGCCTGCATTGGTATCTTACGCGACAGCCTGCATGGCCGCATTGGCTTCCGGTGAAAGGAATCGCCATGAACCACATCGCTCGACGGGTTCCGAAGGATTCAAGCATCCAACAGGGCGATGGGCAGTTGCCCGCCCGATCCTACCGGACCAATAACATGGTGGTCGCCAGTCAACTGAGCCTCGGTGTCGAGCCCCGGCTCTCCCTGGCCTGGCAAGTGGAGCCGTGGTGCTGGGAAAGCGGATTCAGCCTCCTCGTCTTCCGCAGCGGGACGAACTTCTGCCCGGACAAGTATCCGGATGATCTGAACCAGCACGGCCAACTCTTTATCGAAACGACCCACGATGCAGTTCATGAGGAAGTGCCAGAGGAAGGCACGCACTTCTTCACGTTCGTTCTCCACAAGAAAATGTTCCTGGGACTGGGTGAGAAAATGTCGGTCCTGCGGTTTTCCGAAACCGTGCCCTCGGCCAAAGTCGCTCTCGGCAGGATCAGGGACCAGTCCGAACTTCAGGACATGCTCCAGCAGCATGAAGTCGGAAAAATCGAGCATGAGGCCAGATTGAATGAAGCAAAACTTCGGCGCATCCGCTCACGGCGAAGCCTTGAGGATGCTGAGAATCCAGTGCCTCGGAAAACTCAAAGCGGCGCCGAAGCCTTGATCGCCGAAGAAATGGAAACCATCGACGCCATGGTGGAAGCGATGTTCGCCAAGCGGCGGAAGGTTTCCGATCTCAAGAAGGACGAGCGGTTCCGGAAACTGAGCCGCAAGGAACGGGATGCGGTCCTGGAGCGGATCGCGGAGCGGCTGGACGCCGCTGAAATCAGCGCCCGAAGGGAGACGAGGGGAAGTTAAGGGAAAGGAGCATCATGGACACGCGTCTGACAACGGAAGGTCGGAGTGCAGTAAAGGTAATGGCCAAGGTCATCGGCATTACGGCCGCGATATCTGTCGGGATGGGAGAGCTTGCCGTCGCCGGCCGCTCTTTGGCCGCTTGGTGGAATCAAGCAGCGGTATCGGCCCCGGTGCGACAGGTTGCGATGCCGTCGTACGTCTCCGCTCCGATGCCCGCTCCACCACCGGCGACGATATTTCATTTCCAGGGGATTCCCGCGCAGCAATCCTATCCTGTCCAGACTTATGCGCCTGGGTATAGTCCGCCCGGCCCCGTTTGGCCGGGGCCAGTTCGCATGATGTCGTCCGGATATCGTCCGGGACAGAATTCGCAACAACGATATTTTACTTACCCCACGAATTTCCAGTCGGGCTTTCATCCCAATTCAGGCCCGGCGGCAGGGCGCAAAAAATGAGGCAATTTCCCGAGTGCGACTTCGTCCGCAAGAATTGCCCCGCGCGACAGTGGGTTGCGAAAAGCGAACAACGCCGCTTCATTCTGGTGCGGATTGAGGTCCACTTGGGCATCGGACAGGACTGCCGTCAATTTCTCGACGCTAACTGTCGATCCCGCCGCAGCGCCGATAGCGGACCGCAGACGTGCTGATGCGGTTGTCGGGATAAACGGGTGGACCGGATGCTACATGCAAACCAATAAAAAAACGCCGGCTCCATTATGGCACCGGCGTAACTGTCAACTTCGTTTTTTGGGAACGGCGTTCTCCGCCTTGTCCGGGCTTATCTCCCGAAGGTTCGACGGCAACCACTGGTTCGCCCGCTCGGCAAGCTGCTTGTCTTCAAGCTTGCCCTCCGCAGCGTCGGCAAAGAGCTTGGCCAGGACTTCGACCAGTTCCGACTTTTTCCGGCTTTCATTGTCCGGGTTATAGGTCGAGCCGTGAAGCTCGGCCATAAGGTGGACCAACTGGATCTTCTGGTAACTGGTGAGCCATGCTCCGTCCGGACGCCAGAATGTTCGGATGTTCACCTTCAACTCGACCGATAGCTGATGAACCAATTCGGTTCGCCGTTGCAGGTGGGCGGTGACACACTCGACGGTGAGCAGGTCGATGAGCTTATCCAGCCTGTTATCCGTCAGTTCGCCCAAACGGTCATACGCGGCTTGATCTTCCACGAAATGATCCTCGGCAAACGGATCAAGCTGGGTCCGTTTCTCCTTAACCTGTTGCCCGGCCGCAGATGCGAAAGTTTCGTCCTGCGTGGCGTGCAACGTAATTCCGTTGGCCTCATGGCGGATCGCCAGGGCCTCGGAACGCACCTTTTCATGAAGAATCATGGCCAGGATGCGTTTTCGAGAATCCGTAGCCTTGAGCAACGCCTCCCTCACAGCCAAAGTTTGGTGGGTGAAGGTTGCGGCAAGCTGACGATCGCTCAAGTCGTCGGATGTCGGCGGCTCGGGTTGTCCACCTGAACCCGCCTCTCCAGCGCGGCCGTTGCCATTTCCCGATCGTCGGCCTTCCGGCCTGGGCAGACGAAACTCGCGTCTCACCTGTCCATCCGGGTCGAGGGTGAGAAAGACCGTCCCAACGGCCTTGGTCGCCTCGCCGAAGAATTTCGGCGCAGCTTCCACGATCTCATTGGCCACTTTCTCCAAGGTGTCGATCCTCAACTGCACGGCCTGGATCGCCTCCTGGTCATCATCCTTGACGTTCTCAAGCTTGGCTTCCAGTTTTTGCCTTCGACCATCCAGCTTTTCGAGCTTCCGAGCAGTTTTTTCGTCGAACTCCTGCTCGGGCACTTGCATGGCATAAAGCCGATCTTGGACCTCCTCCCGGCGGCCCGCGACGACCTCAGCCCAGCCCTCTTCACGCAACGCTTCCTGTTCCTTGGTCAAGGCTTGGCTTTGGGCTTCCATGAAGGCTTTGCGTTCGATGAGAACCCGGTCACTGAACAAGTCCCGGCTCACCGATGATTCGGAAAGCGAGGAGAGATCGAACAACGCATGGGCACTGTCGATCCAGGCAACGGCAATGACATTTCGAACCTGTTCGGCATTGCGGGGACTGCCGTTCAATTCCTGCCAGATGGCAAGCTGCCGGTCCTCCGGCACGGCGGAGAAGGCTTCGGCAGTTCCGGTGTCGATCTGATCTTCCCGGAACGCCGTTTTCACGACATCGGCCAAGCCCGCCAGTTTCATCCTTTGGCGGACGTACCGTTCGGTCACTCCGAACTGTGAGGCGATGGATTCTGCGCCCTTGGCTTCTTCGGACGCCAATTTGGCAAAAGCTTCCGCCTCGTCCAAAGGGTGCATGGCCTCGCGGACAAAATTCTCCGAAAGGGACATGGCTCCGGCGGTGGGATCATCGACGTCCCGCACTTCGCACGAAATCTTGGGATCGTCCTTTGAATCCCGATGAATCTGCCGGAGGGCCGCCAGACGGCGGTTGCCGGCGATCACTTGAAATTCACCGCTTTTATCCGGTATTGGCCGGACGACCAGTGGTTCCAGCAAGCCGAAGGCCCGAATGGACGCCACCAAACGGCGATGGGCCTCCGGCCTGGGCTTGACCCACCGGGGGTTTTGCCGGCTCGGATGGAGCTTGGACAGAGCGACATTGACGCGCATGAGGCACCTCTCATTTTGAAGGAACAATGCGACCGACCGTGCCAGACCACCTTGGTCCGAAGAATTGTTCGCAGTCGGCGCTCTGCTCTGAAGCTAATCACGAAAAGAAGTGAGGCGCAATGTGGACAACCGCCGGACGGGCGGAATTGCGGGATGGTAATCGCCACAGCAGACGCACCAGCCGATTGCGGATCATTTCGATGCCAATTTGTCGCGCTGTGCAAATCACCAACGCCTGCATCTTCATCTTGGACGAGTTAGAGTACGAATCCTAGCAATCATTGGCGTAGCGGCGTTGTGCCTACGGGCTTTTCTGTTATCCACACCTTGCGCGGATAGTCCTTCCTTGAGAGACTAAGCGGTAGACCTCGTTCTTTTGCATTGAACCACGATTCAATAAGCGTGCGTAATGTCTGACCGAAGGCACTCCGCTTTCGTCATTTTCCCAATTCGTTCCTTGTCACCGAAGCCCCATGCAAAAGGGGCAGGAGGATTCCATGCGCACTGCGCAAAAAAAGGCGGTGGATGAAAAGCCGCCGAATCGGCAGCATCCCGATTGGGCGAAGCTGCTGAAGGATGCTGTCGAAAAGCCCGGCGTGATCTCCGAGTGTTACCGGCGATTCTGGAATTACAGCGTCGGCAATCAAATCCTGGCGATGTTCCAGTGCTTGGAGCGGGGCCTTGAACCAGGGCCGATCCATACCTTCAAGGGCTGGCTGGATTTGGACCGGCACGTCCGCAAGGGCGAGAAGGCCATCACTTTGTGCATGCCGGTGACGGTGCGGCGCAAGCTCGACGCCGAACGCAAAGCAACCGACTCCGGCGTCATCGCTGATGCCGATCGCACAATTGCCGCGACGGTCTTCACGTACAAGCCCCATTGGTTTGTGCTGTCGCAAACCGACGGCGCGGATTACATCCCGCAGGAGTTGCCGCAGTGGAGCGAAGCGGCGGCGTTGAAATCCCTGCAAATTGAGCGGATCAGTTTCGACCATCCCAACGGCAACTGCCAGGGATATGCCCATGGGCAGTCCGTGGCCGTGTCACCCTTGGCAGTATTGCCGCACAAGACACTCTTTCATGAATTGGCTCACGTCTTTCTCGGCCACACCACGGAATTGGGCCGGATGGACGATCACGACCTGACGCCGGTGAACCTCCGCGAAGTGGAAGCCGAAAGCGTTGCCCTGATCTGCTGCGAGAGCCTGGGTCTGGCCGGTTCGGCCGAGTGCCGCGGCTATATCCAGCACTGGCTCGGCAAAGATTCAATCCCCGACCGCAACGTCCAGAGAGTCTTCAAAGCCGCCGACGCCATTGTGCGCGGCGGCCGTGGTGAAGCGGCGCAAGCCGAGCCGGTTTCTGTCTAATAAGGATCACCGGCATTGTGCCGGAGATTTCCAACCCATTTCCGATTTGTCCATACCGAAAGGAGATTCCCATGCCTCGCGCAACGCCTGAGAGAAAGCGGGACGCTGTCCCGCCTCAGCCCAGAGATAACCGGCCCGTTCACACCATCCGCCACAGGAGCATCAAGGCGTCCATCTGGCGAAACGTCACTGCCAAAGGCCCCGTCTACAACGTCATCGTCGTCCGGGGCTTCAAAGACGGCGATGGCTGGAAGGACAGCTACAGTTTCGGCTACGACGATCTGCCGATCGTCGCCAAGCTGTTGAACGACTGCCACTCGTTCATCACGTCGCTCAACGAGAAGGAGCGACGGAAGGCACCGGCGGCGACGGATACCTCGCCCACCGAGGTTCCCGCCTCCGACCGAAACCGGCGGCCATGAATCGCCGGCTTAGATTTCCCGCCAGACCCGAAAGGTCTGGCTTTTTCACTTGCGCAAAATCCGCAACTCTGGCACGCTATGATGAGGAACGGTTCCTTTCACCGACTCACAATGAGGTGTCATTAGCCCATGAAACTATTATGGATCGGGCAATTTTTATGGGACATTTTTCGGTTCGTTGGTCCGATAGCTGCGATCGAAGTTTCCTCTTTCTCCAGTTCGTTCAAATCGTCGAAAGTTTCGTTAACGATTTAAGGGGCCTTCGGCGGTAGCCCGCATTGCGTCCCGATTGTTATCGCTGCGCTCAAAAGGCGAGCAGGGGAGGGACCGCGTGGCGTTGCCACGTGACTTTCTCTTGCTCACCTTTTTCGGAGGCAACTACGATGAGTTCAACTATTTTGGACCGTGCAAATGAACCGGGGGACCAACTGCTACGCGATCACGTTGCAGCAATTTCTGCGGAGGCTGACGCACTTCTCGTCATTGGCGCGACGCCTGAGGATATTGAGCGGGTCAAGCAAGAGGTGGAGACTTTACGTTCCTATGTGGCATCGTCATTCTGTTCACTCTTATTGCATGTTCCGTGCAAGATCGATGCCTCACGGTCGGAAAGTTCCATGTATGCTTTACTTGACGATTCAATACCTAGCCTAAAGCTCGAGCGGCGATTCATTCTCGCTCGGGTGCTGGGCCGGTTGAGGTATGCGGCGTCGCTCGACGAGGATATATCTCAATGGAGCCGACTCGATCACATCTATCGGCGCGTCATTTCAGACGAAGGCAATACATCGCCGTGGTGGTCCCCTTGGGGCTGGCTCCGGCGACTGCGCAGGAAGCAGGCGGCATAGAATAGGCGCTATGCCTACAACGATTCGGCAGGAGGTCGTCAGCAGACGATCTCCTTTTAATGGCGGGCTAATTCTCCCGAATCCAAATGTCCTGAAAGTTCCTTTGCTCATTGAAAGCTGTCAGGCCGCGGATATGACTTCCTTGACCTTCGACCTGCTGGATGAGCTGGTCACGATCGGCATTTGTGAGCAATCCGTAGGATGCCTTTGGGATGGTCAGCATCGAAAATTGATTCAAAACATCGCAACCGAGGATACTGTGTGGCAGGTTTTGGCCCGCGTGGTCCCATATCCGACGTAGCCGCTTTGACGCCAGCGACTTCATCCAATACGGGATCACACATTTTCGAGTGTCTGCGAAATACAAATACGCAACTTGTTTCGCAACCTCTTCGCCAGCAATATCCTGGAATACAAGTTCTAGCGCATTTCCATGACCGCTCAGCGATTTTGCTGGCGCGCTACCGAGCATCGTGTGTACGTGTGCTACACCGTGGACAAACTGCCCTTCGAGTTCGGGTCGCACAGATACCAATCGAGACTCATCAAAGGGACAAATAAAAGAACGTGACGCGGCAGTGTCTACAATGAATATGAGCGTAGGAAGAAGCGGGCGATGATTGATCGCAATTTGGGCATAAACATACGCATGACCGTTTACTATTTCGAGAGGTATTGTAGCCAAGGAATTGCTCCGCGAAGTCCGACGGCAACCCGACGATCAACTTTCTGCCACATAAAGCGCGAAAGTAATCGACACAACCATCGTCCAGGGTGGCCTATTCTCAGCCTATTCAGAAGCTAACAGCAACTTAAAACTACGATGATTTATAAACCGTGCCTGAAGAAAAAGCAATGAGGCAAAATTAAGTCATCCAAATGATGTGGTCATTCCGGCGGCGATCTATCACTACCGCGTCTGAATATTCAATCCCCTTCCGCTTCAAAAAGTCCAGGGCGTCGCTCTGATTTTTGAACCCCGTTGCCCGCGGCCTACCTTCACGCCAAAACGCCACAATTATGTCGAACTCCGCCGCTTCTTGTGATCGCGCTGCTACGGCTGCAGCTCCAAGAAGCTTACTTGACGCGCGCAATTCCTCACTCACAGGCATGCTACGCCTCCGTTAATGTTGGCTCTGAAAAGCTCTTCCTGACAACAGAATCGTAGTGATTCCGAATGGCCCTGACCATACGAAAAAGGCCCGATCGCGACATCGGAGAGATATCTGATACCAAGCACATCAAGACGGAACACCTTTTGCCCTGGCCCGAAACCAAGGCAGGCCTACAGGTTACGCAACCCGCAAGACTACGATTGCAGGTAGACGGATTTGGTCGGAATTGCCACCTCATGCGGCCTCCCAACTTAAACCCACTGCAGCGTCCTCAGTGACACTGCTAGCCTCACCACTACGCACCAATTTGCCTGCAAGCAAAAGATGCGTTCCTCCGATAAGAAAGAAAAGATTGTACCTCGAAGGGACGCGCTGTCAACTTTTAATTCATCTTACAATCGGGCATTCAGGAACAGTCTTCGATGGAACCCTACCTCGTCTGGGGCTTCAAAGATGGTGATGGATGAACGGACAGTCGCAGCTTCGGCTATGATGACCTGCCAATCGTCGCCAAGCTCTTGAACGACTACCACTCGTTCATCACGTCGCTCAATGAAAAGGAGCGACGGAAGGCACCGGCTGCGACGGATGCCGTGTCCACCGACGCTCCCGCCTCCGACCGAAACCGGCGTCCTTAACTCGCCGCCAAGTACCCCAGCCAGACCCGAAAGGTCTGGCTTTTCCCTTGCGCAAAGTCCCCATCTCTGGCACGCTAAGGAAAGCGTTGTTCTTTTCATTGCCGCCTCCATCGGCGGCCAGTTCGACTTTTCTCCTTAACCCGTTCACTCACAGAAAGGAAGTGCCATGGGAACCTCGAAATTCCCCCTGGGACAAACCGTTATCACCCGCAACGCCCAAAACCAGTTGTATCCGGCGGATATTCAGATCGCTCTCGGCCGTCACGCTGCCGGCGATTGGGGCGACGTGTGCGAAGCGGATCGTCGTGAAAACGAATTGTCCGTCAACCAGCGATTGCGCTTGCTCTCGGTCTATCGCGACCGCAACGGCGTGAAGTTCTGGATCATCACCGAGGCGGATCGGTCGGCGACGACCGTGCTCCTGCCCGAAGACTACTGATTTCCCCGCCTCCTTCCTCCTTAACCCGTTTTTTCCAACCTGAAAGGAGTCGTTCCACGATGAATGATTTCATCGACGTGGGCTCGGCGCCTGCGTGCGAAGACTGCGCCCAAGTCCGTAGCCCCGATTATTACGACCGTGCCCGCCGGGAATGCTGGGCGTACGTCAACCAGCTTCGCCGAATGTTCGGCCCCGAGCCGGATGGGGCGTACCTCTCCGTGAGGTCCAACCCCCACGACTTCGGCACCTACCTCTCGGTCACCTGTTCCTACGAGAAAACCTATCCCGCCTCGGTGGATTATGCCTTCCGGTGCGAATCGGAAGGCCCCGGCGAGTGGGATGAACAAGCCCGCCAGGAATTGGCGGGAGAAAGGAGATGATGCCATGTCAGGGAACACCACCTGGATCGATTTCAAGGAGCTTCGGATATTGCTTCGGTTTTCCGAGGTCTTCGCTCATTACAACGTCCAGTTGAACGTCAAAGGCGAGCGGGCCACGGGTTATTGCCCCCTGCCCAGTCACCAGGGGAAGCGGAAATCCCCATCGTTCTCGGTCCACATCGAGCGGGGTATCTGGCAGTGTTTCGGCTGCCATGCCAAGGGCAACGTCCTGGACTTCTGCTGCCGGATGGAGGGGTTCAATCCCGACAATCCGCAGGAATTGCGGAAGGCGGCGCTCAAGATCAGGGATATTTTCCTGAGTGGGAGCGTTCCTTCCAAGCAGGAAGGGTCGAAGAAAGAGAATCCCCGGATTATCATCAACCAGGCTCTCGATTTTGACCTTCGGACGCTCGATCCGGATCACCCCTATCTCAAAGAGCGGGGCTTCACCGCTGAGACGATCCGGCACTTCGGCCTCGGCTACTGCAACCGTGGGATGCTGAAGGGTCGGATTGCGATACCGCTTCACAATCTCCAAGGACAGCTTGTCGGCTACGCCGGCCGGCTGACCAACGATGAAGACGTGAGCGACCGATGTCCGAAGTACCTGTTCCCCGGCGAGCGGGAAAGGGACGGGGTGAAGCTCGAATTCCGCAAGTCCCTCCTCCTCTACAATGCCCACCGCATCAAGGCGCCGGTGGATCACCTGTTCGTTGTCGAGGGCTTCCCTGCAACCTGGTGGCTCTGGCAGGCCGAATACCGGAACACCGTCGCTCTCATGGGCGCAAGCTGTTCGGAAGAACAGGCCAAGCTCATCGTCGATCTGGTGAAACCGGATGGAAAGGTCTGGCTCATGCCGGACGGCGATGAGGCCGCGATCCGATGCGCCAAGAGCGTCTTGGAGCAGGTGGCGCCGTATCGGTTTATCCGATGGGTTCCCCTCGATAAGGGCATGCAGCCAACGGATGTTCCGGCGGATGAATTGGCGGCGTTGTTTGCGTGCTGATTTTGCGGAGCGATCGAAGGGTCGCTCCGTTTTTTTGGCACATATCGCGTATAAACTGATCGAGTCAACTTCTCGGCATAAGAATTGAAAGCGGCATAAGTTGAGGAGTGATATAATTGGTTGCCGGAAGCGGCAACAAGATGGCTTTTGCGGATTATCAATATGAAACAAGGCATACATAAAGTAATAATTCTTATTCCGGGCTACGCAGAATGGTCAGGCCCCGGCCGACAACGTGCCTCAGGCACCGTAACTTTGATTAAAGGCCGCACAAACGTGATCGTGGACACGGGGGTTCCGTCCCAAAAAAAACTGATTTTAAAACGGCTTGGCGCTGCCGGAGTGACGCCCGACGATATCAAATACGTCGTCATTACTCATGGTCAGTCAGATCACGTCGGGAACAACAACCTTTTTCCCCGCGCGAAATTCATCCTTGATACGGACGTTTCAGTCGGCGACGAATACTCAGTGCACGATTTTCACGAGGACGCATTCCACATCGATGACGGAATTTGGGCTATCGCTACACCAGGTCACACTGAACATGATATTAGTGTGGTCGTTGAAACGGAGGACGGCACAGTCGCCATCGCCGGCGACATCTTCGAGAAGGAGGGTGACTGGCAGGACAGATCGTGGGAGGCATGGTCGAAGAAGCCTGAGGAGCAGCGGAAGAGTCGTGAAAAGCTTCTGCGAATAGCACAGTACATCGTGCCGGGTCACGGCGAAATGTTCCGCGTTCCACCTCTGGCGACATTACAACTTTCACCGGGTCGTCAAGACATCGAACAGCAAGAAGCGTTTTTCCGAAAGCATGACGCATTAATCACCGAACTTGCGAGGAAGTTCCAAACTCACTGGAGTCGTATTGACGAAGACAAAATCAAGAATTGGTTGCGCCAATTCGGCGATTACCGAAGCATCACCTCGGTTTTTCCTTTGCTCCAGAACATCGACTACATCGACGACGGCAAAATAATAGACTTATTCACGGACTTCTACGAAAAACTCGGAAGCGGCGACTTGGGGAAGGTAGCCTTTGCAAGGCTTGGCGGTGGGAAAGACAGCACCAGTTTAATCGGATACTTGTGCAGCAAAGCATTTTCGGAAAAACAACGCCACGATGTACGATTTGATAACCTCGAAGCGTTGGCCCGCACGACAGATCCCGCAAGTCTTACAGTCGTTTTCTTGGACGACACGATTGGGAGCGGAAATCAGTCAGTTTCGATTTTTAAGGAGTGGCTTGGCTTATCGGATGGAGCGCCGCGCCATGTACACCGCCTGTCTTCTGATACTGAGCAATGGTTGCGAAAGGCTCGGCTCGTATATTTTGCTTTGATCGGATTTCGAGAAGGCAAGGAGCAGTTGGCTGACTTCCTAGCCTCACAAGACATCGCTGTTCGCGTGCATACCGCCATCACGATGGACGAGTCCATCGGTTGTTTCGATGCAAGCAGCCTGATTTTCGACAACCCACAGGTACGGCTTCATGCAAAAAAAATCGTTGAGGAAATCGGGTTTCAATTGTTCTCTGATCAAGACGAATGGTCCGATGAAAAGCGTCGAGGGATGTCACTCGGTTATCGCGGTGCCCAAAAATTAATTGTTTTTTCGTATAACACGCCGAATTGCACGGTTCCCATTTTGTGGAAAAAGGGGCAGTTTAACGGCAAAGAGTGGCTTCCCCTATTTCCTCGCCGCGATTAATGTATCGGGAAGATCGGTTGCCATCGCAATGGTTATCTTTGTGACCCCTAACTCGTGCCTGGGGATCATCAAGGACACTCGCACATCGAACTCAGTTGTGCTCTAATTTTCGCATATCTAACGGGCGGTACATCACCTTTGGTTTGATTTCTTCGTTCAACCGGATATGGGGGCACTAATTGTGGCAGCATAACTTGCTTGAACGCACTGGGTGTCATCCAAATCTGGCCGAGCGGATCATGCACGCACTCCCCGAGCGTGCCAATGAGGATCATTGTCGAAAACGGCGGATGGAACTGGAGCAACCGCTGGGCCAGATTGTTCCGCCGCTGTTCGCTCTTGCAAACCACCAGCACTCGAAACGGACGCGATTTTCTGGCTTCCCGCTTTAGGCCGCAGAACTCGGCGTACCCGCCGCTCCGGTGGTATTCGCGGTAATTGACGCATTTCTCTGCGAGGCGTTCGATTGTTTCGGTTCCTTTGTCCACCTCAAGAAAAAAATGATATTCGGGCGCATCCTTAGCGTTCTTCTCCAACAGCCGTATGTATCCATCAGGCTGCACGGGCACGGTGCGGTATTCCCGATCCACCGTGAAGCCATACCGCCGTGGCCACACGCTAAATTCCAGAAGCTCGAAACGATCATTTCCGCGTAGTGCCACGGTACATGCTGTCTTTACGTCACCGATCGCAATTTCATGGGCCAGGGTCAGAGGGCTTACCCTCATCCGTCGGGTAAACGTCTTCGGCGATAAACGCGAATCATCGTCAACGTGGCCCTCGTCCCGCAAGGAAGCGTACCCTTTCCAGGTCAGATGGAGGAAGGACGGATCGGATATTCGCTGCCGCGGCCGTTCGCGGATGACACCTTCGGCCTTGAGTTTCTGCATCCGTTTCTTGGCCATCTCCCGCTTTCCGTCGAAGTAGAGAGCCGAGATATGCGAGAGCGTCATGACCCGCGATTCAAACAGGCCGCGAAGGAGCGCGAAATCCCGCGGTTGAAGCTCTATTTCCGGACGTTTCCTGACAGACATGACGAGAATTCTATCACGATCGCTTTCGTATTCTTCCCCTCGCGGTCGCCGGCTCGTCGTTAGAAACGTTGACGAGGTCTGCGATGAGCTTCTGCTCCCTGCCGTCAATCCGCTTGGACGCCTCGGCCATCGGCATGGCAAACGGGAGATTCTTCAAGAGCTTGTGCCGGTAGTCCTCAATCCGCTCCTTCCGCGTCGTGGCCGGCGCCACGGTTGGCGTCTTTACAAACAGCGGCGCCTTTGGCCCGCCGTGAAAGCGAATGGCGAAGTGCCGATCCTGCTGGTCAAAGAGCTTTTGGGTTGCCCGAAAGATTTGCTCGTCGATCGAACGGTACTGAACGCTCGAAACTTCCTGGCCCATCTGGGGAATGAAGACGGAAGCGCGAGTGACGCTCTCACTTCGACCATGGGTTTCGGATTCGCCCTCCTGCCAGTTCTCGCTCGATCCCGAACTGTCGGCGACGTAGTTGTTCCAGCCCTCGACGCTTGACAGTGGCTTGGTCATGTCATCAGGATCGAAACTCTGCGATCCGCTCTTCCCATCGCCGGCAGAGACGCCGTGGAAGCTACCACCGCCCCGGCCGCTCGTCTTTCCTGTGGTGTGCGTTGTGCCGTCTGTGTGGCTTTCCCGCATCTCCTCGCGGTAACCCATGACTTTCGTAGAAAGAAGCCGCAGTTTTATCTCGTCGGTGTCGAAGGTATTCATGAAAAGCCACTGTGCCAGCATCTTCGCATCGTCAGGGTGTTCCAACCGAAATACGACTTTGTTGCCGGCGTTGGCGATTATCGAATCATACATGGCCTCGCCCTGCACTCCGGCCTGCTTGAGCTTGCGGGGAAACTGGTTGGCGAGGGTCAAATGGAGCCCGAAACCGCGCGCCTCGTCCAAGTTCTCGGCGATGGTCGGGGTGATGAATTTCTGACATTCATCGACATAGACATAGAATGGTTTCGTTTTTTCTCGTTCCTGCTTCGGGCGGGTGCTCGCAACGGCCCAGAGGTCGGCAAGGAGCAGCGTCGCGTAGGTGTCCGCTTCTTCCCTGGTGATTTGACCGCCCTCGGTTGAGAGATTGCAGAGAATGATGTGGCCTTTATCGAGAGCCGCCAGAAGATCGAGGGACTTGTCCGGCTGACCCAACGTCGCCTTCATGACCTTGGAGCCGACAAGGCGGTAAAAGCGATTGAGAGAGCTCGTGAGTTGCGTCTCAAATTCTTTCGGATTCCGGTCGGCAAATGCCCAAGCCTGGCGGGCGGTCGGATCGGTGACCTTCGCGGCCATCGCCCGGCGGATGTCGGGACGGGTCAGGAGATACATGATGTCCGAAACCGTGCATTGGTTCTCGTAGAGTGTGTGCAGACAAACCGCCGCCAGCCGGGCGAAAAGAGGCGTCCGGTCGGTCCCGGCTTCGCCCCAAACATGGGCCAAGGCGTCGACGAAGTTGGAAACGATGACGGAATTGTCGGTCTCCCTCCTCCTTAACACGTTGTACGAGATGATCCAGTCGTCCCGCCGGAGGTCGATGGGGATGACCGGGCGCTTCAAGCCGTGTTTGGCGAGCCAGGCCATGATGTTGGAATAGACCAAGCCGTGGGGGTCGAGCAGGAGCAAACCGCAGCGGCTGTCCGTCCAGTTCAAAATGTCCTGGCGGATGCAGTGTTCGAGGAATTTGGACTTGCCGACGCCGGTGCCGCCGCAGACGTACAGGTGCCGTTCGCGGGCCGATGGTGGCAGGATAACGGGCCGCTTGGAGCCGATGATGTTGCCGATTTGGAGGGGATTGCCGGGCATAGCTCAGGTGAGGCGATTATATAATCCCGGGAGAATGCTTGCGCTCCGCCCCCGATCGTGATAGCGTTACTTTTTGCTAAAAACAACCCATCAAATGCCTCAAAGAACCAGAATTTCAGATCTCAAAGATGTCGAACGGGCGAGGCGTGCCATGGAAGCGATCCGGAAGGACTTGGATCGGGCGATCTACGCCGTCAAAGCTGCCGAAGTCTGTTTTGCCGAGGTTGCCAAGGAACTTGACGCCGGCCGCCGCGTCGGTGGCGCAGAATTTATGCTCATCAATCGGCTTCAGTACCTGCGAGACGCAGCCCGTGGCGCCGTTCGTGCTACCCGCGGTTTCTATGACGATGCCATGAGGAGAACAAAAAAGGCCTGATGGTAGCCGGGTAAGGAGTTCGATAAAGGTTGGCGGAAAACGCTGATGAACTCGTGAGACGCGCGTTTTCGTACGTTGCAGCTTTCACTCCGCTTTTTTGGGCACGAAGTCCCTCGGTGAATTGATCCCGCAGCCCGCGGCGCTGAAATCTCCATAACCGATCTTGGGCAGCATCTCACCAACATCATCGCCACTCGGAGGCCGCTTGCGTTTTGATTCCCGCCTGTAATGGATTGTTTTCGTTTACGAAACAGAAATAAATAATTCCGATTTTTACAATTGATTCGATGTTTATCTATCCATATTCTATGGACTAAACACTCAATGAGAAAATGGGAACTTCAAGCTCGGCGAGAGAACCTTGGCCTGACGGTCAGGCAAATGGCGGCGAAATTGCGTATCTCACCCTCTCAAGTCAGCAAGATTGAAAACGGATCATGGCCAAGCAGCCTGGATAACCTAATCGAGATTGCGGATGCATACCACCTTCCGAGCCAAGAAGTCGAAAGAGACTGGTTGTTTGAACTGGCAACAGGAGCGAAAGCCAAAGATCACTTGGCTATGCTGCTATCGAGACCTCCCAAACCGGATTTTGAACCTCAAGACATTGAATTGATGACGAATATCAGCAGTCTCTTCGCGGATAAGCTGCTTCATTCCACTACCGCGAAAATCCTTGAGGCTCTTGTCGAGCTACAACGGCGCCGACTGGGATTTCGTCGATTGCGAGGCGGCACAGTTATTCGTGAAGCCGATCTAATCGACCAAACGCAATACTCTGGCATGCTTGGTCCTAACGGAAAGGTCAAGAGCAAGCGACTGTACGGGACATCGAGACCGACACGTTTCCTTATTGAACTGCATCAGATGCCAGTAGGATGCGGAGCGTATCACCGTCAAGCGACGGTTGGTGCGTCGAATCCAGGCATGGAAACGTTCGCGGTAATGAGCGGTTCAGGTATTTTCCTTCACAAGGAAGGTCGGGATTGGCGTGTTTTCGAAATCGAGCAGGGAAACTGCGGTTTTTACGATGGAGGAGAAGACCACATCTGGCTGAATCCATCTCTGGCGATGCCGCTGATTACTTTTCAAACTTTCTTTCCGCACAATATCAGCAAGCCCGAAGAGACCGTCGTGTCTTCAGACGGCAAGGTCAAGGTGCTGCCTGGTGCCGCCTGCGAATTTGAATTGCACTCGCTACCCGACTGCCTGCCTGATGACGTCCGTTCTCAGGTGGAGACTGTCCTTCAAAAATTATGTGTTCAAAAATGAGGCAAAACATCTCAAGAAACTTGTGGAAGGAGGTGATCAAAATGCACCCTGGAAATTCCCGTCAAGAAGACAGGTCACCCGCCGATTGAATCGACGAATGACCTGTTAATTCCGGTCCGAGAAGAACCGAAAAATCCGGCAATGTCACTCGATTGAACACGCGGACATTGCCGAGACCGTAATTAGTTTCTCCCATTTCGGAACCGTAGTCAACGACGATCTCGACGTTTCTGTGGAAAACCTCGGCTGCATTGCTATTGGGGTCGTCGTGAGTTAACGCAGTTTTCGGGCGATTCTCGGGCCTTCCATAAGGTTTTTTCCCAAATGGAGGCCGCGTGCGTAAACACAATAGACGAAAGATAGCATCTGCTAAATCTGTTGATCGTTGGCAACGAAAACGACGTTCCCCGGCAGCAAGCCGTCTCCCAAGCAACCGCCACTCGATCGAGCAGTCTGCATCAAAAACTGGGCCGCATTGGATTGAAGATATTCCCTGTGTGTTTAAGGCGGGATACATGAGCTTGCGTCAATCGTGCTTGCTTGAGTGCTGACGAATTGTCGATTTTCGCAACAATCGGCGAATCAACAAATGTCCAACGGGGATTCTGCGCCTATATCGGCGACGTATGGAATCAACGAGCCGACGACGATGAAGTTTCAATCCACGCCCCCGCGTGAGGGGCGACCCCGAAATGTCTGGCGGAACTTGAGCGAACTCCATGTTTCAATCCACGCCCCCGCGTGAGGGGCGACCTCGCGGGATCAACCATTCGGTGGTGGCGAAGTGGTTTCAATCCACGCCCCCGCGTGAGGGGCGACACTCACTGGTGGAGGCCGGGGCACCGGCATTTCAAGTTTCAATCCACGCCCCCGCGTGAGGGGCGACCGCGCGGTGATTTCCCGATGCGGCGGTCGAATGAGATGTTTCAATCCACGCCCCCGCGTGAGGGGCGACAGGCCTGGGAGAGGCAGATCAGGGCGAGGTTCTGTTTCAATCCACGCCCCCGCGTGAGGGGCGACCCACGCGCTCGTGGCTGGCGCGGACGCATTGGAAGTTTCAATCCACGCCCCCGCGTGAGGGGCGACCCCTGACTTGCTAAAGGCCGCACGCCAACGGCAGGTTTCAATCCACGCCCCCGCGTGAGGGGCGACAGCGGGTTTAGCGTGCAGCCCAGCGAGCTGCCGGAAGTTTCAATCCACGCCCCCGCGTGAGGGGCGACGCGACCGGAGAGATCGCCTATTGCACGATCAGCGGTTTCAATCCACGCCCCCGCGTGAGGGGCGACAAGCAGCTCGACGAGCTTTGCACGCGGGTTATGAAGTTTCAATCCACGCCCCCGCGTGAGGGGCGACACCAGCAGCCAAATCATTCGCTGCCGGGGAGTATTGTTTCAATCCACGCCCCCGCGTGAGGGGCGACCTCCGGAGATCTCCCGGATGCCGAGCATGTTGGAGTTTCAATCCACGCCCCCGCGTGAGGGGCGACCTGATGGCCCTGACTCTTCTTGCCTGCTGTTCGGGGTTTCAATCCACGCCCCCGCGTGAGGGGCGACCAAGGCCCACACGGATACCGGCATCCTGGACAGCGTTTCAATCCACGCCCCCGCGTGAGGGGCGACCCGCGCCCCACCGCCGCGTGAAAAAGTTGGGCCGAAGTTTCAATCCACGCCCCCGCGTGAGGGGCGACAATATAAATCCGTCCGTGATCTGCCGGGTGGGGTTGTTTCAATCCACGCCCCCGCGTGAGGGGCGACGAGTGCTTACGATGGCAACGGGCATGAATCAGCGTTTCAATCCACGCCCCCGCGTGAGGGGCGACGATGCACCAAACCGAGGGGCCCACATTCAAGCGATGTTTCAATCCACGCCCCCGCGTGAGGGGCGACAATCCACCGGGGTGATACGGATGCGCCCGCGCGAGTTTCAATCCACGCCCCCGCGTGAGGGGCGACCGCCCACAATCCAAGTTACGCCGGGATGCTCACCGGTTTCAATCCACGCCCCCGCGTGAGGGGCGACTCCCAACTGGCCGACGTCAAAAAGGTCCCACGTTCGGTTTCAATCCACGCCCCCGCGTGAGGGGCGACTCGACAGCGATCGTGAATTGTCCCCCGTCCGACAGTTTCAATCCACGCCCCCGCGTGAGGGGCGACGTGCCGCCCCCGGCCGTCGCGGTGACCACCATGTCGTTTCAATCCACGCCCCCGCGTGAGGGGCGACCGGACCCAAGCACCCATTGGTTTACATTCTTGGTGTTTCAATCCACGCCCCCGCGTGAGGGGCGACGATGGAGGCCCGTGGCATCAAGCCGGGCTTTATGCGGTTTCAATCCACGCCCCCGCGTGAGGGGCGACGCGTAGGTCGGAATTCCAAAATGGACGTAGGCTTGTTTCAATCCACGCCCCCGCGTGAGGGGCGACCATGCACGATCCGACGCCGGGCAATCCGAACTAGTTTCAATCCACGCCCCCGCGTGAGGGGCGACGATTTTTACAAGCGGCAAAACTTCCAAGATAACGGTTTCAATCCACGCCCCCGCGTGAGGGGCGACGGGATGCCCTGAACAATCAGCTTTCAAGCAAAAAGTTTCAATCCACGCCCCCGCGTGAGGGGCGACAAAGCACCAGGAGCAACGCCTACCGTCCGCAAGGTGTTTCAATCCACGCCCCCGCGTGAGGGGCGACCGCGGTACGGGTGGATACCACCTTGGCTACGCGAAGTTTCAATCCACGCCCCCGCGTGAGGGGCGACGCTAGACGGCGTGTTGCGGACGGTTGGGGAGGACGCGTTTCAATCCACGCCCCCGCGTGAGGGGCGACTCGATGCTCCTCAGCGCGTCTTTCACATCCGCCTGGTTTCAATCCACGCCCCCGCGTGAGGGGCGACGCCTTGCTGCGCAAAAATTCCGCCGCGATTTCCGAGTTTCAATCCACGCCCCCGCGTGAGGGGCGACCCGATGCAGCGATGGCAATACGCCACGCTGGAGGTGTTTCAATCCACGCCCCCGCGTGAGGGGCGACACGCCTGGGGCACGAGCGTGCCGAACTGCGGCGTGTTTCAATCCACGCCCCCGCGTGAGGGGCGACGTGGCCTCGCCGGGTAGACAAGCATCCGTAGTCTGTTTCAATCCACGCCCCCGCGTGAGGGGCGACAGCGCACGGAAAAGTTCTTGGAATGGTTGCTCTTGTTTCAATCCACGCCCCCGCGTGAGGGGCGACCCCCAATCGACGCATCCCTTCAGTTCCTCCGGACAAGTTTCAATCCACGCCCCCGCGTGAGGGGCGACGGCCGGCGGCACGGGCACTCAATCGGTTTACGTGGTTTCAATCCACGCCCCCGCGTGAGGGGCGACGTGGAGGTGTTCAAGGAGTGGATGGGGATGGGGCAGTTTCAATCCACGCCCCCGCGTGAGGGGCGACCCGGCGGAGCGGGGCGGTGGGGCGGCCGGCGGATGTTTCAATCCACGCCCCCGCGTGAGGGGCGACGCTTACTACATATCTCACTGCCATGACTCAGGCAAGAAGCGCTGGGCCGCGAACTGTGGGCTCTCGCTGACTGAGGCAGTGAAGAAGAGAAGAAGACATTCTCTATTCGCTTATCAAAGAGCATCTTATAACTACCGCGAAACACGTGCAGAAAGTGTGGGCGCTTGGGGTTCGCGGTGGGCGAAAGCTGGCCTAAACAATCAACGGACCCTCCAAATCGGTAGCGGTCTTAGTTCCATGATGCTCAACGCGCCGACGCCAATTCGATCCCAAAAAATAAAACCGCAAGCTGTCCTCTTTGGGATTGTACAGATCCAGGAGCCGTAGTTTCAATGTCGCCCACTGAGTTGGGTCGATCTGGCATTCGAATACCGAGTCTTGAACGCGCTGGCCGAAGTCGAGGCAGGCCTTGGCTACCTGGGATAGCCGTCTACGGCCTCGCTGGGTGGTGGTGGCAACGTCGTAAGTCACGAGCACAAACACGCGGATGCTCCTTAATCCTTGTTTTACTTCCAAATAAACGGGGGATAGGCATCGAGGTCGCCGCGCAGATGCCGCGCCATCAAACAAGCCTGTAGATGCACAAGCAGTCCGATGCTGACCTTCTCATTTAGAAACGGGTGGACGATTTCCTCCTGCTTACGTTTTTGATAGGCAACCAAGACAGCCTTGCGCGTTGCATCATCCATTGAGACCGCGCCGTTCTCGGCGTTCTTGAAACCGCCCGCCGCGACCTGGCGACGATTGATCAGCGACAACGTCAGACGATCAGCCAAAAACGGGCGAAATTCCTCCATCAGGTCCAGCGCCAATCCCGGACGGCCGGGGCGGTCGCGGTGAAGGAAGCCGACCTGCGGATCGAGCCCGGCGGACTCACAAGCACTGCGAACATCATGGGCCAACATCGCATAGAGGAACGACAGCAGCGCGTTCACGGCATCAAGCGGCGGCCGGCGGCTACGCAGCTTGAACGTAAACGCGTCTTTCTGGGTAACGATGAGGTGATCGAAAACGCTAAAGTAACAACCGGCCGCGTCTCCCTCCACGCCTCTTATAGAATCGCAATCCATAGATGCCAACCGCAGTTGATCGAGGCTCTGGGCGAGATAAACGATGGCTTTTTCAATCTCGGATTTACCCTGTGTTTCCGGATAATCCCGCAAGTGACGAAGCAGCACGGAACGAGCGTTGGCAATCTTGGAAATTACAATGGCGCGGGAAATGGCGGCAGTGGCGTCGGAACAATCGGCCCGGCGATATTGTTCGCGGCGGAGCAGGACATTCCCGCTGGTGTATCCATTAATGCGGGCAAGAAACCGCCCATTGACGCTGAGCATTGAGATACACACGCCTCTTTCGCCGCAAAGGCCCATCAGAGACGGGCTGAGACCGACCCGGCCGAAGCAGACGATTCCGCCCAGTGTGTGAATGGGAACACGAAGCTTGATTTGTTTCTGCAATTTCACAAGTACGGCCTCTCCTTCACGGGCGAGATATGTCCCGTCGGTCGTGATAAAGAGCGTGTTGAGGTGTTGTTTCAAGACGGCCTCATATGCAATTCGAGCATCAATCGGACATGGCACCAGTGGCCAGAGTTCGGGTCAGCGCGTAATCGAGGTACTTGCCCGCGCCCGATGAGCATGACCCCGCCTTCGGCATACACAAATCCATCAGAGAACACCGCTCGCATTTGGCCTTTTCATAAATAGCCGAAGGCGTAATGCGGGCGGCGATCAATTCATGCAGCCGGGCGATTGTCTGCGCCGTCAGGTTCCGCAACGATTCGTCAAACGCCACGTCCAGACGCCGACGTGTCTTGCCATAAAACAGCGCACCGGCGGATACCATGACGCCGAGCATTTCTTCCAGGCAAAGGGCTTGGGCACAAAGTTGAACACGATCTGCATCGTGCGCTTTCGGTTTTCCCCGCTTGTATTCCACGGGAAAGCAGCGCTCGCCGACGGATTCGACACGGAACTCCACGATATCAGCCTTCCCGATCAGACCCCATTTCAGCGACCGTAGCGGCAGGGACCGGACCGTTCGAACTCCATCGCGACATTCGCTCTTTCCCGAGTCGGCCCGCTCGTGCAGGTGCTTACCCTGAACGGTAAGACTGTTCTCGGCCCAAAGCTGCTCCAAATGAATCAGTGCGCACTGGCGGGGGCAATACAGCAAATGCTGTAAGGCGGAAATTGGGAGGAGATCGTCTTCGGAGAACATAAGGTGCTCTCATGCCACAAAGATGGCATCGCGCAGACCTTTGAGCAGTGGGAGAGCCCCTGCCATGTAGCCAAGAAAATCCGGGTCGTATTCAGCCCTCCAAACGAAGAGGCCGACATCGAAATCCTGTTCCGGCCAAACTGGATCAACCGCGAACTGGCGAAGCTTGTTAGTCCACATTTGCACGCTGTGGCGCAACAAAGTGATCCGATCGACTGGTTTTCCTTGCTGAAGCCTCTTGGCGAGAATTGGATCGATGATAACAATGCGCGTGTCGGTGTCGATGACCCTGCAGAGCTTGGACACTGTGGGATATTCCATGTCATCCTCGGCTTTCAGGATATTCTGCGCTTTTTGGTAACCTCCTTCAGTGCATTCTCGCCGCATTGCTTCCTTGGCAAGTGAAGCTGGTGGAAGCCGTTCGAACCACTTTTCTTGAAGCATTGCGTCAAGCACTCGTTGCGCAACTTGAAACCCCGGATGAGGTGGCAGTTCGGGATCATTCACGCGAAAGTGCCATACGTTGCCGTCGTCGTGTTCATTTTCGCGGCTGACCCGTCCACCGACTTGGATCAGCGAAGAAACGCTGCATGATTCGCGAAATCCCGACCGGAACGAAAAATCCAAGCCAGCTTCAACACAACTCGTGGCAACAAGTGTCCAATCGGTTATCCCCTGATGTTTGAGCCGTAATTGGTTTTTAACCCGCTGAACTATGACCTGCCGATGAATCGGGGCGAGAGCCGTTGAAAGATGAAGAACATTATGATTTGCTTGACGCATCGCGTTGGCGATTACCGCGGCGGACTGGACCGTATTAAGAATTACCAGTCGTGGCCCCGGTTGTTCTTGAACGAAATCGATCAGTTCGCCACATGACATTGCGCGCTGAATAGGGTGGACCATGATCCGATGTGCTTCGGCAGATTCCAATTCATTTCGCAAGGCATCGGGCAACAGATCGGGCACGTCACAATATGCTTTAGGCGGGTTAACGAACTCGCATAACTCCCAGAATCGCGGCAAAGAGCCGCTGGCGAAAACGATATGCCCACCCCAATCACGGGTCCATGTTCCCAGCCAACGCCACATTTGCGGCCAGAGGTGTGAAGGCATCGCGGCGTGAGTCTCATCGATGAAGACCGCCGAACCGGGCAATTCGTGCATCTTGCGTAGGCGTGCCGGATGATGGTTCGCTATTGTTTCAAAAAACTGTACAGCAGTCGTAACGATAATCGGTGCCTTCCATAGCGTGGCCAGATGGCGAGTGTTCGGGTCGGTGAAATCGGCTTGGTGGTGGTGCTCTGCGACGATCTCTTCGGCCCGCTCACCATCAAGGACCAAAGCCTTGCGATAGGTGTCCACGGATTGTTGAATGATGTTGGTATAGGGCAAAACGACGATGACGTGACGCAACCCCTTCTCAGCCGCAACTTTGAGCAGATGAGCCATGACCGCGGTAGTCTTGCCACAACCAACGGGAGCATCGCAGGCACGAATTGCCGGATCAATGGGAGCATTTAGGCATGCCTCAAACGCCTTTCGCCGCAATTGGTTCCTTTGTCGCTGGCGCGGGTTTTCGCCCGCGGGCAACGCAGTGACATATTCTTGAAGCTTAACAATCCGTTCGGCCCACCGTGGGGCAGGCGGTTCCGCGTCCGGCTCCTCCTGATAGTGCCGCGCGGTATCGCCATAATCAGCATCCACTAAGCAGGACAACGCGAGGCGACGTTTAAAGCCGCATTTGCCGATCGGCTCGCTTGTGGAAAGCGGATTGAGAGTGTGAATCACGGCCTTAGCATGAATTTCGATATATGAGGCCAAGGACCCGTCAACATGCTCGGCGACAGTCATATTGCGGAAAGCGCGGCTGTTCTTTCCCTGCTCTTTCTCACGGCTGAACAGCCCCGCATGGTGCGCCGCCACCAATACGGCTGATTCCATCCGCTTCAAACGCAACAACTGTTCCACGCCGGCGTCCTCGTGTGCTACTGGAAGAGGTTTGTGTGAGATCACGCGCAACACCGCCTGATTCTGTTCATCCAGCTTACCGAGATCATGATAGAGGGCTGCGGCATTGACCACATCAACGAACACCTCGCGATCGCCCCGGAAATATTCCGTGGCGCAATGGGCGTTTTTCACCGCCCTGCGACGCACGGATTCCACGTGGTCGTTGTAAAGCTGAGACGGGATGGGCGGATCCCGCCGCTCGCTATGGGCTAGTAGTTTTTGGCTCACCGACACCAATTGGGCAATTCCTCACAAAGATCGCAAAAGTTCTCGGTCTTATCTTTAAAAACCGTTGCCGCCGACTTGGTTGGTATGTTGTAGTCATCCCACGATGTTGAAGGCTCCATCGGGTCGCTTTTCTTCTTTGGCGTCATTGTTTCGACAAAGCCGAACTCTGAGAAAGAACCTAGCGGCTCTTTATGTTCCGCATACCAGGCATGACGCACCTCAACAAACGGGCGAATGGCGGATCGCGTGTGCGGGTAGGCGTATCGTATTAGTTCAAGAAGGAGTTTTATGTCGCCGACGCCGCATTCAGTTTTCATCGCCGCCGTTGGGTTTATAAAGAATGGCAAACAATAGACACCATGCTCGACAACGCGATAACCCAAGGGTGCCATGCCTCTAGATGGCCCCTCTTCTCCGTCTCCACCCCCTTGCGCTGGCGCCATCTTGGTCATCGTCAATCGTTCAATCCTCACTGGTGCAACGGAGAGACCTAGAGCGAACTGGACAACTCCAGTGCGGATGGTATCGCCACCTCCCTCTTCCAAGAATGTATTGCCAAAGACGCGACCATCCCAGAATCGCTTCTTGAATTGCTCAAAACCATCATTCTTCTTGAGCATTTCTGTAACTTCCTTGCGAATGTCTCGCCTTTCCAGCACGTCATACTTCGCCGCCTCCAATCCTTTGCCCAATTGCGCCCAGACCTCACCCTCCTTATTGATGACCAAGTCGCGCAGCTTGCGCTTAAACGACACGCCGGTAATGATTCCACGGCCGTCATGGCTGCGCGTCCGCGGATCACTCTCACGGTCGGGATCGCCGTTGGGATTGGAGTTTCGCACCTCGATAACCAGAAGTCCGGTCGCTCGACGAATCGCATTACTCATGGATTGACTCCTTCTCGTTGGTTTCCGCGTCTTGAACCTTTGCCAGATATCCCAGCAGCATCTCGGCCTTCATGGCATTATCGCATCGCTCGGGTAAGCCGCCTTCTCTGAGTCGTCCGGCGACCGGTTCAAAGCGCCGGAGTGTCTTCCGTGCTTCCCGGACGGCGATGAGCAGGGGATCATTCTCCTTTGTCGCCTTTGGATCACGTGCTGTCTTCGCCCAGCCACTATAAACCCTCATCCGATCTGCCAAATCGGCCACGGCCAGTTTCGGATTGTCCATGGCACGGGGCATCATGGCGTTGCCAATGAGGGACGGTGGGAGCGACCCCTTCCGGACCACGGTGCAGTAGTCCTTGTGTAAGATGTCGGCGAGCTTGAGCATTTGCCCAATGTCGAACGCGGGGCTTGTCATGTAAATCTCCCGATGACGATTGTGTGCGTGCAAAAGAATGCCGGAAACGGCGATGGCGCGCAGCGCCATTCGGCGCGATACTGGAGAATAGCCGTCCCAGCTATCGCGTGTTCCCTGGTGTAGTGCATTGCCGATACCCATCAAAAGCGGTGAAAGCCGCATCACAAGCAAATCGAGCATTCGGTCTCGTGTAGCTTCCCATTTTCCCGGTGTGCGAAGCATCACGTGCAAAACATCACCGAGCCCTACTCCCGGAGCTTTGCTTGAGCGCCGACCCTCGTTCATCCACTGCTCGGATAGCATACGGACTACTTCGTCGGGGTATGGAGTCAGCGGATGAGCTTGGATAACGGCCTCGCCCTTATTCGGAGGCAGAAATGGAATCACGATCTCCGGCAGGTTGTTTGCTACCGCTTGCGACCATCTGTTTGCCGCGGCGATGACCTCCGCGACTGTGGGTGACTCAGCAATAGCGATTTGGGCTTGACCCTCGGAGACTTTGCGAATCACCAACAACCGAAGTCTGGAAGCCGGCGCATTTTTGGCAATGGTATCCAACGCCTCACAAACCGTCTTTGTATCAGCATCAAACTGCCGTTCAATCGTCTGCTCATCGTTGCCGAAGATGTCTGCCACACGTTCGGCGATGTCCGGCTTGGTTTCAGGATACACCATGAGCAAGTCGGACTTCTCCAAAGTACGACCGTTTTTGCGCTCGAATTTGCCGCTGGCCACTGCACGCCAGTTATACCCCTCGCGATCTTTTCGGGTGATGTATGTCAGCGCATCCGCCATGCGCGAGACGGTAGACTCGGCGACGGGGATAGCCATGGAATCGGTCAACCCATATCGTGTATTGCATGGCGCCTCACTGAACATCGAAAACAGAGGGAAATCCTTGTTCAACACCGGCAAGCGAACCTTTGGGAATGGTCGATTTTGTCGCGCTAATTTCTGGCCGCAAAAACTACAATCCGCGGCACTAGACGATAATTGTTCCGACGGCGCTTTCTGAGGCAGTACACCGACCAAGTGCTGCCGTACCTTCGTGGAGTACAACCGAACGGGTAATTCATGTTCGTTGTTCAGGTCGAATGCGAGTTGCACTTTTGTTTTAGCATCCACATTATCATTTTGGGGCGGATTCATACCAACCAGCAAGGCTTCTACCGCATCCCGAACCTTACCTTGAATCTGGCCATTCCTCCAAGCATTAAGGCTGACTGCGCCGATCTGTCGGACAAACTCCGGCGGGTTCTGCGCGGCCAGAACGAACCTGCGACCAAATTCTGCTAGAACCTCACGGCTTTGTGGGTCGTGTCCGGCACTACACGCCTCTAATTCCTTGGCCTTCTTCGACATGGTTTGCCAGACATTCGTAGATTCACTTTTTTCGATCTGGCGCCATAGGTCTTCCAAGAGAGCCAACGACTCCGGTGGCATGGCGGTTTTCTTCCGTCTACCTTGCTCGTCAAATCCAAGTTGCTTCCAGGCTCCATGGCTTCGCGGCAGTCGAAGCAATGGCCGTGTCAATCGCATAACCGGAAAGCTATTCTGGTTGCCCTCCATGACGGTCCACAATCCCGGCCACTCGTCGTCGGCTAGCCCCTCGACAGCGCCTACCGCGCCGTCGTCTTTGATGCGCACCCGAAGGCACGGTCCGGTAGTTTTCCCAGGAGCTTTTACCCGCGGGTGAGTCTTGTCCACGGCTTGTCCAACCGCGTCTAGCGCATTCACCAGTTGCCAAACTTCACTGAGCATTGACACTCGCTCTCCGGTCGAACCACATTACACCCTTGACGATCTCAACATTCTGTCGGAAGGTCGGCTTGGGTTGTTTGTGTTCCCACATCTCGTGCAGCAGAGAAGGAATGACCATGTCGATGCTTTGGTCCGGCCGTGTCTCGGATTGCAATGGTCCAAAATAAGTGGGGACGAATTCCTTCCAACCAAGGCATGGCGTATAAAATGTCTGTCCGTCGGCAAGACGTTGTTCAAAACGATCTTTCAGCATAGCGGCCCAGTCTTTACCCCGACGTCGGCGCGTTCCCTGCCTAGCCTTGCCGCGCGTACTTCGCTTGACAATCAATTCCGCATACAACCGATATTGGACGTCTACCAGCACCGTGGCGACTAACTGATAGTTATTGTCCTTTGTGCACTGGGCGGGCTTGCGGAGTGGCCCGCCGTAATTTGTGACGAACCGCTCATATCGGATGGGCTTGCAAATCTCAATCTTGACTGGACGGACATAGACCTGCGGCACGCGTGACACAGCCTCGAACATGCCCTTGGCAGCGGAATAAGTGGGAACTGGATAGGAAATCGGCGTTGAGCCCGTGTCCGGGCGGGAAAACATTGCGAAAGGGCCCGCAACCTCCAATGAAATCATGCACTCGATTCCCATGGCGACAACAGTGTACGGTATATGTTCGGGATTTCAAACATGGCGATTTTTCGCGACAGGCAATTGTTTATTTCCCCCGGGGGAGGTATCCGGCGGGGGTCAGGGGGTGGGGCCGCCGCAGGCGGTCAAGCCCAGCAGCCAAAACAAAACACCCCGCGTCTGCGGGGTGCCTGTGCAATAGCTCCTATTGCTCCTTTCTCGCCGGCCTTGGGCCTCGAATCGCGATGAGGTGCATCTCGATTCGGCCAAGCCGCTTCCGGATGTCGGTGAGCTTTTCGTCAACCGTCACCGGTTCGACTTTGGGCTTTTCCTGGGGTTCCATGATGTTTTTTCGTTGGCTGGTAATTTCGACCTCGCATTCCGTGGTTTCACCACGATGCGATGATTTTCACCGGCTGGCCGGTTTTCGCCTCCATCCGTTCGCAAAGCTCAACGAAAGCGGTGTAGCTCCGCAACGTCGGTTCAATGTCCTCCATTGTCTTCGCCCGATATATCTTTCGCTCCCGCTCCTCGGCCAGCCGGAGCGTTTCCGGCAACCGTTCCCGCAATCTCGTTGCAGGAATTAGGGCGCCGTCGCCCTGCTCGAACGCTTCCGGCACAAGGTGGCGGGTGGCATACGGCTCACCGTGGTACGCTTCGCGAAGGTAGCCGACCTGGCCGACCGTTGAATCAAAACCCGCCTTGTATTGAGCCTCCTCCTCATCGCCCGTCTGGTCGCGCCAGCGGGCATAGATGTCAATTCCCATGGGATTTCTGTTTTGGCTGCTAATTTCGACCTGACGGCAGCTTCCTGCTGCCGCTTACGCGGAGCCAATACAGGCGGGTGCCCTGCGGCAGTCAATGCCCCTGCGGCTTGACGGCCGCAGGGTGCCTGTAGGCTCCCAGCGTTGCGGCAGCGGAAGATGATCCCTTGGGCTGCTGGGCGCAGGGGGTCAAAAAGCCGGCGGTTGACGCCGGCGAACTTGTGAAAGACGCTCCTCGTTCTCGCCCGTGGCGGCTTTCTCCTTAACCTGTTTAGAGTGGGGGCGCAGCCCCCTCGGTTGTACCCGTTGGTCCTGTCTCCTCCCCGGTTTTTAGAGACCCCGTCGAGAACCCGTGCAATGAACCGTGAGGTCAACCCGAGTCCGCCGTGAGGCGGACGAGGAGCCGGACTCTTTCTCATTCGAGCGTGAGCGAGAGGGTCGAGGCCCGTGAGGGACGAGACCCAGAGAAAGAGGACGGACCCAGAGAAAGAGGACGGCTGTCGGGGGTATCAGACGAGACAAAAAGTCGCAGAAACCCTTGATACATAAGGCTCAAACGAAACAGCAGGGTATCCCCACGTGGGGATACCCTTGGGGATAGGCAAAATCGATAAAGGACAGGTCATTCCCAGGCTGGATTGTCCTTGAAAAAATCGATCAGAGCAGCGAGCAAAGATTCTTTGGTTCGAATCCCAACCTCTCCGCTGC
>JBEKEC010000062.1:0-30183 GCA_050014015.1 Tepidisphaeraceae bacterium
CTGGCTTCCGCAGTGCTCCTCGGCTCGGCCGCCTAAAAAAAGCGGCCACGAAGCCCAGGGGAGAGGGGACGATGACTAGTAAACTGCCAAACTCCAGGCCCCGGATGTACATCCGGGGCTTCGATTGACGCGCGGCTTAAAAATGCAAAACGCATTACTTCCTTCCGTTCTTTCCGGCCTTCGCCGCGTTGAGGATCGCCGCATGTGCCGCGGCCAAGCGGGCGATCGGAACGCGATACGGTGAGCAACTCACGTAATTCAATCCCGTTTTGTGGCAGAAGTGAATGCTCTTGGGATCGCCGCCGTGTTCGCCGCAGATGCCGCATTTGAGGTTCGGACGGACGCTCCGGCCCTTGCGCACGGCCATTTCGATCAGTTGGCCCACGCCGACGGTGTCCAGGGTCTGGAACGGATCGCGATCGAGGAGTTCCTTCTTGAGATAGTCGGGCAAAAACGTGTTCGCGTCGTCCCGGCTGTAGCCGAACGTCATCTGCGTCAGATCGTTGGTTCCGAAGCTGAAGAACTCGGTGACTTCGGCGATTGCGTCGGCGACCAGGGCGGCGCGCGGGACTTCGATCATCGTGCCGTACATGTATTCGACCTTGACGCCCTGCTCCTTGAAGACGCAGGCGGCGGTTTCCTCGGTGAACTTCTTCAGGTATTCCAGTTCCTTTTTCGTTCCCGCCAGGGGGATCATGATCTCGGGCAGGACTTTGATTCCGGCCTTCTTGGATTGGCAGGCCGCTTCGATGATTGCCCGCACCTGCATTTCGAGGATTTCGGGGAAGGTGACCGCCAGGCGGTCGCCGCGATGGCCGAGCATCGGATTGGCCTCGTGAAGCTGCGCGACGCGGCTCTTCACCTGATCGAGCGTCATGTTCAGGCTGTGGGCCAGTTCCTGCTGGTCTTTTTCGTTGTGGGGCAGGAACTCGTGCAGCGGCGGATCGAGCAGCCGGATCGTCACCGGCAGCCCCTTCATCTCCTTGAAGATGCCGACGAAATCTTCCCGCTGATACGGCAGCAGCTTGGCCAGCGCGATCTTGCGGGCCTCGACGTTGCTGGCCAGGATCATCTCGCGCATGTGGTGGATGCGCTGCGGATCGAAGAACATGTGTTCGGTGCGGCAAAGGCCGATTCCCTCCGCGCCGAATTCGCGCGCCACGCGGGCGTCGGTGGGCGTGTCGCCGTTGGTGCGAATTTTCAACGTCCGGTACTTGTCGGCCCATTTCATGATGATGCCGAACGGGCCGGAAAGCGTCGCCTCGACCGTGGGGACCGAACCATCCATCACCTCGCCGGTGCCGCCATCGATGCTGATGACATGATCCGGCCCGAAGCTGACGTCGCCGATTCTCATCAGGCGATTCACCTGATCGATATTGATGGCGCCCGCGCCGGCGACGCAGGGGGTTCCCATCCCGCGCGCCACCACCGCCGCGTGCGAAGTCATCCCGCCCGTGCTGGTCAGAATCCCTTCGGCAACGTGCATTCCGCCGATGTCCGCCGGCTCGGTTTCACGCCGGACGAGAATGATTTTCTCGCCGGCGGCGACGCGTTTTTCCGCTTCCTCGGCGGTGAAGGCGATCTTGCCCACCGCCGCGCCCGGTGACGCCGGAAGCCCGCGGGCCAGCACGTTCTTATTCGCGTTCGGATCGAATCCCGGATGCAGGAGCTGATCCAGGCTCGCCGGATCGACCCGCAAAACCGCCGTCTTCTCATCGATCAATTTTTCTTTCGCCATCTCCACGGCGATCCGCACGGCCGCCGCGGCGGTCCGCTTGCCCGTGCGGGTTTGCAGCATGTACAGCTTGCCCTTTTCGATGGTGAACTCGAAATCCTGAACTTCGTGATACCTGTGTTCCAGCGTGTTCTTTATCTTCAGCAGTTCCTGCCAGCTCTTCCTGGACCACTTGCCCATTTCGCTTTGGCAGTCAAGCGGCGTGCGGATGCCGGCGACGACGTCCTCGCCCTGGGCGTTGACCAGGAATTCCCCGTAAAAGTGGTTCTCGCCGGTGGAGGGGTTGCGGGTGAACGCCACGCCCGTCGCCGAATCGTCTCCCATGTTGCCGAAGACCATGGCTTGGACGTTCACCGCCGTGCCGCGCATCCCGCGGATGTCGTTCAATTCGCGATACTTGATCGCCCTCTCGCCCATCCAGCTTTTGAAGACGGCCTCGATGGCGTGCTCGAGCTGCACCAGCGGCTCCTGCGGAAAATCGGAGCCGACCTTTTCCCGATAGACCCTCTTATATCTCTCGACGACCTCCTTGAGGCCCGCCGTGTCCAGGTCCGTATCCAGCTTGACGCCCCGCGAATTCTTGACCGCGCTGAGCTCCATCTCGAAAAATTGATGATCCACCCCCATCACCGTGTCGCCGAACATGTTGATGAGCCGGCGATAGCTGTCGTAGGCGAAGCGTTCGTTGTTCGTCAGCCGCACCAGCCCATCCACAACCCGGTCGTTCATGCCGATGTTCAGGACGGTATCCATCATCCCCGGCATGGAAACCTTGCCGCCCGATCGCACGGACACCAGCAGCGGATTGCTCGGATCGCCGAACTTCTTGCCCGCCGCCTTCTCAAGTCGAGCCAGATGCGTTTTGACTTCGTTCATCAGGCCCTTGGGAAGCTTCTGGCCAAGGTCGTTGTATTCGCCGCAGGCTTCGGTGGTGATGGTGAACCCCGGCGGAACGGGCAGCGGAACGAGCGTCATATCCGCCAGATTGGCCCCTTTGCCGCCGAGCAGGTCTTTCATGTGCGCCCCGCCCTCGGCCTTACCGTTGCCGAAGAAGTAAACGCGCTTCACCGTCTTTGCCGGCGACGACGACTTGGATTTCCGAGAGGATTTGGTCAAAACTTTAGGCATATTGGCATCTCCACAAAATTCACGGGTTTTTCAGGGGGAAATTGGTATTTCCGTTAAACGAGCCGCGCAGTATAGGAGTGGCCGAAAATGCTGTCAATTTGCGGAATGAGCATCTCATCGACTACTTCCCGATCGCCCGCCACACGACAAAAAACGCCCACGGCGTTGCCGTGGGGATTACTTGCAATCAGCCCGAGAGTTAACGGCCAAACGCCGACTCCCGCCATGATGGACAACCACTATTTTGGCATAGGGGCGAACACCGATGCGGCACGTGACCGGAGTTTTTGAATCCCCCCCGCAATCTTCACCACTGCCGCGTCGTGGTTCGCGGCTCGGTGTTGACGATGGGGCTGCCGGGGTCTTCCATGTGCTCGAAATGAGATTGAATCGCAACTCGGCCGGGACCCCTCAGATGGAGCCAGACGTACCGATTGCCCCATCGGCCCCAGGACTGATATGTTCCATACGCTCCGCCGGGATTCTCCAAGTGTAAATTCATCGAAACCGTCGGATCTTTGAACAGCAGCGACGTGGGTTTGATCGCGATAGTCTGCCCCGGTTGGAGGTTGCGGACGAATACGTTCCCGTTGCCGTGCAGCAGGAGCAACCCCGGCGCCTGGCCGGCGGTGAATCGGTCCATGAACGTCCCGATCGGATAATGAGTCTCGGAACTCTTGTCTCCCATCGTCGCGAACCAGATTCCGGTCTGGAACCAGTCGTAAGCCACCTGGCTGGTGGCGATCATGAACACGTGCTCGCGCACGTCGACGGATTGACCGGCATCCAGCGGCAATGCGATCAACTCGCCGGGGGAGTCCTTTGAAAACGCGATCCGGCCCGGGCCGCGCGCCTGCGTCATGATCAGCGGCAAGCCGGCAAACAATCGCTTCCAGCCCTTGGCCAGCGGCATGGTGCTGATCTGCACCTGCTCGTCCTTCCACAGCAGCAGGTGATGCGTGAAATAAACCCCGTCCCCGCCGTCGAGCTTGAAATCCGCCACCGGAACGTAATTCCCCTCGATCTGGCAAAACGATTGCCCGAACTGAATCCTGGCCATGTCCTTGATGGCCGGCAACTGTGCCCAGCCGGAATCGCTCGCGGCCATTCTCACGTCCACCGGCGCGCCGCAGCGCGGACAACTGCTGCTGCCGGCATCGCTGGCATGGCCGCACCACGGGCAGCGGTAGCGGGAGGCGTCAGTCGTCGCGGGTGTGGGCGGCATCGGCATGGGCTTCAGTCCGTATGGTGATGGTGATACATGGATTGGATGCCGAGCCGACCCGGCCCCGTCATGCGCGCCAAATTCATCCCCACCCCGCCGAAAAAGCCGGTGGTCAGCTTCTGTGTTTCGATGTTCATGGTGACGCTCGCATCCTTGTAAAGAAATCCGCCCGGCTCGAGGATCACGCTTTCGCCCGCGGCAAGCCGGCGCTCGAAAACGTTGCCGTATCCGTGCAGAATCAGCAGCCCCGGCGCGCTCTGGGCGACGAATCGGTCCATGAACATCCCCTGTCCCCCGAACAGAATGTTCCGCAATCCCTTGATCCGCGTGTACGAGTAATTGATGCTGTGCGAGCAGAGCAGGAACGCATGCTCGCGCACGTCCATTTCCATTCCCGGATGAAGCGGCAAAACCACCAGCTCGCCCGATGCATCCCGCGAAAACGCCACCCGACCCTGCCCCGAGGCGATCGACACCACGAACGGCATCCCCGCCAACGCCCGCTTGATCCCCCCTTGCAGCGGCATCACGTCCATCCGCACCGAATCGTCTTTCCACAGCAAAACGTGATGCTCGAAGAAAATGGCGTCATTTCCCCCCAGCGTGATCTCGGCGACGGGGACGATTTCCCCTTCCACCTGGCAAACGCTGGAGCCGAACTTCACTTCCGACATGTCGCGCAGCCGCGGCGCCTCGCGCCAGCCGGAATCGCTCACCAGATTCTTGACGTTCAGCGGCGCCCCGCAGGTCACGCACGACGTCGCCCCCGTCGGACTCTGCCCCCCGCACCAATCGCATGCAATGCGTTGAAGTGGTTCCATGATGCCATGATATCACGCGACAACCGATGTGGTGAATAGCTGGGGGCAGCGGGGATTAATGCAACGCTCAACACTCAACACTCAACGCTCAACGTTGAAGCAAAAACACCGCGAATTCCCGGTGTTTTTTGCATTTCCTTGAAAGTTGAGCGTTGAGTGTTGAGTGTTGAGCGTTGCATTGAGCTTCATACAAAATCAACAAGGGCCGTCCCTCCGGGGTCGGCCCTTGTCTTCGTACAAATCTCTGCTTGTCTCTTAGTAAACCACCGCCATCACGTCCTCGATGGCTTCTATCACCTGCCGCACGTGGAACGGCTTGCGGAGGAATCCGTCGAAGCCGCCGGCCAGCAAGCCCTTGGCGTCTTCCGGAGTCATCTTCCCGCTCATCGCGATCACTTTCGTCAGTTGCAAGTCCGGATTCGCCTTCACGTGCTTGCACACCTCGCGCCCGTCGATGTCCCGCAAGTGCATGTCCAGCAGGATCACGTGCGGGCGGAATTTCTCGGCGGTGATGCCGGCGGCGAAACCGCCCTTGGCGACCTCCACCTCGTACTTCGCCTCGTCCTCCAGGATCTTTTCCAGGACCTCGACGATGTCCTGCTCTTCATCAACGATCAGCACGCGCGTGCCGCCCGTCATCAGGCCGTTCAGCGGCATCCCGTGCATCTTCATGAATCGGATCAACTGATTCAGCGGAATGCGCCGGTCCTTGCTTCCGGGAATCCGGTATCCGTGCAGCGCGCCGCTGTCGAACCATTTGCTGACGGTGCGCGGGGCGACGTTGCAGATTTTGGCGACCTCGCCGGTTGTCAGCACGTCTTTGATCTTGGTTGTGGCGTTCATGGCAATTTCTCCCTGGCCGAAACGGCGGCCCAATTCGCCGTCGCTTGGGTTATGCCGGCGGCCGATCAGGCACCGCCAACATCTCCTTTATCGACTTGCCGTCTACAACCTTTAGACCAGCCGCGCAGTTTCTGCCGATTGGCCCGCCTGCATTAGGAAAACTGCGTTTATTGGACGCCCGAAATGCGACGAACCCCGGGTTCGCGTTCTATCACAAGCCCTTACACCCCATTTTACAGCTAAATGACCTTCGAAAACCATGGAAAAACGGGGCACGTCATCCGGGGGTCGCTTTATTTCTGATTTCCGGTCGCTATCGTTTGGTTTCTTTGGCCCAAGGAGCCATTCATGAAAATTGCGGTAATGCCCGGCGACGGCGTCGGTAAGGAAGTAGTCCCCGCCGGCCTGGCCGTCCTCCAACACGCCGCCCGAAAATTCGCCTTCAAATATTCCACCACCGATTATCCCTTCGGCGGCGAACACTATCTCAAAACCGGCCAAACTCTTCCCGATTCAGCCCTGAAAGAGCTGGCCGCGCATGATGCGATCCTCTTCGGCGCCGTCGGCGTCGATCCGCGCGGATCGCAGCAAATCCCACAGGGGATTCTCGAAACCGAAATCCTTCTCAAAATGCGCTTCGAGCTGGATCAGTACGTCAACCTGCGCCCCACGCGCCTGCTGCCCGGCGTTCCTTCCCCCATCCGCCTTGCCGGCCCCGATGACGTCAACATGGTCATCGTCCGCGAGAACACCGAGGGTCTTTACTGCGGCAACGGCGGATTCCTCTACAAAAACACGCCCCACGAAGTCGCCAACCAAATCGAAGTCACCACCCGCCGCGGCGTCGAACGCTGTATCCGCTTCGCCTTCGACTATTGCAAACGTTTTGGCCGCAAAAAAGTCACCCTCGTCGCCAAGACCAACGTGCTGCGCTTCGCACACAACCTCTGGCTCCGCGCGTTTGAGGAAGTCAAAACCGATTACCCCGGCATTCAGACCGACTACCACCACGTTGACGCCTGCACCATGTACATGGTCACCAAACCGAAAATCTACGATGTCATCGTCACCACCAACATGTTCGGCGACATCATCACGGACCTGGGCGCCGCCATTCAGGGCGGCATGGGCATGGCCGCCAGCGGAAACCTGAATCCCACGCGCCAGGCCGCCAGCATGTTCGAGCCGGTTCACGGCAGCGCCCCCGACATCGCCGGCAAAAACCTCGCCAACCCCATCGCCACGTTCTTTTCGGTGGCCATGATGCTGGATTACCTGAATCAGCCCGCCGCCGCCGCCGCGATCAACGACGCCTGCCGCGCCGTCGTCGCCAATCCCAAAAACCACACCCGCGACCTCGGCGGTACCGCCACGACCACGCAGGTGACCCAAGCCGTTCTGGCAAAGCTATGAATTGAACCGCCAAGCACGCCGAGACGCCAAGGATACCAAGCTGAATCTTCCTTGGCCTATTTTCCCTTGGCGTCTTGGCGTGCTTGGCGGTTCAATCGTCTTTTCGAATTTCGAATTGACTCTTGTTATAATGATCCCGTTCTCATCAGGCCCAAGCGCATGTCCCCGGACCCGTCCGATTCCGCCTACGACCTCGCCCCCGTCCCGAGGCAGCGCCCGCGCAACACGCCGCCTCCGCTTCCCCAGCCCGTGCCCATCGCCTATCGGCGGATCGAGCCGGCCGCCGCGCCTCCGCAGCAGCCGGAGTTGCCCGAACAAATTCACAAGCTCTCATTTTCCGAGCACCTTTACTACTGGCTACGAAGGCTCGGCTGCGCCGTCATTGTTCTGCTTGGCGCCGGTTGGCTCCTTCTGATGCACCACTTCCAAAATAACGGTATTGTGGCCATGTCCATCGGCTTTGGCCTCATCGGCGTCGGTTTCTCCTTGTTCCTCTTCTCCGGCCCCACCGATGCCGAAAAACGCGGATACCATTTCTGACGCCGCCCTGGTTTGGAGTTGCGTCGGACCCGTCCTAGAATCAGGCAAATGCCCGAAAAAATCATCATCATCGGCTCCGGCCCCGCCGCGTGGACCAGCGCGGTTTACGCCGCCCGCGCCAATCTCAATCCCCTGCTCTACGAAGGCGCCATCAGCGAGGAAAACCGCCTCAAGGGCACGCTTCCCCTCGGCCAGCTCAACAGCACCACCGATGTCGAGAATTTCCCCGGATTCCCCAGCGGAATCCTCGGCCCCGATCTGGTGGATGCCATGCGCCAGCAGGCCCTGAAGTTCGGAACCCGCGTTATCACCGAGGACATCGTCAAGCTCGATCTTTCCACCCGCCCGGTTGCGATGAAGGACTCGGCCGGCGATTCGGTTTCGGCGCAGGCGGTGATCGTCGCCACCGGCGCTAGCGCCAACTATCTCGGCCTGGAATCGGAAAACCAGTTCAAAAATCATGGCGTGTCGGCGTGCGCGGTGTGCGACGGCGCCTTGCCGCGCTTTCGCAAGCAGCCCGTGGTCGTCGTCGGAGGCGGGGATTCCGCCGCCGAGGAGTCCATTCACCTCACCAAGTTCGCCAGCACCGTCTATGTCGTCCATCGCCGCGATCAGCTTCGCGCTTCCAAGATCATGGCCGACCGATTGCTCGCCCTGCCCAACGTCAAGCCGGTCTGGAATTCCGTGGTCGAGGAGGTTTTAGGCGATCCCCAGACCGGCGTCACCGGCGTTCGGATCAGGAATCTGAAAACCAACGACACCACCACGCTTCCCGCTCACGGCATGTTCGTTGCCATCGGCCATACCCCCAACACCGCATTCCTCGAGGGTCAGCTAGAACTCGATTCCAAGGGTTTCATCGTTCTGAAGGATCCGTTCCGCACCTTGACGAGCGTGGAGGGCGTCTTCGCCGCCGGCGACGTCGCCGATCCGACCTACAAGCAGGCCGTCACCGCCGCCGCCATGGGCTGCAAGGCCGCCCTCGACGCCGAACGCTGGCTGGCGGAAATGAACGTGCACTGAGCACGGGATGCTACGTTTCTCCCCTATGCCACCACCAGATCCGCCGGATTTCTCATCACCGTGCCGAACAATGTCAGATACTCAAAGACCTTCATGTTGAAGGGATCATCCACGGCCGCTCCGGTGAATATTCGGATCAGGCGCTTGCGGACCCGGCGCTGAATCCTCGATCCAATCATTCCGCCCTTGTGCTTTTGCCCCACGCGATAGAAATTGAACAGTTTCCCGTTATACCAACTGTCGATGACGCGCTGCCACATCTTCAGTTCCCAATGTCTTCCACTTTCGTATTTTTGCATGGCATCATCCCCGCCGCTCTCGATGGCCTTGAGCAATTCGAACGCGCCTTTCATGCTCAAATATAATCCGGTGGAGAAGACGGGGTCTATGAATCCCGCCGCATCGCCGACCGCCGCCCAGCCCGGACCGTACATCCGTTCGGAAATCAACTGATAATTCTGGTATTTCACCACCGGCGTCATCCGCGTCGCGCCTTCGGTGTAAACCTTCAGGGACGGCTCCTGCCTGATATACGCATCATATTGTTTCTCGATCGTGTCTCCGAATTGTTCCAGATGCTTCGGATTGATGACGACGCCAACGGAGACCTTGCCCGGCAGCGGGATTCGCCAGGACCAGCCCTTGGTGAGATAGTCGATATGGATATTTCCCGGATCGGTCATCACCGATTTATCGAGATGGGCAAACAAAGCGACGTCGTCGCGTCCGCCCCGTTTCGCCGGCGTATCCAGCAGCCTTGCGATCAATCTCACCCGCCCGCTGGCATCCACGATCAGGTCCGGCTTTTCGCCAAAAAAACCACCGGCCGCATTCAGCGTGTCATCGGTCAGCCGAACGCTATTCGGCTCCTTCCCCTTTTCCAGTTTCGCCGCGGCCTTGAATATTTTCGCCCCCGCCTTCTCGGCCGCATTCAGCACCGCTTGGTCAAACAGATCGCGCGGGGTGTTGTAGGCATAATCCGGCAACGTTCCATCCGCCCATTTGAAAAAGGCCGAAATCACTTCCTCCACGTTCAAACAGACCGTGGCCCCCGGCTTGTGCGTGCTGAAGGATTTCACCTCCTCCTCGACGCCGAGCGTCCTCAGCATCGGCACCACCACGGGCAGCAACGATTCGCCCACGATCAACGCCGGCCTTTTGGGGGTGTGAAAGATGCCGGCCTTGATGCCCTTCTGGGCCAGGAGAACTCCCACCGTAGCTCCCGCGGGACCTCCTCCAATGATGGCGACGGTTTTGAGGTTCGTTGACATGGCTTATTTGTTGTGCTCCAAACGAGTTGGCCATCTTACCATGGTTGTGGCATGGGCGTCTCGCCCATGGGGTGCGGTAATCCGCACGCATCGACGGTACTCCGTCGATATCAGCCCGAGCGGATCGCTCTTGCGATTGCTTACCCGTCAGTCCGGCCATCCGTGAGACGCCCAACTCACGAATTCGCTACGCCCTCATCTCACGGTCCTCCTTTTTCCCATTGCACAAATACCCGCGATTGAGCATTATTTCCATGGATTCATTCATCCTAACGCGGGAGCTTCTCATGTCTGACATGCTTTCTCGGCGGCAAGTCGTAATGCGATCGGTTCCGGCATTGGCGTTGGCGGGCGCCCTGGCCGCGGCGGGGCCGCTGCTGGCCGCCGATAACGCCGGCGCAGGAGCGCCTCCCGGCGGGAACGACGCCTTCAAGGATGGCCAATATGTTCTGCCTCCCCTGCCCTACGCCTACGATGCGCTGGAACCGTACATCGACGCCGAGACAATGCACCTCCATCACGACAAGCACCACCAGGCCTACGTCACTGGCCTGAACAACGCGCTGAAGGCGCTGGCCGCGCTCGACGCCGCCGACACCCCGCCCGGCGCCGCGCTCTTGGCCGGGCTTCAGGAAGACCTCAGCTTCAACGCCGGCGGGCATTTGCTACACACGCTCTTTTGGACCGTGATGGGTCCCAACGCCGGGGGCGAGCCGCAAGGTGAATTGGCCGATGCGCTGGCGCGGGATTTCGCTTCGGTCGCGGCATTCCGCAGGCGCTTCGCCGCCGTTGCCGCCGGCGTCAAAGGCAGCGGATGGAGCGTCCTCGCCTACGAACCGCTCGGCGATCGGCTGATCGTCCTCCAGATCAAGCAGCACGATTTACAGATCGCGCCCGGCGTCGTGCCGATTTTGCCGCTCGACGTGTGGGAGCACGCCTATTACCTGAAATACCACAACGTCCGCGCCGACTACGTCAAGGCTTGGTGGAACGTCGTCAACTGGCAAGCCGTCAGCGATGCCTACGCCGCCGCCCGGGCTTCTCCGAAAAGATAAACCGCGAAGGAGCGAAGCAGCGAAGTTACGCGAAGGAATACCATAAATTTATTCTTCGCGTCCCTTCGCTCCTTCGCGTCTTCGCGGTAATCCATACCATGAGGCTCATCAGCGCAACAAAGCCTGGATCACGATAAGCTTCACCCCCGCGAATACGCCGCACGGATTCCTATCAGCAAACCAAACGAAATCAGCAGCAGAATGGCCGCCAGCGTCAGGGCTTGATGCATGTCGATCTCGAACCCGATATATACGGCCAGCGGCATGGTTTGGGTTCGGCCGGGATAATTGCCGGCGAAGATGATCGTCGCTCCGAACTCCCCCAGGGCGCGCGACCACGTCAGCGCGCCGCCGACCATCACGCTGCGAAACGCCAGCGGCAGTGTGACATTGCGAAATCTCCGTAGCGGGGAGGCCCCATCCAGCGCCGCGGAGTCCAGAACGTCCCGGCTGATCGCGGAAAACCCCACGGAAGCGGCTTTGACGTAGTAGGGGGCGGCGACGAACGTTTGGGCAATGATCACGGCGATCGGCGTGAACGGGATTTGGACGCCCGCCCCAGCCAGCCACGCCCCGATCAAGCCCCGACGGCCCAGCGTCATCAGCAGCGCGATTCCCGCCACGGCCGGCGGAAGCACGATCGGCCAGTCAATCATCGCTTCCAGAATGCCTTTGCCGACAAATGCGCCTCGGCCCAGGATGTACGCCAGCGGCGTTCCGAACGCCACCACGATCAGCAGACTGACCGCGCTGGTCCAAAGGCTCAGCATGATCGCCTGAACCACCGCGGGCGTGCCGAGATACCGCAAAAGCGTTGACGGCGACGTGCGCGCCAGCAGGGCGAACGGCGGAATTACCAGCAGCGCAAGCAGCGGCAGCGCCAGCAGGATCAGCAGCCACCATGAATGGCGGGGGGGAATGGTCTTTTTGCCAGCCATCAGCGCATGCCGGGCGATGCCGGAATGAAATTGAAATCGTGCAGAATTTCCTGCCCCTCATCGGACAGGACGAAATCTTCGAACTTCTCCGCCAGCAACGCCTGCGGCGCCTTGGCGACGACCGCGATTGGGTAGCTGGCGATCGGGTTGACCGCATCGGGCACGCTCAGAGTCTGCACGTCCTTGGCCGCATCCGCGGTCACGTCGGTCACGTAAACGACGCCCGCGTCCGCCTCCCCGAGCCGGATTTTGCTCACCACCGATTTCACGTTTTCCTCCTGCGAGACGACGTTGTTCAGAAAATCCCTTTTGAATTCCGCGCCGTACTCAGGGTCTTTGCTCATCCGCTCCAGCATTTGCAGCGTGTATTCTCCGGCCGGCACCGACGCGTCCGCCACGTCGATCTTAACCCCGCGATTGCCCAGATCGTTTAGCGTCGCGATCTTCCCCGGATTCCCCTTGGGAACAATGACCACCAACCGGTTGCGGGCAAAATCGTGGATCGTTCCCGGCTTCACCAGGAATTCGCTCCAAGCCGTGTTCATCTCCTTGGCGTTGGCCGAGGCAAAAACGTCCGCCGGCGCCCCGTTTTCAAGCTGCGCCCGAAGCGCCTGCGACCCGGCGAAGTTGAATTCAATCTTCACGCCCGGGTTTTCCGCCTCAAAACGCTTACCGATCTCCGTGAACGATTCCGTCAGCGAGGCCGCGGCCAAGACGTTCACGGTCGCCGGCGGCGCGTTTACCGCCGCCGGCTGCTCCTTGCGGCATCCGCCCGAAATCAGCAGGACCAGCGCGATCGGAAAGGACGTTCGCCATCTCATCACAATTGCCGGCGCGTGCCGGCGATTACGGTTATATATATTGTGATATAACGATGTCAATTGAACGATCAGTAGACCGTCAACCCATTAATTGGTAAACAAGCCCGTTGGAAAAGAATGTCATCCGACTCCGACAAACCCGGCGTCATCGCGCCGCCGCCGATTCTTTTCGGCGTCTTCTTCGGCGTCGCCGTCATCCTCCATTGGATGCACCCGCTTCCGATCCCGCTTTCCCCGCGGGCGGTATTTTGGTACTGCGTTGTGCTCTTGAATCTGAGTTGGCCGCTCCTTCTCTGGGCCACGGGTTATATGTGGAACGCGGGAACCCACATCAGTCCGCTTCGTCCCGCGACGGCCCTGGTCACCTCCGGCCCGTACCGTTTCTCGCGCAATCCACTCAGCGTGTCCCTCGTGCTGCTTTACCTGGGTCTGGCCTTCCAGATTAACAGTTCCTGGCCGCTGATTTTGTTTCTGCCGCTTCTGATCGTGAATCACTATGGAGTCGTTTTGCGCGAGGAACGCTATCTGGAAGCGAAGTTTGGCGACACCTACCGGAACTACCGTGCCGCCGTGCGCCGGTGGATTTGAATCTTATGAACGCGGATTCACCGTGTAAGCCGCGCCGGCGACCGTCGGGAACAGAAGTGAATCGCCGTCCGTTTTGGCATCGACGCCGCTGCCGTCGCGAGTGATTGTCGCGCCGCCCGCGCCGCGCAGGCGGCAGGGCTGGCCGCTCGTCGAGCGTATGACGGCGCTTTGCAGCCGGCCGCCGCTCCAGGTCATGTCGACTTCAAATCCCCCGCGGGCGCGCAGGCCGGTGACGTGACCAGCCGGCCATTCCCTGGGCAGCGCCGGCAGAAGATGAACGTCGCCATCCTGGCTCTGCAACAGCATCTCCGCCACCGCCGCGGTGATGCCGAAATTGCCGTCCATCTGCATGGGCGGATGGAGTCCGAACAAATTGGGGCAACTGTTTCGGTCGGCGAAGAGTTGAAGGAACTGGCCATGCGCCCGCTCGGCGTCGCCGAGCCTTGCCCACAGCGCCGTTCGCCAGGCGAACGACCATTCCCGCACGTCGCCGGTGTCCCCGCGGGCGAGGAGCGACGTTCTCGCCGCCGCCGCTAGTTTCGGCGTCCGCTCCGGGCTGATCTGCCGGCCGGGAAAGACGCCGAACAAATGAGACGTGTGACGATGGTGGTCGTTGGGAGTGTCCAGTTCCTTTTCCTTCGGATCGTGTTTTTCGCTCATCCATTCCAATAGCTGGCCCCAGCTTCCGATGCCGGGCGTCACCAGCTTGTCGCGCAGGTCCGCGATCTTTCCACGGAAGCCACGATCGACGTTCAGCGCATCGCAGGCCTGGACGTAATTGTTGAACAGGTCCCAGACGATTTCCTGGGCATAACTCACCCCGTCCTCGGTGGGCCCGTGCTCGGGCGACCAGGCATGCGGCACGACCAATCGGCCGTCGGGCAGAGTTTTCAAATGGTCCTGCCAAAACTCGCAGGTCTCTTTCATCACCGGATACGCCACGGTGCGCAGATAGTCCTTGTCCATGCCGAAGGCGTAATGTTCCCAGAGATGTTGGCAGTACCAGGCGTTGGCGGTCTTGTCCCATTTCCAGCCCATGCCGCCCATGATGTTGTGCGAGGTGCGGATGGCGAATCCTCGAGGCGTCCTTTGGCCGGAGGGAGTGTCGAAATCCGGCGATTGCCCGGTCGCGCGCCGCCACGGTTCGAGTTGGCTGACAATCAAGTCAAACAACGGCGTGTGGCATTCGGCGAGATTCGCGACCTCGGCCGGCCAGTAATTCATCTCGATATTGATGTTCGAGTGATAGTCTCCATGCCACGGCGGCGAATTGCTGTCGTTCCAAAGCCCCTGGAGGTTTGCCGGCACGCCGCCCGGCCGGGAACAGGAAATCATCAGATACCGCCCCAATTGAAACATCATCGCTTCCAGTTCGGGATCGGTGGATTTGCTCGCGCCGACTTTGCGGAGATTCGTCGGGACGGCGCGCTGGTCCGAAGTCGATTGGCCAAGATCGAGCGATACCCGGTCCAGCAGCGAGCGGAAATCGGCCACGTGCTCGGCGCGCAATTCCTCGAACGATTTCGCCGCCGCCGCGTTCACCTGCCCGATCACGCGCTCGTGCGGGTCGGCGCCGCGGTAATGCGAGGAATAATTCATCGCATAATCGGTTCCGGCCCCAACGATCAGCGTGATGCTGTCGCACGCGGAAAACCGGAGTGTGCCGCCGACCGCCCGCAGCGTTCCGCCGTTGTGAAGCGCGACCAGCTGCGTTTCATATTTCAGTCCGTTGTCCAGGACCCCGGCCGCGCTGAGCCGGTCCTCCGCCGACGCGGTCTTGGCGCGATGCGAATCCCGCAGTTCGATCTGGCCGGTATAGCTTCCCGGCCGGCTCGCGGTCAGGCGGACCACGAGCGCCTGTGCGGGATGGCTGGCGAAAACCTCGCGTTGATAGCGCACGCCGCCGGCGTCGTAGCTCACGTGAGCCAACGCCTGCCCGATATCCAGATCGCGCCGGTAATTCTCCGCTACATCGTGACCGGGCAGAATGATTCGCAGCTCGCCGAGGAACTGATAAGCCCCCATGTGGTCGTAATCGCCGGCAGGGTTTTCATCGCCCGTCCACAGGCTGTCCTCATCGAGCACGATGCGCTCCGTGCCCGTCGTGCCGAAAATCATCGCCCCGAGTCTGCCGTTGCCGACCGGCAACGCCTGGTCCATGCAGACCTTCGCCGGCTGCTCGTACCAAAGCGTCAGCCGGCTGGTGTCCTGCGTCGATGGCGATTGCGCGTTTGCCATGGAAATCCAGGAAAGGGAAATATAAACCGCCAGCCCCGCCAACGCATTACGCGATTTCATCATGGTCGCCTCATGGCTCCCCCGCAGTCGAAGTATCGCATTTTGCTGGGGATTGGCCAGGGCGCCCGCATCGGTTGCGCAAATCGCTTGCAGCCGGCGATTGTTTCCATCCCCTTTGCCCAGCCGATGCGCATTGCCTATCGGACTGGTACCGGGAGAATTCATCGAAACCCCGACGCCGGACGCGGTTTTCCGGTGCGTGACACATTCTGCAAGCCCTCTTCTTCCCCTCCCCTTGTACTCAGGGGGAGGGTCAGGGTGGGGGTTTCGTGGGCCAATCGACGTTCGACCCCCACCCCAACCCTCCCCCTGAGTACATGGGGAGGGGGAAATTCTTTGCGGCAGCTGAGGCGCACCCGCGATTTTCCAACATTTCCCCCCGGTTGGCATCGGGGTTGCACGGGATTCCCATTACAGGTTGGCCCCGTTGCTGCCGCCGGGGCCAAAAAGCATGAACGACGCCACACCACAACCCGGCCCCCTGGTGGAATTCGCCGAAGAGGCGCGCACGCCGGGTTCCTGTTTCTCCGATGGCCCGATGTTGCCGGAGATGGTGGTGATTCCGCCCGGCAAGTTCTGGATGGGCGCCGACGACGAAGGCGACAAGCCCGCCAATGTCGCGGAAAAGTCCCGGCATTGGGTGCAAATCGCCAAACCCCTGGCGGTCTCGCGATACCCCATCACCTTCGAGCAATGGGATGCCTATGCCGACGGCGATCCGGAGGTCCATCGTCCGGACGACTGCGGCTGCGGCCGCGGTCGGCGGCCGGTCGTCAACGTGAGTTGGGAAGACGCCGAGCATTACGTCAGCCGGCTTTCCATCGCGGCCGGCCGGCCCTATCGACTTCTCAGCGAAGCGGAATGGGAATATTGCTGCCGCGCCGGAACCAGCGGAGTCTTTTCCACCGGCGGCCGGACCCTGCCGGCCGGATCGTTCCAGCCCAACGCATTCGGATTGTTCGATATGGACGGCAACGTCCGCGAGTTTGTCGCCGATGCTTGGCACGACACCTATTGCGGCGCACCCACCGATGGCTCGGCGTGGGGACAAAACGAGGCGACCATGTGGCGCGTCGTCCGCGGCGGCGGGGGGGATGCGTCGCCCCGAATTCTCCGCTGTCCCTTCCGGGATCGCGTCCACCATATCAAACGCATGAACAACATGGGCTTCCGCGTGGCCTGCGGCCTCGACTGACAACCAGCGCCGGTACCACTTCTTGTTCATCCCCGGCCCGGCTCCGAACGCTTCTGCCAAAGCGCCCACGCCATCATCGTGACATACGCCACGCCAAGCCCCGTCCAGATTGCCCACGGCAGTTGCGGCGCATCGCTGGTGTCGTGCGGATCGAGGTATCCCGTCTCGAGCCGTAGCGTATACTCTTTGGACCAATTCAACTGGGCCTCCCCGGCATACATCAGGCTCCCGGCCGTGATCAGCGCCCAGAAAATCGTCGCCACCATGATGAATTCCGCGTACCGATGTCCCCGCGCCCGCGCCGTGAAGATCAACGCGAACGCCAATATGGATGTCGCCGCGACGATGCATACGCCGCCGAGGATTATCTCCAGATTCATTGCGTTCGCCTCGCCCGATTCCGCATATGCCAGCAGGCAAGTCATGCCGTTAGTTTACCTTGCCCGAACGTTTGTAGCGCGTCTGTTTTCGCAGTGGAAAGCAGGATATGTTCGTTCAAACAGGAACCGTTGACGCCGGCCCACCGAAAAATTTCTGCTAGAATATTTGCAGATTATGAAAAAACGATTGCGTGCTGGGATTGTCGGATATGGCCGGATGGGCCGCGGCTTCGTCGCCGCCATGCAGCAGAGCGAGTTCTGGGACGTGGCGGCGATCTGCGACACTTCGGAAAGTTCGCGGGAACTGGCGGCCAAGTCGGCGCCGGGAGCGAAAATCCTGTCGCAGTCCGACGCCATCTTTTCGGACAAATCCATCGACGTGGTGGGACTTTTCACGCTGGCCGATGCCCGGCCGGGGCAAATCCGCCAGGCGCTGCACGCGAAAAAACACGTCATTGCCGAGAAGCCGCTGGCGGCCGACGTCGCCACCGAATGGCAACTGGTCAAGGAAATCGAGGCGAGCGACCGGCTCGTAGCCGTCAATTTGTTCACCGCAATGCGTGGTATCACAAGGACATGCTCGCGTTCATCGCCGAGGGGGAAATCGGCGACCTGGCGATCCTCCGCATCTGCCACATGACGCCCGGCCACATGCCCACCGAGGGTCACGAACCGGAAGGCCCGCCGTTTCACGATTGCGGAATGCATTACGTCGATGTCGCCCGCTGGTACGCACACAGCGAATTTGAAAAATGGCACGCCCAAGGAATCCGAATGTGGGACCACAAAGACCCCTGGTGGGTGCAGGTCCACGGCAACTTCGCCAACGGCGTCGTCTTCGACATTACGCAGGGATTCGTCTATGGCCAACTGGCCAAACAGAAAACGCACAACTGCTACGCGGAAGCCATCGGCACGAAAGGGATATGCCGGATGCGGCACAACTTCATCGACGCCACGATTGAAATGCATGGAATCCATGCGACGGTCAACAAGACCGGACTGTTCAACGACAAGAAGCTGGACGTGATGGTGGACATTTTTGCCCGATCGGTGGCGGCGGGGAAAAACCTGGGGATGCCGTTGGCGCGCGACAGCGTGATCGCCTCGGAGGTGTCGTGGGCGATGCTGCGCGACGCCATCGCCAACGGCCTGCCGGTGAAAGGCGCCAAGCGGGACATGCAGCAGATTTTGCAACATCGCCGGACGTTGAGATCGGGATATGGTCTGCCATCGCAGCCTCAGGGATGCCCCGAGGAGGCCATCCCCGCCGGCCAGCCGCCGATGGCCTGCGGCGAGGAATTGTGCGGGCTTCAAGAGATCGCCGAGCGCGCCGCGGCCCGGGAATCGGCCGAGCGCGAACGGGGTTAACCCGTACGGTGGGCGTACCCGCCCACCGTTTGCTCGCGTGGGCATGATGCTTGGCGCGGGCCTCATCCGAAATGGCGGCCGCGGCGCGTTGCACCAGTTCGACGTCAAACGTCGCGGCTAACCCGATCGCCTGCGGAAACACCGTCGCCAACCCCGCCCGGCCGACGCCATGCAGACATTCGTTCCACCAGTTGTATGTCCGCACCCCGAGCCGCGGGATGGCCGGAGAGTCGTACGTCAGTTGCGAACTTTTCTCCGCCAGCGTCATGCGGGAAAGCAGATTCTCGGCGCGCGCTTCAAACGGAATCGACACGTCGCGAAAAACGGTCGTCTTCGGCGACGCTTGCGTCGATACGGCGGATGTGGTCAAACTGCGATGGGTCGTGGAATTAAGCATCATCGCCTCACCTTGACGATTGGGTCTGGAACGCGCCGACGTCGTACGCGCCGTTCACGGGGCGCGGGTTGTCAACGCAGTCGTGAGTCAGATCATCGATCCTGGCCGCTGGAACTTTGCCGATCGCCGGCGAGTGGGGCGTCAAAGCATAATTGCCGGCCGCCGCATCGACGAATTGGGGATTGCCAACCACCAGATGGGCATCGCGGTCCGGGCCGCGCGGCGGGCCGGTGGTGTTGTCAATGATCCACTTTGCAATCGATCCATTGCGACGTGTCGCCGTGGCGGGAAGCGTCGGAGAAGCTGACAAACGCGCCGGCGTTGCCGTAGCCCAGGCCGGGGATGCAGCCGCTGGCGTAGAGATTGGTTCCAACGAATCCGGTTGAGTTAACCCGCTCTCCCCGACCGCGGGGACGTACGCTGTATTTAGCGTTCGTCGCGACTCACGAACAACTCGGCAGGTAGGACTCGAACCTACAACCAGCCGGTTAACAGCCGGCTGCTCTACCATTGAGCTACTGCCGAATAGGCGGAACAAAAGACTTTATCGGCCGGCTCAGGGGTGTCAAGAAGCACCCGGGCGCTGAGTTATCGATCTGTGCCAATCAATGCGACGCCCGTTTCCGACGCCGCATCATCATCAAGCCCCCGCCCAACAGAAGCGACAACGATCCCGGCTCCGGCAAAACTCCCGTCGTCGTGCCGCCGACAATGAAATGCTTCTTATCGATGCTCGCCAGGGTCAAGCTTGAAACTTCCGTTGTTTGGGCAAACAACTGATCGTCCAACGCGACGGAAATGCTGGTGACCCTGCCCGTCTCGTCCGCGGCGGCCAATGCCGCGTCGAGGTTAAAGTCCGCCGTGATGTCCCACGTCCCCACCGCATCCGCGCCGGTCGACGTGAACGTAATATCCCCATCTGCCTTGCTCACGTCCGCCGATCCGCTTTGGACCGTATCGCTCTCCGTAAATGTCGGATTCACGATGATCGCCGCCCCCAGCGGCACCCCGTTGATCGCCGTAATCCGCAGGTCGTTGAACACCAGCGTTGCCTCGGCCGATGCATCCCCCTCCGGTCCGTCCACTCTCCACTCGCCTCCCTCATCGAATGCCAGAGAATGAATCGTCGCCGTTCCCGGCGGGGTCGTCGGCGCCACGTCGAACGTCAGCTTCCCATCCTGCAGCTCGAATTGCCCATCCGCCACAAGGTCCGAAAAGGTCAACGCGGGGAACGACAAATTATCGCTGTTGGGCGGCGACAACGCCGGCGCGCCGAAGAGCCCGGTCGGCGTCGAAGTCACCGGCGGCGGGCCCGCGATCTGCGAATCCGATTCCGTCACGTTGAAGTACGTAATGTTGGGCCCGGCAAAATTGCCGTACAAAGACGCATCCGCCACGCGCGCCTTCACGAACAATCCGACCGATCCCGTCAGCGCCAGACACACCAAAAAATGAAATGGTTTCATGGTAAGACTCGCCTCCTAAGAACGCGTCCAAAACCGTGCTTCTGATCCAACGACGATTCACCGCCCGACGAGTGCGCCGAACCAAAAACGATCGAAGTGCCAGTCCCTTCTCGAACTCCGCTTTTACTTCGCTTGTCTCGGTTCCGCCTCCTACAGGGAAGCACGCGCCCACCGTGCGTCAAAGATCGCAAACTCTGACAGCACAAGGACTAATTTAAATCACAAACCCCTGGGTTCAAGATAAAACTAGGTTATTTTTTCGGAATATTGCGTCGGCAATAGCGCCAAATATGGATCAAAAAGCGACACAACCAGAGTGCTTGCGCGCCGGATCAGATTGCCCAGTCGCACAACAACCGGGGGTCAGAAATGTGATTTATTGCTAGGTCCGTCTTTATCGAGCCCCGATCAGTGCGGATGAGCCGCGCCACCGCTCAGCGAATCTTCAGCGCCCTCAGCAAAATCTCATCGAACCATTTTTCCGGAAGAACTCGTTTGAGGACCGCCGCGAGCATCGCGTCGCGCCCGACTGTTTTTCGAATCGGCGGCCGCGGGCTGCTCAGACAGCGCCAGACAACTCGAGCGACTCGATCCGCCCCAATCGCCCCGGCTGCCGAATTACGCGCGCTGCCAACCGCCGCGTCGATCTGCCGCCCGTACAACTCCCGCGGCGGCGCATCCGGCGCTATCGTCGCCGCGAATTCAATCCCCTTCCTCCAGATTTCCGATTGGATTGCCCCCGGCTCGATCAGGCAAACGTGAATCCCCTGCTCGCGCAATTCCATCCGCAGCGCCGCGACAATTGCGGCGATCGCGTGCTTCGACGCCGAGTAAGGCCCCGAGATCGGCATCGCGATTCGCCCCGCGATTGAGCCGATGAACACGATTCGCCCCGCTCCATGCCCGCGCCCCGCCACGTGCCGCCGAACCAGCGGCAATAACTCCCGCGTCAACTCCGCCTGCCCAAAAACGTTCACCTCAAACTGCCGCCGCCAATCCTCCCGCGAAATAAATTCCACCGGTCCCGGCACGCTGATCCCGGCGTTGTTGACGATTCCCGCCAGCCCCGATTCCCCCGTGATCTGCGCGATCCGTTTCGCCGCCGCCCCGATCGACCCGCTATCCGCGATGTCCAATAGAATCCCTTGCAGATTTCCGCCCGCGATCAGTTCGAGGTTCTTCGCGTCCTCGCCGCGCCGAACCCCCGCGATCACGGAAAATCCCCTTTTCGCCAGATACAGTGCGCACGCTTTGCCGATGCCCGTACTGCTGCCCGTCACCAAAACAAACCGCTCGCCCATCGGCTCACCAATCCAAAGTTCCCCGCCACGCCGCGGTCAATTCATCCAACCCGATTTCCCGCCCGGCGATTTTCACCGCCTTCGTCGTCTGGACGATCCCAAAAACACTGACACCCGCTGTCCCATCCAACTCGCGTTCAATCGCCTCTCCGTTGATGCCCCTCGGCAATTCCACCAGGAATCGTCCGTTGCTTTCCGCGAACGCCGCATCCGTGCCCAGCAACGGTTCGCTCACCACCAATCCCAGTCCCGACGCGATGCACATTTCCGCCGCCGCGACCGCAATCCCGCCGTCGCTGGCATCGTGACACGCCGCCACTCTGCCCGCACCGATCAGCTTCGCCATCGCTCGATGCAAACGGCCCAGTGCCGCCGGATCGCCCGGATCCCTCGCCTCGATCAGCGCGACATGGCTTCCGGCCGATTTGAAATCCATCGTGATGCATTTCCGCGCGTCCTCGATGACTCCGATCGCGCTGATCAGCAGCGTGCGCGGGATACGCAGAATCTGCCCCGTCTCATGATTGGTGAACTGATTGTGCAGCGAATCCTTGCCGCTGATGAACGGTATGCCGTACCCGATTGCCGCATCATGGCACGCCTGGCACGCCCGCACCAGCGTGCCCATCGTCAGCTCATCGTCCACGCTCGGCCAGCAGAAATTGTCCAGGATCGCCACGCGATCCGGGTCCGCGCCCACCGCCACCACGTTGCGGATCGCCTCGTCGATGGATGCCATCGCCATCTCGTACGGATCTTCGATCTGCGGACAAAGCCCGCACCCGAGTACCACGCCTCGCCGGCTGCCAAGCTTCGGCCGGAGCACCGCCGCATCGGATGGGCCGACCTGCATCGGACCCACCAGCGGCTTGATCACCGATCCGCCCTGAACCTCGTGATCGTATTGCCGGATGATCCAGTGCTTGCTCGCGATGTTCGGATGCGAAAGCAGCCCCAGAAGTTTCTGCTTGAACGATTCAGGCGAAATCGCCGCCGGCGGCGCCGGCTGACGCCGCGGCGCTTCCACCACCACCGCCTTCCTCGTCGGCATCGGAATCCCATGATGCAAAAAATCCATCGACAGCCGCCCGACCTCCTGCCCGGCGTATCTCAAAATCAGTTGTTTTTCGACTTCGCCGAATTTCCCGATGACCGTCGCCTCGACGTCCTCGCCCCGCGCCAGCTTCAAAAGCTCATCAACGTCTTTCCCCGGCACGGCCAGCACCATCCGCTCCTGCGCTTCGCTGATCCAGATTTCATCGTAGCGCAGCCCCGCATATTTCAACGGCACCTTTTCCAACTCGACGGCCGCCCCGATCTTTTCCCCCATCTCGCCCACCGCCGATGAAAGCCCGCCCGCCCCGCAATCGGTGATCGCCGTGAACAGCCCCAGGTCGCGCGCCGCCAGGATCACGTCCGCCATCTTCTTCTCCGTGATCGCGTTGCCGATCTGCACGGCATGCGAAAATTCATCGGCATGCGTATCCGTCAACTCCGCGCTGGAAAACGTCGCCCCGTGAATCCCATCCCTTCCGGTCCTTCCTCCCAGCAGCACGATCGCGTCGCCGTCTTGCGCGGCCTTGTTGATTTTGTCGCGCGGTATCAACCCCACGCATCCGCAAAACACCAGCGGATTTCCCAGATACCCCTCATCGAAATAAACCGCTCCGTTCACGGTTGGGATACCCATCCGGTTCCCGTAATCCCGCACGCCCGCCACCACCTGTTGCAGAATCCGCTTGGGATGGATGATCCCCTTGGGCAGCGGGCCGCGCTGGGAATCCGGAAACGCGACGCAGAACACATCCGTATTAGCCACCGGCTTCGCCGCCAGCCCCGTCCCCAGCACGTCCCGGATCACCCCGCCCGCCCCGGTGGCGCTGCCGCCGTACGGCTCGATCGCGCTGGGATGGTTATGCGTCTCCACCTTGAAACAAACCGCATCCGTCTCGTCGAACGCCACCACCCCCGCGTTGTCCACGAAAACCGACAGGCAAAATTCTTTCCCCCTCCCCATGTACTCAGGGGGAGGGTTGGGGTGGGGGTGCGATTGCCCTGATTTATCCCCCTGAATGATCCGCATCGTGCTGGCGAAAATGGTCTCCTTGATCAGATTCCCATACCGCCGCGAGCCGATCTTCTTCCCATGTTCATCCCGCACTTCCACGTCCACCGCGCTCTTCAGCGTCTTATGCACGCAATGCTCGCTCCACGTCTGCGCCAGCGTCTCCAACTCGACGTCCGTCGGCTCCCGCCCTTGCCCGCGAAAATACTCCTGTATCGCTTTCATCTCCGCCGGCGAAAGAAACAGATGCCCCTCCCGGCTCAGCTTCGCCAGCAGCACGTCCGAAAGTTCCCGCACCTCAATCCGCCGAACCCCAAACGCCCCCTCCCTTCCGCTCTCAAAACTCCGCGGCCAATACGGCTCAAAATAAACCGATTCGATGACCCCGTTGGCCAAAACCCTCCCCGCGATTTCCCTTAGCTCCTCCACCCCCATCCGCGGCCTGATCAAACACGCCCGCCCGGTCCTCACCTGCCTCACCTCCACCCCAAAATCCCTCACCGCCATTTCCGTGCTGGCCGCCACCGGGTCCATGACCCCCGGCTTCAGATGCACCTCGATCCGGCTCGCCTGCTCGTCATTTGAATTCCCCGAAAAAATCTCCGCCGTCTCCACCACCGGATCGGCCAGCAACTCCCCCGCGATCCTCCGCACCCTGGCCGCATCGGCATCCGTATCCAGCAGAAAAATCCGCGAAGTTTGCACGGATTCCACTTTCTTCCCCAGATCGCGGATTTGCTGCCGGATCGAATCCCCCAGCGGATCGTTTCCGCCGCGTGCCCGAACGTCGATGCGATAGATCATGCGCCGATTCTAAAACGAACCGCACCGATTGGCGAGCGCATTCGTTTAGCCGCCGCACTTGTGCGGCGTATTCCTAACCCTCCGGAATGCCCGTTTTCCATTCCCGTTCGTGGCGCGCTCCGTGGAGGACTCGAAATACGACAATGGCATCGCACCCGGAGCACGAAGAAAACGCGATATGGAAAACGCCGGGTAAGCACCCGGCGCACTTCGGGACGACGACGCAGTCGCCGATATTTGCGGGGATTCGCGGCAGCGCTCTCGATTGCCGCACGAACTTCGGTGATGAATTCTTCCCCCAACCCCGCCCGTTTGGCTTGATACCAAAGCGCAGCATCGGAAATATCCGCTTCAGCCTCCGCGCGGATGATGAGCCGGCGAATCATGGACGCAACTTCGCGCGGATGCGGGCCTCGACTTCCTGCCATGGACTGCCGGCATCCGGGTTCTTCCCATAATCCGCCAAGGCCGCATCCAGCGCCGCCTTGGCGCCATCGGCCAGTTCCCCATCGTCAAGCCATTGTTCCCCGGCAAGTTCATCAAGCTTGGCTTGCACCTCAGCCAGTTCCTCCGCCTTGAGCTTCGGCAGTTCGGCAAGGATTTCAGCTTTGCTCATCGCCAGATTTTATCCCGTCCACGGGGCCGCGGCAAATATCGTATCCAACCGAAAATCCGCCATCGGCTCGCAAAACTCCATCGCTGCATCCCGGTTGCCCGCTTACCTGGACTGAGCTTGCCAAAGCCCGCGGCGTTTCCTTTCGCAAATCGAGCCATGCATTGTCCATATCGCCCACGGCCTAGCGATCTTTCCGGTCCTTTGCCGCGACAACGGAAATCTTGAATGACGGCTTTTCTTGCCAAACCCATCCTCGCCGGGATCACGCCGTGGATGCATGCTGCGTCGAAACCTCATTAATCAGTTGACGCATTCGGGAGACGAGCCCGGTCCAACCATCGACGATTAGCTGCACGATGACACGGCGTTCATTGCGCGCGATCTCATTCTCGAACCAGTGGTCACTTTTTGACGCGATGTCGTCGCGGTAACCGCTGCCCTGCCCCCATCGGTCTTCGCACGCTTTCCAGAACTCAACGTCGTCGCTGAGGGGCTGCTCGAACGCGGAACTCCCCGCAACCTGGAGGTGCTGGAACATTTCATCTGCCTCGCTGTTCACCCTACCGGAGATCTCGCGGAGGAAATCGTGTGCCGGACTCAACTGCTCATCGTCGACAAGGTTGGTGATGATCGCCTTTAACGCCGTGACACGATCTTGAACGTGCTTCGCGGCCGCGATGCGAGCGCCACGCCCAAGTTGGTAGTAGTAATCCAGATTGGGATAAGCCCCCTTCCGCCGTGTGGATGCCCAGACACTACGAGCATGCGTGGATCGAATCGTCGAGACAAGCTGCTGCTGAATGGCGTCGGTCAATTCACCGAGGTCCCCATTCTTATCGAGCCAGACCAATACGCGCCGCATCGCGTCATTGAAAACGGCATGGGTCTCTTCCTGTTCCTTGTTCTGAACGAGCCTTTCAATGGTTGACGAAAGGCTGCTTATCCGGCGCGCTTGGCGATCCCTGATGCGGTCAATCATCCGGATAATGGATTCCCGAGTCGGTGCGAAGTCATCGTACATTGCGTTGAAAAAAGACACCGACACGCCGGGCAGGCCAATCCTGCTCAGCGCGGACACGATCTGATCGCGCTTTACGTCGTACCCCTCGTCGTCGTCGGCAACCGGGCCAGCATGGTCTTTCATGGATGCTGCCTCGTTGGGTCTCGCCAACACCAAGACGACGCTGCGCGATTCGACGCCGGAAACTCCCGCTGCTCTTGAACGCTCCAGGAGCATCTGCACGGTTTGCTCGGGCGCATCCATGAACCTCGAACAAAGCACGATGAGGGTCCGCGGGTTGTCGAAGTGGCACTCAATATCGGCCCGCTGCGATGTTTGGTCGACTCCTCGCGTATCTATAATCCGAAGCGAGTAATGCGGGTGCGCGAGCACGGGGCCTGGAACCACAACCTCGATTCGCTCGGGAATCGAAAAGTCAGAATGGCGACCGTTGTTGATCTCCGCAAACATCCTTTGAAGCCATCGAAGGGGAGGGTCTGACTCCGTGGCGGAATACCACAATGTCCGCCCATCGCGACGTGGCAGTTTCATTCGAGAGAGAATCTCTATGGCAAGGTCAGCTGCCGAGGATGCAGAGGCGGCCAGATCACGCGCAGGATCATTCTTCGTTCGCTTTCCCGATTCTTCCCGACGCGATACAACCGCAAGCCCTGCCATGTTACGTATGGCCCGCTCGAGTTCGCGGCTCACACCGATGCCATCCTCCACTGCCCCCATCTTCTCGTCTGTGCCCCGTGCCCGCATCAAGTACTCGGCGAAGTCAGCCACATCCTGACGGATCGCCGCCTCGGACTGCGACTGGACGATGAGCCCGAACTGCGGGCCGCGGGCGATTTGAACTTCACAGATCGTCGTGCCTCCACCTCCTGCCTCAAGAACCATCTTCTGCGTTAGCGTTTTCTCATCCGGCAGGCGCAGGTCGGCCAACGAGCAAATCGTTGTGGATTTACCAACGCCGATACTTCCTATGAAAGCCAAGTCATGAGCCAAATCGAGCAGGAAATGAGCGGCGGCCCTTACCTCAGCCTCGTAGAACTCCACCTGCTTTACGAATGCCGCCTTGGCATCAGGAGTCTTAAGTTGCTCGATTGCCTGGAGTATCCGCTCCGCTCGCCATAAATCCTGCCGGCTGGGATGGTGGAATTCCGGACGCTGCAGATTTCGCCACTCCTGCGCCAAGAACGCCTTGAACTCACGTGCATCGTCGGTGCCAATGGCATCCAGCAGCGCATTCAATTCGTCGCCGGGTAATTCGACTTCTCCCTTTTCGATCCGGGAGATTGTTGGGGCGCTCATCGGTAGCCTTTTCGCCAGTGCCGCCTGAGTTATACCCGCCGCGTCGCGGATTCGTGATATAGCCGCACCCACCGCATTGGGCCCCGCCTGCGTTGTCGCCACCATGAGTTGCTCCTTTGGAAACGATGTAGAAAGCATTCTGCAACGATGCTGAATGATATCTACATTCAATCTCGAAGTCAATCGCTCTCTTGGCGATTTGGATTAGTTTCGGAGGGAAACCGGGATATCCGGTGGGAAACCGGGACATAAGTTCTTTATCACACAGCCCGAAGTGCTCACGTCCCTGGGAAATGGAAAGCTACTTGGCGGGAATTCTTACTCAAGCGGAAAACAAACGAACCTCGAATTTTTTCCTTGCGAACCGGCAACAGTTAGGTTATTGTTTGGGATGCATGTTGGTAATGGTATACTCTGTTGTCCCGAATTCCCTTCGCATCCCATTTCCCGACCGTATAATACCTTACGCGAAAGGACCGATCCATCATGGACGCTAACCAATCTGCGGCAAGGGTCGTCAAAGAAACAGTGGCCAAGCATTCGGAGCCGTTGCCAGTCGATTTGGAGGCCGCCTGGGACGCTTGGTCTCGCGGGGTGGGCAAGGTCGATGCGAGGGCTATGGCGTTGCTTAGGGCGGCGTTTGAGGCGGGGGCTGAGGCGGCTCGGCAATCACAGAAATAACGAAGATCATTGGGGGGAAGCTGGCGAATTCTCGGAAACGAGTCATCACCGGTCTCCGGTTTTACAGCACAATCCAGACAGGTCACAATATCCAGTAATCGGGAACGGCGGGAGTTGCTACCCGTCGATGCCACGGCGCGGCTTTATTTCTTCTCCAGTGATAGGGCCGCGCTGGGCGTGCCCGACAACTGGAGAAATTTCATGCGGATATTACAGGCCATTCGGGGAGTTATCGTGATTGTTTTGGGGTACATATCCTTTGCCGTTCTCAGCTCTGGCAGTGACCTAATTGTTACGGCTCGCAGTCATATCGCCGACTTGGGGGGAACGCCGCCGCAATGGCTAACAGTCAAAAACGAACCGCGCATAGTTAAAGCTATTTTCGAGACTCTACTGTTTGGGTTGATTCTGCTCCTCATTTGGCCTTGGGTCTCGCATGTTATCGCCTTGACGATCCGCCGGGTCAGGCTGGTACAAAACGTCGAAAAAATATCTAAAAGGATTCCCAAGCGATTGATTCCAAAAGACGGAAGGTGGGAACGGGTAGAAGTGAGAATTAATGAGAAATTGAAGAGGTTTATCGGCCGTCCCGCAGAAATGAAATTTTCGTTTGATTGGGGTGGCCCCACAGGTCAAGGACAATATCAATGGATTCCAGTGGTCGCCGCCGATTCTCCCATGGACGCGAGAAGCGGACTGTCAGTTCTTCTTTACGGATATTTCGATGGGGCAAGCGCAAAACAGATTGAAAGGATAAGGACGTGCGTGAAGCACGATCAGCTAACCGTCAGTGGGGTCATCACGCGCGCCGACATTCACAAATACGATGATGGATGGAGGTTAAATATTGATATCCATCGCTGCACGACTAAGGACTAACCAGAAAGACTTTCAAGAAATGCCACAGGCTTATCCGCATCCTCCAGTTCCTTTCGAGCGGCCTTCCGCAGTCGCTCGCGGACCCAGACTGAAAGGGCCATGCCCGCCAAGTCGGCGGCGTCCCAAAACGCCTGTTTTTCGTTGGCGTCTAGGCGCAGTTCGAGATACTCCTCTTTGCTCGTACCCTTGGGGTTCTTCGGTCGTCCTGGTTTTGCCATGGTTAAATAGTGTACGGATAAAAATCGTACAAATCAAGAAGACTATTCTTGACTGTCCGGAATTAGTCCGTACAATAATAGACATGAAAAAGCTAAGCACAACCCAACGGGCGCAAATCCTTACGGCCCTTGTCGAAGGGATGAGCATTTCAGCCACGGCCCGGATGTTCCACGTCTCGAAAATCACGATCCTTCGCCTGCTGGCCGATGCCGGTACGCTCGCGGCCGATTACCACGATTTGACGGTCTGCGATTTGACAACGAAGCGCGTGCAACTGGACGAAATTTGGAGCTTCATCCATTGCAAAAAACAGAATATCACCGCAGACAACCACGGCCACGGTCATGGCGATTGCTGGACATGGGTTGCCATCGACGCTGACAGCAAGCTCGCAATCAATTGGCTTGTCGGCGAGCGGAATGGTCGTTGCGCGAACGAATTTACGGCCGATCTTGCCAATCGCCTAAGCGACCGCGTTCAGATCACCAGCGATGCCTTTAGTGCGTATCGGGAGGCCATGCGGAAAGCGTTTGGCAGCGATGTTGATTACGCTCAACTAATCAAGGAATACGCGAGTGATTTTGGTGGCGCTGGCCGATACAGCCCGCCAATCTGTGTTGCCGCTCGTCCAGAGATTTTGACGGGGACGCCTGACCCAAAGCACATTAACGAGATATTCCCAAAAGTAGTGGATGGCCGCGACAGTTTAAGCGGCGAGCTTCGTTCCATCTTTGAAGACCACTCCTGCGATCACCTCCGGCAGCAACGTGCTGCCGTTGAGTTTTCGCCA